>JAVBOT010000069.1:0-25425 GCA_031550225.1 Desulfovibrio sp.
GTGGGCTCTTGCCCCACCCTTTCACCCTTACCGCCGCGCGAGGCGCGGAGGCGGTTTACTTTCTGTGGCACTTTCCGGAGATTTCTCCCCCTGGGCGTTACCCAGCGCCCTGCCCTGCGGAGCCCGGACTTTCCTCCCCGCGCCTTGCGGCGCGCGGCGACGATCCGGCCCGCCTTCAGACTCGGCTTTGCCGCTTGCAAAAAACGCCGTCTCCCGTGTTTACACCGCGTCCGGCTTGAAGTGTTCACTCCAGAACATAAGACGCTGGCAATTAGGGCAGGAAAGTATCTGCGCCGCCTTTTGCAGTTCGATAAAGCTCTGGGGTGGAATGGCGATATTGCAGCCGGAACAGACGCCGCCGGAAACCGGCACAATCACAGGGTGTTGCAGCCGCTCGCGAATAAATTCATAGCGGGAGAAAACAGGCATGGGCACATCTTTGCTTGTTTCCTTACGCTTTCCGAGCAGTTCCGCCATAGCCGCCTCAGCGGCCGCCACACGGGCTTGCAGGCTGGCTTCACAAATACTGAGTTCATTCTCTAAAGAAAGGTGGAGCGCCTCCACCTCCGCCAGCAATGAAGACTGACGGAGCAGTTCTTCCTGCAGGGCGGTTTTTTCTTCTTCCCTATTGCGGTTAACGCGCTCCAAGGTGTCCATTTCGCGCACCATGGCCTGATACTCCTTCGAGTTGGCCACGTTCATCAGCTTGCTTTTGCTCTTTTTTATGCGTGCGGTGTCGTCGTCTATCTCAAACCCGAGACGTTTTTCCTGTTCGCGCAGGTGAGCCATTTTGTCCTGCTGATGCTCGCGCTGATCAGAAACTTCCGCATAACGCTGGCGTAGTTGTTCCACTTCCAGAGGGGCGCTTTCCAGTTCCTGCCGCAGATCATGGATTTGATCATCCACTTTTTGCAGAGAGATAAGTTGTTCGATTTGTTTCAAATAAAGACTCAAGGATCTCCTCCTTAAAACTATTTATGACTATGCCGCTGACAGCACGCTCAATCACTATGATGCAATATGCTCGATGCCCAAAGGATCACGGCTGGGAAAAAAGCTGACCGGCACTTCCAAATCGCGATCCAACTGTTTGGCAAAGCGCCGCATCATTTCCTCCTCAAGCAAAAAATGCCCTACATCCAGCACACGCATGCCTAAGGTCAGAGAGTCCAGAGCGGTATGGTAGGTAATATCTCCGCTGATGAAAACATCCGCCCCGACGGCAACCGCCGCGGACAAAAGGCTTTTCCCCGAGCCCGGGGAACAAGCCACGCGGAAAACCGCTTCAGGCCTGCGCCCGCAGGCCTGCCATTCGGACCGGCCAAGGCAGGAGGCCAGCTTGCGGCAAAAATCCGCATAGCTCATGGGGCGCGTTAATGTGCCGGTAAAACCGAAACCATAAGCGGAAGAGCCTCCCCCTTGCCCTCCTGTAGCCATGGGCACTTCCGGACGAGAATTAGGAGCCCCCTCAGCAAAAGGCTCAAGGGTTGTAATCCTGATCAGTTCCAGTTCTTCCGCCAGCCAGCGCACCGGACCGGTCGGGTTGGCGTCCAAAGACGTATGAGCGCTATAAAGCCACACGTCATTGCGAAACAGCCGCGACAGCATGGCGAGATAGGGATCCTCACGGTTGGGAAAACGCGGCTTCATGGAAAGAGGATGGTGAGTAAGAACAAACCCCGCTCCGGCGGCAATGGCACGGTCCAAGTTTTCCGGCGTGGGATCCAGCATTACGGCCACAGAAGAAACCTCTTTCCGCAAAGCAGCCACCTGAATTCCCGAAACATCCCAGGAGGCGGCAATCTCCGGCACAGCTGTTTTTTCAATAATATTAATAATATCAAATACTTTCATCTTATTTCCCACATAACGGCAAAGGTGCTCCCACAGCCTTCGCCATGAGAGCACCTTTGAACCAGAACGCTGGCGCCCGAAATATTTCCGGCCGAGGATACTATCGGCATATATCCCTGTGGATGTTGCAGATTACGCCGTTCGCCCAAACATTTTCCCGTTTCAATGCGGCGGGTTCGCTGTGAATGTTCAGAATCGGCATGAACATATGCATATTGCCCTGAACGATTTATAACCATATGCCTTAACAGAGAAAAGGTCAATACGCTCCTTGGCGGGGCGCAGTTTGCCATGATGCCGCGTCAGGCATCATTTTTTATTCTGCCAAACGCGCTTCCACAAAGGCCTTGGCCTTGGCCTCTATTTCCGGCGCTCCTTCAAGCCCGGCCACAATAGAGGCAAAACGCCTTTCCCTGCGCACTATGCGAAGTGACGCGGCAAAGTGCAGATCGCACAGCCAGGTGCACAAAAGAATACGAAAATCATTCACGAAACGCATATCGCTATAGAAAGCGACGCGCCCTTCTTCCAATGCTTTCGCCACAGGAGCGGACCAGGAACCCGCTTCATCTTTGAGATGCAGAAGCGTTACACTGTCGCCTTTTACGCCTGGAGCCAGATGGGCTTCCATAACACGCAAAATATCCAGCTTGTCGGCGTCACGCAGACCTTTGAGCACATTAAGGGCCCGCCCGGACAAAGAAGACGGCAGCGTGAGCCGGTTGTGCGCGGCCACGGCGGCAAGCACTATCCGCCGCATGTCCGGCGATTCTTGCTGCAAAAACCCCTGTGTACGGATGATTCTGGCTCCAAAAGCCCCATGATTGCACGAAAGGGCGTCAGAAAAAGTCTGAAAGCGCCTAAACTGCTCAAAGCGGCCCACATCATGAAACAACGCGGCAAGGCGCAAGGCCCGCGCGCTTTCGCGGCTCGCAAAGGCGGGTTCTGAGGCGGCCAGTTCCTCCGCATAGGCCAAAACACGCAGACTGTGGTCCAGCTTCAACTCCAAAGGACCGTCCCGTTCCGCTTCTCCGGAGTAAAAAGCGCGCGCATAGCTTACAAAGCGTTCCTGTAACTTTTTATCTTCCTCCGCATCCCCTTTACGTTCCAACTCCAAACGCGCCTCCTCGTTCCAGGCGTCCCATGCCGGATCGCGGAAAAACCCTTTGGGGCCATACAGCAGACGCAATAAAAGAGCTATGCCCACAAAAAACAGAATGGGCAGCAAGAGGTCTGAACCTTTAGCAAGCAACGACTCCCAGGGCATAGCGCTATCCTTATGGTATGTGTAAAAGGGGCGGCCTCTCTTGCGCCCAAAAGTTCCGCTGCTCTGCCCCTCAAAATCTTTTACGCTGTGGGGGCGAGAACGGCAACCGCCCTTTTTTAACTCCTTGCAGTATAAGCAAGCGCCCAAGGCAATCTTCACGCTGCAGCAGTGGCATAGCTACCGGCCGCGCATGCAAAAAATGCAGTTTTTCCCCCTGCCCTTTCTATCCCGCGCCAATTCCGGGAAAGAAAGCATACTGCACCACGCTGTACGCGGACCGTTGACATATTTTAACATCAGGATATACTGTATCAAGATTTCATGATGCACTTTTGAGCCTTTGCCTCCCCTGTAACCATTTGCCGGAAAAATCCGGCAGCCGCATATTTTTTCGGATCCCCACCATGACCGAATCCCTGCTCTACTTCAAAGCCCTGGCGGACGGCACCCGTCTGCGTCTGCTCAACCTTCTGCGCCGGCATGAACTCAACGTCAACGAACTAATGCTCATCCTGGGCATGGGGCAATCGCGCATTTCCCGCCATCTCAAAATCATGTCCAGCGCGGGCCTTCTTACCTGGCGGCGCGAGGGGCTTTGGGTTTTTTACACCAGCGCTCAGGAAGGCCTCGCCCATACTTTTATTGAGCAAATCAAACCTTTTCTGGAAGGGGAGCTTTTCAAAGCGGATCTGGCGCTGGCTACGGGAATGCTGGAGGAGCGCGCGCAAAAGACACGGCAATTTTTCAATACCATTGCAGAGGATTGGGATAAACTCTCCCGTGAAATCATGGGAGGCTTTGATCTTGCGGCAACAGTGCTCCGGCGCATGCCTTCCTGCGCCGTCGCCGCGGATCTGGGGTGCGGCACAGGCAATGTGCTTCACGCCATGCTGCAAAAAGCGCAGACCGTCATCGGCGTGGACGGCTCTTCCCGCATGCTGGAGTTGGCCCGCCGGCGTTTTGCGGCTGAAGGAGAGCGCGTTTCCTTGCGCATTGGCGATCTTTCCCACCTTCCCCTGCGTGATGCGGAAGCGGATTTTGTTTCCTTAAATATGGTGCTGCACCACCTTGCCCATCCTGTGGAAGTGCTGCGGGAAATCAAGCGCGTGCTGGCGCCTTCGGGTCTGCTGCTGCTTACGGACTTTAACCAGCATAACGATGAACGCATGCGTTTGGAATACGGCGATCACTGGCTGGGCTTTACGCAGGAAGTTCTGCACGCCCACCTGAGCAAAGCCGGCTTTATCCCGCGCTCGGGCGAAATCGTTCAGGTGGAGCGCGGCCTTTCCCTGCATATCTTGCTTGCGGAGAAAAGATCCTAATCACAAAGGCGCTATTGAGGGCAACCTCCTATAATATTTTACTCTTCAACCATACACAGGAGCTTCCGTGTCGAAAAAAAACATACAAGAACTTGATCTTTCCCTGCCTTATAAGGTTGCGGACATCTCCTTAGCTGAGTTCGGCCATAAAGAAATGCAACTTTCGGAACGCGAAATGCCGGGCCTTATGGAGCTCATCAAAATACACGGCCCAACGAAGCCTCTCCAGGGCCTGCGCGTGGCCGGCTCTTTGCATATGACCATCCAAACGGCCATGCTCATCAAAACCCTGCATGCTTTGGGAGCGGATCTGCGCTGGGCTTCGTGCAACATCTTTTCCACCCAGGATCATGCGGCCGCGGCCATTGCCGAATCCGGCATGGCCAAGGTCTTCGCCTGGAAAGGAGAAACCCTGGAGGAATACTGGTGGTGCACGGAAATGGCCCTCACCTGGCCCGACGGTTCCGGCCCGGATCTTATCGTGGACGACGGCGGCGACGCCACCTTGCTCATCCATAAAGGAGCGGAGGTGGAAAAAAACCCCTCCCTGCTCCAGCGCCCGGTTGACAATAAAGAACTGTCCATCATCATGGATCGCCTTGCCGCGGGTTATGCGCGCTCACAGGACCACTGGACAAAAATAGCGGCCAAGGTCAAGGGAGTTTCTGAAGAAACCACCACCGGCGTACACCGTCTTTATCAGATGCAAAAAGAAGGAACCTTGCTGTTCCCGGCCATCAACGTCAATGACGCGGTAACCAAATCGAAATTCGACAATCTTTACGGCTGCCGAGAATCCCTCGCCGACGGCCTCAAACGCGCCACGGACGTCATGGTGGCCGGCAAGGTTGTGGTGGTGTGCGGCTATGGAGATGTAGGCAAAGGCTGCGCCCAGAGCATGCGCGGCTTCGGCGCCCGGGTCCTGATCACGGAAATAGACCCCATCTGCGCTCTGCAGGCGGCCATGGAAGGCTACGAAGTCACCACCGTGGAAGAGGCCCTTCCCTTTGCCGATATTTTCGTCACCGCCACAGGCAACTACAAAGTCCTCACGGGCAAGCATCTTATGGGGATGAAAGACGAAGCTATTGTCTGCAATATCGGGCATTTTGATAACGAAATCGATATGGCCTGGCTTGAAGAAACCCCCGGCTGCGCGCGTACGAACATCAAACCCCAAGTGGATAAATGGCTTCTGCCCTCGGGCCGCTCCATCGTGGTCCTGGCTGAGGGGCGGCTTATGAATCTGGGCTGCGCCACAGGCCATCCCAGCTTTGTCATGTCCAACAGCTTCACCAATCAGGTGCTGGCGCAGCTGGAGCTTGCCGGAAACACGACCTTAAAGCCGCAGGTCTACACGCTGCCCAAACGCCTGGATGAAGAAGTGGCCCGCTTGCACCTTGGCCGCCTTGGAGCCAAATTGACGCGGCTCACAAAAGAGCAGGCCGATTATATCGGCGTGTCTGCGGATGGCCCCTATAAGCCGGATCATTACAGATATTAACATCCACACACTGCACCCGGAGGGCAAAAAAGCCATGCCCTCCGGGCGCCCGCAAGGCAGCGCCCTTTCATCAAAACCAGAAAAAAATATTCTGGCGTCATGTCATTCGCGCAATGGCATGACGCCAGAGCAGAGTGACGTTAAGACGCTCACTTCGCCATTCAACGGCCAAAGCAGGTTTCGCCAAGGCCTTCATGACGGGCGGCGGTTCCCGCCGCCAAAGCAAATACGCATTTCAATGATAATTTGCTCTAGTATACGTTTACATACGCTTTTTTTATCGACACAACCGCCAAAATCCGCCAATATGCCTGCATAAATACTGTCACCCGCTCAGGATTAAGGGATGCTGCCTGCCTCTTCGGGGCACGCGCTGCATGACGTTATGCTGCATCAAGGAGGAGAAGAACACAAGGCAGCATCGCGCGCTGTTAAAGAGAAACAATGCGCAAAAGCTGTCAACCTCATGGAAAAGCACTGCCTGAGCGTATGCATGCGCGTTGCGCCTATTGTTTTTTTTACGTTTTATCCGGAAAACTCAAGGAGGCTTCATGGGCACAGGACCGATACCGTCAAACTTTTTCTTCTCCCGTCATCCGTTGTCAGATCCAGCGCAAAAACCCACACGCATCCGCATCGGTCTTATGTACCTCGGCCTTGCCGCCGCCCTGCTCCTGTCCACCTTGTTTTTCAGCGGCACAGACGCCGCAACGGCGAAAAGCGACTCCGCGTCCGCTCAATCCATCACTCTTGCGGCGGCGGGAGATCCGGCCGCCTCTCCTTCCCCTCAGGCGAGCACGGGGGGCGCAACCGTCCAGGCAGCGGAAAAACCCCTGCCCGATACCTCCATCCTTCCCTTTGCGGCAGGACAATGGGTGCAACAGAATAAAGCCACGGTCACCCTCATGGTGCTTGCCTTCATGGCCCTGTTCTTCATCACCGAGCTTATTCCCCTTGCCATCACATCCCTCAGCGGGGCGGTAGCGCTCGGCCTTTTAGGCATCATTCCCATGAAGGTGGTATTTTCAGGCCTTTCCAACTCCACCGTGGTCCTGTTCGCGGCCATGTTTGTCATCGGCGCCGGCATGTTCCATACAGGCCTTGCCCAGGCCATGGGCGAGACAGTGGTGCGCCTGTGCGGCACGGGCCAGCGCAGCCTTATGTTCGGCACCATGCTGGCCGCCATGGCGCTGTCCGCCGTGTGCTCCAACACCGGCACCACAGCCGCTCTTATGCCCGTGGTTATAGGCATCTGCGTGGCGGCGGGCATGTCCCCTTCGCGGCAGCTTATGCCTCTGGCCTTCGCAGCGGGGCTCGGCGGCACCATCACCCTAGTGGGCACGCCGCCCAACCTTATCGCCAACCAGGTGCTCGCCGCTCACAATTTCCCGACTTTCGGCTTCTTTGAATTCGCCAAAATCGGCATTCCCCTGTGCATTGGCGGCGCCATCTTCATGATGTTGTGCGCCCGGTTTCTTCTGCCGCGCCGCGATGCCGATATGCAGCAGGCACAAGCCGCCGGAGGCTCGGAAACGAAAATCCACACCCATGATCCCCAAAAAAAGATCATCATGGGCTGCACCTTGCTGGGCGTTGTGCTGATTATGGCCTTTGTGCCTGAAAAAACACTGCCTCTGGAAATTCCGGCCACCGTCGGCGCCGTTCTTCTGGTGCTCACCGGCTGCTTAAAAGAAAAGCAAGCCTATCAGGGCATTGACTGGGTGACCATTTTCCTCTTCGCGGGCATGATGCCCATGGCCACCGCCCTTGACAAAAGCGGCGCGGGCGCGCTGATCGCCAAGCAGGTTATCTCCATCATGGGCGGGGCTCCCTCGCCTCTGCTTCTGACAGCCGTGCTCTTCATCCTCACCTGCGGCCTGACCCAGTTCATGTCCAACACGGCTTCGGCGACCCTGCTCTGCCCCATTGGCCTCGCCATTGCTCAGCAGATCAACGTTTCGCCTCACGCGGTGCTCATGTCCATCGCCATCGCCGCCTCCTGCGCCTTTGCCACTCCCGTGGGCACCCCGCCCAATACCTTGGTGCTCGGCGCGGGTAATTACCGGTTCATGGACTATGTGCGCTTCGGCCTGCCGCTGGTGCTGGTCTCTTTTGTGATCTGTTTGCTGGTCATTCCGCTCATGTGGCCCTTTACGCTGCCTGCCAAATAGGCTTTGCCCGGGGGGGAAACGCCTTCCCGCAACCCTCTGGCATATAAACGTAAAGACGCTCACCTCGGCAGTAAACGCCGGAGTGAGCGTCTTTAAAGTTCATCTGCCGGGGTATAAGCAGGCGAAACCTAGAGCAGGGGAGGCCGTTTGCCGGCAAAGCCTAACGCAGTATCACCGTCTTATGCCCATTCATCAGCACCCTGCGCTCAATGTGATAACGAATGGCGCGCGCCAGGACAACGCATTCCACATCGCGCCCCAGGGCGACAAAATCTTCCGGCGTATGGGCATGGTCCACGCGCTCGACCCCTTGCTCAATAATCGGCCCTTCGTCCAGTTGCGCGGTCACGTAGTGGGCTGTGGCCCCTATGAGCTTCACCCCACGCGCGTGCGCCTGTTTGTAAGGTTGCGCCCCTTTGAAGCTGGGCAAAAAGGAGTGATGGATATTAATGCAGCGTCCGGCAAGGGCATGGCACATCCGCTCCGACAGCACCTGCATATACCTTGCAAGCACCACAAGCTCCACATTTTCGCGCTCGAAGATGTCCAGCATAAGCTTTTCCTGCGAGAGCTTATTCTCTTCGGTAACAGGCAGATGATGAAAGGTGATGCCGTGCCATTCAGCAACCTCCTGAAAGTCCGCATGATTTGAAATAATCGATGTGATTTCGGCCTGGAGCGTTTCTGTGCGGCGCCTGTAAAGCAGATCGTTAAGGCAGTGCCCGTGGCGCGATACCAGAATAGCCATGCGGCATTTGGCCTCTGCCCCGTGCAGTTCCCATGTCATGCAAAAACGCTCTGCCAGCGCGGTAAAATCGTGCCGCAGGCCGGCATAGTCCGGGGCGCCCGGTTCCGCTTTAAAGTGGACGCGCATAAAAAACAGGCCGGTTTCCGGATCGCCGAACTGGGCGCTGTCCTTGATGTTGCAGTAATGAGTCGAAAGAAATACAGTGACGTCCGCCACAATACCCCGCCCGTCCGGACAGGAGAGCGTGAGAATATATTCATTTGCCATGGGCTGCCTGCATAAAATCAAAGAATTGTTGTCCGCCTTCAGGCGCGAAAAGCGCCTGGCATGCTCGCCGGCAAGTAAGAAGCATCTCTTAAATTGCGCTTGCAAGACATCTTTTTCAATGTTCTGCGGTAGTTGTGGCAATACCTTACAGGAGTTTGCATGTCCACTTCTTTCTGGCGTCTGGCGGTGCGCGATGAGTTTTCCGCCGCCCATGCCCTGCGGCATTACCAAGGCAAATGTGAACGGCTGCACGGGCATAATTTTTTTGTGGAAGCGGTGGTGCAGGGCTCTCAGCTCAGCCCGGGCACGGAATTTCTGGTGGATTTTTCTCTTTTAAAACAGCACGTGAAAAGCGTGTTGCAAACGCTCGATCATGCTGTTTTGAACGACACACCGCCCTTTGACCATCTTAACCCCAGTTCGGAAAACATTTCCCGGTATATATACCAAGCGCTTCTGCCGCTCATAAAGCCGTATGGCGTCCAGCTTTACAGCGTAACTGTGGGGGAAAAAGCAGCCCAGTGCGCAAGCTATTTCGAATTTTCGGGAGAAGACTCCCTTTCTCAATAATTTCCCTTCTTTTGCCTTGGCCATAGTCTTTTGCTTTTCACGCAAAAGAGCTCTCTGCGTAAGCAGGCATGCATTTTTCCCTCCAAAGCGCGCCATGGTCTGGCACTGAATTTGCTTCTTATCCCGGCAAATGCGCAAAAGGGAAAAAACTGCTTCCACTGTTCGCAGCGCTCCGGCTTCATCGTATTGTCGGCGGCAACCGGTAAAATGCCGCGCCTGTCCGCAAAACGCCGCTACCTGGAACGAAAATTTATTCTCGTTGTTCTGGCGCTGGAGCGAATTCACTTTAAGACGCCCGCTCCGGCAAAAAAATGCCGGAGGCGAACATTGAAAAGCATTGTCCTAGAGCATTTTACCTTTGAAAATATACATACCGGTAAAATGCTCTTGTCTTGTGAAGCGAAGCGCACCAAGGCCCGCGAGATTGCGCAGGCGAGCTTTCTCGCCCTTAAGCGACAGTCTCACGCGTAACCTGCTCTAATGGAACAAGCGTGACGGCCTATTCCGTCACGATCAAAAGCCTTTTATACCCGAAAAAGGCATGAAAAACACAGCCGTATATGCCACAGAAGCAAGGAGGCACTGTGAACGTGGAACATCTCTTTCCCCCGCAGGCTGAGCGCCCTCTCCAGGAAACGCTTGCCCCGTCGTCTCCTCTGGAAAAAACAGAAGAAAAATTTTCCCCGGAACCGGGAGAACCTCTTTTTCCTCTCTCCCGCATCAACGGGCAAACGTCCTTTTCCACCGTTCTGCCAAGGCTGAAGGCCGCTTTTGAAGCCATGCAGGAACCCGGCTCGGATCTGCTTGCTCTTCTTGCGGACAACGTTACAGAGTTACAGGATATTTTTGCTGAAACCCTCTATGCGGAATTGCGCAAGCTCAAGGTGGATTTTTCCATCAAAGTTACCCTGCGCTTGAATGAGTCGGCACAACTTACCCTTGTGGGTGAACACCCGGACAAAGGTATCATCGCCGCGCTGCTTGCGTCTTTTTCTGAGTTTTCCACTGTTTTTGCTGAAATCGCCTCTCAGTCAGCGGCGTTGCGCGATTTGCGCAACCTCTCCACCATCATGCGCCATGCTGAAGCGTCCAAGAGTTATGCGGCCCTTGTTTCCCTGCCGGGCGACAATACATATCAAGTCAGCCTCAAGGGTGAGATGAACCATTTTTATTTCACTCGTTAGGCGTTTTCCCTCGCCGGCAGCGGATTCTCCTTGCATCAGACAGCGGGAAGAGCGGCGCCGTCTTGCTCTTTTCGGCTGGGCCTAGCGGCTAACATCGCGTATATGCTCATTAAAGCAGAAAAGCTCATTTGTGTTTATCTCCATCATAGGCTATGGTTTTGTAACCATGCGCATCCTCACCCCCCGTTGCTCCCGTAAAAACGGCGGCGCAAGGCGCGTCTTGGCGGCTGAAAACGCGGCACGGCGGCACTCACAGTTTTTAATAGCGAGTTTTTTATGCAGCTCTCAGTCAAAATTTTTCTTGAGCATGGCGGCCAGTACGCCTTTGGCCCCGGGCGTCTGGAATTGTTAAAGACTATTCGCGATTTGGGCTCGTTGCGCAAAGCGGCGCAAAAGCTCGGCATGAGCTATCGCTGGGCGTGGGGGAGGTTGAACAACGCGGAAAAAGAACTGGGCAAACCCTTGCTGGTGCGCACTGATGAACCCATCGGCGGCAGGCCGATGGTCCTTACCCCTGAAGCGCTGGAACTCATTGACTGGTTCGCCGAAGTGGAAAAAGAGCTCCATAAGGCGCTGCGCCAGGTGGATAAAAGCATGCCGGCCTTTCTTGCCGATGCGCCTGTGTCTGAGGCTTCGGAGCAGAAGCAGATGAAGCTTCTTTTGGATTAAGGGCTCTTTTTCCCGGAAGGGCCGCATACTTTCGGAGGCTCCGCATGCCTGTCTATGTAAAACTCAGCACCAGCCTGAGAAACTGTGTTGCCGGCTACAATCCGCTGGAGGGCTTACATGTGGACATGCCTTTTCCGGCCACTATCGGCGATCTTGCGACGCGGCTTAAATTACCCCAAAGCGAGATTAAAATCGTCATGCAAAACGGCGTTCGGGCGGAATTGAAAAACTCCCTTGCCGATGGCGACAGAGTCGCTTTTTTCCCCGCCGTGGGGGGCGGATAACGCCCTTGGAAAGGGAGCCTCGCAATGTCGGCGAATTTCGGCAAGCACAGCTTTAACTCCCTGCACCCCGCCTTCCCGCAAGAATGGGGCCGGATGCTTGCGCCCTATCTTTCTCTCCAGCTCTCTCCAGGCATTACTCCCTTTTTCAGCATCTCCCTCGCCGGAATAAGAGAAACCGCCCTTTTGCTGCGCTCCACATGGCGCGCAGCCATGATTTTCTGCCTTGAACACGGCGTGTGGCCCTTACGCTTTAAAAACAACCGCGGTTTTTTCAATGATCGTGAGCAGTCGCGTATGCTGCAAAGCCATGCCGCGATTATAGGCTGCGGCGGCCTTGGCGGGCACGTGGCCCTGCTTCTGGCGCGCATGGGCATTGGCGCTCTGAGCCTATGCGATAAGGATTGCTTTGAAGAGAGCAACCTCAACCGCCAAGCCTGTTGCCGCGAGGATCGTTTGGGCATGAGCAAGGTTCTCGCCGCCAAAGAGGATATAGAGCGCGTTGCTTCCCACATCAGCATCCACACATACGCTGATGCGGCTACAAGCGAAAATCTGCCTCGCCTGCTTAAGCAGGCCCACATCGCCATAGATTGCCTGGACAACATAGCGGACCGCCGTATTCTTGAGCGAGCCGCGCATGAGGCGGGTATTTTCTTTGTCCACGGGGCCATCGCCGGATTGGAGGGTTTTTCCCTTATCAGTTTCCGGCAGAACGATAACGACCTTGCAGAAGGAGCCATGGCGCGGCTTTACGGCAACCAGGAGCTTGCCGAAAAAAACCGGGCCGAGCATAGGCTCGGCGTACCCACCCCCACCCCGGAAGCAATGGCGATCTTGCAAGCGCTGCTGGCCGCCCGCGCGCTGACCGGATCTCAACCTCTGCCGGACCATATACTCTGGCATCTGGACCTTTCCATTCCCGAACTTGAGGCCTTTCACTGGTAGAGCCTCCCCTGTGCTGCAAAAGGCGGTTTTTTGAGGAAAGTTTATAGCGCTCCCTCAACAAAAAACACCGCCAGACGAAGCACCACGGCAAACGGAGCCGGTACCCGCCAATACCCCATATTGCCAGATGCGGGCATCTATGTCATAGTCATTTCTGACATAACTCTTCATATATCTTTATCCGTTTAGGGCAGAAACGGTACACTTTTTTGCCCGTAGTAGCGATGCCGTATGGCGCATTTTCTTACCCTGCAATCTGTTGACGCCGTCTTAGGCCATATCCGGCAGTGCTCTCCCGGCTCTGAGGAGCGTGTTTCCCTGGCCGAGGCTTTCGGCCGGACTCTGGCCCATGATTTTTCCGCTCCTGAGGATCTGCCCGGCTTTGCCCGTTCCTGCATGGACGGTTTTGCCGTGCGCGCTCAGAATGTGTTCGGCGCATCCGAAAGCTCCCCCGCCCTTTTGGAATATATTGGGGAATGCCCCATGGGAGCGCCGACCATGAGCTCCCTTGCTTACGGCGAGTGTATGCGCATTTGGACCGGCGGCATGCTTCCTGAAGGGGCTGACGCGGTGGTCATGCTCGAATACGCCCGGCAGGCCGGTACGGCCGGCATAGAGCTTACAAAGCCGGTGGCGCCGGGGGATAACATCGTCGCCAGGGATGAAGACGCCCGCCAGGGGCAGGTGTTGCTTGCCGCCGGGAGCATTCTGCGACCGCAGGAGATAGGACTCCTCGCCGCCTTCGGGCAAGAAGCAGTCACCGTACGCGCGCAGCCCTGCGTAGCGGTTATTTCCACCGGTGATGAAGTTTTGCCCATTAATGCTCGGCCAAATCCCGGCCAGGTGCGCGACGTCAACAGCCACACGCTTGTGGCGCTTGCCAGAGCGGCGGGCGCGCAGGCGCGTTCTTTAGGCATTGTGAAGGATGAGGCGGCCAAGCTCAAAGAGAAGCTGTTGGAAGCAATAGCCTGGGCCGATGTTGTGCTGCTTTCCGGCGGTTCTTCCGCAGGTCAGCGCGACTTCACGGCGCAAGTGTTTGAGAGCCTTCCGGGCTGCTCCCTGCTCGCGCACGGCGTTGCCATTAGTCCCGGCAAACCGCTGATTTTGGCGCGCTTGGGGCAAAAAACCCTTTGGGGTCTGCCCGGGCATGTGACCAGCGCTCTCGTATGCGCGGAGGTCTTCATCCGTCCGCTCATTCGCAGGCTTCTAGGCCAAAAAGAACAAGCCCCTGCCTGGCAACGGAGCTTACGCGCGCGGCTGACGCGTTCGGTTGCCTCCGCCCAGGGGAGGCGGGAATATATCCGCGTAGCCCTTGAGTTTTCTCCGGAAGAAGGAGCCCCTCTTCTTGCCCGCCCGCTCCTTGGCAAGTCCGGCCTTATATCCACGCTGGTCCAGGCCGATGCGCTCATCATCTGCCCGGAAGAGCAGGAAGGCATCAAGGCCGGCGCCCTGGTGGATCTGTATCCGCTACTGTAAATACTTCCAGTATTACTTAAAGGAATTTCCCATGGAGCGAAACACCTATCTGCAACTCACCGATCTTGCGCAAGCCAAATCCCTGTGGCTTGATAAGCTCGGCGCCCTGACGCTAAGTCCTTTAAGCACGCAAAAAGTGCCGCTTGCCGAGGCTCGCGGCCGCACTCTGTCGGAGCCCGCCTGCGCTCTCGTGTCCTCTCCCGCTTTTCACGGCGCGGCTATGGACGGTATTGCCGTGGCGGCGGAACGGACGTTTGGAGCATCAGAGCATCTCCCCAAAGAGCTTATCGTCGGCAAAGACGCTTTTTGGATCAATACCGGGCACCCTCTGCCGCCGGGAACAAACGCCGTTATTATGGTGGAAAACGTTTTTCACGCCACGCCTCTGTCTCCAGACGCTCCCCTTGAAATGAATCTGTTTATTGAAAAAGCGGCCTTTCCCTGGCAGCATGTGCGCAAATTAGGCGAAGATATGGTCGCCACGGAGATTTTGCTGCCGCCAGGCACAGTGATCGGCGCATATGAGCTGGGAGCGCTCGCCGCTGCGGGGATACTCAGGCCGGCAGTATTCGCCCGGCCTCAAGTGGCCGTTATCCCCAGCGGTTCGGAATTAACGCCTGTGGAGGAAGCCACGCCGGAACTGCTGGCCAGCGGGCGCAAGCTTCCGGAATTCAACTCCCTCATTTTGTCCGCTCTGGTGGAAGACGCCGGAGGACAAGCTCGGATCTGGCCCATTGTGCCGGATGATCCTGAAAAAATCCGAACCGCTCTGCTCGAAGCGGCACAGAGCGATGCGGACCTGCTTGTAATCAACGCCGGTTCGTCAGCCGGCAGCCATGATTTTACCGCACAAATCATTGCTGAACTGGGCGAACTCTGGGTCCACGGGATCAACGTCATGCCCGGCAAACCCACAGCTCTCGGCCGCATCCAGGGCAAACCCGTCATCGGCGTACCAGGCTACCCCATATCAGCCATCATCTCCTTTGAGGAATTCGGCCAGCCGCTGCTTTGCCTGTGGCAGGGCAGACACATGCAAGAGCGCCCCAAAGCCGCGGCTCTGCCTTTCCAGGCCCTGCCTTCCCGCCCGGGCATGGAGGAACGCATTCGCGTCAAGCTTGGCCAGGTAAAAGAAAAACTGATTGCCGTGCCTTTGCCGAGGGGGGCGGGCACCGTCACCAGCTTAAGCCGAGCGGATGGCATCATCCACGTTGCGCCGGAAGTGGAAGGCCTGCCCGCCGGTGAAGAAACGCCGGTAACGTTAATCAGAACCAAAAGTCAGATCGCCGGCGCGCTTCTGGCCATCGGCAGCCACGACAATGCCCTGGATCTGCTGGACAGTTTTCTGCGCCGGGCCAATCCGCATTTTTCCTTGACCTCGGCCCATGTGGGATCCCTTGGGGGCATAATGGCCCTTAAGAGCGGGCGCTGCCATCTGGCCGGCTCCCATCTGCTTGATGCCCAAAGCGGCACCTATAACCAAAGCGTGATTACCGAGCAGCTCTCAGGCATACCGGTTACGCTCGTGCGCCTTGCCGATCGTGAGCAGGGGCTTATACTCCCTCGCGGCAACCCTAAAAATATCCAGCGCATTGATGACCTTGCCCGTCCCGATATTACTTTTATCAACCGCCAGCGCGGCAGCGGCACCCGGGTGCTTCTGGACTGGGAAATGTCCCTGCGCGGCATCAAGCCGGGCGATATTGCCGGGTATGCAAATGAGGAATATACCCACATGAACGTGGCTGTGGCCGTTCTTTCCGGCAGGGCCTCCACAGGGCTTGGAGTGCGCGCGGCGGCCAATGCCCTGGGTTTGGATTTTATCCCGGTAGGCATTGAGGAATATGATCTGATCATACCCGTTGAATACTGGAAAGATGAACGCATGCAGGCGCTGATCAGCGTTGTGCGTTCGCAGGACTTTCAAAAGGCCATGTACGCCATGGGCGGCTACGGCGTGGAAAAAACCGGCCAGGTCATCTGGACCTTTGCAGGCTGATGCCTATAATTGAAGGATAGCGCAATATGTCGTCGCATATCGATGCCAAGGGCAATGTCATGATGGTGGATGTGTCTGAAAAAAACATAACGGAACGCACCGCCGTTGCCGAAGGACGCATCTTTCTTTCTCCTGAAGCTCTTGACGCCGTGCGCCAAAGAGCCTTTGCCAAGGGAGATGTGCTCACCGTGGCCCAGCTTGCGGGCATTATGGGATCCAAACGCACTTCAGAGCTTATTCCCCTCTGTCATCCTCTCCCCCTTTCCAACAGCAAAGTGGAGTGCGCGCTCGAAGACAACAGCATTCATGTTTCCTGCATTGTGAAAACCTGCGGAAAAACAGGCGTGGAGATGGAGGCGCTCACCGGCGTTTCCATCGCCCTGCTTACCATTTACGATATGTGCAAATCCATGGATAAAAGCATGGAAATTTCCGATATCCGGCTGCTCAAAAAATCCGGCGGCAAAAGCGGCGACTATATCCGTCAGTAAAACTGCTCTTTTCTCAAATTGCAATTTTTCAAGTTGCAATATGGAGACGTTGCATGCAATTAACAAGCCTTTACGACGCTCATGGCAGAAAAATAGATTATATCCGCCTCTCATTGACGGATCGTTGTAATTTTCGTTGCGTATACTGTATGCCTCCTGAGGGGGAACCGCATATCCCGCATGAGGAAATTTTGAGTTATGAAGAACTGCTGCGCTTTTGCGCTATTACAGCAAAGCTCGGCATCAGCCGCTACAAGATCACCGGCGGGGAACCCCTTTGCAGAAAAGGCGCGGTCGACTTTATCCGCGCCTTGAAAAAGCTGCCCGGCGTGGAACAGACCACCCTCACCACCAACGGAACCTACCTTGCTCCTCATGTGGACAACCTGGCCGATATCGGCGTTAACGGGATCAATGTCAGCCTGGACAGCCTCAACCAGGAAAATTTCAACCACATCACTCGCGGCAAAACGCCGGTTTCCGCCATTGTGGAGGCCATGGCGCGGGCAAAGGCCAAAGGCATCCGGATTAAGCTCAATGTGGTTCCTCTGCAAGGCTATAACGAAGCGGAGCTGCCCCAATTAACGCGCTTCGCCCTCAGTCGCGGCTACCATATCCGCTTTATCGAGCTTATGCCTGTGGGCACGGGCAAAATTTATAACGGCGTATCCCAAGCCACAATCCGCGCCATGATCGAAAAAGAATTCGGCTCGTTGCATCCCTTGGGCCGCAGCATCGGCAACGGGCCTGCGGAATGCTATCAGGTTGCTTCCCACCCGGGCAGCGTCGGCTTCATATCAGCCATGAGCAAAAAATTTTGCCATAGCTGCAACAGAATACGCTTTACCTCCCTCGGCTATTTAAAAACCTGCTTACATCATGATGTAGGCATCGATCTCAAACCCCTGCTGCGCGGCAAGCTTCCGGATCAAAGCATCGAAACTGCCATTATCCAGGCTGTGGCTCAAAAACCCAAAGCCCACGAATTCAGCCGGACCGCTCTTCCGGGAGAGCCCAAAAATTTCTACATGAACAGCGTGGGAGGCTGATAACGCCCCGGATACCGGCTGTCACCCCCCCTCCCTCTGTCCCTTGCGCCGGCCATTCATTGCTGCCGGCTCACCGTTTTTAGCAATACCACTTTGCAATGCACACACTCGCCGCATTGCCGTAAACAGATAAAAAGGAACCGGCCATGGGCAAAATCGTCGCCATCTGTACCAGCAAAAAAAAGGGAACCGCAAAAAAGCGGGTGGCCTCAGCAAAGCTTATCGAGAACCACGGCATAGAAAACGACGCCCATGCCGGCAACTGGCACAGGCAAGTAAGTCTTCTGGCTCTAGCAAAAATAGATGCCTTCAAGGCTAAAGGCGCCCTGGTCAGCTTCGGCTGCTTTGGCGAAAATCTGGTTGTGGAAGATATTGATTTCGCTACCCTGCCCATCGGCACGCGCTTAAGCTGTGGTGAAATCCTGCTGGAAATCTCCCAAATAGGCAAAGAATGCCACGATCGCTGCCAGATTTACCACACCATGGGCGAATGCATCATGCCCACCCAAGGGGTTTTTGCCAAAGTGCTTCGCGGAGGCGATGTGCGCGAAGGCGATATAATGCGCATTGTGGAGTAACGGAAAAACTCCGCACTGATCTACCCGTAGATCCGTGCCTTGAGATTGCCGTAGGCGGGCTTTGCCCGCCGTTAAGCGGCAAATCTCAAAGTTCATCTGCTCCGGAAACAGCCCCTACCGGATCAGCCCCTGCTTGCGTAGAAAGTCCGCAGCCACAACGCGCGGATCTTCCTGTAGCTGATCCACTCTATAATTAAGTTCCATCATAATGGAGTTAGTCAGGGCCTCGCCGAGGGATGCTATTAACGGAATAATCTCGGGATACGCCGAGGCCGTTTCCGTTCTCATGACCGGAATGGCGTAATAAGGCGGAAAGAAAGCTTTGTCGTCAGCCAGTATGACGAGGTTGAATTTTTTCAAAAGCCCGTCCGTCGAAAACGCGTCAATGAACTGCACATCACCGTTGTTTAAGGCGATATAGCGTTGAGCCGCATTCATCGCGTTATTTTTGCCAAATTCAAATCCGTAATGTTGAGACAGCCCCGGCAAGCCGTCTTGCCGGTTAAGAAATTCAAAGCTCATGGCGGTGGCAAAATCACGGGCAATGGGCGTCAAGTCGCTAATTTTTTGCAGATGATAGCGCCCGGCGATCTCCGGCGTTGTCGCTATGGTATAGGTGTTGTTAAAACCCATTTGCTTCAGCACCATAAGGTTGAATTTCTCCTGAAATTCCGTCTTGGTAATTTCGTATACCCGCTGCATATCCGTCATCAGCGGTTTGCCGAGGATATCACCGTAGGCCGTACCGCTGTACTCAACATACAAGTCAATATCGCCGGAACGTAGCGCGGCGAAACATACCTTTGTGCCGCCCAAATTGATTTTTCGTTCTATATGGAGATCTGTTTTGTTCTCAAGCAATTCCGCGATCAGGTGCGGAAGAATGAATTGTTCCGTGTAGTCTTTTCCGGCAATGACAAGCGTTCTCCTGTTCTGGCCGGCATAATGCTGCCACAGCCAAACCCCTCCGAGGCAGCAAAGCAGCACGATACCGGCGGCAAGGGCCACTTTTTGGGAAACCGCGCCTGAAAAAATGCGCCTGGCGCTTTTTTGTGGCCGCCGCTGCGGTACGGCGGAAAAGCGCCGCTCAAGAATGCCTCCGGCGTAGTCCACCAGCAATGCCAGAATACAGGCAGGGATGGCCCCGGCCAAAATCTGGCTGTTGTTGACCGTGCTGATGCCGGAAAACACCAAAAATCCAAGTCCGCCTGCCCCGATAAACGCGGCAATGGTGACGAGCCCCACAGCGGTGACGGCGGAAATGCGCACCCCGGCCATAATTATCGGCAGAGCAAGCGGAAGTTGCACTTTGTTCAATATCTGAAAGTCGGTAAGGCCAATGCCTTTCGCGGCCTCCAACATTTCCGGCGGCGTATTGCCAACGCCTGTGTATGTATTTTTGACAATCGGCAGGAGTGAGTATAGCGCGACGACGACAATGGCCGGAAGCTTGCCGATGCCGAGCAGCGGAATGGCCGCGCCAAGAAGGGCCATGCTGGGGATGGCCTGCACAAGATTGACCGTGCCCATAAAAATATTGCGAAGATGCCGGAAGTAGTGGGCGGCAATGCCCAGCGGGATGCCCAACGCCACGGCGATGGCCACGGCCAGGACCGTAAGCTGGATATGCTCCGCCAGCAGGCGGGCTATGTTTTGATGTTCTCGGAAAAGGTATTCAAGGAGACTCATTTTGCGCCTCCTGCGTTTCAAGGTAGTAACGGCTGAGAGTCGCAAACAGGCTGGTTTTGGTCACCAGCCCCATCAGTTCTCTGTCCTCTTTGACGATGGGCACGCTGCTCAACTTGAATTGCGTGATATCTTTCATAATATCGGTGATCAGCGTATCCGGGGAAGCGTAAACATATGCTTCGCGCATGAGGGATGAAACCGGCTTTGTGTGATCTTTTTCCCGTTGGATCTGCTCCACGGTCAGCACCCCGCGTAAAATGCGCGTATGCGGCTCAATGACAAGCATGGTATCAACCTGTTGCGCGTACATTTTGTCAAGGCACTTGCTCAGCGGCAGGCTCCCGGCGCAGGTAACAAAGCGCTCGATCATGATGTCCTTTGCCGCTATGTTTTCCAGCGAGGACAAAATCCGTTTTTTGCCGATGAATTCAATGACGAAATCGTCGACGGGATTTCTGAGAATACTATCCGGCGTATCATACTGGACAATTTTTCCCTGCTGCACAATGCAGATGAGATCGGCAATGCGAATGGCCTCATCCATGTCATGGGTCACGAACATAATGGTTTTGTGAAACTGGTCCTGGATGCCGACAAGTTCGTCCTGCAGGGAACTTCTGGTCACAGGATCAAGGGCTGAAAAAGGCTCATCCATCAGGATTATTTCCGGGTCAAGGGCAAAAGCCCTGGCAACGCCTACCCGCTGCTGTTGCCCCCCGCTGAGCTGGCTCGGATATCGCTCTAAAAAATTTAACTCCAGGCCAACCATATCCATGAGCGCCATGGTGCGCTCCGCGATGTCAGATTCTTTGCGCTTTTCAGCTCTTGCAATGATTTCAATATTCTCGCGCACCGTCATATGCGGAAACAAGCCCACATGCTGGATGACAAACCCCATGCTCCGGCGTAGCGTTATGGCATTGAGGGACGTCGAGTCTTTTCCGTCAATGAATATGGAGCCTGAAGTGGGTTCAATAAGCCTATTGACCATTTTAAGAAGGGTTGTCTTGCCGCAGCCGCTGGGGCCGATGAGGGCGACTGTTTTCCCTCTGGGAACGCGTAGAGTGAACCCTGAGACAACTGTGTGTCGCCGGTATTTTTTGGCGACGTTTTTGAATGAAATCAATAACGCTCTCCTTTCCTTAAAAATTACAATTTCAACAAATTGATTTTATTAGCCTATTTTGTCATATACCACAGAAACAACGCTTTCGTCAAAGCGGGCCGCAGTTTACCAAATTGAGGCTGTTGCATAACTCGTCAATTTTTCAATGGAGTGATTTTCCCGCAGGTAAAAAACGGCCCCCTGCTCCGCAAATGCGAAGCAGGGGGCTTTTTTTTACCTCAGGCCTTTAAAGCTGAGACTGGTTATGTTTACACGGTTAACTGCAAGAGATGGAAATCAAGAAGTTGGTCAACAGCGCCGCCTGATCCGTGGGATTTTGCTCCGTACTGTAGTCAAGCGCAAGCTGAGTAAACTGCGTATCGTCATTTTGGAAGTGTATCTCAACAGTCTTTGAAAGCGCTCCTTCGCTGATGTTGAAAGAAAGCGTTCTGTCCGTAGCATTCAGATTAACGTTGGAGAGGTGATCGCTAACGAAAGCTCCCATGCTTTCACCCGCATCCAGCAGGTCGGCAAAGCTCAGCTTGTCGCCTTCCAGACTCTGGAAGTCGGTGATGACGTCCTTGCCGCCGAGGGATTCCCTGTTCCAGGTAAAGGTGTCGCCGCCAAGGCCGCCGGCCAAGGCGTTAATGCCGCTGCCGCCGAAGAGAACGTCAGCTCCCGCCCCGCCGTCAAGGATATCATTGCCCACGCCGCCATAGAGCACATCATTGCCGTCACCGCCGTACAGGCGATCATTGCCGTCGCCTCCATGAATCGTGTCATTGCCGGCGCCGCCATAAATAACGTCATCTCCCGCGCCGCCGTGGAGCAAATCATGCCCGCCGCCGCCGTCAATTCTGTCATTGCCTTCTGCGCCGTAAATGACCTCATTCTTGCTGCCGCCGTAAATGATATCATTGCCGGCGCCGCCCTGAATCAAGTCACCGTCCGCGCCAAGGCCCCGGCGGTCAATGATGTCGGCCCCGTCTGTGCCCGTGATGGTGCGATCCTGGCTGCGTACGTGCAAATCCGCACTCGTTATATTCCCCTGCGCATCCTTGATGGTATAGACGAAGTCTTCCACCAAAGCATTTTGAATGGTGTTTTGCGACAAATACGTATACTCGCCGTTCACGTTTATCTTCAGCGTTCCATAATCCGTGTTAAAGCTCATTTCAGCGCCGGAGATCACGTGCTCCACACCCTTATAGATCACGCTGTGCACTTTGTCTGTTTCAGTATACCCATCCACACGGCCGTCAGGAGACTCGTCCGTAAGCACGTTGCCTATGGAGCGCAACTGCCCGTCCGGTATCCAGATAATATCCTTCAAGTACAAGAGTCCCACATCGCCGCTTGCGCCCATCTCCTGGGACACGATATAAAGGGTGTAATTTTGCGCCGCTCCCTTGGGCAGAGTGACGTACACAACTCCGGAGTGCCATTTGCTGTCTCTTCCCTGGAACATTAATCCGGCGTCAATAATCTGCCCTGCCGCATTTTTCACAAACCAGAAGGAGGAGTCGTCTGAATCGCTGGACAATCCCGGCTTGTATGCCCAGTTAAAGGCGAATAAGCCACCGCTTTTGTTCACGCTCACGGAGACAATGGCGTTGTTGGCGTATGCCTGCGGGGTAATGCCTATTTGCTGGAACAGGTCCTGCACCCCGGTTGCGCCTCCGCATAGGCTGTTCAGCCTGGTCGCCCCGTTGGTTCCCGGGATCATTTGACCACCCCAGAAACTGCTCGAGTAGTTCTCAATCATCGGCATCAGAGCGCCGTCAGTAATGCGGTGGAAACTGTAGCTGCCGTTATGCATGGTTCCGGGAGAGCCCGAAGTGAAGTTGCACAGCCAGTCGGCATTGCCGAAAGGCCGGGCGACCGTCACGTTGTCATAGGCTTCGGCGCCGTTATCCCGGATTACAAGCCTGGCGGGCGCATTGTATGTGTCACCGTCAGCATCCCGGACGCGCAACTCAAGGTTTCTGAACACATCACCGTTAATGGCGTCCGTTTGCACCTTGTAGTCGCCGTTCTGGAACACCGTCAGCTTAATCTTGTTGCCGAGATCGATCTGCGCGCCGCCCGCTCCCACAGTATACACAACGCCGTTGTACACGACTTCATAAACTGTCGTGAGGTCCGCCGAGGCAACGTTGCCGAGCAGGTTGCCGTCGGCTTCATCTTTCACCATCTCCTCCAGCTTGGTCACCAGTTCATCGTAGTCTCTCAGCTTATAGTAGTTGTCGTCGCTGGCGGCCACGTTCTTCATATTGGTCACCTGGGCAGCCGTGGGGTTGTCTGAAACGCACAGGGAGTAAACCTGCAGGTCCGGTCCTCTGTCGAACCTGTAGGTGCGCCAGGCATCCATATTGGCATAAGTGGCGGAAATGTTGCCGTTCGCAATAAAGTACAGCGTCTGGGGCCAGGTGGTATAGGTTGCGTTCGCCTTTCCGGCTTCCATCTGCGTTTTTACTTGCGCAAGGCCTGGTTCGTAGTTTGCCGAGCCGCCGTAGGAGAATGTGCTCGTCTGCAAGCTGGCGAGCACCTGCTCGGGCGTTGCGTGGTTATAATATGTCCTTACGTAACTGCTGGTCGTCGTTGTGGTAATGATGGTCATCACCGCGTCAATGTCATTATCGATATAGGCCTGCGCCATGGCGCGGATAGCCGCCACAGCTTGGGGCCGGTTCGCGGAGCTCAACTGCGTTGAGACGTCCAGCAAAATAAACACGCTTTGCGGCGGCAGGGCGTCCTTCACCACATCAATGATGGGCGTTGCGTCGTGCGAATCGCGGAAGGGGCTGTCATCAAGCGTATGGAAACCAATCTGCACCCGCGCTTGCCCCATGGCTGAATTTTGCGTCAGGCCGAAGTCAATCTTGCTTTCATCCCCATCCACATTCACGCCGTTATGGCGTATAGGCTTATACAAGGTGCTGGTGACAGCGCCGGTAAAGTAGCCGTTGCTGAAGCCCGCCTCCAACTGAACCACAAGCTGCCCTTCGGCATAGCCGGCAAAAGTATTGCCGCTCTGCGTCCAGGTTATTTGTTGGTACGTTCCGTCGCCGTTCGCATCGGCCGTAAAGGCGGAAGGGTTGCTCGGGCCGTGCCAGGTAACGCTGGTGACGTCGCTGAGCAATAGCCTCGGGTCAAGGTTCAGCATGTCGGAGTACTGCCCGTTAAGATACTGGCTGCTGCCGAGATCCGGTATCGCCGCCTCGTCCGTCAGAAGCGCTATGCCCGAGTCCGTGACGGTTTCCGTATAGTTCAAGGACATGGTGGCGGTACTTTGATCGCCTTCACTGTCCGTTACGATGAATTGCAGGCGCTCCGCCATACCTTGCAAGCCGGCAACAGCATCATAGCGATAATCCACGGCGCGGGTATACGTATTGTAGCTGAGCGTCAGTTTACCCGCTATGGTGTCTATAACAAAAGGCGTACCGTCTTTGCTGAGAATAATGGTTGTTCTTACAGGCGCGAACCTGGTGTCAGCCGCATCCTTGCCGTAAGTATTCAGCATTTCGAAAGTCACCATACTTTCGTTTTCCAGCAGGCCGAAATCGGCGCCGCAGTGCAGGAACATATCTCCTGTGGCATTATCGGCCGCCTCGCTCAGGTTGTGGGCCGGGCTGCCTATAGCTATCACCGGGGCGTCATCGTCAAGGTCAATGACCACATCAACTCCGTAAGAATTCCCCCGGGCATCTTTCAATGTAATAGTGTCCACGGTGATTTCCAAGGTATCCCTGCCCGGATTCTGGTGTCCCGCCGCGCCCATCAGGGTATAGCGCAATTCACCGTTTTCATAGCTGAGAGCGCCATTAGACACTGTCTTGGTATAACCGCCGCCCTGAGGCGTCCAGCCCGTAGTGTCCACGGTGTAGCCGACGGGCACTTCTATCACCTTGGTCAGTGCGGCCGGATTGTGAAGTAAGCCCGCAGGCAGGTTGGCTTCGTTAAAGTGCGTGCCGTCCGTGCCCACTTCCGTAAAGCCGATTTCCGCCCGCTCCACCGTGATGGTAAAGGGCGTGCCGGAGGTGGCGGTGTCCCCTTCGCTGTCTTTGGCAGTCAGCACAAAGCCGATTTCCGCATCCAGATCAGGCGCAGCCTTAAAGGAGTACTGCGTATTGTTCACCAGAGTCAGGACGCCGTACGTCTTGCCGTCAATGAGCACCGTGGCCGCATTGCCCGCGCCTACGCCTATGGCGAAGCTTGCCGTCTTGCCGTCCACAGTGGCCTGCACCTGA
>JAVBOT010000051.1:0-19335 GCA_031550225.1 Desulfovibrio sp.
TTAACTTTGAGATTTGTCGTTTAACGGCGGGCAAAGCCCGCCTACGGCAATCTCAAGGCAAGGATTTACGGGCAAATCCTTGCAGAGCAATTATACATTTTCAATGGTAAATTGCTCTAGCGTTTACGCGCGACAATGCCGCCAAGGCAAGACCATTCCGGCGCATCCTGGGTGAGGGCTCTTTGCGCGCTGAGTTTCTGAATGCCCTGGTGCAGCGCCAGCAGGACGGGATCTTCGGGCAGCGGTTCGGATTTGTTGCGCCAAAAGCGAAAGCCTCCAAAGTACCCAGCGTATAACACCTCGCAATTGTTGGCAGCGGCGGCCTTCATGTAGGGCTCAATGCGCATGGCGTCCCTGTTATGCCGGGCAAGTCCCTGCGCGTCAAACAGGCTGTGCAGCGCGTATTGCAGCACGCCGAAATAATTGGGGAAGGTCACGACGATGAAGCCCTTTTTTTTCGCAAGGGCGCAGTGCAGAGTAAAGACTTTTTCAAATTCGATAAAATGCTCAATAAAGCCGAAAGAAGCCACCACGGCAAAGCGCCGTCTACTTTTTGCGCAGAAGTCAAAAAAATCTTTTTCATGAAATTGGCCGCAAGGCAAACCCGCTTCGGCCAGAGCTTTTGCCGTGTCATGCAGGGTTGGGGACAGGTCCAGCCCGTGTACCGTATACCCCATGAGACCGAGGTGCCCTAAAAATCTGCCTGGGCAGCAGCCGATTTCAATGGCGTGGCCAGGTCCGCCAGGTAGAAACTCATGCAGTTTGCGGACAATGGGGTGATCCTGCGACTCTAAGTAAAAGGCGCTGCCCTCCTTATGGATGGCATTCCAAAGCTCTTGCGGGTATAGGTTGTTATACGCCATCGCGGTCTCCCCTCTCCTTATCCGGCGCTTCCGCCGCCATCGATAAGAATATTGTCGATAAGTCGGGTTTTGCCGATAAAAGCGGCCAGGGCCACCAGGGCGGGACCCGCAAGGCGCTGCACAGGCCGTAAAGAAGAGGCATCCACTATTTCCGCATAATCCACGCGCAGCAAGGGTTCTTTGGTTAGTTCCCCGCGTATCAGGGAAAGAAGCGCGTCGCTGTCCCGCGCTCCTTGGGTCGCGGCGTCGGCGGCAAGGCGAAGGGCGCGGAAAAGCGCCGGAGCGGCCGCGCGTTCTTCCGCGTTTAAATAAGCGTTGCGCGAGCTTTTGGCCAGGCCGTCGCTCTCGCGCACAATGGGGCAGCCGACAACAGCCACCTGCATGTTGAGGTCGCGGACCATTTGCCTGATGACGGCCAGTTGTTGGGCGTCCTTCTGGCCGAAATAGGCGGCATCCGGCGCGATGATGTTGAACAGCTTGCACACCACCGTGCATACTCCGCTAAAGTGGATGGGTCGGCTTTTGCCGCACAGCCCTTCCGTGAGTCCGCGCACTGAGACGCTGGTGTAAAATTCGGCCGGGTACATGGCAGCCGCGTCCGGAGCAAAGATAAGGTCCACACCCATGCGGGAGCACAGCTCGCTGTCGCGCGCAAAATCGCGCGGGTAGCGGTCCAGATCCTCTGTGGGGCCGAACTGAGCGGGGTTGACGAAAATGCTCACCACCAGCTTGTCCACGCCTTCGCGGGCCGCCGCCATCAGGCTTGCGTGCCCTTCGTGTAAATAGCCCATGGTGGGGACAAGGCCGATGCGCAGGCGTTGGGCTCTCCATTCTTGGCTCAATGCGCGGGCTTCTTCCACTGTGTGTGCTGTATGCATGCCATTGCACCTTTTTTCGAAGCAGCGGCGCGGTTTGGGGTGATGCTTCGTCGGGCATCTTTTTTGCCCCGGTCATGCACCATCAAAGTACACTCCCGGAGCAAAAAGTTCGCCTTCCCTTGCCTGACGCCAAGCCGCATCCGCTACTAGAGCAGTTTACGCTTAAGATTGTCGCTTAACGGCGGGCACAGCTCGCCTACGCCAATCTCGCGGGCCTTGTTGCACGTCGCTTCACAAGGCCAGAGCATTTTTTCGGTATGTATAATTTCAAAGTTACAATGCTCTAAAGCGGTAAAAATTTACTGAGAACCGCTCGCTAATACAGCTTTTTTAAAAGTTCCTCACTCGCTGCGAAACTGTGCTCGGGAGCGGGGAAGGAGCCTTTGCGCACCTCATCGATATAGGCGGCAAAGGCGGTGCGCATTTGTTCTCCGACCTCTGCGTATCTTTTGGCGAATTTAGGGCTGAAGCCGGAAAACAGGCCCAGCATATCTTGATAAACCAGCACCTGGCCGTCGCATCCATTGCCCGCGCCGATGCCGATGGTGGGGATGGACAAGCTTTTGCTGATTTTTGTCGCAAGTTCCGCTGGAACGCATTCCAGTACAAGGGAGAAAGCCCCTGCCTCCTCCACGGCCTTGGCCGCATCAAGGAGTTTTTGCGCGCCTGCGGCATCCTTGCCTTGCACCCGAAAGCCGCCAAAGGCATTGACGGACTGCGGCGTTAAGCCGATATGGCCCATGACCGGGATGGAGGACCGCACAATGGCCGCGATTTGCGGGCAGACCTCGACACCGCCTTCAAGCTTTACAGCTTGGGCTCCGCCTTCTTTGATAAGCCTGCCCGCGTTGCATACCGCGTCGTATATCGAGGCCTGGTAGGACATAAAGGGCATATCCGTTACTTGGAGGGCGTTTTCCACTCCCCTGGATACGGCTTTGCTGTGGTGCAGCATATCTTCCATGGTCACGGCCAGCGTGTCTTTATAGCCCAGCATGACCATGCCCAAAGAGTCGCCCACCAGGATGCAGTCCACGTCCACTTCATCCATGAGTTTGGCCATGCAGTAGTCATAGGCCGTAAGCACAGCCAGCTTGCGATTACTTTTTTTAGCTTCCCGAAAAGTAAGGACGGTTTGTTTCATAGTTTCTCCCAAAGAGCGGCCCGGTAAAGTACGCTCTTGGAGCAAAAAATTCGCTTTCCTTGCCTGAGCCCAAACGGCATCTGCCACCCAATTGTGGAAAATGCGGCAGCGCCTGCAATGGTTCTATACCGTGCATGATCGAAATATCTGCTGCGGTGTGGCGTCAAGACAGCGGCATTTTCCGGCAGGCGACGGTCATTATGTGACCGCAATACAGCTTTGCCGCGATGCTGTCCACAAGCGGGGCGAGCGTTCTGTCAAAAGCGCACAGGGCTTTCACAAAAGACGACGGCTTACCGTGCAGTTGCGAGCAAAACTCGTGGCGTCTGCCCGGCGATTGATGCTGCCCCCTGATATCAAGAAAAGATTCTCCGCGCAGGAGTTTATATAAGAAGACCAGCATGCCCCGATGGGAGCCGCTGAAGACGTCATTGTCAAAGCCGCGGCGCTCCGGCGCAAGGCCGTTGTCGCGTAGCGACGCTTCCAGGGAGCGCCGGGTGAAAAGATTCAGATGGCGGGGTATGTCGTCAAGGGCCAGGTAGCGCCCTGGTATGCTGTTGAGGTTGGTGACCAGGATAACGGCCCGGCCTCCGGGTTTGAGCACTCGGCTCATTTCGCGCAAAAAGCCGCGCGGGTTATGGGCGTGTTCCAGCACCGCCCAGGCGGTAACCACGTCAAAGGAATTTTCCGCAAAGCTGTTCTCCAGCGGTTGTCCGGCAACCAGGGGGATAGCATAGTGGTTATGCGGTTTTTCAGACCATTCATAGCCTTGAATCCTCCAGCCCTGCCTGCGCGCATAGTCCGGAAATTCACCCCCGGCGCAGCCGATATCCAGAAGTTTGCCCTTGGGCAGATCGGCAATCCAGGCGTATTTCGCCGCCAGCGTCGCTTCCGATACGCCCTTTTCGTGATTGACGGCGTAAAAATCCTCCGGATAAAAAAAATGCATACCCGCCTCGCTGGGGCGAGGATTGACATAGCCCATACCGCAGGCCAGGCAGCGCTGTATTGTAAACTCCTGCTCAGACAGGAGAAAACGCTGATCTTTCACGCTGAACAAAGGGGAGGCTTTTTCCGCGCCGCACAAAGGGCAGGCGGTATATTCCAGTTCCATCATGATCGCACCCTGAAAGTATGTTTGCGCGGGCGGGGCGGAGGGGCTTTTGCCAGCACAAGGCAGACGTTACGCGGAAAATATAAGGAAGTTACGATACGGTATAACGAGCGCAGACTCCAGGGGGGCAAATCGCAATAGGCCGCCTGATCAAATCCGGCATAGGAAAAATAGCGCTTTGCCAGAGCGCGGAGCTTGTAGTTAGGCGCATAATTAACGCAGTTGCGCATATAGTCGTAATTTTTCGCCGCAAGTTCCCTTGCGGGCAACGATTCCGGCCAGGGGTTGCGCGCGCCCAAAGCTGCGCACAAATGGTAGTAGGCTTTGTTGCGAAAAAGGTGCCCGTAAGGCACAAAGATATGCTGCTCCATGGGGTAGAGCAGGGTGGGGAAAATATTGAGGCAAACCCCCTCCGGCTTCAGGACACGGGAAAATTCCCGCAGAACGGCCTCGTGGTTATGCACATGCTCGAACACCTGGCTGGAAAAAACAGCATCAAAAGAGGCATCCGCATAGGGGAGGGAAAAACGGCTCCAGTCTAGATGGTAGTCGAGGCGCTGGGGTTGTGGGCCTTGCTGGTGAAAATGAAAAGGCCCGGACAGAGCGGCGGCTTCACTCCCCCGGTGGTCATGAACGTCGAAGCCGAAGGCGTCATAGCCTTTGGCAAGAAAACCGAGAACCGTATCCCCGGCCCCGCAGCCGTAATCCAGGATCCGCGCTCCATCCGGCACAGGAAAGCCCGCGGCCTCGCTTACCCGCAAGAGCAGATCGGATCTGTCCATGCCCGCCTCAGTTTGCCGTGATGTTTGCCTGACGGCAAACCGCATCCGGCACAATCAATGCGAGTTGAGCGGGCATCCTCATGCCGCCGCTTCCTGTATAAATTCCGCAAAAGTATAGGTCCGGGTCACGCCCAAAGCGCCGAGGGTTTCCTTGAGAGCCCGCACCTGGGCTTTGTCGATGTTCATGACAAACACCACCGGCGTGCCTGGGGGAACCTTAGCCGCGCATTCGCCCGGCGTATATACCGGCAGGGGCGCGTCTTTTACGCCGGAAGGATGATCATCCATAAACGCTATGGGACGCAGGCCCTTTTCCTGGAACAGCAAAGCCGCCATGAGCCCGTTATAGCCGGCGCCGTAAATGACGACGTCTTTGGGATGCTCAGAGGCCACGCCTTCTGCAAGAAAACGCCGCCATTTGCGGCTGAGTTCCGCGTCATCCCCGGGCGCGCCGTTTTCGGACAGGGCATGGGCGGCCAACTGGCTCAAAAAGCCCCACTGCACATGCAGACCGTTTTTTTTGCATAGTGCGCAAAATGGGGCCCGCTGCTTCGCCTCTGCGATTTCTTCCGCGTTCATGGCGGGAAAATAGCCGATGGCCCCTTGTTCTTTATTTGTGGCCAAGCAGCATACGTGCAATTCCCCCGTGCAGTGGATGTGCAGGTGGTTTTGCTGGAAAGAGCAGCCCAGGGCGGCAAGGGTGTTCGTGGGCGCCACTTCGGACAGGCGCGGCGCAAGCAGGCGCCGCTCCTGAAGCCGGGCGGCTTTGGGCAAGGTGAAGGCGCGGTTTTCCCCGTAGGCCAGGATCGTGTCCCCGCAGTAAAAAATATAGGCCGGAACCGGCGTGAACTGAAAGCCGTATGCCGCGCAGATATTTCGCGCCATCGCCACTTCATGCAAGTTATCGTTGTAAAGCAGATACTTGACGGCGACAGCGCACTGTTTGCTCTGCCGGGCGATTGCTTCCATATTCTTGCGGACCAGGGCTATTTTGCCTCCGCAATGGCCTTTGCCGTAGGTTTTTTGGGTAAAGCCGGAAAGGCTGATGTCCAGTTTTTTCAGAGCCGGCTCTGCAAAAAGCGCTTCCCAATCCACAGCAACGTTCAGGTTGCTGCTTATGGAGCACCCGTGCCCGTAGCGTCCGGCAAGGGAGAGCACGTTTGTCATGTGCGGATGCAGCAAGGGCTCGCTGAGCGAAAACAGGCAGATGTTTTTTTGCGCTCCATACAGATTGGCGATATGGGAAAATACGCTCTCGCACAATTCCAAAGAAGCATAAGACAAGCCCCCCGCCACGGAAATGTGTGTGGAGGGGCAGGTGGGACAACGCAAGTTACACTGCCCTACAAGATTAAACGTAATATTGTTCATGATCGTTATACTTTTTGGCATAAGGAAATGCAGTCAATATTCGCCACAAGCGGCTTGCCCACGTCCCAAGAGATGAGCGTTTGCGAGAGGATGCGCAACCCCGCCCGGGCGGCCAGATGGGCGAAAATGTCGGCGGACATGAAGTTGCGCCAATGCGGGTTGCTTTTATAAAAACCGCCGGGGTTGGCCGCGTAGTTGGAATGGTGGAACAGACCCATGCCGCCCGGCGCCAGAACCCGGGCCGTATCGCGCAAATACGAGGCGATATCCAGCAGCTCAAAATGGACCATGGCGTCATAGCTGAACACCGCCGTTTGCGTGCCGCCTTCCACAACGGAAAAATTGTTTCCACCCGTGACGTGGTAGCTAATGTTGCTTTCCTGCGCGAAGCGCTTTTTGCAAAAATCAATATTTGTCTGGTTGATGTCCACAAGAGTAATGCCGCGCGCGCGCGCTTTATACTGGTTCACATGCCTGCCCCGGCCGCAGGCGAGTTCCGTGATGCGGGAACAGTCAAGCTTATCAAACAGCGGAAGAAAAGGGCTGTCGGATCCCCAGAACACGTCAAGCCAGCCTTCCGCGTCGTTATAGTAGTGGTGCTCTTCCCAATCTTTTCCTATGCGCGCTGTCATCTCTTCCATATGATTTCTCCTTTGTGCGGCAGTGCGGAGCCGAACGCGGCACTAGAGCAATTTAACATTGAAAATGTATAATTGCTCTGCAAGGATTTGCCCGTAAATCCTTGCCTTGAGATTGTCGTAGGCGGGCTTTGCCCGCCGTTAAACGACAAATCTCAAAGTTAATCTGCATCTAGACCGCTACGCGGATATTTGCGGACTGCGCGCCCGGAGCGCAAGTGACGTATGTGTCCATAAACTCGTGCAAGGTCGCAAACGCTCCCGCTCCGCCGGCAAGAGAGCCTTGCTTTAAACGCTCCGTGCCGTTTTCAGAAAGGGTAAGGATGCAGGAAACCACCAGATCGTCCGGGGAGAACAGGGCGGAGGCATCGCTAAGGCTGCGCACTTGTTTCCCCTCCACCATTCTGCCCTGCAACTTGGGGCTGTCGTCAATGTAGCCTTTGACGGTGTACCCCTTCACCTCCAGGATTCTTTGCAGCAGAGTGGCCGCCGCTGTGGCCCCGTACAAATAGAGGCCTTTGCCGCGAAGCTCCGGCGCGTCATACTCGTTGCTGTCCAAAAAACAGGTCGTTTTCGTCATAATGCGATCCAGATAGTCTCCTCTGCCCCGGTTCATGACGCCGGAAATGGACTTTGCCGTATTCAGCCGCATTTGCTTATAGATATGAAAACTTGCCGCCTTGCATTGTTTGCATATGGGCGCGGCGCTTCTGGCTGCGGCGATTGCTTCGGCATCCATGTCCAGTATGGAACCGCAGGGTTCCGCCATGCCCACGGTAAGGCAGCACACTTCCACCTGTCCGTCAAAAGACAAAAACAGCCCTTCATCATACATCGAGCAGGGGATATGGGAGAACCGGGCGGAGGGCGTATGTTCCGTCACTTGCTTTGACAGCAGATATCCCACATGCCGCTGGGTTGTGAGGTCATCAACGCCCAGGGCGCGTTTTTTTTCCTCACAGTCGGGAATGAGAAAGTCATTAGGAGCAAAAAAGCCTGGATAAGGAGCAAATTCAATGCCGTATTGACGGCACAGTTCCTCGTATTGTTCCTCGTCTTTACCATTATAGGTATACTGGTGGAATGCAAGAATTATTTTGCAGTGGTCGTGCCGTTTGCACGACGCTATTTTTTCCAAATTTTTCAGAAAAAGAGAGACGTTGCCGCATCTATGATTGATGCCGTAAATATCTTGCGTCATCCCTGAAGTTGAGACAATAAGTTTATGTAAAGCGGGTGATGCGAACAATGCATCAAAATCGCAGTTCACATTCAAGTTTGAACTGAGGAATGTGCGCAATCCATAGTCGTTGGCGATGGCCAGAAGCTCATGGATATTTTTGTGCAGCAGCGGTTCGTTCAAGGAAAAAGGCGCGAATATGAAATTGTTGCCGTAAAGGGCGACAAGTTTCGCCACCACTTTCTTGAAAAATTCCGTATCTATGTAGCGCATTTTTCCAGCTTGGCCATTCCAGGTCAACCTGCCGCCATTGCAGCTCGGGCAGGCCAGATTGCATCTGCTTGTTATAGGGAAACCGATTGAAAACATTGTTCTCTCCTTGTGTGAGGGAGCCTATCGCACTGTTGGTTGCGGCGAATTTTTTCTGACCTTGGGCCAACCGCTCCTCTACGGAGCAAGCAGCGCATTCCATTGCGCCATGACAGAATCCATGGAATAGTTTGTGAAAACATCTTTTGCATTGCCCGCCAGTTTGCCGTGCAAAGCTTCATCTGTGGCGATGCGCCAGAGCGCCTCGCCGAGCAGCGCTGTATCTTGTGCCGGAACAAGCAGACCGTTGTGTTCATGCGTAATGCATTCACGGGGCCCGGCTGGGCAGTCAAAGGCCACCACGGGCAGGCCCGCTGCCAAAGCTTCCAGCAAGACATTGGGAAAACCTTCGTAACGGGAGGAGAGCACAAAGGCTCGGGCCTGGGCCATGAGCTTCGGCAAATCATCGCGCGCGCCCGGCAAAAATACCCGGCCCGTAAGGCCCAACCGCTCCCGCAGCGTTTCCAGCTCCTGCCGTTCGAGCCCTTCTCCAGCAATAATCAAACGAAGCTCAGGCAGTATTTTCGCCTTTGCGGCAAACGCTTTGAGCAGCAGATCAAAACCTTTGGCTTTATCCAATCTGCCGGCGGCCAGTAAAAAGCCGCGCTCCGGCAACCGGGGGGCCGCATCGCTTGTTGCGTTGGGGGAGCAGCTCTTTTTCGACGGGAGAACCGCATTGGGAATAACCGCGACCCTGGCCTCGGGAAGAAAGCGGTAGGCCCATTCCCGGGCGCTGCGCATGGTTTGCATCACCACGCGGGAAGCTTCCGGGTACAGGCGCGCGCGCAGCCGCGTGATCTGTTCCGGATAGGGGTACAGGGGAGGGTGGCAGCGGTCACTGACGATAACGCGCCTGGACAGTCCCCGGGCGGCCAAAAGGGTCCGGATGTTCATTTTCGCCATAAACGAGATCACAGGCCCTGTTCCGCCCGCGCTAAGCGCATGGCGGAGCCTTGCAACGGCGAGGGATTCCTCCGGCCATTCCGGGCAGGGTTGGGCCAAATCCGGCAGGTCATCCAGCGCCAGGCGCTTTACTCGCGCGTCCAACGGAAAAGGGGAGGGGGCGTCGTCAAAGGTGATCAACTCCACACGCTTTCCCTGGGCACACCACCAGTCGGCCATGGCGCACATGACTTTTTCCGCTCCACCCCGGCACAGGGTGGGCAGCACCAGCGTGATGTCAGAAGTGCAGGCCATGGCGTTCGCAGGGGGTGACATAGCGTTTGTACCAGGGGCAGGGTTTCACCATCTGGGTATAGTTATTATAGAGAGCCAGTTGTTCGGGATCATCCGGCGGGTCATAGGCCTGATTGAAAAATCCTAGAGATATCTGCCGCGCCTGGCTTTGCAGGCTTTCAGGCTCGTCCAGAATTTCAAGCATCTGGGCGCAGGCCAGGGCCGGATCGCAATAGCGTTCCACGAACTGGCATCCCTCTTCGGACTGCTTGCTGCGCAAAGCATAATTGCCGATATATTCGGCAAGGGTATCTTTGGCGCTTTCCGGAGAAACGCGCACAACGGGGTAATCGAACATGTGCGGGTTTCCCTGCCGGAGGTACTCCCGGATTGCCGCGTCATCTTTTGCCTGGTCGCCGAAGCGCTCCTTTATTTTTTCCGCGTGCGCTTCAACAAGGGTGCTGTAGCGCTTTGCGGACAAGGCGGTGCTGAGCACCACATTGCCGGCGGCTAAAGATTCTCGATCCGCCTTGCCGCCGATATAAAGCGAGCCGCAATAAATATCCGCTGTGGCATACTCGCGCAGGAAGTCTAAATGCGGCATGCGTTCGCAAATCTTGACGCCGAAGCGAAGGCCCGCGGCATGCAGCTCATCGAAAATGCGCAGCCATTCCCCTGTCCCTTTGCGTTGCCTGCCTGAAGGGGCATGCAGAAGGAGGGGAATCTCCCTTTGCGGTCCGCTTTTGGGGATGCGGGCACGATCCACCATGGTTACGGAAGCGCAATGCGCCGGCCGCAGGCCGACAGCGGTGAACCCCAGGATCAGATCCGCGTGTTTTTCCGCCATGCGCACGTAATGCAGAGTGTCATGCAAAGGATGCGAGCCGGGACGCCGGGTGGGCGGCAGGCCCATATGGCGGGTGAATTGTTCATCCGCATGATCAATGCGTGATTCCGCTCCGATAAAGCGGACGATAATCTTCTTCCCCCGGCGTTTTAACTCCACCAAATCCCGGCAGTCGGGGCTAAAGGTGTTCCAGATGAACAGGCAAACGTCGGCTTCAAGGGCCTTTTCCCAGGCCATTTCCCGATACCTGTTCACCCAGTGGATCCAGCGCGCGGGTTCGGTGCTTTTTTCCCGCAAAAGGCGCATGCGGGCGAGGTTAAAAACATCCATATCCACATCGGTCACGCCATCCACGTGGGGCGGAGCTTCTCCTGCCTCCACCGTGAACACCTCGTGCCCCAAGGCCCTGAAGCCCATGGCATACTCATGGAAGAGCGAGGTGATGTTATGCATGCCGATGAAAATTTTCATCTTCCGAGCACTCCCGCCATTTCAGGAGCGAGCACCCGGGTGATAATGGGCATTGCGGCGTCACCCCGGAGGACGGATTCTATAAGCTGTTCCCAGTATTCCATAATTTTAGGCATAGAGCAGTTAGCCTCTATTTTTGCCTGGGCCGCGCTCCCCATGGCCGCGCTGCCTACGGGATCGCTTAAGCGGGCGCATATGGCATCTTGCAACTGCCCCATATCCCCGGCGGGGACGAGAACGCCGTCCACACCTTGATTGATGAGATAATGCGGGCCGCTGGGGCAGTCGAAACTGACCACAGGGAGGCGTAAATGCATGGCTTCGAGCAAGGCGTTGGGGAAGCCCTCATAGCGCGAGCTCAGCACAAACAGATCCGCCCGGCGCAGCACGTTGTGCGGGCCGTGGATAAAGCCCGGCATCAGCACGCGATCCGCAAGGCCAAGGGCGTTTCGCTGTTCTTCCAGCTCACGCCGGTGCGTTCCTTCGCCGAGGATGACAAGTTTATATTCGGGAAATTGGCGAAAAATCTCGGGAAGAATAGTGAACAGCCGCTCAAAACCTTTTTGCGGATGCAAACGGCCCATGCAGCAGATAAATTTTTCCGGCAGCCAGGCCGGAGGCGGGGCTATTTCATCGCTTTGCCGTACGGGATTATGGATGGCATGCACTTTGTGCGGAGGTAAAAAGCGATCCGCCCACTCGCGTTTGACGTTTTCCGTCAGCACGGTAATGGCGTCGGCCATAGGGTAAAAGGCGCGCAGCAAAAGACGGTTGCGAAGGGGCCTATTCTGCGGCCTGGGGTCAATGTGTTCCGCCACGATAACGCGCACTCCCAGGCCCCGGGTCGCCGCAATCACCGGAATATTGGAGCGATCCATAAAGCTTAAAACAATGGGGTTGCCCGCAGCCCGGATAGCCCGGCGCAAGGCGCGCAAATCCCAGGGGAAACCCATGCGCGATACAAGATTGGGGCGAGAAAGGCACAGATCGACACGCTTGATGTCCGGATGCAAGGTATAGGCGTCTGATGCGATGGGGGCGCTGGTAATAAGGGTGATGCGCACGCCCTGCTCCGCCCAGTATTTTGCCATGAGCGTCATAATGAGCTCGGCTCCGCCTCCGGTGAGAGAACGAATAACCATGGTGATGCCGTGTTGCATAACGCTGCTCCTATCAAAAATTTCCCCTTCGCTGATATTTATGCAATAACTATTCCAATGCTGTACGCGCAGCGTTATTTCTCTGAAGCGGCTTATGTGGGAATGTTTTTCCGCAAGGCGAAACTGTAGGGGCCTGTTTCTTCCAAGGTCAGATAATAAAGGGCATAGTCGTGCTTTTCCATAAATTCGCCAACAGCTCGCACTACGCCATACGGTATGTAGCGGTTAAGTTCATGGTTGAAGTTTCCGGCCACATAGTCATGCCCGGCAATGAGCCCGGTGGGGGTCATTTTATCCCGGGCCGCCGCCAGCTCCTGTTTAGTGGCGCCATACTCGTGGCTGGTGTCGATATAAATGAAATCAATGCCCGCTCCAGGCAGATCATGAATTCCGGCCACAGAGTCGGCGCGGATAAGCGACACCTGGCCGGAGCGCAGGCCGGTTTTAAATTTTTTCAGCACTTCCACAAAGGCCCTGTCGTCATAACGGCCTTGGTGCATCCAAGAATCAATTAAAAAATGACGGCTCGGACGTACAATCTCCAAAATTTTTTCGGAAAATCCGCCAAAGGCCACCCCCACCTCACACGTGACGCAGCCTTTGGGCAGTTGATGGAGCAATGCGATTCTGTCTGGCAGCAATCTTGTATTTTCCATGTGCTTTTGTTCCATGCCGGACTCCTTTGCGGCAAAAGACGGGCATTATCCCAACAGCCAGGCGTTGCGGGCTTCATGCTGCCGCGCAATGGCTTGACGCGCTTCCTCATTATCGTATTTATACAATATTTTTAGCATGTTGCCGAGAGAGTTTCCGGACATGCCTTTGTCTGTTCGGGTGCTTACGCCCATGGCGCGCAGATGCTCAAAGCCGATAAGGCCGTTAAAAATGATGGAGCGGCCCGCAAGGCCCATGCGCAGATGGTGCTCTATGTCAACCATTTGACAGGGTGAAAGACGAATATCAAAAAGCCCGGTGGCTTCAAGCATGGCCCGATCAAAAATATGCAAACAGCCGATAACGTGATCAACCATGTCGACGTAGTCAAATTGCCCGATATCGTCCTGCTCGTTGTTATTGGTGAGATCAATGCAGTTCGGGCCGAATTCGGTGAAGTTGCGCACCCCGCCATGAATGGAAGCCGGCCATCCCGGCGTCAGAGCCTTGCCGCCCACGCAACCGCACCCCGGAAAGGCTCTTGCGGTTTGGATCATGCGGGTGAGCCAGTCAGGCGGCACGCGAATGAGATCGTCATCGCCAATGGCGATAAATTCCGCTTCCTTGTGGTCATGGCCGGCCAAAAGCCAGTTATGCCCGGCGGGGCGCCCTATGTTCACGGGGAAAGATTCCACCGAAACGGGCACATGGGAAGGGAAAAAGGATACGGCCTCACGAACCCGCCCCAGAGTGGAGTCGGAAGAGCCGTTATCCGCGATATATACGGCGTAGTTGCTGTAGCTTGTTTGCGCAAGTTGGCGCAGTGCTTCAGCCACGTAGTCTTCGCGGTTATGTGTCAGGATGAGCAGGTGGACTCTCGGTTCAATATCCAGCGGCCGCATGAGCTGCGGCCAGAGCTCCGCCGTTTTTTGCCGCAGGCGGCGCTGTTCAAAATTCCGGATTTCTCTGGCGGCGGTGAGACTCTTGTGGGGTTCTGCCCGTGCAAAAAAGATGCTCGCGGCCAGGATAGGGAGCAAATCACTCCCCTGTCTGCCCCGGAAGCGTTCAAAAAGCTCGATCACCGCGGCATGTTCGCCCGCCTTATAGAGCATGGCGGCGAGATCGTCGTCAGGCTCCATTGCCGCCATGGCTTCAGGGAGGATGGAATTGAGAAATTGCTCATGATATTGTTGAAATTTTTTTTCATCTTTGCCGGACAGATAAAAACGAGCCCGCCGGAGAAAATAGGCGCTCCGGGAAGTGGGCGCTATGGAAAGGGCGGAGTTAGCCGGTTTGTGTTCCACGTTCATGACTCACCTCAGCGCAGGGCAAGGCCGCATTGTCACGGTTGCCGGAGTTTTCAAAGTTCGTTGGGTTTTGGGCCGGAGCGGCATCAATCGCCGCCTGTTTATATCGCGTGGGGGGCGTACACCGTCAGTAAAACGTAAAAGATATTTTCTCATAATGGTGAAAGCAAATTTCGGGCCAAAAGTATTGTCTCCTGTGCGCTCCGCCGCGTAACATGATAATGGGGGGAACCATGGCGGAAGGTTGTACGGTAAGAGAAAGCACTCCTTTAAGAATACCCGCGTTGACTTTTGCGGAGAGATTCAGGTAGACATGCCAGAGCATACGTCCCAGGGTGGAAATTTCACAGTGCGGCGCCTCTGCAAAAAACTGCGGGCAAAATCAGACGCAGCCGGAGGGCGCAAGGATCTAGTGCTGATTTCATAAATCGGCCATTGGCCGATTTATGAAGATCGCTTCGCCGAAAAGCGTGGTTTTCGGCTCGCTCGCGCAGCTTGTCGCGGCGCAAAATCCTGGCGGATTTTGCAGTGTTTGTTTGCAAACGAACACTGGGTTTTGATTATGAGATGGCTTGTAGTGTCAACAGGCCCCAGAGCGTTTGCCACAGAGGGGAGGGGAGACGTCATGTTGTCTTTGGAAAGCTGCAAATATCTTGTCGTAGGCTCCGGGCTCTGGGGGAGTGTTCTTGCCGAGCGCATTGCCTCGCAGTTTAACGAAAAGGTGCTGGTCATTGATCGCCGCGCGCACAGCGGCGGCAACTGCCATTCCGAGTTGGACGAGGAAACGGGCATAGAATGCCATGTCTATGGCAGCCATATTTTCCATACCTCTGATCAGCGGGTTTGGGAGTACGTGCGGCAGTTTTGTTCGTTCAATACTTACCGGCACAGGGTGCTTACGGAATTCGGCGGCAGGCTCTACCAGATGCCCATAGGCCTTGCCACCATCAACTCTTATTACCATCTGAACCTTAAACCCTATGAGGCGGAAGCCTTCATCGCGGCCGAAGCGGCCCTTGAAGACATAGAATCCCCCTCCAATCTGGAGGAAAAGGGCCTCTCCCTCATCGGGCGGCCCCTGTATGAAGCCTTTATCAAAGGCTACACGGCCAAGCAGTGGAACCTGCCTCTTAATGAGCTGCCGGCGGATATCATCACGCGCCTGCCCGTGCGCACGAATTATAATCCTGATTATTTCGACGATTTCTGGCAGGGGCTGCCCATGGACGGTTACGGCGCTCTTTTTGACAAACTGTTGTCCCACCCGAACATCACTGTGCAGCTCGGCGTTTCTTTTGCCGATATCCGGGGCAGCCTGCCCGTTCATTGCCGAATATTCCACAGTGGCGCCCTGGACGATTTTTTTGACTATGCTTTGGGCGCGCTCGCCTGGCGGAGCCTGCGCTTTGAAAAGGAAATTCTCCCCTATGCGGACTATCAGGGCAATGCCGTTGTCAACCAGGCGGACATCACCGTGCCGTACACCCGGACGCACGAATACCGGCACTACCACCCTGAGCGCCCGTACCAGCGGGACAAAACCGTGATTGTCCGGGAATATCCGGAAAACTTCGCCCGGGGAAAAGAAGCATATTACCCCGTAAACCGGCCTGAAGACTTGCGCCGCTTTGAGCAGTATCGCCAGCTCGCCGCCGCCCGCGCCCCGAACATAACCTTTGGCGGCCGGCTTGGTTCCTACGCCTATGTGGATATGGACAAAACCGTGAGCGAGGCCCTGGAAACCTTTGATAAGCTCGCGGCGGACCGGACAAAATCCGGCGCATGACAAGTGCTTGAAAACAGCGTGAAGCCAAAGGGGGCTCTCGTGCTTCCACCCTCCGCCGCCATGCCGGAAAACGCATGGGAGCTCCTCCCCGGCCGCATCCGCGATCCTCTCCTGCTCTCCGGCAGCGGAGATGTTCATCTGTTCGAGCAATTCAACGCGCTGACCGCGGAAATGGCCAAGCCGGGCTCGCCGCACCCGCCCGGGCTCAGGGAGCTTTGGCAGGATATGGCCTTGCACTTGTGGGAACTCTCGCCCCTATCCGACGAAGTGGCGGCCATTGTGCTGCTCTTGCACGGGCAGCGGCCCTTTTTGCCTCCGGCGCTTGTTCCTTTATGTAAAATCTGCCGCGCCCTGCCCACGAGCAAGGATAACATTTCGGAAAAGCTCTCTCAGCTTATCTTTAACGGTGACCTGGATGCGGCCAAAGCTTTTTTGGAACGCAAGGCACGGGGCCAGGATTCCCCGCACTGGCTGCATTTTGCCGCCATTCTCGGTTTGCGCATGGGAGAGATGGATTGGTACGAGCCCTGGCTTACGAGCACTCCCGCGCCCGGGCCTTTGGCTTTGGTGTTTCAGGCGGACTACGCCTTTGCCCGCAATGACTGGGAAAAAGCCGCCGCGCTCTATGCACAGGCCTTTGCCGCCACCCGCATGACCGAGTGGCAGGTGCGCGAAGGCGAATGCCATTTGCGCGCCGGTAATCGGGAGCAGGCGCTGGTTCTTTGGACACAAGCCTATGCGCGCCGGCCCTGGCAAATAAATCTGCTCTTGCGCTTAAGTGATTTGCAACGCGGGCATGATCTGCCGGGAGAGCTCCCCAAAGGGCAGGGGCTTATCCTGCTCTACTCATGGAACCATGGCCCCGCTCTGGATCTGACTTTGCAAGCTCTGGCCGCTTCGGAACTTGGCGATGCCCGGATCCTGGCCCTTGATAACGGCAGTTCCGACGACACTCCCGGAATTCTCGCCGCTTGGAAGCAGCGCCTGGAGGGGCGGCTGGACAGCATCCGCCTGCCCACCAACGTGGGAGCACCGGCGGCGCGTAACTGGCTCTTATGCACAGACAGCGTTAAAAATGCCGACTGGGTGATCTTTCTTGACGATGACGCCCTGGTCCCGCCTAATTGGCTGCGTTATTTCGGAGCCGCTCTCGCCGCTTCCCCTGAAGCCGCCATTGTGGGGTGCCGCATCGTGGATCAGGCCGCGCCCATGACCTTGCAAAGCATCGATCTGCACTTTAAAGCGGCGGTGGACAATAACGGAGAGTTCACGGCCGAGGCGCCCTTTAAATTTATGGCCCCTCACCTTATGATGCCTGATTTTGGGCAATACAGTTACATGCGGCCCGCAACCTCCGTTACCGGCTGCTGCCATCTGCTGACCCGGCAAAGCTTGGACGGGACGGGACTTTTTGATTTACGCTACTCCCCTTCGCAGTTTGACGACTTTGAGCGCGATTTGCGCTCCGCGCTTGAAAAGCGGCTTTGCGTGTACCAGGGGCATCTGCGGGTGGCGCATATTAAAAGAAGCGGCAGCGTCATTAATATGAGCAACTGGCAAATAGCTAATGCTGAAGGAAATATGCGTAAGCTCAGCTTAAGCTACCCGCCCGCGAAAGTGGCGGAAATATCTCGTCTGGACCTCATCAGCCTGCGGGCGGATCTGGAAAAACGCATGGCGAAGTTGCGTCTTTGCAAAGCTTTTGAACCGGCCTGAACCAAGCCTGCGCTTTAAGGCCGGGCAAGCGTCCGCCGACCCCAAACCATCCCCGTTATTCAAAAACAGAGCCACGATACGGCCCGCACGGAGCACCCTTATGCGCGGTATTACTTTTCGGCCTGAAGAGGAAAAGGACTTTCCCGCCATACGGGTTCTGGTCCGGGACGCTTTTGCCACGGCACGCGTTGCGGATGGGGACGAGCAGGATTTTGTGGAAGCTCTGCGCGCCGGGAGCGCATATATCCCGGAGTTGGCTCTGGTGGCGGAAAAAAACGGGCGCCTGGTGGGGCACATCATGCTGACGGAAATTTTTTTCACTGCGGAGGGGCAAAAAGCAAAAGAGCAATGCGAAAAGCGTGTTTTTTTGCTGCTCGCGCCCTTGTGCGTGCGCTTGGAAGAGCGAGGGCGGGGATTGGGCGCGGCCTTGGTGAAAAACGCCCTGGCACGCGCCGAACAGCTCGGCTATACAGCGGTTTTTCTTGTGGGGGATCAGAGTTATTATGGCCGCTTTGGCTATAAGCCTGTGCGCGATTTCGGCTTTTATCACAGCCCTGCGGATTTGCCGGAAGAGCACGTGCTTTGCTGCGAACTTGTCCCCGGCGCCTTGCAAGGGCTTAAGGGCAGTATCGGCATACTTGCCTGAAGCAAGAGGAGCATTGAGGGGGCTTAAGCCCCCCCCCAATGCCTCAAAAAAACGTGGTTTTCGGCTCGCTCACGCCGCTGTCAGCGGCGCGCCGGATTGCCGTCCGGCGTTAGAAGGCATCCCCCAATGAATTATGAAATGACTTCTAGAGCAGAGTAACTTTGAGATTTGTCGTTTAACGGCGGGCAAAGCCCGCCTACGGCAATCTCAAGGCAAGGATTTACGGGTAAATCCTTGCAGAGCAATTATACACTTTCAATGGTAAATTACATCTAGCACGCCGTGGGAGCAAGGATGCGCTGGACGCTGGCGCTGGTCACCCGTATGGGGCTGCCGGGCACGAGTTCCAGCAGACCTTCGTCTATCCATTCATGCACCTTGGGACGGCTGACGTTGAGCGCCCAGGCGGCTTCGTTCACGCGCAAGACGCGCTTTATGCGCAGCATTTCATCCACGGTGAGGCGCTCCACAACGGCGAAGGCCACAGCTCCGGGCCGGGATGGGCGGTGAGGCATAAGGGTTTTCCAGCCTTCAGGGTCGATTGCCGAACACCTTCTGCTGCAGCCAAGGCAGACAAAGCGCGCATTTTTATGCTTTTCAGACAACGGGCGGGCAAACCAGTCCGCCTTTTGAGGCTTGGGGCAACGGCGCTGCTTATAAAATGCATCCGGAGCCGCATGGGGATGATGAATAAAGCCTTTATCCAAAAGCGCTATGATATCTGAAATCTTGCTCATAACATACCGTATGGTTGCCGACGGACAAGGTTTGCGCGTCGTTTAGGCTGATTGTGAACGTCGCCGAGAGGGCACAGTTTTTTCGCGAGGGCCTTCGCTTGTTGCTTCATGCCCTGGCCGGCACTGCCGGCCAGGGCATGAAGGCTTGGCGAGTTTTCCCAAGGCAAGGGCTGCGGTTGCAAATGCGGGTATGCGATGGACCTCAGGCCGGCAAGGCCCTGTGAGTTATTGCATGCTTTGCTTTAAATGCTTGCCTGCGCTGAATTTGACCGCTTTGCGCGGGGGAATGCGCACCGCCTCGCCTGTGCGCGGATTGCGGCCGCTACGCCCGGCTCGTTGCACCACCTGCAGTTTGCCTAGGTAGTGTAGTCACGAGATTGCCTAGAATTTAGTTTTGTGGCATACTTGGCTTGTCTTCAACCACAAGCGAGGAATCCATGCCGCCATCAGCACATAGACGACACGACATTTCTGATGCAGTCTGGGGAAGAATTGA
>JAVBOT010000050.1:0-115702 GCA_031550225.1 Desulfovibrio sp.
ACTCGATATGACAAGCTGGATGTCATGTTCCTTGCTTTTATCGTTTTTGCTCTCATCATTGAGGCGCTTAAATAGTGTTAGCACGCCCTAGTGTAGCGTTCGGAAAATCCCTTTGCTAGTTTTAAAGGAGATTTTCCGAAAGATCGCAAAGCAAAAAACACGATTTTTGCTTTGTTCACAGGAGCTTTGCCGCCGCGTTGCCCTGCCTGGCAAGGACTGATGTCGCACTCTCTTTTCTTGAATGTTGTTTTGCGAACGCGGATGCCAGCCAGCGTGGGCCAAGCGCAACAAGGAGCACGGGATAATGGCCTTTAACGGTATGGCAGAACGTTTTGGCGGCAACCCACAAATTTTTGTTAATACGTTTTGCTGGAAACGGCGCTAAAATTTCGACAGAAGTTCTTTCGCCTCCCGTGAGCCTTTGGCTGCTTCGGCTTCCGCCCAGGCGCGCAGAGCCGAGAGGCGCGTTTCAACCTCAGCCTGGCCGGCGGCCTTTGCCTTCTTATACCAGGTAAGGGCCTGGGACGCATCTTTTTGGATGCTGCCGGCGGGGGATTTGTCCGCCGGATCATAAAAAGTCGCCGTCAGCAGCATGGCTTCAGCATTATTTTTTTGCGCGGCATCTTCCAGAAGCAGAAACGCGGCATCCGCCCCGTTTTCCATTTTTTGCAGTTCCTTTGCCAAAAGCACGCTTTGCGCCGGATCCGCTGTGCCGGCCAGATGCTGACGCGCTCTTTCCAGAGGAGCAGGAGTTGGCTGTACAGGCGTTTGGGTTGTAACCGGTTCTTCTTTTTGCAGAACAAATTTCCAGACCGCGAAGCCTCCCCCGGCAAGCAGCAGCAAAAGCACAAGAAGAATGGGCAGTACGGTATTTTTTTTAGCCGGTTCTTTTGGCGCAACCGGTGGCGGAGCCACAGGCTGGGGCTCGGGAACCGGTTGCGGCTCAGGGGCCGGCGGCGGAGGTGGAGGAGGCGCAGGCGGCGGTGGAGGCGCGGCTTTTTTCTCTGTGCTGCCTATCCCCTGCCCGCCGCTTTGGAGGGAATACACGACCTCAGATACGCGCAACGAGCCGACAACCAGGGAAGAGTCCTCACAACGCAGGCTGAGGCGATAGGTTTCCTGCGGGTCTAAGCGGTCCACCACTTCCGGCCCCACAGCCAGGGCAAACCCGTCATCAGTCAGGGAAAGGCCCTGAGGAGGGAAAAAGTTTTCCGCCGGTTGCCAGTCGCTACGCCCCAGATTTTTTTGATCCGAAGCGCGCTTGATGCAAAAGTGGATGCCTTCCAAAGAGTGTATCTGGGGAGCGTCGCTAATGTGCAAAAAGCCGTGGCCCGGCCCTTTTTGCGTGTCGTTCATGTATGCCGCTTTCACAGGATTCTCCTTTGAATTTCACCGGCCGGGGCTTCGCCCCTTCAGTAATCTTTCTCGAGTTTATTATGCCAGAGCCAGGGCCGTAAGAATAGCCTGCAACTGCCGGTTTTGCTCCGGATCAAAATCCCGGGCGCCGTCGAAGTGGACGTTTTGGCCCACCAGGTGCATCAAGGCGGCGACCCAGTCCATGGCCAGAGTTTCCACATAGTCAGCCGGGTCTTCATGGAGAGGCGGCAGGCGCTCCACATCCGGCAACGGCGTGAAAAGGGCGCGCGTTTTATTGCCGAAGCTGACGGTGCGCTGCTCTTCGTTTACCGTACGTGGATCAAAGCCCAGCCAGTTTATATAGGAGTTGATCATATTGGCGGCAAGCCCGGACTGCTTCCACAGCAGGCGTTCTTTTTCCACATTGGCGTAACGCGCTGCTTTGCGCAGCGCGTTTTCCAATTCCTGCCGGCAGCCCAGGCGCACAAAGCCCACCCCCAGCTCATGGACAAATTGGGAGAACAAGTCGGGAGGAAAGCGAAAATATTCTTGCAGGACCAGATCTTCCGCCCGCGCGCGCAAGCGGTTTAACCAGAAGCGTTCAATATGCTCGGCAAACGCCTGGGCTTCATCTTTGGGCAGGGCTTGGCCTTCGGGCTGGGCCTCGGCCTCGGGCGAAGGCGTTGGAGCTATGAGGGCATCGTCCCCCAGCAGGTCCGCCAGCATATCATCCACTGAGCTTTCCGCCACAGCCACTCCCGCGTTGGCTATATTCGCGGGCGCTGCGGCGAGTTCTTCCTGCATTTGGTGCTGGGCCTGAAAATACAGGTCATAAATATCCTGATCGCGCACCATAAGGGAGCGCAGGAACCCTCCGAAGCGCCCCGCCTTGCTTAAAGCCAGGAAAATGCGGGCAACGTTCTGGGCAAGGATGGCTTTTTGCTTGCGCTCTTCTTCTTTATCATCCGTCTTCCAATAGGGGCGCAAGCGATCCCGCACCTTTGCCAGGTGCTCTTCCACTGTGGTTTTAATCTGTTCACGCTTAAGTTCCGGCTTGCAAATGGGGGAGAGTTTTTCCCGGATTAAGGAGAGACCACCGTCATCCGGGGTAAGGAAGGAACGCCAGGTTTCATTTTTATAGGCAAAATGTTCATTGATGAGGGGGCTGCTCACAAAGGCTTGCTCGAACTGCTGCACATAAGGGCGCATATCGTCTTTGAGCGCAAGTTCACGCCCTTCCTGGTCATGCTGGAAAAGATGAAGCTTTACCGTCGGGTTGCGCATGAGAAAGAAATTGGTGAACGGCCCCTGGGCGTTCCATTTTTTCAGCCACTCATGGGAGGTGAAAATTTCCATGGAGGCGTACATGCGTGTATCCCACCGTTTGGAAACATCCGTAGCGCCGGCTTTGTCTTCAAATTCAAGATCGCTTTTGGTAAGGATGAAAAATAAGGCTGTATCCTTGCCGCTGCGCCGTTCCGGAGTTTCTCCGTGGGTGCCGTTGATCCAATCATTCACAGCCCCGCCAAGGCCCTGCACTTCCTGCACGCCGCTGCTGATGCACAACAAAAGGCTGCTGAGTTCCCGCTCGGCGCAGTAGCGCTCGAACAAATAAGCTACCTTGCCGCGTAAAAAACATTCTTTGAGTTTGGCCGGTTCCTGAGCTTCTTTTGCCAGGTCCACAAACATTTTACGGGAACGGTAGCCGGGAAAATCCAGCAGATCCGTGTGGTCAAAAAAATCGTCAGGCTTATCGCGCATGGGGATGATCAGCTCCGCTGTCAGCGCGGTCACGTACACCCGCGGGAGCATCGCTTTTTTGCCCGCCGCCGTGCTTAGTTCCAGCATATCCTCCCGGTTGGGAGAAAGGGCGCCCAAGGTGGCCACATCAATAATGCTGCTTTCGCGCGGAATCAGCGCGTTGTTCGGGCAAAACGCTTCCGGAGCGAAATCAAGGGAGCGCAGGGCGCTGAAAAGTTCTTTCAAAAGATGGGTAAAGGGGCCGATACTGTCCCATATGAGAGCGAAAAGCTCCGCCCGGTCTCCATCTTCCAGAAGAGGCGCGAGGGGGATGACCCGATCCCAAAAGTGCTGATCCAGAAGCTGCTGCACACGGGCTTTACTGCGAAAATATTTGTGGATGTATTCTTGCAAATCTTCCACATCATCCGTGGTGAGGCCCCCGGTAGGACTGGAGCTTTTGCGTTTTTCCAGCGCGTTTAAGGTCGCGAGCATATTTTCGCGATCAGGCGCGTCCATGTGCTCGGCATCGGAAAAATAGGTATTGGCTAAAATTTTAACCACATCAATGAGCGAGAGCAGGCGTACATGCACGGGATAACCCGCCGGGGGCTGCGCCGGACGGGTTAGGGTAAAGCGCGTGACCAGGCCGGTGGATTCTTTGCCGCCCGCCGGGTTGATTTCACTTAAAAAGTCATAAGTGGTCTCGCCAAGGGTGGTCCAGAGCTTACGATCGGCATTGCCGGCCAAGGTGGAGACAAGATAGGACTTGCCTGCTTGACTCGGGCCGAAAATACCGGCGCACATTTTACGCCGGGCGGCCACAGCGCAATTGCGCATCAAACGACCGGTCTTACGCAGGTTTTTTTCGTGGTTTTCCAGATCCCGGCCTACCAAGTTCCGGTTCCGGTTCAGCCATTCCGCCGCGACGGCCGTTTCACGCGCAAGGCGTTCGCATTGTTCCGCAAGGAGTCTGTCTTCTTCATACATGGTCGGATCGCCTTTCTAGTATAGTGAGTCATAACTCCATTATATATTTATGACTTTTATTGCGGAGAAAAAAATGCGGTTTTCGTTCCGCTCCGCCGCTTCGCGGCGTGCCGCCCATTGGCGGCGGTATCCCGGCTTTTATTATATGACGCCAGAGCCGATTAACTTTGAGCCGCTCAGGCCGGCCTGGCCGGGATTCGCCAGAGATTATGCATTCACCAGCACGCCGGTATCAAGCCAGTAGCCCTCATCCAGCGGCAGGGTCTGAAGGCGCACCTCCACAGCTTTTTTGCCTCCGCGCGGTTCATTGCCTTGGCTGTCCACAATAGATACGATGGAAAGCTCTCCTTCATCTTGTTCACCCCGGATTGTGCTGTCTTCCACGCCGCGCTGTAAAAAACGTAAGGTGACGGTATAGGGGAGCTTGCCGCCCGCGGCCAGGCGCCTGTCTTCCTCGGTCGCGAAATCCAGCAGGTAAAAGCGCGTTGTTGGCCAGCGTTCCACAGAAAATTGGCGAAAGCCCACGGACAAAGGCCCGGTGAAGTGGATTTCTTTTTCCAGATCCTGTTCCTTGCCGCTGTCCACATCCACTTCAAACCATACTTTGGCATGGGTGAGTTGGCCGTTGGTGTCCATTTCTCCGATATAGCGGGCTGTGGAGCTTAAGGCCAAGGCCCGGGTGGCGAAGGAAAAGCCTTCCAGATGCCCTTCGGCAAGGGCGCACAGTATTGCGCCCATGGATACCGTGGTTTTGGGATCCGTAATCATGCCCAGATGGTCCACAAAGGGATACCAGCGACCCACCCGATACTCGCACATGGGGATGATGCGATCCACAGGCACCGGCAGCCGGGAGAGGACCACGTGGATAACTGCGGACAGTCTGCTGGGACGACCGGATAACAGCAGCGCATCGCAGTCATACAGGCGGATGACTTCGCACAGATCTGAAAGAATGCGCTGCATCGTGTTTTGGATGGTGTTTTCAATGACCGCCGGGGACATGGTGACAGCCACGTTCAGCAATGAGAATTCGCCCCTTGGGGCAACCCGGCGCACGGCTTTTTCCACATAGTCGATAACTTCTTTGGAGGGCGCCGGAGCTTTGGCAAAGGGGAGGGCGCTGTCGCTTTTTGCCTCCGTTTGCTCATCGGACCAGGGATCAAGAGGGATATTGAAAAAGTCCCGCAGCAAAAAGGTGCTGGAGGAAGAGCGCAAAGGATCGCTTTTTTCATATGCGGCCAAAAGAGCCAAGCCCACAGGGGCCGCCACTTGGCGGGAAAACTGGGAGCGCAGGTTGCGGTTTTCCTGCGAGTTATCGATAACATCGCGGCCAAAGCATTCGCCCAGAAGGTGCCGGGGGCTGCTGACTCCCTGTTCCGTAAGCGTTTTGCTGATGGCTGTGAGCAGGCAGTCTATGGCGACATTGCGCAGGATATCGTCGCCGGCCACGTTGAAGCCGTCGCGCAACTCCAGATGCGGACGCACCCGGGCCGCCGAACTTTCATCATTATCCAGAGAAAAAGTGGCGATGCTCAGATCCGTGGTGCCCCCCCCCACATCAATGCTGGCCACACGCAAGGAAGCATGAGGACTGTACTTAGGCCGAGATTTGCCGGCAATGCGGAAGAAGTGATGGGCATCTCCATGAAATTTATGAATGATTTCATTGTAAAGATAAACGAGTTGCGTGCAACTCGCCTCATCCCAACTGCAGCGGCTTTCCGGGCTTTGGCGGTAATCGCGACGGCTGGGCGCTTGGCGCGCATGGGGGGGCGTGTACCACTCCTCCCAGCCGAGGGCCTGCCAGACTGTGCGCACGGCAAAGTTCACCCATCGCCGATAAATGCGCTGCTCGGCGATGGGCATGCCCGAAGGCACGGTAAACACTATGCGCCGCAGGCGGCGAGGCAGATCGGAAAGTTCGCGCCGCCCCCGCTGGGCAGGGGAGTTGATGGTCACCAGGGCTTGAATGAGCACTTCGCTCATGAGAAACATCATCAAAGAGCTGCGCGTGAACTGCGATTCAAAGGCGATTTCCCGCTCTTGATTACGGTACAAAGGGTTGCGCGAAATGGACGGGTCATCGAAACAGCTTATGGGCGTGCCCATATGGTTTACCTGCTTGGCAAAGCTGCCCCGGGTGACCATGGGCTCATAGTTGCCGCCCGTGTTGTAGCGCCAGGTCGGCTTCCAGATGCGCTCATCCCAAAGATAGCGTTTGGGGCTGGACATGCCGGTAGTGCCTTCCGCGCATTTTGCCCGGGTGGAAAGACGCGCCGCTTCCGGTCCCATGCGCACGGCTGAAGGCCAGGGGAAGGCCGGGGTTTTTCGCCCGGACAGCTTGCTGTAGGCATCGTCTCCGAAGGAAGCTTCGCAAAACTCCACACGGGTGGCGAAAGGCTCGGTATAGATGTTTTCCGGCGCGCTTATGTCCCGGATTTGCAAAAGATAGCTGTTGTTGAGATTGGTGGCGCGCTGGGGAGGAGTTTCCACCAAAATGCCTGTGGTGCGCGAGTTGCCGATATCCAAAATGAGATCCACATCCACCGGGGTATCCCGGTAGGGATTGATGACGCGCACGCGGGTATCGGGCAGAAGCCTGCGCAGCAGGTCCAAAAAGGTCAGGTAATTGGCAAGGTATTCCATAACATAGGGAGAATCGCCGGAGCTTTTCCGGCTGGCGCTGAGCCAGCCGTCATGCAGAGCGAAAAGCCAGCGATCCACCCAGGGAGCGTTTAAGAACCACGTATTATCCCGGACATGCCAGGCCAGGCTGAACACGGCATTAGCCGCAACATCATTGGGAGAGAGGGCAAAATAGTGTTCGCCCTCGCTTGGCGGCTCCTCCACTGTGGAGTCAAAGGCGAGCACTATCCGTATGTTTTGGCTCCCATCCTTAGGGCGCACCAGACGGCAGCGGGCCCAGTTGGAAGGCCCGAGCTCAAACATCGGTTCCCCGTCCGGGCGCTTCATATCCCGGATGCGCAGCATAGGCAGCGGCGTCCAGTGATCAAAGAAAATGTCAAGGCACTTGCGCGAATCCACCTCATAGTCGGAGGGCGGGCTTGCCGCGCCCGTAATTTGATCGTGCCACTGCCCGTTTTCATTTTCAGCAATGCAGTGCAGAAGAAAGTTTTCCCGCCCTTCTCCCTGGGAGCCGGGACGGCGTTCTTCACGAAAAGAACGGGAAAAACGGATTTTTTTCTGATCCAGCGCCGCCAGATCCACGGCAAAGTCCAAAAATTGAGGGCAACCGCCGGGAATGAGGGTGACGGGAAAGGTATAGCGTGGCATTTCCATTTGTTGTCCTTTATTCAGAAACAGCTCCTAAAGCAGATTTACTTTCAACGAAAACTTACCTGCGCCGGAACTTCGCCTCCCAGCGGTTGCTCCTGCCGCCTCTTTCCTGCCCGTAACAGTGCGCGCGGCCGCTGGAATCAGGCGTGCAGTCCACCTGCTGGGGAACAAACGCTCCGCCGCGGCCGCAGGCCGCGCCGTCCGCATCGATGATCAGCCTGCCGGATGCGTCGAACTTGGCTCGTACAGAGCCCGCGCACCGATCTCCGCTGCGCTGTTTGGTGATGGAGCGCGTACCCCGCCCTCCGGCGTCAAAGCAGTATTCCACCTGAATAGGTTCACCCGTGGTGGTGCTCACCAGACCGGAATCCGAATTCCAGCAGCCTTCCAGAAAACTCATATCATTATTGCGCCGGGCCGTGTCCGGAATGCGCAGATCTTCGCCTTTGGAAGGCTTTGCCGGTTTTTGCTCAGGCTTTGGCTCAGGTTTTGGTTCCGGCTTCGGATCGGGCTTGAGCTTGGGGTCCGGTTTTGGCTCAGGCTTGGGTTCCGGTTTGGATTCAGGCGTCTGCGGCATCAGCTCTTCCAAAGACGGAGGTTCGGATTTCGGTTCCGGCTTAAGCTCCGGCTTGAGTTCGGGCTTGGGTTCGGGGATGAGCGGAGGTTGCTGCGGAGCCTGGGCAATAGGCGGCACGCGTGGGCACAGGGCCGCTCTGTCTTCCAGTTGCTTGCGCAGATCGTCCAACTGACGGCGCAAGCTCTTTTCTTTTTCCTGCTCGGCGGTCAGGGAAGATACAACACGCGGATCCGGTTTTTTATCGGGTTCCGGAAGGGGAGGCGTTTCTGCCACGCAGCCGGGCGGCAGCAGAGCCGTGGATTGAGCGCAGCCTGCCGGCAGAAGTCCTGAGGAAACGCAGCCCGCGGGACCAAAAAGCAGGCCGGCCAGGAATAAAAGCCCTACCAGCAAAAGCAGCCCCAAAAGCAAGGACAGCAGTGCGCGCAGCCATGGGAAGGCCGGGCCGGCAGCGGGAAGAGGGGCGGCGCTTTGCGGGGTTTGCGCCGCAGCGGAAGGGGCCACAGTGGCCTGCCCCCGGCGCATGAGCTCTTCAGGCTGCGCGCCCACGGTGCCCGGGGCAAAACCCCAGCAGGTAACCACGGGCTGGCGGCCCACCACATAAATATGGTCTGATCCCGGATAGCTTAAGGCCAGGGCCAGAATATTGCCTCGAATTTGTTTGGAGGGGGATTCATCCTGGCTAAGCTCATTGCTCAAGCGATGGATATCGCCGGCCAGGCGTCCGATAATGGCGTTGGCGGCGTTTTGTTCCTCGGGCGAAAGGCGGCTGATGGGCACGGGCTCGCCTTCCAGCGGCGTGTACCAGTCTGTTGCGGCGCCGGAACTTTCATGCACAGGCTCGGCAAAGAGCAGAGCGTGTTCAGGCGAGAGATTGCCCTTTAGCATGGAATCAATCTGCGCGTGGCTCTCTGTGACTAAAATGCCCTGAAACCGCAGGGCGTTGAAAGAAGCGCGCGGCGTTGTGGCGATGAATGTGGAAGACATGGGCGCCCCTTATTTAGACGACAGGTTGGCCTGAATGCCGTTTTCTTTCATAAATCGGGCAAGATCTCCGCCGGGTAAGGCAATATTCGTTTGACTGTATGACTTGTCCGCTTTTTTGATGAAGGTGTTGATACCCACCACCAGCCCTTGGGCATTGACGAGCGGGCCCCCGCTGTTTCCCTGGGAGATGGCCGCTGTGTGCAGGATAGCCGGGGGCTGTCTGTCCAGGACCACGCTGACGACCCCTTCTGAATATACGACTTCGGGTACGGCTTTGGAGTCCCCCTCAATAAGGGCTTTGAGCTTGGGATCAATTTCCGTGATATAGCCGGGAAAACCCCAGGCGCTGACCCGTTCCGTCCGGCTGGCCCCGGGCATGAGCTGCAGTACGGGCACCTTGCCCGCCAGGGAGCTGTCAATGCGCAGCAGGGCATAATCCCGCGCTTCTTCAAAGCTAAAAGCCGCTATCTGCGCCGGGTGCATGCCGCCAAGCGCCTTGTTGCCCACAAAAAGACGCGCGGCCATGCCTTGGACCACATGGCTGTTGGTGGCAATGACGCCGGGCGCCACAAAAAAGCCCGATCCCATACCTACCTGGTCCCCATATATGGAGAGAATGAACACCGTGGCCCCATCCATAAGTTCGCTTACCGTGGAAGGGGTAGGCCCGGGAATCGTGCTGGGCGCGGTCGCGTTGCCGCCGGAAGGCTTTGCCCCGGGGGTGGGCTCCACCGGCTTTGTGCCGTTGCTTTGAAGCCTGGGGAGGGGCGCTTCTTGCCCCGGCTGCGGGCCGTAACTGGGAGACACCGGAGCCTTGTCCGGCGACTGGCCTAAAATGCCCGGCAGGACGCAAGGATCCTCTTTTAAAAGCCCCTGGAGGCGCCGCAGCTCCTCTTCCAGCCCCTCGTTATGCGCGCGCTGAAGCGCAAGCAGATCGTTCATTTCCGCTGTGGGATCCTTGACGGCCACAGGGGGCTTTTTGTCCGCGAAAAAGAAATACAGCAGCCCTAAAAGCAGAATTCCCATCAGCATGCCGAGGAGCACCCAAAACCAGGAACGCTTGTAAAAAGGCACAGGCACGGCATTTTGCCGCCTGCGTTCAGGAGAGTCCGGCTGTTGGGGAGCTCCGGCGCCGTCCGTTGCGTCGGATGGGGAAGAAACGAACATCATGGTGCCTTTCCTTATAAAATATGTTCGGAACAAAGCACGCGGCCCGCATGGGCGGAAGAACATGCCGGCCTTGGCTGAACTTTGTTAAGGCATTGCAACTTCGCAATGCCTTATACCGCGCATGCAGAGCATGGACGGTCGCTAACCAGGAGCAGACAGGCGTTTCGCCTGCCGTAAACGATGAAGACAGCGTTTCAAAATTAATCTGCTCTGAGCAACTTGAACTCATACCTACCGGGGCGATTGTTCTGAAGGAGCAGCTCCCTAAAAACTCAAAAATGAAGACAGCAGCGGCCTCCCCAGCGAGGAAGCGGTTCATAGGCCACGACCGGCAGCGTAACATGCGGAGAAGTTTGTTTCGGGGATGGAAGGCTCAAAGGAGGAGAATCCAGGGGAGGAGGGCTCACCCTGAAGCCTGTAGGGGAACTGGCGCAAAGATTGGTTGTGCGGGTCATAAAAGCTTTGAGCGGGAAAGGGGAGCGAGTTTTCTCCCTCCCCTTTTTTCTGCGCCCGTAACATCCTTGATGAAAACTCTCCTGAATCCGAAAAAGCCGCTTAGCCAAAACTTTTGGGCCGTGAGAATCCGTCCATGCCCGAAGCCGCTTTTTTATCCACAGATGCCGCGTTATTCCGCTTGGCCCCTACGCGCATCAGCTCATGAGGTCTCTGGCCTGCTTGTGCGTGGCTTCAAGGCGTTCACGCAAAAGGCGCTCTTCTTCCTGCCCGGCGGAAACGGAACGCTGCATGGAATTGGTGGAGTCCGCAAGACGGGTAAGTTGCTGGCCTTCACTGGTTCTGTTGACAGAGGCACGAGCCTTGGGCGAACGCACAGTGGCGGGCGGCACGTTTTGGCGCTGGGCTTCGTCATCAATGGCCTTGTTGTAAGCGGCCACTACTTCGGCACTGTTCTTGTTGGCAAGGCCAAGAATGTTGGCGGCCTCTTCCATGCCGGAAGTGACTTCCTGATAGCGGGAGTTGAACTGCTCGCGGGAGATGCGCTTGGCCTTATACTCTGAAGCGGCTGTCGCAAACTGGCGATCATAGCACTGACGGGCAAGCTTGGCCGCGGCCGTGGCTTTGTCCACTTCCCGGATGCCGCCCTCAAGGCGCGAATTGTATTCCGCGAGGCGCGCCGTGTCATTTTGGTCTTTTTCATGCGAGGCATATACGCCCCCGGCGGTCGCGCCGGCAATGCCGCCCACAGCGGCGCCGGCAATGGCGCCGGAACTTTTGCCTGTCGCAAGATATCCCACCAGAGCTCCCAAAGCCGCTCCAGCCACAGCTCCGCCGGCAACGCCTTTTTGCACGGCAAATTCATTGCTGCGCAATTCATTAATCGGCGCGTAACAATCCGGATAGTGATTGACCTTTGTGGTTTGCGCGCCATACTTGCTGGTGCAGCCCGCGCTAAGCAGCGTGCCTATCAGCATAAGAGTAAGCATAAGCCGCGAGACTTTATGAAGACGGCTGTAAATGCATGGCATAAGAGTAACCTCCAAGGTGCGTTAAAGGGTAACAAGATAATATATACCACATTATACAATAGATTGTAATCTAAAAAGGGATATTCAGGGCTGTTGCCAGGCTCCGGCAACTCTCAACGCTCAGCGTTCGCGGATTTTTTGAACGGGTATGCCCGCAAAGATACATAAGCTCTTGTCCAAAATCGCGTGCGCCAAAATGTATGCTCTCAGCAGCGCTTTTTATAGCGGATGCTGATGGACTTTAGAATAAGATGAGACGTTATTTACGATATAGGGCGGGGACTGTCCAGAAGTTTTCTTTGCCAAAGAAAGCGCCGCCCAGGGCGGCATCTCTGGACGGCGTTGGGGAAACAACCAGGGCTGTTGTGAAACTGATTTCATAAATCAACCATTGGCCGATTTATGAAGCGCGCTTCGCCGAAAACCGCGCTTTTCGGTTCGCTCACGCCGCTTATCGCGGCATGCCGGACTGCCGTCCGGCATTAGAGCAATGTAACATTGAAAATGTATACTTGCTCTGCAAGGATTTGCCCGTAAATCCTTGCCTTGAGATTGGCGTAGGCGGGCTTTGCCCGCCGTTAAACGACAAATCTCAAAGTTAATCGGCTCTAGAAGCCATTCCCCAATGCATCATGAAATGACTTCTAAAATTTTGCTGTGCGCAGAATTTCCGTGGCTTTGTCAGGGCTTATGGGTCGGTGGAAATAGAATCCTTGTCCATACCGGCAGCCCGAAGCGATCAGGGCGTTGGCCTGAGAATCGCGCTCTATGCCTTCCACTATCACATCAAGCGCCAGATCCTGCCCCAGGCTGAGGATGTTGCGCACAATGACCAGAGAGTGAGGATCGCTCTCCATTTCAGTGACAAAGCTCCTGTCTATCTTCAAGCTGCATATGGGGAGTTGGCGCAGATAGCTCAAGGAGGAAAATCCCGTGCCGAAATCGTCCAGACAGAACTGGATGCCCAGATTACGAAGCTGCTTGATGCCCTGGATGCAGGCGCCCCCGCTGTCCATAAGGGCGCTTTCCGTAATTTCAAACAACAAGTTGGAAGGGTCCACTCCCGTACGGTTGAGCACCTGCTGCACGTCATTGGTGAAGTTGGGGTTAATGAGCTGCCAACTGGAAATATTCAGGTGCGTGACAAAATCCTTCTGAAAATGCCGCTTCCACTGCGCCACCTGACGGCAGACAAGCTCGATCATGTACAAGCCAAGGGGCCTGATTAGCCCGGTTTCTTCCGCCACGGAAATGAAATGGGACGGGCTGACAGCCATGCCTCGGCGCGTCCAGCGCATAAGAGCTTCAAATCCGTACAGTTTTTTATCATGCATATCCACAATGGGCTGGTATGCCACATAAAATTCGGAATTTTTGATGCCCTGGCGCAAATCCGTTTCAAAGACCACATTTTCCATCGCAACTTCGCGCATCTTCTGGCTGAAGAGCTTGAAGCAGACGCCGCGGTCGGCTTTGGCCTGGTACATGGCCGTGTCGGCATCGCGCAGGATTTCTTCCGGGTACTCGTATTTTTCCGCCTGCAGCACAATGCCTATGCTTGCCCCGATGCTGATTTCCTGCCCATTTACGGTGAACGGCTCGCTGAGCACGGCATGGATGCGTTTAGCCATATGAATGGCCAGGGTTCCGCCGCGTAGATCATCGATGAGGATGGCGAATTCATCCCCGCCGAAACGGGCCACGGTATCCACGTCGCGCACGCAGGATAAAATGTTCACCGCTGTGTGGCAGAGCACATCGTCCCCGGTATTGTGCCCGAAACTGTCATTGACCACTTTAAAGCGATCAAGGTCAAGGTACAGTACGGCAAAGCTGTATGCGGGCTGGCGCGCCGCCCGGCGTAAGGCCATTCTGAGTCTGTCGTGAAACAAGGCTCTGTTGGCAAGGCCGGTCAAGGGATCATGAAAAGCCTGGTAGACCAGCTTTTCTTCCGCCTGCTTGCGAACGGCGATATTTTCTATGAACGCCTCGTAATATTCCGTGCCGCCGTCAACCCCCGCAACCCGGCGCGCGTTCATGCTTGCCCACACCTGGCTGCCGTCGTGACGTACGACCTGGAAATTGAAATCGTAAATATGGCCCTTGCGCTCAAGCTCCGCCATAAGTTCTTTTTCCACCAGCGGAGAATAGCAAAAATGAAAGGCATTTTCCGAAGCGCTGCTTAAAAGCGCATCCACGGTGCTGTAGCCCGTCATGCGAGCAAAAGACATGTTGGCGGAGATGAGGCGCCACTCCGGCGTCCATTGAATAATGCCTTCCGTAGCATTATCAAAAATATCACGATAGCGGGATTCGGAACGCCGGAGGGCTTGAGCCACGGCATTGCGCTCAGCGTTTTCAATGCGCAGGCGGGCGTTTATGCGGCACAGCTCGCGGTTTTGCTGGGCAAAACTCTGCTCGCGCCGTTCTTCTATTTCCGGGGCAACGGCAAGGTTTACAGCCGTTGCTTCGTCTTCAATCCCTGTTTTTTGTTTTTGCAAAATACAAAGCGTATAGTTGTGATCCCGCGCAGGCCAAGGGAGAAAAAGGGCCTGATGAGCCTCGGGCGTTTCGCCTAAAACAGCATGATGTTCAAAGAAGACCGTGGTCGCGAAGGGCGGTTTGGAGTGCAGCGCATGGTTGACAAAATCCTCGCTGACAAAGGCGCCTGGGTGCGCCTGGTCTTTGCCGAATATGGCCGCCACTGTGGACGAGGAAGGATCAACGGTCATATTGAGCATTCGCCGCAATGCGGCATTGCAAAATATAATGACGCCGTCAGGCCCAAAGCACAGTACGCCTTCTTCCAAAACGTCAAAAGAGCGGGCACATTTGTCAGTGTTATCTACGTTGGAGCGCTGCAAGCGGCTGACCTTCTTTTTTGACATGCTTCCTCCCTCCATTGACAAGGGCGTTTCATTTTTCGATGATCCCTTTATGGACAGAGGCTTTTGTTTTGAACTTTTGCCTTCATGCAAACGAAAACTTTCCTGAAGAGTATACAGAAACGGCAGCTCAGACCGCAACTGTATCGCTTTTGGCATAGAGACAAATGAACAGAAAGCAAGCCGCTCCGGCATCCAAAAAGACGGCGCTGTAAAAAAGAGGTTGTCCCACCAGCGCGCGAAGCAGGCGTAGCACTTGTGACGGAAGGTGCGAAAAAGGTCTCTCACAGTGATATCCTAAGAATGCCGTTATGATTTTATAAATGGATGGATCCTTTGGTGCCAGAATCTAGAAAGGATGACAAGCGGCATAGATTTTTTTTATTCTAAAATAAAATTTTTTTTTGAAAAAAAATGAAAAAAATTACTTTTTGTTCCGGAGCTATGTAATGGCAATTTTTTTATAGTGTAAGGGCTGGAACGCAATGCGGCTGGGAGAACGGCGCAGTCGGCATGACGCGTAGCCAGATATTTTTTTTATTGCGTTTGGCATATAAGAGTAAGTTTCTCCAACAAAAAATGCGAATTCTTCATTTATGTTTCATAATGCGTTCGCGGCCAAATGGTTTAGAGCGCGACAGTATTCGGCGCAGCTGTTTTTGTTGCGGAAAAGCAAGGTATCGGGCAAAATTTTTTTGCGTCCCGCAGTGGCGGTACGGTGGAATTGAGGCTAGGTTCAGCCCCTATTACTTGTGGGAGTTAGGGAAATTTTCCCCAGGCGGGGGTTAAGGAATGAGATTTGACCCTCTATGGACAGCTTTTGTCACAACGATGAAAATTTATTCCGCTATACGAGGAAATCCATGACAGTCATCGATACGAGCAAGGCGCCGGCGGCCATCGGCCCCTATTCACAAGGCATTGACACCGGAATTTTGGTCTTTGTATCCGGCCAATTGCCGCTGGATCCGCAAACAGGGCGCATGCCTCCAGGGCCTGCCGACCAAGCCAGGCAGTGCATGGAAAACCTGAAGGCCGTACTTGAAGCCGCGGGCTCAAGCCTGCAAAAAACCGTTAAAATCACTATTTTTTTGCAGAATCTGGAGCACTTTGTTGCCGTGAATGAAGTGTACGCCAGTTGTTTTTCGGGCGCTTTTCCCGCGCGCAGTTGCGTTCAGGTGGCGCGGCTGCCGAAGGATGCCTTGGTGGAAATTGAGGCTATCGGCATGAAGTAGCGCCCCTGACTGGTTTCATAAACCGCCCGTTGGCCGATGTTATGAAGGTTGCTTTGCCGAAAAACGTGGTTTTCGGCTCGCCCACGCCGCTTATCGCGCCGCGCCGGACTGAGAGCATTTTACCTTTGAAAGGATACATACCGGTAAAATGCTCTGGTCTTGCGAAGCGAAGCGCGACAATCTCAAGCGTAAAATGCTGTAGAAGCCATTCCCTAATGGCTCAGGAAATGATTCCTAACTTAAGCGCCGGGGGTATGCGGGCTTTTTTCCCCTTCCACAAACGGATTGAAATATCCGATATGCAGCCAGGGAAATTTCTTTTTCAGGCTTTTGCGGAAGTTGGAAAAGCTCGTGCAGGGGCCTGTTTCCACATCACGCAGCAAATCAAGATAATAGTCCGGATCAATGTTGAGATTGCGCAGTTGCAGGCAGTCCACCCGTTCCGTGCCTATAAGTTCCGCAAGGGCGTCGCTTTCCGCAAGACCATCGGAAAACCCTGGAAAGTACAAGAGATTTAAGGAAACATACAAGCCGCCTTGCTTAGCTCTGCGGATGCTCTCGCGCACCTCGGCAAAGGTGTAACCCTTGGGGCGGTAATAGCGTTCATACACCTCGGGGCGGGCGCTGTTAAGGCTGACGCGCAAAGAGCTTAAGCCCGCATTTGCAAGGGCTTCGACGGCATCCGGCATGGAGGCGTTGCTGTTCAGGTTCACTGTGCCCTTGCCTCCTCTGGCGCGAAAGGCGCTCACCGCATCAATGAGCAGGGCGCTTTCAGTTAAAGGTTCTCCCTCGCACCCCTGGCCAAAGGAGTAAATGGGAGTCCGCTTTTCATTGCCGGCGTGGTATTCCATGACTTCCACAATTTCTCCCGCTGTGGGCGTGAACTCCATGCGGTTTTGCGGCGTGGCGCAGATTGGAGAGTTGTCTTCCTGCCGGGAAATGCATCCGATGCAGCGCGCATTACAGGAACGCGAAACAGGCAGCGGCGCTTCATAACGGCCAAGGCAGAGATTGCGCGCGGCCGGACAGTTATAGGTGAGCGCGCATTTTGCCGCCAGATGCTGCACCAGACGGTTATGCGGATAGCGCCGCATAAAAGCCTCGGCTTTGCCACGCAGCAAGGACGGCGCGATGCCCTTGAAAATTTGCCGAGTGTCCTCATCCACCTTTTTTGCGCAAATATAGAAGCGGCCGTTGGCAAAGCCAACGGCGCCGTAAGCAAAAAGCGGCAACATGGGAGCATCAAACCCGCGATCATAGGCCGGATGCGCCGTGAGGGTATGGGCGGGGGCCGCAAAGGCCGCAACAGCGAGCTCTTCTTGAACTTCCAGCTCTCCTGTCGCCGGATCAAGGCCTATGGCGCGCCGCCCGGGCAGAAGGAACAGTTCACTTTCATCCGGCAGCGGCAGCAAATCTTCGGGCCTTGGCAAACTGAGTTCCCTGCCTCGCCGGCAAACCATGAACAGATCCGGCTGATCATAAATATTCCCTTGGGCGTCAGCGACTACCAAACAGGGGCGCAGGGGGGATGAAGCCATATTAGCAACCTCGAAATACCGTTGTTTCGCGGAATGATTTGTGATAGCCCACAAAAAATGAAGGCGCGTTGACGTATGGCGCGTGGACGCTTGGCCGCGTTTGCAAAAGAGTTGCCTCCCGGTACGCCGCTCGGGCGCGGCATGGGCATTGCGCATTTGGCATTACGCAATGTTTTGCCCGGGCGCAAGCTGTGGCACGGACATTTTTTCCCGGAGCATATATGTTTCAAGACCCCCTTGTGGCCGTTATGGTGATGTTGCTGCTATGCTTTGCGGGCATGATGCTTATGTTTATATTTGTCATCCGCTCCGCCGCTTCGCAGGCTGAAGAAGGCAGAGAGGCCTTCCGTAAGCAACAGCTTTTTCTCAGCGACCTTGAGCGTCAGCTCATGATCATTGCCGCTACGCTACGCCGTCTTGAACAGGAAAAAAACGGAATATCAGAAAAAGATGCGGAACAGAGCTCTTCGGAGTTTTTACCCATCCTTCGCGGGGAAGACCCGCTTCTGTCTATGCTGGAAGCGGCGGCAAGCCGTCCAGAAGCTAAACCGGTCCCCCCGGCTCAAGAGCCTCATACGCCATTGCCGTTGGTAACGCCGCGCGGTCGGGCTCAGGGACAAGCCCATGGGCGCCTCCGGGTGCGGGCGCCGGGGCAGATGGGGCAACCGGTTTCCTCCTCCGGTCTTGATCCGCTTCAGACCGTGGAAAAACGGGTGCCGCGTGACCATGCTTTGGAAGAGGAAAACGAAGCGGGCCGGCACACTGATGCGGAGCCCGTGCCGGACGCGCGGACAGGTGGAGCGGCAACCTCCGACCTCTACGGCGGCCCGGCTGAGGCTTACTCTTTTGAGCACACGCCGGAGGAGTCTCCTTCTGTCGCGGAAATACGGGAAAGGGCGGACAAGCTGTTCAGAGAAATGGGGATGCTTTCTTTGTCTGAGGAATCAGCAGAGGAGCGCCCGGTTGCTTCAGCTAAAAGCGACGCCGGGCGTGGCCGGCTTGATACCGCTGCTGATTTGCCTGACCCCTTCGCCCATGGTCGGGAAAAAGACGCGTTGCGGGTGCGGCCGCTCAACACTCCCTTGGGCGAAGAAACTCCGGCTTTATTTGAGCGTGATGCCGCAGGGGCTGGGTACACGTCATTGGAAGAACCTCTTTCGCGCGGGCTGGAAAAACTTTCCCTTAAACCTGTAAAACCCCTTATTCAGGATGAGGACGATTTTTTAGAGGAACTGCGCGATACAGGCGCCGGAAGTGGTCCTGCGTTGCGGGTCTTCCGCAGGAAAGCCGCGGGATCTGACGGCGGCGCGGCTGCCCCGGAAAGTAAAGACGTTCAAGAAAATCTCTTGTCCGGAAAAAAGCGGGAAGAAGGGCCGGAGGACTTGCTGTCTTTGCAAAAAGCGGAGCTTGATGCGCTTGCGGATTTTTCGGTATTCGGACCGCGGGAAAAAAAAGACGGCTCCTTTGGTGAGTCCGCTCCCATCGGCCCTGAGGATCCGCGCAAGTATGACAAAGAGCATATCCGCATTCAGGATCGGCTCTTTATCCATGAAGAAGAGCAAACGGACGAAGGACGGTCCTCATACCGGGCTTTCCGCAATCAGGCGGAAAAGATGTTTGAGGAAGTCAGCGGGGCTCTTTTATCCGGCATGAAGCGGGTTGGGCGAAAATCCGACGGGCGCGAAGCAATGCGCCCCGCGAATACTCCGGTTGACGACTTTTATGAAGAAGCCTTCCGCGAGGGAGAAAGAGATTGGGCGCACTCCTCTGAAGCCGGGAAAGACAAGGAATTTGCGGACGCTCCTCCTGATAGGGAAAAAACGCAACGGGCGGATGAAAAACGTGGCGGCGGAAAACGTGGAGAAAACGCCCAGGATCCCTTTACGCTCCATCTGGATGACTAGCATGCCGAAGTTACGCGCCCTACGTTCCGTGGCTCTTGTGGCCAAGGCAGGCAATGAAGCCGCTATGGCCATGAGTCTGCGCGTCGAACATTGGCTGAAAGCGCGTAACGTTGAAGCCCGTGTCTTTCTGCTCCCTGGCGACGATATCATCCCTGAAGCCGCGCCGGATGCCTTTTTTGTTTTTGGCGGCGATGGGACGGTCGTTTCCGTAGCCCGCCGCAGTCTGGGAACAGGAGCGGCCGTTGCCGGGTTCAATTTCGGCCGCGTGGGTTTTTTGGCGGAACTGGAAAGGGATACCTGGGAACAGGCATTGGCTGAATCTTTGCAAAACGGCTTGTGCGTCAGGCCGCGCATGAGCCTGCAATATTTCTTATACCGGGATCAGCGGCTTTTGCATCAGGGCGAAGTGGTCAACGATGTGGTCGTTACACGGGGAAAAGTGGCCAGACTCGTCAACCTGCACCTTGCCGTGGACCATGCCTCGTTTACGTCTCTGCGCTCAGACGGCCTTATTTTGTCCACCCCCACAGGCTCCACAGGCTATGCCGGCTCCGCCGGGGGGCCCTTGCTGCCGCCTTCCCTCAATGCCTATGTAGTGGCCGCCATTTGCCCGTATCTCAGTAGTTTTCCCCCCTTAGTTCTTGGGCCGGAGACGCTGTTTTCGGTCACTGTGGGAGAAGCCGCGCCGGATTTATACCTTACCCTGGACGGGCAGGAGGCATATCCCCTTGCGGGAGGAGACCGCCTGGATGTGCGCGGAGCGCCCGGGCGCATATGTATGGCCGACTTTGGTTTGAAGAGCTACTTTACGCGGCTGCGCCGCGTGGGGTTTGTGCAGGAGTCAAAACAGGCCGGCGAGAGTGTTGGTAGATAAATAGTGTAGTCTGGAAATATTTTTCCTGCAATTCCGCAAAGATACGCCAGCAGCCGCAAACGCCGGCGGCAGCTTGCAACAGCGAACACTCCGGGCAATACCGCAGGAAACCGCCATGCCGCAATTACCCGCTTTAAACAGCGTCAGCCAGATCCGCATGAGCAGCGAGCCGGTTCTGGAAGCCTGGCTCTATCACTTTTTGACGGAAAACAACATAGAGTATCTGCTTAACCCTTCCATCGTGGCTTCACCTGAGCAGTTACGCTTTATGGTCGCCCTTGAGGACGATCAGGTCTACCTGCCCTGTGACGACGCCCTGTTTTTTTTGATTTACCGCCAGCAGGCGGCGGAACTTTCCGAAGAATACCTCAAGGTTTGGCGCTTTGTTGCCGGTCTTGTGCAAAGTTATGACATGAGCGAAGAGGACTCGCGCCGTATCTTGGCCTTATGCCGTTACCGTTTTGATTCTTTTTTTGCTGAGCGTCTCGTGCTCCCTTCTCGCATGGTGAAGCGGCTTTTGAGTATTGTGCTGAGCCAGTGCGGCGATCCGGATCCTTTTCGTGAGAAAAAACGCCAAATGAATCAGCATGTCGCGGAGCTGTTGGAATCTCCCGCCATACAGGCTCTGCTGTATGCCTGCCCGGCCTTTGAAGAAAGCTGCCGCACAATCCCGCATATGCGCTGGGAGCTTTATCTTGCGCAAATGAGCCGGTTGTTGGTGCTTTCCACCCTGCGCGGCGTCTGGAGCGGCGATTTCAGCGCTGAAGATGCGGAAAAAAGCCTGCGTCTTCATAGCGGCGATTGCGCCAGCCTGCGCCAGGTGTTCGGCGAAGAAGAAAGCCCGCGGAAAAAAGTTCTCTATCTTCCTGATACCGCAGGTTCCTTTATGCTGGATCTGGCTTTAATTGACGTCATTTTGCAGCAGGGACATCAGTTGGTGCTTGTTTTGAAAGATTCTTTTTATTTTGATTCACCTATCCTGGGGGATATCGAGCAAGACCCCCTGGTGCAAAAAAAAATGGAAAAAGCTTATGTAACCGCCAATGATGTCCTCAGCAAAAACGAACTGTTGCAGCTTTTGCGGGAACACCAGTTTCTTGTCATTTCCGACGGACTGTTTGAGCAGCTAAACCTGTACAGGGCCACGGTCTCTTTTGCCAGAGCATGGAAGGAGTGTGATTTGATTATTGCCAAAGGCCGCCGTAACAGTCGGCTGTTTTTGGGCTCCAGCCACGAGTTTACCCGTGATATTTTGTGCGCCTGGCAGGATGAGGAAGGGCGCTTTCGCATGGAGCTTAAACCCAAAGCGGCCTGGGTGCGCCAATTTCCTGAACAGGAGATCCTTGCGCAGGCGAAAAACATCATAACCCAAATGCGCAAGGCCAAAGAAGACGGGAAAACCATCATGTTCTACAGCGCCATCATAGGCTCCATTCCGGGACAGACGATGGTGGCTGTGCAATTGGTCAACGCCTTCGTCGCGCACCTGCGGGAACGCCTGGACAATACCTTTATCATTAACCCAGCGGAACACTTTGAAGATGGTATGGACGGCGATGACCTCATGTATATGTGGGAAAAGGTGCAGCGCAGCGGTCTTCTGGATGTTTGGCGTTTTCAGACCGTGGAAGATATTGAACGCGGTTTTTCTCTGCTGCAGCGCAAAGTTCCTTCAGTCTGGTCCGGCAAAGATTCCACCTTTTCCACAGGCTGCACAAAGGAAATGCGTATAGCCATTGATGTGCAGCAACGGCAGCCCGAGCTGCAACTGATTGGCCCCTCTCCGGAAAAATTTTTCCGGCGCAGGGATTACGGCGTGGGAAAATATTTTGACGCTACACTGCCCTAGGAGCTGTTCGCAAAACAAACACTACAAAATCCGCCAGGATTTTGCGCCGCGATAAGCGGCGTAAGTTGGCTGAAAATCACATTTTTCAGCCAACACTCTTTGCAAAAATTTCTCATAAAATTATGAGTTGAATTTTTGCAATCAGACACTAAATGTATTGTAACTTTAAAATTGTACAGACTTGTCAACTTCCCTAGGGGGATACATTATCGCCTTTTTGGGGCACTGTCCCAAACCCCGCAAGGGCTTGAATCCCCTTGACCCTCATATCCCAAAAATTTATGACAAGGGGCCTTGCTCCCCGCCGGGGAAGCCTGGAGGCGTGGAGCACTCCAGAAAAACTATGTAAAAACAGCAAATAACGCGCATAACCCGGATAACAGTCATGAACAACGAAGCTCTCTTGGAAATAAAAGCGGCTCTCGAAACGTGTTTTACCGGACAGGTTTCATCCACGGCTTTTTGGCATGAAAGCGACCCGCAACCCCTTGTACGCACAGACAGCCACAACATACGGAACTTGCGTAACCTTGTGCTGTTGGAACACTTTTATAATTTTCGCCTTTGGCATGTGGAAGATCAAGCCAGGCGAAAAGATGTGCCCGATGCCTTTATTGTGGAATGCAAACGGCAGGTGGACGCCTTTAATCAGTTACGTAACGATTGCATGGAAGAAGTGGATAAATGCCTTTACACCCTCATTATGCCGCATATCCCCAGAAGCGCTTTGCCCAGGCAAAATACCGAAACTATGGGCATGGCTCTTGATAGGCTCTCCATCCTCGCTCTCAAAATGTATCATATGGAAGAACAAACAAAGCGGCAGGACGTGGAAGAGGCGCACCGGCAAGGCTGCTCCGCTAAGCTTGTTGTTTTACGTAAGCAGCGCAAGGATTTAATTGGGGCTGTTCTGGATTTGGTTACGGAATACTTTATGGGGCAAAAAATGCCCGTTTTGTATTCACAGTTCAAAATGTACAATGATCCCAGCTTAAATCCGGAATTATACACGGAAAAAAACCAAAAGGCATAGCAAGGACTAAGGATATGGATCAGGCCAGACCCGCGGACAAAACGCAAAACCAAAATACAGACAGAGAGAAAACGCGGACGCAGCGTTGCGATGCTGGCGAAGGCGCCGTTCTTACAGAGGAGGAACGCAAGACTTTGTGCGCCCTTAATTATAAAGAAGCCATGGCCGCCATCGAACAGGAAAATCCCGCTGTCATCGCTCTGGCCACGGAATTTATCGCCCTCTATTCAGAGAGGCTCGGACAAAGATTGAAAGAGGGACAGGATTATTTAGCGCTGCTCACTGCCCGGGCCGATACTCCGGCCATTGAACGCATCGCCATGGAACTTGTGCTTGAAAGCGCTGAGGCGGAGCTTGATGAGGAAGATCCGATCTGATTGTTGAGAGAAAAAGGCCCACAAATAAACATCCCCCGGCTATGCCATGCCGGGGGATGTTTATTTGTGGGGTAAGAAGCAATACTACTGTTGCGCCGACTTTTTCTTGTGAGCCTGCCAAAGGGCTTTCAGGTGAGTGAGGAGCAAGCCTCCGGCAATGCAGAAGGCAAAGCTGGGAATGGTCGTCCAAAAGGGAAGATCGCTCCATCCGTAGTATTTTTTGATGCTGATCACGAGAGTGATGAAGAACAGCATCTGAAAGATGAAAATATCGTAGGAGCTTTTGCCTATTTTTTTGATCCACTCCACTTTGGGGATGCGCATCTCGTGATCGCGCATGGCAAACACCAGCCAGGCGGTGAAGAAATAGGACGGATAATGTTGGAAGTACCAATCATCAGCACGCAGCAGGCTAAGATTCCAAAAGCTTGGCGGGGTTGCTTGAGGGTTGCTCAGATAAATGGCGGCGCCGATGTAAACAGCGCTTAATGCGGCAAGAGCCAGAAATATATTTCGGTTAAAAGGGTTGCCTGTGGCCAGCACAGCCCCGAGGCAGCAGGCGAACAAATAGCGAAAATAGTAAATGCGATACAGCGCGCGCGTGGCGTCCATATCCACCAACGCGAAAGGCCGTTCCAAAATGATATTGATGAAAAGCGCCAGGGCCAGAAAAGAGAGATCGGACTTCATGAATTCGCGTACCGAAAGCAGGAGCGGGAAAAAAATAAGATGTTGCACAATGAGAGGCACGAAATAGCCGCCCGGGCCAAGGTAGCCCATGAGCAGAGTATCGAAAAAGCCTCCCAGGGTTACGGGTTCGCCCGCATACAGGTGATAGAGGAGCACAACCACCACATAGGGCAGATAAAGCGCGAGAATTTTGGGGGGCAGATCCCGGTAATAAGCGCCGATATTTCCTTTATACTTTTTCCAACTCATGGCTCCGGTGATGCCGGCCACCAACAGAAAAATAGGCATGGCCTGCCAGATATGCCAGGGCGCCCCTACTTTGGTTAGCACCGAATGGTTGAAAAGATGCAATAATACCACGCCCATGGCGGCAAATCCTTTGGCGATGTCCAGATAATCCAGACGGGGTCTGGAAGAAAGAGAAGGTGCGGCTTCTTGCGTCATAGGGCCTCCGGTAAACGGGAGTGGAGAATATAAGTGAAACATAAAATGAGTTGTACTTAAGGCATGATGACTTTGAAATGCCTTATGCCGGACATGGGCGGCGGCATGGACGGTCACTAACAAGGAGCAGGCAGGCCTCGGCCTGCCGTAAACGACGAGTGCGGCGTTTCAAAATGACTCGTACTCATTTCATAAATCGCCCGGCGGCTGATTTATGACGATCGCTTCGCCGGAAAACCTGGTTTTCGGCTCGCTCACACCGCGTATCGCGGCGCGCCGGACTTATCGTCCGGCGTTAGAAGTCATTCTCTCATGAATTATGAAATGACTTCCATGCGTTAGTTGCACTTACCGGAATTTCTCACAAAAAATAAGGGGGAAAAGGCCTGTATTTGAAAAAAAAAATCACAAGCATGGGCAGGGGCTGCTTATTTCCGTAAAAGGCGGCGCTTGCGACGGCAATTTGCGGAGAAGGAAAAGCTCAGGTTGTGGCGGTCAAGCGTAAGTAATTGGCATACAGACGCCAGGGAACACGGCTGAATGCATCGCTATCCGCCGCAAGCTCCATGCCCGGCACAAGAGCCCGGACGACAGGAAACTCAAGATCCGGGCGGGTGAGATCAACATAGGCGGGAGGGCGTTTGTTCCGCATGAGTAAATCCTCCAGTAGGGCGAGATTCGCTTTTGGCGAAGGCAGAGAATAATCAGGTAATTCATGCAACTGGCGTACGGGTAAATTGCGAAGCAAAGGGCCTGAAGGGCCGCCGTCCGGATACGGGAAGGGGGTTTCCGTAAGTGCGGAGAGAACAGCCCTGCGCGCGCAAAGCCCGGCGCCATGCCCCCGCGCGATGCCGCCCCGAGCGCTCATAACGAAGCACTGAAAGACCGGCACGCCCAAAGGGCCGGTCAAGTCCTGGAACTGGACCTGGATGCCGAGCGCCGCGTAATCCGCTAAAAGCGCCGCTATCAGCGGATCCGTATCCGGGTCCGCCCGCAGAGCGAAGCAGGACGCTTTGCTGAACGGGGTTGTGGCTTCAGCGTCCCGCTCAAAAATTTCCAGCAACGCCGCTACTTTCGCTTCCTCTATGGAGCAGCCGGTGGCAATGCCTGTGGAGCCGGGAGCATCATACAGGGCGATTTCATCCAGATTGCAGAAAAGCCCCGCCATTTGCGCCGGCACGTACAGGCCGGAGCCGTCAGGCAAAGAGCCCTGGAGCCAGTTGAGAGGCGCATCCCGGTAGGGAGTTTCCAGCGGATAGTCGTTGGGATCAAGGGCCGGGCCGAATTCTCTGACAATATGCGAACGGGGACCGCTAATAAGAGGGCAGGGCACGCTTTTGCCCTCCACGGCCTCAGGGCCGATGCTCAGATAAGCCGAAGCGCGCTCCACCATTTCCATAAGGCAGGAAGCACGGGCGTCAGCTAGGGAAAGGCCGCGCCCGTAAGTGGTAGCCTGCCCCTCCAGGGTAAAGGCATGGCGGCCCGCATTTACGCGCAGCATAAGGCGCCAGGGGCGCAGCAGAGCGATGGGGCTTAAGGACGCTGTATGGCGCATCTGCCCCCCGGCGATGATGCCGGCGGCATGCAGGCGAGCTTCCGCCAGAGCGGCTGTTTCTTCCGCGGGCGGGCGCGTGTAAGGCGCTTTTTGCGGGTTCACCCGGCTCAAATGTTCGGGGAACAGCTCGGCGAGAGATACGGAAAAGGGATCGGTAAAAGCCGGCCCCAGCCCAGGCAGGCCAGGCAACAGCTCCGGCTTTGGGGGGTACAGCGGGGCAAGCCCTGTGGCTTCCGGGCTTTTCAGAGCATGGTGGCGCTGTATGTTTGAAGCAAAATAACGGCCCCACGCCTGCTGCGCGCTCCGGTCCGGGAGCTTTTCCCAGCGCAAAAAAATGAGTGAGGTCGCGTCAAGGTCGGCAGGGCCGGGCTCCTCGTCGGCAAGCCCGGCAAAATGAGGAATAAGTAGTGATAACTCCAGAATCAGAGCCCGGATGGGCGGAGGGAGCGGCGGGGCTTCTCCTTCCGTGCAGGATGAGAAGCCGGCAAAGGCACGCCTGATAGTCTCCATGGCTTCGAGCCGAGACAAAGACCCCATGCAACTGAGCGCATGACGGCGCATGAAGTCATCCAGAGGATGGGCGGCAAGATAGCGCAGCGCCTCCTCAATGCTCAAAGAAGACGGAGGGGCGCAGGTGAAATAGCCGGTGGTGGCTTCTGTTCCGGTATGGGTATAGGCGTAGCGCATCATAGAGTCTCATCGCGCGCAGGGCGCAATTTTGTGGGCGTGCATGATCTGGAGAGGAGCCGCCCTGCGCGGGCCTTTGCGGCAAGACGCGCGGCCCTCAGCAGGCGCACATTCTGAAAAGCGGTATAGGGGTAAGGCGGTTCAATCCCCTCGCGGCGATTGGGGCAGATCCCCAAAAATCTATTGAGGAACAATTCCTCAAGCCTTCTTTTTCCGGCGTTCGGTGATGCTTTCGCCGCCAAGGCCCCAGTTGTCCATGGGTATTTCATCAATCACCACTACCGTGGTGGCGGGGTTTTTGCCCAGCACCCGCGTGAGCAGATCGGTAACTCCGGCGATGAGTTCACGCTTTTGTTCCACTGTGGGCGCTTCAGCGCCGCCTGTGACCTTAATGTTGACATAGGGCATAGCAAGCCTCCATTGAAGATATGGTTCGCAAAACAAAGGCTCCGCGTAAGCTTATGCTTGTAAAAAAGCCTGATATGCCAGCGTAGTGGCGTATAAATCCGCCTTGCTGGCGATTTCAAACGGGCTGTGCATGGAAAGGATGGGCGGGCCGCAATCAATAATGTTCATGCCATAAGCGGCAAGGTGCATGGCGACAGTGCCGCCGCCGCCGCCGTCCACTTTGCCCAGTTCCGCCATTTGCCAGGGGATGCTTTGCTTATTAAGCACGCCGCGCAGCCAGCCGACATATTCCGGGTGGGCGTCGTTGGCTTCATATTTGCCCCTATGCCCCGTGAATTTGCAAAAACAAGGGCCATGCCCGATGGTGGCGGCGTTGAGTTTTTCATGCAGTTCCTGCCAGTCCGGATCAATGGCGCCGTGGACATCGGCGGAGATGGCGCGGGTGTTAAGCATAACTTGAGAAAACAGTGTGCGCGGCTCCCAGGCCGCAATCAAATCCTGAATGCAATATTCAAAAAACCGCGATTTAGCTCCGGTGGAACCTTCGGAACCGATTTCTTCCTTATCCCAGAACATAAGGCATTGAGTGGATTGGGCGGAATGCTCGCTCGCGCTGAGTAACGACTCCAGAGCGCTGAACACGCAGATGCGATCGTCTTGCCCATATCCGCCGATGAGGGCAGCGTCCAGCCCCACAAAGCGGGCCGGGCCGGCGGGAACGGCCTGGAGCTCCGCTGAATAAAGATCTTCTTCAATAATGCCATATTTGTCATGCAGCAGATCCAGAATGCGGGCTTTAATCGGTTCTTTTTCTCCTTCCGCCTGGTTCGCATCGTTCTTTTGCGCCGCGCTTTTTGCTTTTTTCCCCATGCCATTATCCTTGATTCCCAGGGGAGCGTGCCCAAAAAGCAGGTTGAGCTTTTCCGCATCAAAAGCCTTGGACAGAGGAAGCTCCATTTGATCCTTGGCTAGGTGAGGGAGCAAATCCGCTATACTGAATACGGGCTCAGAAGGATCCTCCCCAAGCACAATGCGGATTGTGGTTCCATTCTCACGCACCACAACCCCGTGGATGGCCAAAGGACGGGCCAGCCATTGATATTTACGGATGCCGCCGTAATAGTGCGTTTTAAGCTGGGCGACTCCCGCCTGCTCCTGCAAAGGGCGCTGCTTGAGATCGAGCCGGGGGGCATCGGCATGAGCACAAATGAGATGCAACCCCTCAGACAGGGCCAGTTTGCCTTTTCTGGCGACGAACAGACTCTTGCCGTGCAAGTGCCGCATAACCATGCTGCCTTTCAGGTCTTCAGTAAAGCCGGCCTTGCCCAGACGTTCCTGTACATATTCGATGCTCTCCCGCTCGGTTTTGCAACGGGAGAGAAAGTCCACATAGCGCTTAGCCAATTCTTCCATGGCGTTTTGATCTTTGCCATACTCCTTCCAGCAATTTCGGGAAACATGGGCTGAGGTCATATGAGTGATTCTCCTTAAAATTCCAAATTCTTGGGAGTGCGCGGGAAGGGGATGACATCCCGGATATTGCTGATGCCCGTCAGCAGCATCAGCAAACGTTCAAAGCCAAGGCCAAAGCCGGCATGCGGCACAGAGCCAAAACGCCGGAGATCAAGATACCACCAGTATGAGGCCGGATCCTGCCCAAGCTCACGGATGCGTGACTCCAAAACCTCCAGGCGCTCCTCGCGCTGGCTGCCGCCCACAAGCTCCCCAATGCGCGGCGCCAGCACATCCATGGCGGCCACGGTCGTGTTGTCGTCATTCAAGCGCATATAAAAAGCCTTGATGGTTTTGGGGTAGTCATACACAATTACCGGCTTTTTGAAATGCTCTTCAGCAAGGTAGCGCTCATGCTCGGTTTGCAGATCCGTGCCGAAAGCCGGCTGAAATTCAAAAGTTTTCCCGCTGTGTTGAAGGATATCCACAGCCTCGCGGTAAGCTATGCGGGCAAAAGGCTCCTGAATGAAGGCCGCAAGTTCATGCAGCAGTCCAGGCTGCACAAAACGATCAAACAACTCAAGATCCTGAGGGCAACGCTCAAACACGCGGCGCACCACTTCACGCGTCAAGTCCTCGGCCAGGTCCATGTCGCTGGTAAGATCGGCAAAGGCCATTTCCGGCTCGATCATCCAAAATTCAGCGCAGTGGCGCGGCGTATTGGAATTCTCCGCCCGGAAGGTCGGGCCGAAGGCATATACCTTGCCCAGGGCCAAAGCCATATTTTCCGCCTCAAGCTGCCCCGATACAGTCAGGTTGCACTCGCGCCCGAAAAAGTCCTCCGCAAAAAGATTGCCGCCCTCCGCCGCGTTTTTGCCGTTCTCTTCTTTGCAAGGCGCAGGCCCATGTACAGGCAATGTGGTGACGCGGAACATCTCGCCCGCGCCTTCGCAGTCGGAACCTGTAAGGATGGGCGTATGCACATGGAAAAAGCCCCGCTCCCGGAAGTATTCATGCACGGCAAAAGCCGTTTCGGAACGGATTCGGAACATGGCGCCGTATTTATTGGTCCGGGGCCGTAAATGGGCGATGCCGCGCAAAAATTCATCCGAATGACGTTTTTTTTGCATGGGAAAGCTTTCTTGATCCGCTTCGCCATAAACCGTAAGGCTTTGCGCGCGTAGTTCCCATTTTTGCCCTTTGCCCGGCGATTCCACCAACTCCCCCCGGGCCAGGACGGAAAAACCCGTGTTCACAGAGCCGAGCTGCGCATGCGCCGGGCTGCTTTCCTCAATGATGACCTGCATGTTGGCAAGGCAGGATCCGTCATTTAATTCTAAAAAACTGAGGCCCTTGGCATCGCGCCGGGTACGCACCCACCCGCAAATAAAGATATCGTTTGTGGGTTCGGCAAGGGCCAGAGCGGCGGCAATGGGCGTGCGCCCGGCAAAATCGCGCGTGGGAAATGGGGGCATGGCTCTCTCCTACAAAAAAAATTGGCGCAACCGCGTTATAGGTACGGATCGGCGTGTTGCAGGTATCTTTGCACATAATCGGCGACCCCCCGTTCCAAGCTGTACATAGGCAGCGTGTAGCCGGCGGATCTAAGGCGCGCCATGCGCGCTTCTGTGAAGTATTGGTATTTGCCTTTGAGCTGCTCCGGCATTTCGATATATTCGATATTCTCCGGCAGCCCCATGGCCGCGAAAAGCGCCGCTGCCAGGTCGTTCCAGGAACGGGCCTCGCCTGTGCCCACGTTGAACAGGCCGTTGACCTGTTTATTCTCCAGCAGCCACCACATAATTTCCGCGCAGTCTTTCACATAGACAAAATCGCGCATTTGCCCCCCATCCGCATAGGAAGGATGCTCGGAGCGAAAAAGGCGCATGCCGCCGCTTTCGCGGATTTGATGAAAGGCCTTGTTGGCCACGCTGCGCATGTCTCCTTTGTGCTGCTCATTCGGGCCGTAAACATTAAAAAATTTAAGGCTGGCTATGCGATCAAAATACCCCTGGGCCCGGGCCCAGAGATCGAAAAGCTGCTTGGAATAGCCGTACATGTTGAGCGGTTTAAGAAGGTCGAGTCCGCCAAGGTCGTCGTCAAAGCCGCGGCCGCCGTCTCCATAAGTGGCGGCGCTGCTGGCGTTGATGAACCGGGCCTTTTTTTTCAGCGCAAACTCGCACAACCGTTTGCTGTAGGCCAGGTTGTTGCGCATGAGAAAATCCGCATCGCGTTCCGTAGTGGAAGAACAGGCCCCCATATGGATGACGGCGTGTATTTCCTCGCCAAGCGCATCTTCACGCACAAGCTCCATAAAGACGTCCCGGTGCAGGTAATCCAGATAGCGCCGGTTCACCAGGTTTTTCCATTTATCGGAGCAGCCGAGGTTATCCACCACAAGGATGTTGTCGATACCCATGCTGTTGAGCTTCCAGATCATGGCGCTGCCGATGAAACCCGCGCCCCCGGTGACAATGTACATGGCTCTTCTCGTTACGGATACAGGGTTAGACCAGGCCGCGCTATGCTCTATCCTGTAGCGGCGTCAGGATGCGAAGGGCGGACAAAAGCCGGTCGCTGTCCTCTTTTGACCGGGCGCGGAGGCGAATGAAGTCCGGCGGCATGCCGGGAATGGCGTCACAGTCACGGATTAGAATATGAAACTTGAGAAGGGCCGCATGCAATGCGGCGGCTTTTAGGCCGGGAGCAAGCTTGCAGCACAGAAAACCCGGCCCTTCAAACACCTGTTCCGGAACCATGCGGCCAAGGCGGCGCAGTTCTCTGCCCATATGCGCCGTGGCGCTGAAAAGTGCAGGCAAGGTATCGCGATACCTTTGCTTGTGTTCCAGAAAAATGCGGCCCATGAGCTGCGCAAAAGCGCTCACTGTCCAGGAAGGGCGCAATGAAGCCATGCGCGCAAGGTGCAGCGCATCGCCCAGGATATAGCCAAGGCGTATGCCCGGGCAACAAAAAAATTTGGTCAGGCTGTGCAGTGTGAAGAGGCTTACTCCGGGACGGAGGAAACTCTGATAGGCATGAAAGTGATTTTGTTCATATTCCACGGCGCCATAGAGAAACTCCCGGTAGCTGTTGTCGATGAGCACACGCGGCGCGCGCAAAACGTTGAGTAAGGCGTGGATGTTTTCATAGGTGACGCCTGCCGGATTATTGGGCGTGCACAGGATTACCAGATCCGCGTCCGTATTCCAGATTTTTTCCAGTTCCGCCGGGCCGCAGGCGAAGTGGCGCTCCGCCGGCGGCATGAGAATTTCATGAGGCACGCGGTAAGCTTGTAAGGCCCTGACAAATTCGGAAAAAATCGGACCGACGCATAAGGCCTTACGCGGCGCAAGCGCTTGTATGGCAAGCCAGATGAGCTCAGCAGCGCCGTTGCCTTGCAAAATGCGTTCGGGCGCTATATTTTCATGCTCGGAAAGGGCCTCCACCAGGGCGCTCGCCCGGCTGTCCGGATAATGCTCAAAGGGGTAAGGCGTTGCCAGAACCAATTCCCGAGTCAGAGGCTCGGCAAAGATATTGGCGTTGCTGCTGAAATCCAAAAAAGCCTCGGGGGGAGCGCCCAGACGCCGGGACAGGGAATATACTTCGCCCCCATGTCCGTAGTCATGCGGGGCGCACATCAGAGCAGTCCTTTGCTGCGAAGCAGCGCCGCATAGATTGCTTCAAGCCGGTCAAGGCGCTTTTCCGGCCTGTAACTTTCCCCGCGCAGGCGGGCATTGGCCGCAAAACTTTGTCGCAGGGCGGGTTCCTCATCCAGGCGGCGCATGGCCTCAGCCAGGGCCGGCACATCCCCGGGCGGCACCAGAAGACCGCAAGGCCCCAAAACGCCTTCCGACACGCTACTTTCCTCTCCGGCAAGGATATCCGGCACAGCCCCCACCCGGGTGCCTATGCAGGGCAGCCCCATGCGCACGGCTTCCAACAAGGTGTTGGGCATGGATTCAGCAAGGGAAGGCAGCACAAAGGCCATGCAGGAGGCAAGAAAATCAGCCACATCTTCCCTGCGATCAAGGCAATGAATGCGCCCGGTGAGCCTTAGATCCTCCACCACAGGCTGCCAGAGCGCAGGATTAATGCCGAGGATGACAAGATGCGGCGGCGACGGCGGGGCAGCTTCAGGGGGCGCGCAGTCCTGTTCAGCCGGTGAAGGCCCGGGAAAGGCCCGGGCAAAGGCCGCAATAAGCTCCTTAACCCCTTTGTAGCCCTTATCTCCGCTGATGCTGAAGAAAAAACGCGCCTGCCCGGGCATGCCGAGCTCCGCGCGCAAGGCCTCGCCCGTTCCCGGCCCTGTGCGTATGGGGATAAGGCGGCTGTCCGGCACGGCGTTGGGCACATACAGGACGCGCCGAGAAGAAAGGCCGAAGCCGCGCAGGATCCTGGCGCACTCCTCGGAGTTGACCAAAAAGGCGTCCACGCCCCAGGACCAATAGGGCAAAGGATTGCGGGGCCGGAAAATAACCCCTCTGTGCGCCACGGTCACGGCGCGTTTTTTCCAAAACAGGCCCCACCAGGCCGCCCGTTTGACCGCCGCGTTATGAAAGGCATGCACCACGCAGGGGCCGTTTTCCGGCATGGCGGCTTCTATTTGCCGCCGCCAGCCGCCGCGTGGGCCTAAAATACGCCAGAAAGAACGCCCGGGCGCAAGGGGAGCAAGCTCGGAACCCTCGGGCGTAAAAAAAAGCACCTTGTGCCCGCGATCTTCCATGCCCTCGGCAAGGTACAAGGCCTGACGCGCGCCGCCGCTTTTGTTGGTGGCGGAAGTGAAAATGATGAGTGTAATGTTCATAGGGTAACGTGAAAAAAACATACCTCACCCCATGAGGATGCGCAAGAGAAGGAAAAAAACGGCACTGGCTCAGTTTGGCGTGATGCTTTGTCAGGCATCGTTTGTTGTTGGGAGTCATGGACCATACGAGTGCACTCCCCCAGCAACAAACTCGCCTTCCGCGCCGGATGGCAGGCCGCATCCAGTACCGGCATATTCAAACTGAGCCAATATGAAAAACCGGCGCAGGCGGCATTCACTGCCGCCCATAGGCGCCGCAACGGGCGCGCCTTTACAAAACCCGGCTTTGCGGGGTTTGTCATCAATCAAAAAGCAACCGCCCTGGGAGCTCAGCTTCCCAGGGCGGTTGCTTTTTGATTGGCAAAGGCCGCGTTATTGCAGCCTGTCCAAGAGCACTTTTAAATCATCCGACAGTCTGGCAAGGCCTTGCACAGCGCTCGCGGCGTCATGCATCCCCTCTGAGGAATCCGCGGCAATGCGGTGAATTTCTTCCACAGCGTGGTTGATTTCTTCCGATGTGGCGGACTGCTGCTCGGAAGCCGCCGCAATGCTGGTAATGAGAGCGGCGTTGCCGCTGGCGAGATTAAGGATTTCCGTAAGGGCCTCGCCCGAGGTGCTCGCCAGTTCCGTGGCTTTACCCGCGCGTTCGGCCGCGACAGCCACCCTGTCGATGTTTTTGGTCGTGGCGGCCTGGATGCCGGTAATGCTGTTGCCGACCTCGGAGGTGGCGCTCATGGTTTTTTCCGCAAGTTTTCTCACTTCATCGGCAACAACGGCAAACCCGCGCCCGGCTTCGCCCGCACGGGCGGCTTCTATGGCGGCGTTCAAGGCCAGGAGGTTGGTTTGATCCGCTATATCTGAAATAACGTTCATGACGCCGCCGATATTTTCCGCCTGCGCGCCGAGCTCGCGCATATTCGTATCCAATTCGCGCGAAGCGCCTTCCACCTGCCGGATGGCATCGATGACGTGGCGAACAATTTCTGAACCTTCCTTGGCTTTTTGCTGCGTGGTTTCGGCCTGCTCTCTCGCCAGGCCGGCGTTTTTCGCCACCTCCAGGACAGTGGCGTTCATTTCTTCCATGGCGGTGGCTGTGGAATTGACTCTGTCCCTTTGTATTTCCGTTCCGTGGGAGACCTGCCCCACCTGGGCGGAGAGTTCTTTGGAAGCCTCGGCTACTTGTCTGGAAATGCCCATGGCTTCGCTCGCAACTTCAATAATAGTACGCTGCGTAGTTTTGATTTCCGTTAAATCCGTCAACAATTGCAGGACAGAGGCAATATTTCCTTTGCCGTCCAAGAGTGGAATGGCGGTATAGCTGACGTCAATGGTTTTGCCTTGCGGGTGGGCCTGGGTTTCTCCACTGGCCTTGCGCTTGCTTTCCACAGCTTTTTTCAGAGCGCAGGTTGAACTGAAATAGTCGTCGCGGCCAAAAAGCTGCTGGCAGGTTTTGCCTTCATACCCCGGCCCTGCCAGTTCAATGGCTGAAATGTTCAGATACGTGGCTTTAAGCTCCTTATTCAACATGACCACGGGTGAGGGAATATTGTCCAGCACAGTGCGAAAACGCGTGAGAATGGCATTTGTTCCCTGAATAAGAGTGGAAAAATCTCCGCTGAACTTATCCGCATTGCCTTCAGCCGCAATGTTGCCCTGCTCAATATTTTTTTCGAGATCGCTGTATTCTTGAAGGATATTTTTAAGCGCTTGGGGAATGGCGCGTAAAGAATCCGCGAGCTGCCCGAGTTCGTCCTTACGCGTGACCCGCAACTCGCCGTCAAGCTTGCCGGCGGCGATATCCTGCGCATAGACGACGCCCTGGTGCAAGGCGCGTACAATGGGCCTGACGATGAGAAAGATGGCGATGCCGCCAGTAAGCATGGCGCAGAGCGAAATGATGATGCTTGTGGTCCGCAGTGAATAAAGGCCCGCATAGACGTCGGATTCTTCGGCCTGGATAACCGCGATCATTTTGGTGAGAGGCTCTTTTTTATGGTAGCTGATAGCCGTCTGGCCCGCATTGTCCAAATGGCTCTCCTGCCCCTCGCTGTTGGAGGAGATCCAACGTTTGTAGAGGGGAGTCGAAGGCAGGCTGGGGTTTAAAAGCCAATCATGCCGCTTGGCCATAATTATCAGCCCGTTGTTGTCCAGAATATACGCGAAGCCGCGTTCAGCGACGGTAATGGGAGCGACCCAGGTGTTGAAAAAGTTTTCCAGATCGATAGTGGCGTACACGGCGCCCACGATGGTTCCGTTTAAGCGCACCGGAGCGGAGGTGGCCAAAATGCTTTTATTTGTCACCCTGCTCATAAAAGGGTTGGTGAGATACGTTTTGCCGCTTAAGGCCTGCTGAACGTAGTCGCGGTCCGCGAAGCTGTCGCCGATTTTACTCAGATCGGGACGAGAGGTGGCGATAACTTTGCCTTGCGCATCAAGCAGGGTAATGCGATCAAAATCAGGGTAGCTACGCTCAAGCGTCTGAAGAGCGCTCACAATGCTGTCAACCGCGGGTTGATCTTTGCTGCTTTGAAAAAAACTCAGCACAGCCGTATTTTGAGAGGTACGCTCAATGTTGAGAGTGCTGGTTGTGGCTAAGTCGGTGATTGCGCGCACGAGGGCGTTGGCTTCCCCTCCCATATTGTCTTTAAGGGCGCTTTCAAGACTGGCCGCGGTTTCTCTGTATGCAAGATAACCGCTGAGGCTCATTAAGAGCGCGAATAGGCTTATAATGGCAAGCAGCATTTTCATTTGCAGTTTCATGATGAAGAACCTCAAAAAATAATGTGTTATTGGGCTACACAATTAATGGTTGAAAATTGCTTTGAGTGACGTTTCATTTGCCATCGCTGTAGCCTGGAATACGGTTTCCGCAACAATTTTCGCGTTGAAGCAGAATTATGTTTCGAAGCATTCAGCGCAACAATGTAGATAATTTAAGAAAAATGCTCTTTAATGAAACGAAAAATGAATATGTTTTGCAATCCGCACTATGGCCCCCTCCCTGCATCGCGGCGCCGTCAACAATCCACACAAAAATAAAAATACTCCATGGCATGGCCATATGGAGTATTCCTTTAATAGTTCCTCTGTTTTAGAGGAGCAATTATTTTTACTTTTTTATAATGCAGTTATCAGTACAACGGCATGTCTGCCGCGCAATATTTCTTATTTCCAAAATTGTTTACGTTCTTTGTATTCTTTTTCAAAGCGTTCCACCTTGCTCTTTTGCTCAGGGCTTTTGGCGAAGGTTTTGGCCTTATCAAGAAATTGCGTTACCCGGCGCTCGTTATTTTCATAAAGGCCGCTGTATGCCATATGCAGATTGGCTTGAAAAAATTCCCGCCGCGCGCCGTAAAGCCGGGCGAGCAGGTCATGCACTTCCGCATCTTCCGGAACCTTATACAGCACCTGGCGCGCGAACTCGATGGCTTCGCCGGTCTGACCGAGATCTCCCAGATTACGGGCTTGATAAAACAGCGCCATCGTATCATTGCGGTTCATGGAAACGGCCTGAGCCAGCAACGCGCCGCCTTTGTTTTTGTCTCCCTTAGTGTAATGGTGCCGCCCGGCTTCGCGCACGATGAGCTCATCGTGCGGAGCACAAGCCAGGGCCTGGTCGAAAGAAGCGTTCGCGTCGTTGATTCTGTTGAGCCGTGAAGCCAGAATGCCCATGCCCATTAAGGCGATGCACCTGTGCGGGCCGTTAAGCTGCTTGGCAAAGGCCTGGGTTGCAGGTTCCGGATCCCCGTAACGCGCCCGGATGAGCGCCTGCACACGGAGAAAAGCGGCATTGCCGCTGTCTTCGCCCCGTTTTCCCTGAGACAGGCGCGAGATGCGCACCTGCATGTCCTGGACCCGCTCTTCCAGATCCGGGTGGGTGGAGAGGTAGGAGGGAATGTCGCTGCCCATCAGCCACTGCTTGCGGCTGAGAATTTGAAAGGCGCCTACCATTCCTTGAACAGAATAGCCCGCTTGCGTCAGGTAGTTCATGCCTACCTGGTCGGCTTCGCGCTCATCGTTGCGGCTATAGTGCAGCATGGCCGCCTGCCCTGCGGCCAGCGAGCCCACCATGGCGGCGGATGCGCCTTGCCCGCCGAGAAAAGCGCCCGCCAGCGCTCCGAGGAGTGAGAGCATGCCCACAAGCTGACTGCTTTCAATGCGCCGGGCAATGTGGCGTTGGGTGACGTGGGCCATTTCATGCGCCAGCACGCCGGCGACTTCCGATTCGTTATCCATGGCTAGGATAAGGCCCGTATGCACAAAAAGATAGCCGCCGGGCGTTGCAAAGGCATTGACCGCATTATGCAGGATGACGCTGGTTTTGAACGGAAAAGGCTGAGGAGGCAGATTGCGGGAAAGTCTGTCTACAAGGCCGTTGACGTAATCCACCACCTCGGCGTCCTGGACAAGGGGCATGCGGGAGCGGATGAGCACATTGAATTTCTCCCCGAGTTCGCGTTCGTCTTTAATCGTGAACTCGCCCCAGGCCAAAGCCCGGGCGGGCGCGAACACGGAGGAAAACAAAAAAGCGCAAAGCAACGCCAGACTCAGGCTCCGGCGGCATAAGGGTGACTGCATCATGGCGAAAAAGGCCTTATGGTTGAGAACGGCCCTGGGACAGCATCAGGCGATGTCCCAGACAGCTCCTTCCGGTGTGTCGCGTACTTCCACGCCCATGGCGGCAAGTTGGTCACGCAAAGCGTCCGAGGCGGTAAAATCTTTATTCCGGCGCGCTTCCCGGCGCTGCTCCACTAAGCGGTCCACTTCTTCCGGAACAATGGATTTGCGTTTTGCCCGGCAGGCGCGCAGGGCAGCGAGAAATTCGTCGGCAGGCTGCAAAAGAACGCCAAACACTGCGGCAGAGGCGAGCCATTTTGCGTGCGCCGCCTCCAGGAGCTTCCGGGCTCCGGCATTTTTACGCAGGCGTTTGTCTTCCAGAATGCGTTTAACCAGCCTGGCTATGCCGTGCAGATGCCCGAGAGCCGCCGCTGTGTTCAAATCATCGGCCATGGCCGTATCCCAATCCGCGCTTAAGCCGGAAAATTCTTCTTCAAGCTCGGAAGGGGCGCCTCCTTCCTGGGGCGGAGCCTTGGCAAGCTCAGCCGTCAGCAGGGCCAGCGTTTCATAGAGACGTTTAAGGCTTCTTTCCGCCTCCTCCATGGAATCAAAGCTGAAATCCACGGGGCTGCGGTAATGGCGCGCCAGTAAGAAAAAACGCAGAGTTTCCGGAAGATAAGACTCTAAAATATCCCGGATGGTTTTAAAGTTGTTCAGCGACTTGGACATTTTTTCCGAATCGATCCGCACAAAGCCGTTATGCACCCAAAAACGCGCCAGGTCTTTGCCTGTGGCGGCCTCTGTCTGCGCTATTTCGTTTTCATGGTGGGGAAAGATCAGATCCTGACCGCCGCCGTGGATATCCAGGGGGAGGGGGAGGTTTTTTTCGCTCATGGCGGAACATTCAATGTGCCAGCCGGGTCTGCCCGGGCCCCAGGGACTTTCCCAGAAAGGTTCTCCAGGCTTCGCCCCTTTCCAGAGGGCAAAGTCCAGGGGGTCTTCTTTTTCCTCTCCGGGCGCGACTCTTGCGCCGGCGCGCAAATCGTCAAGATCGCGGCCTGACAGTTTGCCATACGCCGGGAAAGAACGGATCTTGAAATAGACATCCCCCGACAGTGTGGCGTAGGCGTTACCTTGGGCAATAAGCTTTTGGCATAAGGCGATCATGTCGTCTATATATTCCGTGGCTTTGGGCTCTATGTCGGCGCGCGTGACTCCCAGGCGATCCATATCCTCATGGAAGGCGGCAATGTAACGCTCGGCTATTTCTTGGCTCGAAACGCCTTCCGCATTGGCGCGGTTGATGATTTTATCATCCACATCCGTAAAGTTGCGCACAAAGGTGAGGGTGAGGCCCAAAGAGCGCAGGTAGCGCGCCAGCACATCAAAAACAATGGCTGAACGGGCATGCCCTATGTGGCAATAGTCATAGGCGGTGATGCCGCAAGCGTACATGCCGGCTTTGCCCGGAAAAACAGGGACGAATTCTTCTTTTTTTCCCGTAAGGGTGTTGTACAGTTGCATACACATTCACCTATGACGCGGGATCAATAAGAGTGACGCGTCGCTCGTGCCTGCCGCCCTCAAAAGGCTCTTCCAGAAAAAGATCGGCCATCAAAAAAGCCAGAGAGGGCGCCGTGATGCGCTCGGCAAGGCAGAGCACATTGGCGTTGTTATGGGAGCGGGCCGTTCTTGCTTGGAACTCATGCGTGCATAGGGCCGCGCGGATTCCCGGATGGCGGTTGGCCGCCATGCACATGCCGATACCGCTCCCGCAGATGAGGATGCCCTTATGGCCGGTGCGCAGCACTTCCTTGCAAAGGGCATGGGCATACTCAGGGTAGTCGCAGCTCTCCCGTGAGTGGGTGCCCAGGTTTTCCACTTTCCAGCCCTGATTTTCAAGATAACGGCAAAGGCTTTGTTTTAAGGTAAAGCCCGCGTGATCAGAAGCAATGAACAATGAACTCGGAAGCATGGCGGCGTCCTTTTAAAGCGTTTGAAGGCGGCGGCGGAGCGGGCAACGATTGTCCGGCCGTGGCTGCCCGTTGGAGTATGGTACGCAAAAATTACCGGCCCGGACAAAGGAGTAACGCGCTATTGCGCCCGCAACTCTTCGGTCCGCGTGCCCGGAGGCAGCGGCAGATCCAGTTGCGCGCTCGTAAAGGGAGGGGAAACACGCGCAACCTCTTTAAGCGTAACCAGCGCAAAATAGCCTTTGGGGTGAGAAATCCGCAGCTTTTGCGGTTGGAGCGGATGCGTTTCGCCAGGTTCCATCTCCATAGCCCATCCTCCTTCGCGCGCTTCTTTCCAAGACAAGGGAACCCCTGTAAAGGAAAGCTCCAAAATGCCCGGCGCTTCGGCATCGGCAATACGGTAGCTGATGCTATGCTCTCCTATGCTGTACTGCCCGGGCAAAGCCTGCGTTTGTCCGCTCCTGGGCAAAAAAAGCCGTCCGCTGCGTCCGCTGAGCAGGAGCGCCAGATCCCCCAGGCTAAAAGGGATGGGCACGCCGAAAGAACTTAAATTGCTGTTGCCACGGGCATGGGTATACGCGGTTTTTTCATCCGGCGCATAGGCCAGAAAGCTGTCGGAGTCTTCCCGTATTTTAGCCACCACCGTTCCGATGCCCGCCATGAGATCCAAACGCAAGGGGTAGGGGGATTGCGTATCGCCGTTGCCCCAGAGCAACGCCGATACCCGCGTGGTTTCTCCCGCGGCGTCGGTGTAGCGCAGAGCGGCGGATATGCGCATGGGGCCGTTTAATTTTTCCGCCAGGGCGGACTCGCCGCTAAAACGCTGCCAGGCGCGCAGGGCTTTTTCCTCTTTGGATTCAGGAGCGGGAGGGGCCTGGTCGGCAAGTTGCGAGCCGGGCGAAGTCCGCCAAAATTGCAGCGAGGCGCAGCCCGTGCAGGAAAAGCACAGAAGCAACAGGCATGCGGTGCGAAGCAGGGGACCTAGCGGGAGCGCTTTAAGGCAGCCTTGCCGCAAAAGGAGAGAACGGCTCATTTACTGTGCATCTCCGTGAGCTTTTTGCGCAGTTCCGTGATATTGTCCGGTTGGCGCAAAATGGCTTCCGTATAGCCTTTGATGGCTTCGGCGTACTTGCCGAGGGCTCTTGCGATATCCCCGTAGTGTTCCCATATGGTGGGCTCATTCCCGCCCAGTTCGATGCAGCGGTTAATGGTGGACCAGGCTTCGTCAAAGCGGCCCATGCGAAACTGCACCCAAGCCAGCGAATCCACAATATAATCAGCATCGGGATTTTGCTCCAGGGCGGCCAGAATCAACTGATGGGCGCGTTTGAGATCGCTGTTTTTTTCCGCAAGGGTATAACCCACATAGTTAAGCGCCTGAAAATGTTTAGGATTGACGGTGATGATGTCTTCCATCACCTTCATGGCGTCTTCTTTTCTGCCGCTTTCATCCAGTACTGTGGCGAGAGAGAACATGAGCTGCTCGTCGCGCGGGTGATGATCAAGCGCGTTTTTAAGCAGTTTTTCGGCCTCGCCGGGCCGTTTGAGTTTGACCAGGGTGAATGCTTCCAGCCCCCAAAGCTCCAACTGGTCAGGAAAGTTTTTACGACCGTCCCGGGCTATGGAATAGGCCTTTTCGTACTGCTTTGCCTGTAAATAAATGCGCACCTTCTGTTGCAGGGCGCTGGGGTAAAGCTTGCTGGCGGGACTGATGGAATTGAGTGCGGGCAGGGCGTCCAAAGGGTTGCGGGAGCTTTCTTGTTTGAACATGGAAGTGAACAGAGCGATCTCATCCAGATTCGCGCCGGCAGCGGCGGCTTTTTCCAGCATGAAGTGGGCTTCCTTAAAAAAACGACCGTCGGCAAAGCGTAAAGCGGCCTGGATATACAGGCCGGGTGAGGGCGCGGCTTTTTCCAGCGTCTTCAGCGCTTCTTCAGGGAGCTTTTTTTGTATTTGCAAAAGGGCGATGCGAAAATACACCTCCGGAACGTCTGAGGCGATCTGCGCCGCCTGTTCATAAGCCCGCAAGGCTTCGTCCAGATCCTTACTCCGCTCGGAGGTGAGGCCAAGCTCCATCCAGCCTTCAAAAAAATCCGGGCGCTTTTGCAGCAGGCGGCGCAGATTTTCCTTGGCCTCGCCAAAACGGCCTACAGAAGAAAGAACCCGTGCCCGAAAGAGTTCCGAATCTTCCTGCATGCCCTCTTCCGGAAGCCGCGCCAGAAGTTCGGAAGCCTTTTTATCCTGGCCGTCGTTCAAATAGAGTCGCACAAGTTCTTCTATAATATCCTGCGCGTCCGGCCGCTTTTGTAAATATTCCTCAAGCAAAGAGATTGCCTTGGCGCTCTGCCCGCTTTCGCTGTAAGCGCCGGCCAGAAGCATGGTGAGCAAAGGGTCGCCGGAAAAGCGCGCAAGGCCTTGTTCAGCCAGTTTTTCCGCGGCCGTGAACTCGCCGCGGGAAAGGAGAATGGTGGCGCTGTCCTGAAACACGGGCAGGGACGGATCAGATTTGAGCAGACCCTGCAAGGCCTCGCTGATGACGGGTTGTGAATTTTCAGCCATTCCCTCGGTGAGAAGCAGATAATAATAGAGATGTTCCGCCTCGGGGCTTAAGAGCCAGTCTGAAGGATCAATGGCTTCAGCTATGGACTCCGGGACGGGCGCGGAGGCTTCCCGCACGGGCTGCGCTCGGCCTTGCCCGATGGGGAGCGTGAAAGCCAAACTTGCAAGCAGAAATATGCCGAAGCCAAGGCGCGATAAACGCTGCCGGGCCGCTGCCGGGCCTGCCGCGCCGCCTTTCGGAGGGCGGACGGAGAAAAGGGCTGTCGTGAGCATTATTGTTCAATCCAGTCACGTGAAAAGTCTTTAATATTCTTAAACAGATGATCGCAGACTTTCTGCAATAACCTGGCTTCTATCTGACGCACTCGTTCCCGGGTAATATGAAAAAAATCGCCTATTTCGCGAAGAGTCACCGGCTCATCCGAAAGCAGGCGCTGGTCCAGAATATACCGTTCTTTATCGCTGAGAAGGGGTTTGAGCGATCGCAAACGCTCCCTCACGATGTGGGACACTTCACTGTTGCCTAAGGTTTCCTCTATGCCGGGCCCCAGGGCCGGCAGATACTCCATGCGCGTTGCGCCGCTGGAATCCCCATCGCTCACAGGGGCATCCAGGGACATGTCCGAAGCGTCCAGGCGCTGTTCCATTTCCAGCACTTGCTCCTGCGTTACCTGAAGCCGCTCCGCAAGCAGCGCCACGTCCGGATCATATCCCTGGGCGGCAAGCTGCTGGCGCTCTTTGTTCAAGTTATAAAAGAGCTTGCGCTGGGTCTGGGTGGTGCCGATTTTGACCAAGCGCCAGTTATCCATGATAAATTTAAGAATATAAGCCTTTATCCAGAAAGTTGCGTAATAGGAAAACTTAATGCCTTTTTCAGGATCAAACTTATTCACCGCCCGTACGAGACCTACATTCCCTTCCTGAACAAGGTCAAGCACGTTTTGCATCCAGCGGCGCTGAAAATCCATGGCAATGCGCACCACAAGGCGCAGATGCGAGGAAATAAGTCGAAATGCCGCGTCCGTGTCGCCCGTGTCCCTGACCTTGCGGGCCAGCTCCACTTCTTCTTCAGGTTGCAGGAGGGGAAATCTGTTGATTTCCTTAAGATAAAGCTGCAAGCTGTCCCTGGCGCGCTCCGGAGGGCGGCGCGTAAACAAGGCCAGGGAACCTGGAGAGTCCGGAGGCAGGCTGGGCAGGTTGGTGTCGGATAGGGATTCGTTTTCAGGAAGTTCCAGCGTGAAGTCATCGTCATCCGGCTCAAAAGCGCCAAAGCCCTCGCCTTCTTCTTCCTCAGCGCTTTCCTCAATATCGGGCATCGCGGCCGGCGTCAAATCAGAGTCGGCATCAAAGTCCGCCGAGCCTTGCGCCAACCCTTTTTCGCCGGAAGCTTTCTGTTTCTTTCCGGAAGACTGCTTTTGCGCTGAGGAGGGGCGTGCCGTTATTGTTTTTGAAGCTTTTGAGGCCATGCTGGTGTTACCCTATAGGTTTCTGTATCTTCAATAAGATAGAATTTTTATTTGTTTTTTTCAATTATTTTCAGTAAACACAGAGTACGCCCGCGCTACGTCGGAAGAGGGCTACGGCATATGAGCCGGACAAGCGCAACATCAGTTGGAGGAACTTTCAGTGTCTTCATTTCGTAAAATGCTTGCATCCGGAGCCAGGCTGCTGTTTGACGGCGCCATGGGCACTATGCTCCAAAACAGAGGGCTCTCGCCCGGCCAGAATCCCGAGGCCTTTTGCCTTGCCCGCAGGGATGTTTTGGAAAGCATCCATGCCGAATATGCCAAGGCGGGCGCGGATGTGCTTACCACCAACACTTTCGGCGGCACACGGTTTAAATTGCCCAAAGATATCAACGCGGAAGAATTCAATCGTCTGATGGCAAAAAGCGCGCGCCTCGCCGCTGACGAGGCCGGACGCATGGTGTTTGTGGCCGGAAGCGTGGGCCCTTCCGGAAAGTTTCTGCGCCCCCTTGGAGAACTTGCGTTTGAAGAGCTGACGCTCGCTTTTCAAGAACAGATTCGCGGTTTAATGCAAGGAGGAGTGGATCTCATTCTTGCCGAGACGCAGTTCGATATAGCAGAAGCAAGAGCGATTGTCATTGCCGCCCGCCGCGAAGGAAATTTACCTGTGGCCGTGTCCATGACCTATGAAGACGGCCGTACCCTGACGGGATCGGATGTCGGCGTGTGCGTCGCCACCCTCGCCAATATGGGCGTGGACCTCATCGGCATGAACTGCAGCGAAGGGCCGAAGGAAATGCACGCCGCCGCCCATGCGCTTTTGGACCAATGCCCGGTCCCGGTGCTGATCCAGCCCAATGCGGGCTTGCCTGTGCTTAAAGATGGCCGTACGCTTTTTTTGTTGGAATCCGAGGCCTTTGCACAGGCCACCGTTGCCTTTGCCCGGGACGGCGCGCAGGCTGTGGGCGGTTGCTGCGGCACGACGCCGGAACATATCGCCGCTTTAAAAAAACAACTTCTTGCTTTGCCGCCCGCCGAAAAGCGCCCTTCTTTATCAGGTATAGCCGTGACATCACGCTCCCGGCTCGTACGCATGGGGCAGGATTATCCTATACGCCTGGTGGGAGAACGCATAAACCCCACCGGAAAAAAACTGTTTTGTGAAGAATTGCGGGCGGGAGAGTTCAGCCTGGCCATACGTTTTGCCGATGAACAAATTGCCGCCGGCGCTGCTGTGCTGGACGTCAATGTGGGCGCGCCCATGGTAGACGAATGCCGCCTTCTGCCGGATCTGGCCGCTCGTCTCGCTGCTCTTCACCCCGTCCCCCTTGCGCTGGACTCCGCCAATGCCGAAGCGGTGGAGAAAAGCCTGGCGGCATATCCGGCCTCGGCTCTGGTAAATTCCATCAGCGGCGAAGAAGGCCGGATGGAACGCCTCGGGCCTTTATGCCGCGACTTCGGCGCGCCTTTTATTCTTTTGCCCCTTAAGGGGAGCGCCTTGCCTGTTAAAGCCTCGGAGCGCATAGCCATTGTGGAGGAGTTGCTGCTGGGCATGGAACGGCTCGGCATTCCACGCCGCCTTGCCATAGTGGATGCGCTGGTCCTTGCTTCCTCGTCAAACCCCGATGCGGGAAAACAATGTCTGGAATTTATCCGTTATTGTACAAACACCCTTGCGTTGCCGACAATTTGCGGATTGTCGAATATTTCGTTCGGCCTGCCCGCCCGTGAGCTCTTAAACGCCGCCTTTCTCAGTATGGCCGCCGGCGCCGGTCTTTCCGCCTGCATCGCAAACCCCGGCAATGCCCGCATCATGGAAGCGCTGCATGCGGCCAACCTTCTCCTCGGCCATGATCCGAGCGCGGAAAACTTCATCGGTCGCTATGCAGGGTGGGCCGGCGCCGCGAATACGCCCGCAAGCGGCCCGGGAAAGGCCGATCCTGCCGGAGCGGGCGATGCCGACCCTTTGGGGGAAAGAGCCGGAACGGACAGCATAGAGCAGGCTATTATCGCCGGACGGCGTGAAACAATACAGCCTCTTGTGCAAAAAGCGCTGGATGCCGGAGAAGACCCTTTTGTTTTGGTGAATGAGCGGCTGATTCCCGCCATTAGCGAAGTAGGGGCGAAATATGAGCGCAAAGAATATTTTTTGCCCCAGCTTATGCGCTCCGCGGAAAGTATGCAAAGCGCCTTTGCTCTGCTGCGTCCCCTTTTGGAAAAGGACGCCCGCAACGTCAGCCGCCCTGTGATCGTCATGGCCACCGTGGAAGGAGATATTCATGATATCGGGAAAAATATTGTGAATCTTATGCTCGGCAACCATGGGTTTGAAGTGATCGATCTGGGCAAAGACGTGGCCTCGGAAAAAATTGTCGAAGCGGCGCAAAAGCACGACGCAGCGCTTATTGGCCTCTCCGCCTTAATGACCACCACCATGGTGCGCATGCGCGACACTGTGGAACTGTTGAAAAAGAAACAGATGGATAAAAAAGTCCTGGTGGGCGGCGCTGTGGTGACGGAAGACTTCGCGCGCGCCATAGGCGCGCATTATGCAAAAGATGCGGTGGAAGCCGTGCGCCTTGCCCTTGCCTTATCCCGAACGGAACGGGAGAGCGCATAAGCGGGCAGTGGCGCAGTTTGGATATGTTGGTACTGGACGCAAGAGCCCTTGTACGGTAGAGGTTATTGGATATGCATGGCCCTTATGAAAAAGCTCAGGCGGCCCTGGTGAAAAGAAAAAGGACTGGGCAAAAATACTGTAACTTCAAAGAGGTACGGGCATGCCTGAATGGGGATGCCTGATCAGCGCCACCGCGATAGAGGAGAAACTTATGCGCCGATGGAAGATTTTGCATGCGATAACAGTCCTTACAGTGTGTCTCCTACTAGCCGCCACTACATTCGCCGCTTCTGAAAAAATTAAGCCGGGCGATATTCCCGGCATCGATGCGGGAGAGCTTTTAAAGCGTGTGAGCAAGGAAAAGGGGAAGGTGATGGTGGTGAATGTTTTCGCTTCCTGGTGCCCTCCCTGCCGCGATGAAATCCCCGGGCTGGTACGTGCGCGCCGGGATTTTACTGAAGAGCAAGTGGCTTTGCTGGGCGTTTCCGTGGATAAGGAGCCCAAAGCTCTCGCCAACTATATTAATGAGCTGCGGATTAATTATCCGATCATGCTCGCTGAGGGCGATTTTATTCAACGGGTAAAGGTGACGGCTGTTCCGCAACTGCTTATTTATAATAAAAAAGGCGAGCTTGTGGTAAACCACCGTGGCCTTGTGGATGAGGCGGATTTGAAGAAAACCATCGCGGATCTCCTCATGGAATAGTTTGCGCAGAGTCTCTGTCTAAAGCACGGTCAGGTCAGGCCCGCGCGCCTTGACATTGCCGCGCAAAAAATGCGCGGGAGCCTCCCGCTCCGCCGCTTTGTTGCCGCCCGCATGAAGACGCATGGAACGCGCTTTCGCGGGCGGATGGCACTGGACCAAGTTTGCCCCGGACGCCGGAACCGGCATGCGAAAATTCGGCCATGCGGCGTAGGCCGCCTCTTGTGGCTTTTTTTATAATCCTTACTATGCTGTTTCGCATTTTTTTCGGGAGTACGCGCCACTATTATGGAATATAGCCTGCACAATGCTTTGGTAAGTGACGTCAAAAGCATCCATGCCCTTTTGCTGAACGCGGCCCAAAACGGATTGCTGTTGCCGCGCTCTCTTTCCGACATTTATAGCCATACACGTGATTTTGTCGTATTACGCCATGCCCGCGGGCACATTGCCGGATGTTGCGCCCTTTCCATTGTTTGGGAAGATCTTGCCGAAATTCGTTCACTCTTGGTGGATGAGAGCTTGCGCGGAAAAGGTTTTGGCCGCGCGCTGGTGGAAGAGTGCCTGAAAAATGCACGCGCAATGGGCATAAGCACCGTGTTTACCTTGACCTATGAAACCGGTTTTTTTGCGCGCCAGGGCTTTGCCGAGGTGGGTAAAGACTGTTTGCCGCAAAAAATATGGGCGGACTGCATCCATTGCCCTAAATTTCCTGACTGCGACGAAGTGGCCATGCAACGCACGGTTTAGGCGGGCAAACTTTTCGGAAGGCGCAGAGAGAGTCTCACCCGGCGCACCGCGCAAGAGCGGAATCAGGCGGCATTTTCTTTGAAATACCGGAGAGGTAAGCGATAGAGGTGCTCATGCGGATGGAATCCCTTAAAATATTGTTCAGCGCTGAAGACATTGATCGGCGCGTCCAAAGTATTGCTGATCAGCTTAACACCGCCTATGCGGGAAAGCAGGTAGCCATGCTTTGCGTGCTGACGGGCGCGTTTATGTTTTTTTCTGATTTGTTGAAATATGTGAAATTTTTCCCGCAAATTGACTTTGTGCGCATCGCCAGCTACGGGAGTGGGACAACGTCTTGCGGGAAAGCGGAGCTGCTGCAGGCGCCGCGAATTCCCCTTGCCGGAAAAGATGTCGTAGTGGTTGAAGACATTATCGACTCGGGAACCAGCATGGCTTTTTTGGTGGAATATCTGAGGGCGCAAAATGTAAAATCATTGCGCATCGCTGCATTGATCGATAAAATAGAGCGGCGTGAACACTCTGTTACTGTGGATTATTCCGGTTTTCGTCTCCTGTCCGGCTTTGTTGTCGGTTACGGGCTTGACTACGACGAAAGATACAGGGAGCTTCCAGCCCTCTATACAGTTGAGTTTGAGGATCAGGCATGATTATTACCTGCCCCCGCTGTGAAACAAGTTTTTCCTTACCTGAGGAGCTTTACAAGCCGGGAAAAAAGGCGCGCTGTTCCAATTGCGGTTTTATTTTTCCCATGCCCGCGCAAGGCCGTGCGCAACCTTCCGGCGAGCCGGCGCAAAACAGCGCCGCCATCCCTTCCATAGAGGCGAAGGCTCCCGCACTCAAAAAGAAACGCCCTTACCTTTTCGCCTTACTGGCAATTCCTTTGCTGGCGCTTTTGGCTTATGGGGCCTATTTGATGACCAATTCTTTTTCGTCTTTCCCGTTTTCCGGCCCAGGGCAAAAATCCGGAACAAGCTCGGAGCCCGCGCAAACAGTTGAAGGAAAAAAGCCCCCGGCTGACCCTGTAAAAGAAGCTCAGCAAACCGAGCAAGAACGCCTGATCAACTCCATAACTTTGGAGGAAATTCGCCAGTTTCTCGTGGACAACAGCGAAATGGGCAAGCTCATGGTCATCCAGGGATTTGCCGTTAACAAGGGTGAAAAAAACAGGGACTATATCAGCGTTGAAGTGCGCATTTTAGATTCGGAGAACAAGGTGCTTGCCAGCGCGCAGCAGATCTGCGGAGTACCCCTGACTTTATTCCAGTTACAGACCCTTTCGGAAAAAGATTTACGGGAAACCTTGGCTAATCGCACAACTATCTTAGTCAACAATACCAATGTCCCCCCGGGCGGAAAAGTGCCTTTTGTTGTGGTGTTCCCTAACCCCACGGACAGTATGCGCACCTTTGAAGTGCAGGTGGTAGGGGTGCGGGAGTCTCCTCCTTCGTAATATGCTTTGCCGGCGCACAGGCGCCGGCCGCCGCGAAGGCATGGCGGATATGTTTTTGCCGGTCATGCCGAAAGAACTTCGTAACGTTAATTTGCCTTAACAGGCGCACCTGCCCCGAATGCTCCCCTGGGGCTTTTCACATGTCTAAACTTCGCGAAATCTACGTATGCTCCGCCTGCCGGGCGCGTTCTCCCCAATGGAAAGGCCAATGCGCCGCCTGTGGAGAATGGAACAGCCTTGAGCCTCTCCAGTTTGCCGGTAAAGCCGCGCAGAACCCCCTTTCACCCACGCGGGTTGAGCCGGTAACGCGTCTTGCCGATGCCGGCGAAAGCTCTCGCGCTGTATTCAGCACAGGAATACAGGCCTTTGATCGCGTTCTTGGGCAAGGACTAACGCCGGGAGCGGCTATCTTGGTGGGAGGAGAGCCGGGGATAGGAAAATCCACCCTTCTGCTTCAAGTGGCGGGCGCGGTCGCCGCTTCCGGAAACACCGCCGTCTATTTGTCGGGAGAAGAATCCCTTGCCCAGATTAAAGCCAGAGCGGAGCGGCTGCACCTTTTGCACGATAAGCTCCTGGCCCTTGCCACCACCCAGGTGGAAGACATTTTTCCCCTGCTGGAAAGTGAACAGGCCCCGGCGCTGCTGATTATCGATTCTGTGCAAACCTTAAGCTCCACCAGAGCTGAAGGCCTGCCGGGCAACGTGAGCCAGGTGCGGGCCGTGGCTACCGAACTTGTGGAACGCTGCAAAAAAAGCCACTGCGCAGTGATCCTTGTGGGTCATGTGACCAAGGAAGGGACGATCGCGGGCCCTCGGTTGCTGGAACATATGGTGGATACCGTCATTTCCCTTGAGGGGGACCGTCAGCACATTTTTCGGCAACTTAGAGTATTGAAAAATCGCTTTGGCCCTAATCAGGAATTGCTGATTTTTCAGATGGTCGCACATGGCATGGAACTTGTGGAAGATCCTTCCACCTACTTTCTCGGCGCGCGCGATGCCGCTCTTTCCGGCACAGCGGTCGTCATGGCGGTGGATGGCCAACGCCCCCTTGCAGTGGAAATTCAGGCGCTTGTTTCCAAAAGTTACCTCGCCATTCCAAGGCGCACAGGCCTCGGCTTTGACGTCAATCGGCTGCATCTGTTGCTGGCCGTACTTGAAAAGCGCCTTCATCTTTCCTTCGCCCAGGTGGATATTTATGCCAAAGTGGGAGGCGGCATCCGCCTGATGGAACCCGGTATGGATTTGCCTCTGGTGGCGGCGGTGCTTTCTTCTTATTACGATACTCCTTTGCCTGAACGGGCTGTTTTTTGGGGAGAGGTGGATTTGAACGGGCAGATCAGGCCCACGACCGGGCATGCGCTTCGCCTGGGGCAAGCCAGTAGGCTGAAGTATGACCCTATCCTTTGCCCCCCGCAGCCCGAAAGTCCCTCCGCTTTTCCTGAAAATGCCGATCCGGAAAAAAGCGGGCGGGGGGCGCCCCAGCTTAAGGGCCTGCGCACCCTTGCTGAAATGCAGCGCATCCTTTTTGCCCCCAGGCGCGGGTGAGCCGCCGGAATCTGAATATGAGCGCCCCACGGCGCGGCGTTTCTTGCCCTTTGCGCCCACGGAGAATCGATTCCATCCGGCGTTGGCGGTAATGCCGGTTTCGTAACAATCGATGAACTCTCATTGCGATGATAAAGGGCGCCACTGCATACGGATACTCCTTATTTGAATGAAAAACGGAATGCGGAGTTCAAAAAGAGAACAGGCGCACCTAGAGCAGATTACCTTTGAGATTTGTCGTTTAACGGCGGGCAAAGCCCGCCTACGGCAATCTCAAGGCAAGGATTTACGGGCAAATCCTTGCAGAGCAATTATACATTTTCAATGGTAAATTGCTTTAGGGGCTGTTTCCAAATAAAAGATTTTGCGCCAAGAGCAAGGAATCCAGCTCTTTTTGCGGAGGGAGTGTACTCTTACGGTACTCGACCGGAGAGAAAAGAGCTGGATGACGCAGCTATTTGGACAAAAGATTTATTGAGAGACAGCTCCTAAGCGTGCCGCCGCTTTTATGCTTGACCTGCCGGTATTCCGATATATCTTAACGTAGAAGTCAGTTGAACCTCTTGTAATCAGACAAAGCGGATGCATGCCATGAGTTCATATTCTGATTCCCGACCGGATTTTTCTGTGGATGTCGATGTGCGGGAGCCGCGCCGCTTTCGTGTGCTGCTGCACAATGACGATTATACAACGATGGAGTTTGTCATCGATATATTGATGGGTATTTTTGGCAAAAGTCCGGACGAGGCTATGGCTATTATGATGTCGGTGCATGAAACCGGGCTTGGCAGTTGCGGCGTTTATACCGAAGAAGTGGCGGAAACCAAAATAACCCAGGTGCACCTTAAAGCCCGCAAGGCAGGCTTTCCTCTGCGCTGCAGCATGGAGGAGAACTAAGTATGCTGGATTCTCATCTTGAACAGGCGTTTTCCCTCGCTGTCAACGAAGTGCGCAAGCGTAAACATGAATATTTTACTTTGGAACATCTGCTTCTGGGGATTTTATCCGAGGAAAACGGGCAGGCGATTTTAGAAAATATCGGAGTGGATCGAGGGCTTTTGCAAAAAAAGCTGGAAAGCTTTTTTGCTGAACATATGACCCCGGTAAACGCTGAGACAGAAGCGGACATTATCCAAACGCTCGCTTTGCAGCGCGTTATGCAACGCATGTTGCGGCATATGCGCTCCGCCGGAAAAGATCAGGCAAGCATTGGCGATGCGCTGGCTAGTTTATTGGAGGAAGAAAATTCATATGCCGCTTTTTTTCTGCTTTCTCAAGGCATTACCCGGCTGGATGTTTTGGAGTTTATCTCCGGCGACGGCGAGAGCCAGGGGCGGGAAGCAAATACCGATGAAGATACGCAGGCCGATGTTAATGCCTTAAAAAAATACACTGTAAACTTGACTGAGCGGGCTACAAAAGGGGAAATCGATCCCCTTATCGGAAGAAAGGCGGAATTAGAACGAACTATCCAGGTTCTCGCCCGCAGACGTAAGAATAATCCGCTTTTTGTCGGAGATCCCGGGGTAGGAAAAACCGCCCTGGCCGAAGGCCTCGCCATGCGGATAGCGCATAAGGAGGTGCCGGAGGAGTTTTATAATGTGAACCTTTATTCTTTGGATCTCGGCGGGATGATGGCCGGGAGCAAATATCGGGGAGATTTTGAAGGCCGTCTTAAAGCCGTGCTGGCTGCCCTCGCGCGTGAGCCAAAATCCATCTTGTTTGTGGATGAGATCCATACCTTGGTCGGCGCCGGCGCTGTGAGCGGCGGTTCCCTGGACGCTTCCAACATCCTTAAACCTGCCCTCGGATCCGGAAAATTGCGTTGCATCGGTTCCACTACGCATGAGGAAATGCGCAACCATTTTGAAAAAGATAAAGCTTTTTCCCGCCGTTTCCAAAAAATAGATTTGGGCGAACCTTCCCATGAAGAGTGTTTGGAGATCTTAAAAGGCCTCAAAGAACGCTATGAAACCCATCATAATGTCCGCTATACCGCCGCCGCGCTCGAAGCCGCGGTGAATTTGTCGGCCCGGTATCTGACGGATGCGCGTTTGCCGGATAAAGCAATCGATCTTATTGATGAAGCCGGCGCCAGACGCAGGTTGCGCGGGTTTGATCCCTCCCAGGGAACGGATAGTCGTGCATCCCGGCCTGTTGAAAAAAGTAAAAAAACTCAAGGGAAAAGGCAGGCCAAAGAAAACGCGCTCACTGTCGGGGTAAGCGATGTGGAACAAGTGGTGCAAACCATGGCGCGCATACCTTCAGTAAAGGCAAACCAGGCGGAGAAAGTCTCCTTAAAGCACCTGGAACGCGATTTGAAACGTGCGCTGTTTGGACAAGAAGATGCCGTGAGCAGCGTGACACGGGCGGTATTGCGCTCCCGGGCCGGGTTTAAGCGGGAAAACAGGCCGCAAGGGGCTTTTTTGTTTTACGGCCCAACAGGCGTCGGCAAAACAGAACTTGCCAAGCAATTGGCCGCTACCTTGGGAGTGCCTTTTTTGCGCTACGACATGTCGGAATATATGGAGAAACACGCAATTTCACGTCTTATTGGGGCTCCTCCCGGCTATGTGGGCTTTGATCAGGGCGGCATGCTTGTGGAAGCGGTGCGGAAAAATCCGCACGCCGTGCTCCTGCTGGATGAAATGGAAAAAGCGCATCCGGATGTGTTTAATGTGCTGCTCCAGGTCATGGATTATGCCACGCTTACGGATTCCAGCGGGCGTAAAGCGGATTTTCGCAATGTGATCATTATTATGACCACCAATGCGGGAACGTATGAAATGTCTGCCCGTAACATGGGGTTTGCCCTGCCTTCGCTGATGAACGATGCGGGAAACAGGGCGGAAAAAGGCAAAAAAGCCCTGGAACGGCTTTTTGCGCCGGAGTTTCGCAATCGTCTGGATGCCATGGTGCCTTTTCTTTCTCTCTCTGCTCTGGTGATGGAGCGAATTGTGGGTAAATTCGCAGGAGAGCTGGCAGCCAACCTTGCGGAACGTAATGTCGCTTTGGGCTTGACGGAGGCGGCTAAACAACACCTGGCGAAAGCAGGCTATGATCCCGTGTTTGGGGCAAGGCCCTTAGCCCGTGTGATGCGCGAACAACTCGAAGATGTGCTGGCTGCGGAGCTGCTGTTCGGCAAACTGACGAAAGGCGGGCGGGTTATTGTGGATGCCGTGCCGGCGGCAGAGCCCTTGGAACGGCCGTCCGGCGCGGATGAAAAAAGCGGGAAAAAAGCCGTTGCGCAAAAGAGCGCCGGAAGCGCACAAAGTTCCCCGGAAGAGCTGCGGGAGCCGAAAAACGCCGCGAAACGTGCCCTGGCGGGCAAAAAAACATATACGCTCGTCTTTCGTTACGAAAGCCCGGCCGCTCTTCCGGCAGGGAGCAAAAAGGAAGCCCGGAAAGAGAAAGCTGCCTCATAAAATACAGCGAGAGTATGAAGCGCACTATACTCTGCCGGCGCGCAAACGGCGGCCGCTGTGGGGAGGAAACAGGCGAAATTGAGTTTCGCGGTCGCGCTGGGGCAGGCTGCCGCAAAGATAATCCGCCTCAAAAGAACCGCCGCTGAACAAATTACATTATGTATGAAAAAAAGGCTCCACCTGTTTTCAGGTGGAGCCTTTTTGGTAGCCCTCCTTGCTTTCCGGGGTGGTCAGCCCACCCCGGAAAAAAGGAGTGAAAGGGGTTATTAGCTGGAGATAGTGAGCAAGAAGTTGTTGAGCACCGACAGTTCTTGCTGAGTATTGGTAGCCGCTTCGTAGTTATGCACCATCTGGTCAAAGCCCGTATCCGAGCTCTGGAACGTGACATCAACAGCTTTAGTAAAGACGCCTTCCGTGATGTTGAACGAAAGGGTTCTCGCCGCCTCGTTCAGGGAAAGCCCGGAAACGTGCGCGTTCAAGTATTGGGCTGTATTTTCAGTGGGATCAAGCAGATCCTTGAAGCTCAGCTTGTCCATATCGGTGGTGAGGAAGTCTTTAATAAAGTCTTTGCCGTTTGCAAAGTCATCTCTCCAGGCAAAGGTGTCGGCCCCAGTGCCGCCGTACAGCGTGTTATTCCCGCTGCCGCCGTAGATGAGGTCATTGCCGGCTTCGCCATAGATAATGTCGTTGCCCGCATTGCCGTGGAGAACATCGTTGCCCGCGCCGCCGTGGATGAGGTCATCGCCTTTGCCGCCAAAGACTGTGTCATTGCCGGAAGCGCACTTGATGGTGTCATTCCCTTCACCGCCGAATACCGCATTGGGGCCGGCACCGGTGATGATATGGTCATTGCCGCCGCCCGCCGAGATGACGTCGGGAGTGCCGTAATGGCTGCGGTCAATGATGTCGGCTTCGCCCGTTCCTTCAATGACGTAACGGTCGCTGCGGATGAAGAGATCGCCGTGATCGTTGGAGCCGTCAGGATTTCTCACTGTGTACAGGAAGTTCTCCACTACGCGGTTGTCAGCAGTGCTGCCGGGCGCGTTGGTGTAAAAGTAGGAGCCGTCTTGATGCACTTCCATCGTGGCGCTGTTGGGGCAGTTGATGGTCAGCGTATCACTGCCGGGGAGGAAGTAATACTCCGTGCCGTTATAGGTGATGCTGAAGAGCTTTGCATCATAAGCAAGGTGGTCGATGGCGCCGTCCGGAGCCGGATCCGTCAGCATGTTGCCGTGGAAGTTGTAAGGATCTTCCTGAATGGCCACAGTGCCTATATACAGATGCGCATTTCTATTGTCGTAGGAGTTATTGTAGGAGGTGTTGGCAAGCTCCATCATCCCGATGGTCAGGGTGTAGTTTTGCGCTGTAGCGGTGAGGTCAATATCAATGATGGCGGTATTGGCCTTATACAGATAGCGCGAACCTTCGATCTCCGCCAACACGCCGGATTTGATGAGGTTGCCGTTGGCATCCTTCAAAATCCAGAGAGCTCCGTCAACTCTGGACAAAGGAGAGACGCCTTCATTGCCGCCAAAGGACCAGTCAAATACAATTTGTCCGCCTTTGGTGGTGAAGTTAGTGGAAGCAAAGGCCCCGTAGTAGGTGCCGTTGCTGTTATAGGGCGCATGATCAAAGCCCGTTTGGGTCATGAATGCCGCTATGCCCATGTTTGTGCCGAAGATGTTCTGCGAGGCGGAGCTATTGAAGCTGCCGACCTGAGAGAGATCCAGATACTTGCCGTCGCTGAATCTTGTCAGAACATCGGAACTCGGCGGGGGCAGGTAGTAGGTGCCCAGAGCCGCATTGCTCGTCACAACCGCGCCGCTGATCTGGCCGGACGTATACCAGGGTACGCTGTTTAAAGGCGCGTCAAAGGTGCCAAGGGAGCGGACACTGGCAAAACCCGCGTCCTGCTCAGCGAGATTATCCTGGGCAATGGGGCCGGTAGTTTGCAGGTACAGCACCGCACTCTTGCCGGGTTCGCTGTCCGTCAGCGTATAAGTGAACTTTTCAGCCACGTTCTTCACGCTGACGCCGGGGTTGTTATAGAAGCGGTAGTTGCCGTCCCAGTCAATGACCAGTTTGCCGGTCGGAGTGTCGAAGTTGAGCTCATGCACCGTTGAGGAGAAACTCTTGGTCAGGGTGCCGTAAGTGACAGAGGCCAAATGAGTGTTCGAATGGACGATGTCAAAGTACCCTTCAAGAGAAGGATCGGTGATCACGTTGCCCATGAAGCCGACGCCGGCATCCGGGCTGACAATGGGTCCGATAATCAGGTGCGGGTCAGCCCCATAGCCGGTGCCGATGTTGATTGTGCCAAGCACCAGCGTGTAGTCGCCGCCCGCGGGGATATCAAGTTCCAGGAGCCCAGATGTCGAGCCGCCGCCCTGCTGGAATTTGCCGGCTTTGACAATAGAGCCGTGGGCATCTTTCAGCATCCAGAACGTGGCGTCTCTTTCGCCCATAGCGACGTAGGAACTCCAACTGAAAGCGATTTTGCCGCCGGAGGAGTGGAATTCCTTTTGCGCCAGCATAATATCCATGCCGTTGGCGCCCGCGCCGGACTGGAAGTCCCTCGCCGTGCCTTGTATGCCGACGGTATTCTGGAGGATTTTCAGAACATTAGCCTGCACGTCAGTGCCGAAGAAGGTAGTAAACATTTGTTTATCGGAATTGATGTCGAAGTATTCCGCAAAACAATCCATCAGGTGCATGTTGTCGGTCGCCGGCATAGACCCAAGATACGGGTTGACCGGCAGCGTGGCATAGCCGGGGGTGCCTTCTCCCGTTCTTACGCCGTTCATGCCCGAAATCTGCCAGCCGTTATCCACCAGAGAACTCCACTCATTCGTGCTGGAGAAGTCGCTCACTATGGTGGTGCCGCTCGCGGCGCGCTCCGTGCCTATATTGTCGTAAGGCAGGGTGGAGTTCCACTTCACATGCAAGACGGCGGAGTCCGTATCGCCGTCAACGTCGCGCAGTTTGTAGGAGAACTCTTCGTTCACCGCGGTGTAGTTGTTGTTGAAAGCCTTAAAGGTATAGTCCCCAAACTGGTTGATGGTTAGGGTGCCGGTGGAAGTGTTTATGTTGAGGCTGAATTGAACGAAAGTGTGCTCAACGCCATTGTAGGTAACGCTATACAGCCGCGCTTGATCGTGCAGGGAATCCACATCGCCCGTGGGGGAAGGATCGGTGAGCACGTTGCCGCTGTAGTGATAGTTATCGACAGGGGTAAATTTGGCGAGGTTGTCGTAAGCGACGGGCACGTAGTCTTTGACCACGAAATCGATTTCATGGCTGAGGCTGGTGTCGCCGTCCGCATCTTTGACGCGCAGGAACAAGGGAATATGGAAGTCGTCATCCAGGTTATCGGTCATCAGCTTGAATTCGCCGTTGTCAAAGATACGGATGGTGATTTTACGGCCGTCCGGCGTGGTCAGCACGATATCGCCGGTGTTTTTCAAGCCGCTGGGGTCGCCGTTATAGTCAAGCAGATAATGCTTGGCGTTTGCGCCCTTGCCGAAGATGACTTCATCCAGATGGGTCGTGTCAGCCGAGGCAAACGCATGCAGGATATTGCCCATGACAGGGTCAACAAGATCCACCAGCACCTGGCCAAGGCCGTCAAAGTCATTGGCATAGAAAACTTTGGAAGCATCCTTGCCGGCAACGTGCCACAGGTGGATGCCGCCGTCTTCCGGCATATCCACGCCCACGGAGAAAACGTCCACTTCCGGATGCTTCTGCAGGTAGTTGCCCCAGGTCGTTCTGTAGTCATTGTACGATCCGTCCGGCTTGTTAGGCTCACCGTCAGACAGGAAGTACAGAACCTTATTCATAAAGCGGGTGCCGGGATCATTGAGCGCCGCGTCCAGTTCCTCTTGGGCCTTGCCAAGGCCGGCGTTGTAGTTGGTCCAGCGTTCTGTGATGCCGCTGAGCACCGTGTTGATGCCGGTCTGGTTCGCAGGCAGGTGGCTTAAGATATAATCCGCGGATGCGCCGTCAAATACGCGGCTGGCGTTGGTGCCGAAGCTGATGAGGGTGAAGCGGCAGTCTATGCCGTTGGTCTGGTAGGCTTCCACAAGGGAGCGGATGGCCTGGATTTGAGAAACCATCTCAGCGTCATCAATACTACCGGAAGCATCCACTACCAGGTATACGTCATCCTGCCGGGAGCCGCCTTCCATAACTTCCATTTTCGTGACGTTGGGCGTGCCGTTCGGCGTGTTGCCGAAGGGCATATCGTCTTTGATGGCCACGGAAAGGCTGTCTTTTGTGCTTGTGCCGGCTGCGTCCTTATGGATGAAGGGCACCCTGAGGTTCAAAAAGTCGTTCGCGTCATTGATCAAAGAATGCTGGAAGGGCTTGAAAATGGTCGCGGTGACTTCGCCTGAGAAAATACCGGCGGTAAATACCGGCGCGATTTCAATAACCAGTTCGCCGTCGGCAAAACCTTGCAGGTGCTTACCCGAGACGCTCCAAGTGACGTTGGTATAGGTGCCGTCCTGGTTGCCGTCCGCCTTAATCGGGGAGATATTGGCGATATCCCAGATGATATCCGTGGCGGAGATGGGGTCCATGGGCGTGCTGATTGACCCCGAATCCTCGGAGTCGCCGTGGCCGGGGGCCTGGCTGCCGAAAGGCAGGCCGGCTTCGTCCACGATGAGCGTGGGCACATCGGTTTGCAGACCTAAGGTCATGGTCGCGGTGGCCTTGTCCCCGTCTTTGTCGGTTGCCGTGAACGAGAAGGCTTCCTTATCGTTTTCATGTCCGCGCAGGGCGATAAAGTGGTAGTTCACCTTCTGGGTCGCGGCGTCATAGCTCAGCGTCAGTTTGCCGAGCATCGTGTCGTAGACAACAGAGGTGCCGTCTTTGGGAATTGCCATGGCCACAGGCAGCGAGGAATGGACCGAACCGTTGACCGCGTTGGTATATGTGGAGGTAAAGGTTACAGGCAAGACCGTGGCGGGGCCGTCATAACCGTCCGCACCGAATTTGATGTCCAGAACGCCCTGGGAGGTGAAATCCATCAAGGGATCGCCGAGGGTGTTGTCGTTTCCGCCGGAGATGAAGGTGATGGCGGGCGCGTCATCCGCAATCTTGACTTCGACGGGCAGAGTCCAGGTGTTGCCAAAGGCGTCTTTCAAGGTAACCGGAACGGGATCGTACATAATGTCGGCATTGCCGGAAGCATTCGGATCCCCATGGGATGCCGGAGCCACAAGGGCATAAGTCATGCTGTTGTCGGCGGGGTTATAGAACAGAACGCCGTAAGTGCCGGCCTTCATATACACGCCGTTGGGGTCGCCGCTCACGCTGGGGGGGACCCATTCGCTCACGTCCACAACAACGTTTGCCGGCATCTTAAAGTATTGCACTGTGGAACCGTCGGCGGGAAGGTGGGTGCCGTTTTCCAGGAAGGCTTCCGAAACAGGGGCTAGGAGGAAGGGCGGAATCGGCGACGGCGGCGGGGTTACCAGGAAGGAGAGGGAACCACCGGCTGACGAAGTGTCGCCATCGCCGTCCTGAATAAAGAAGTCCAACTTGACATTTGCATCAAGGTTGCCAACGGGATGGAAGTAGTACCGCACTTCAGTGGGCGAACTTACGAGCATGAACTTGCCGTAATTTTGGCCGCCTACGATAATATCCACAGCGGAGTTAATGGGCAGGGCTATTTCCGCGGTGCCGGCGGGAGTGGTCACCTTAGTGAAGATTCCCTTTGTGCCGGGGCCGTCCGCGCCAAAATCCATGCCCCAGTTGGCGCTGAAGGGGTAGCCGCTGGTGATGGGGATATCGGTGCCCCAGCCCGCGCCTTCCACATACAGAAGGGGCTGGTCGTCTTCCACCGTAATGGTGGTTTGCACCGCTCCGGTATTGCCGCGATGATCTTTAAGCGTGATGTCGAAGACTATATCCACAGTATCCTGGGCGCCGTGCTGGAGCGGATCCGCGTGCGTTTGCGCCTGGGACAGGGTATACTTTAAGGTCGGGTTATTGGCATCGGTCGCGTCATAGGTCAGTATGCCATGGCCAAGGTTAGCGGTGTAGACATCCCCGCTGCCTTTCTGCCAGACATGCCCGTCAACCGGAGCCGTGGTATCGACGTAGAAATATTGAGCCAGCGGGATATCGGTTTCCGCGGAACCGGTTTTTTGAGGATTGCCGGACAGGCCTGCTTCAGAAACCGTGCCTTCAAGGGGCAGAATTTCAAAAGGAGGATAGACTGTCAGAGAGATGGGCGTGCCGCTGGTATCGCCGGAGTCCCCATCGGTATCCGTAATTTTTACTACGAGGTCCAGAACAACATCGGGATCGCCTGGTTTAAGCGAGTTCGGCTTGGTATCAATGCTGAACGTGCCGTCATCGTTGATGGTGACGGTGACGTCTCCGGGGTTGAGGCCGGGGATGGGAAGGTCTGTAGGCTCGTTGAGTTTGACAGGCACTTCGTGGGTGTTGCCGTCTTTATCCGTATAGATGACGGTAATGCCTTTGTCGGGGTCAACGCCGTCGGCGCCGGGGATGTTGGTCCAGACGCCTTCAATGGGATCGCCGCAAGGATAGCCGGTGGGATCTGGCGGCGCGTCAGGCGTAAAGGTGATGGACGGAGCGTCGTCTTCGATAGTTACAAGAACGTCGATGGGTTCGGAACGCACGCCGTCAGTCAGCGTGATGGTGAGGACATCCGTGACTTCATCCGTGCCCGGCAGGTTTTTGACCGCATCAGTCAGAGTATAGGTAAGGGTATTGGTTGTATCATCATAGGTGAGAGTGCCGAAGCCGGAGAGCGGGGTACCGTCGGGAGCGTATTTCGGATCCGGGTTCAATTCCCAGATGCCGTTGCCTTTATCCGTCCAGCCGGTCGTATCCACCTTGACGTTGGGAGGAATGGGAATATCTCTGACGCATTCAGTCGGAGCCGGAAAGCTGCCGTCCGGCAGATTGGCTTCATCAACTCCCGCCGTGGGCGCAAGATAGGGAATGTTAAGACCGCTTTCTTGATTGGCGATGTCGAGCGTCAGCACGCCGCCTTTATTGGTATCGCCATCGTCATCAGTGGCGAACAGTTCGATTTGCAACTGGCCTGGAGGGCAGTTGTCGGAGGTAAAAGTAAAGCTTTTGTTGTCAAACAATTGGAATATGCCGTAATGCACTCCATCAATGTCCAGGTCCAGCGGATCGCCGACTATAAGAGAGAAGGTAACAGGGGCGTGCCCCGCTCTTGTGACAACAATCGAATAGGGGTTAACGGCCGGATCGTCCGTGCCAAAGTTCACGTCCCAAGTGCCGGACTTACTGTGCGTGTTCTTCATTTCCCAGGTGACCCCCCCAAAGGTCACGACAGGGACAGAGCCGGCCATGGGCAGAAACACCGAACCGCTGTTTTGCGCTTGCGCCACCATTTGCCCATTGCCGGAAGTGTCGGCCGGGGCGTCCGCGGTGACCGCATATAAATAATCTTCTGTTTTCCATTCAGGCGCCATAATTGCTCCTTACCACGATACTGAATTGTGAAGGGTAACCCCTTGGTTTGCCGCCTACGGTTCCGGCCATCCGGCATGCCTTAACATAAGGTGACGCCCCTTGCGCCACCATAATCAACGCTCGAAACTTGATTCAAGAGCGCCGTCGTACACATTATGTATGCGCGCGACGACTCTCCATGCGTATACCCTGTTGCGGAAAAGAAAGATAATGGTAGGAACATGCCATAAGCCGGAAAAGCAATATCTTTCCCTCCCCCCCAAACTAAGCATATTTCGGATATCGTTACCCTAAGAGCGGGTTTGGGTCAATAAAAAAAATCATATATTTTATACCTATCCTGAAATAATTAGCTTTTTTTGAAGAAAAATTATCATTGGCTAAGAAACTGGGGTGAAATGTTTAACATATCAATTATAATGCATTTTTATAACATATTTGAAGAGAGCGACAGAGAAAAATATGATTGTTATACATTATGCCGGAAATATAAAAAACAGAATCCGTAAACTATACGTTTTCGCAGAAGAGAAACGGCTTATGCCGTAGCGCTGAAATTGGTTTTTTAAATCCGTTACTGAGGAGTGGACACGCCGCTGAGATAGGATGAATTGAACTTATTGGATATCATATCCAATAGATGCATAGCCGTAACTAAACTAGCACACGTTATTGCTTGCGCGTTTATGCGAAAAAGAAAAACCGAAAGGGGCTTGCGGCGGTGGGGCGCTTTTTGCAAAAAGCCGGGGACAGGCAAGGTTTTTTGGGGAGGGACGTGATTACAAGCCAGCTCATAGAGCAATTTACCATTGAAAATGTATAATTGCTCTGCAAGGATTTGCCCGTACATCCTTGCCTTGAGATTGCCGTAGGCGGGCTTTGCCCGCCGTTAAACGACAAATCTCAAAGTTAATCTGCTCTAGTCAAAAATTCAGGAAGAAAACGGCTTGTAAGCCGTCTGCAATCAGGCGGCGCGGCGGTGAAAGCTCCGTGAGCGGCCCGAAAACCGCGTATTCCGGGGCCCTTCATAAGCAACTTTTCAAGTGGATTATGAGATACAGTGTGAACAGCGCCGTAATTCGGCAAAAGCCGATCGGCACATACGCCTTAAATGTCAGTCAGCGGTGACGGCATCTTCCATCCTCACCCGGCGGACTCTGTTCCTTTCCATGGCGGTGACGGTAAAAAGCTTGCCGCACAAATGGATAGAATCCCCCTGTTCAGGTATGCGCCCAAGGGCGTCCAAAAAATGCGCGGCTAAAATTTTATAGTGGTCGACATTTTCTCCATTGCATTCCAGAGTGATATGCTCGGCTATGTCGTCAAGGGATAACGCGCCGGACAAGCTGTAGGCCCCGTCCTTTTCCACAATAAGGTCAGGCTCCTCATTATCGAATTCATCCTGGATATCCCCGACAATGGCTTCGACAATATCCTCCATAGTCAAGATTCCCTGCCAGATGCCATATTCATCGATGACTACGCAGAATTGCTGGCGTTTGCTTTGCATACGGCTAAGCAGTTTATTCAGGCGCATGCTTTCATGCGCATAAACAGGCGCGCGCACCACGGAGCGGAGATTATCGGCATGTTCAGAGTGCAGCACGTCTTTAATATGCACAAAACCGATGATGTTATCCCGGTGTTCTTCATATACGGGAAAGCGCGTGTGTCCGCTTTCATGCGCAAGGTTGAGGGCGTTTTCTTTGGAATCATCCACGTTCAGGGCGATGGCGTCCATGCGGTGCAGCATAATATCTTTGGCGCTTTTTTGATAAAAGCTGAAGATATTGTCCAGCATGCGGCCTTCTTCTTTGTTCAGCCGACCGCGTCGGCTTGAATCAAAAATCAGCATGCGCAGTTCCTCCGGAGAGTGGGATACTTCGCCTTCTGAAGCGGGGGGCATGCCCGCAAGCCGCAGCACCGCATTGGAAATGCCGTTCATGACTGTAACGAGCGGCAGGCAGAGAAAATAAAAAACACGCATCGGAAGCGCGAGGAAGAGAGCTGTGCTTTCCGCTTTCTGAATGGAGAGGGATTTGGGCACAAGCTCGCCAAAGACCACATGCAGCAAGGTGATGATGCCAAAGCCGAGAGCAATGGACAAAGAGCTTTGCAGAGCGGAATTTTCCAGGGAAAAAAGGGCGAACAGAGGGCGCAGGGCATGGGCTACGGCGGGTTCGCCAACCCATCCGAGGCCAAGGCTGGCCAGGGTAATGCCGAGCTGGCATACGGAAAGGTAGGCATCAAGGTGCGTAACGCCGAACAGCGCGTTTTTCGCACGGCGATCTCCCGTTGAGGTTAGCAGCTCCAGTTGGGTTTTACGCACTTTGACAAAGGAAAATTCCGCCGCCACGAACAAGGCGTTCAAAAAAACCAAAAACAAAGCAAAAAGAAGCATTAGGCCGGTATACACGGCGCTCTCCTAGTTTTCCGGCGTCCGCATGCGCACATGCCAGTTGCCGTTTTCATAATCGGTATCCGCCCAGGGCATTGTTTCCTTACCGGAAGTTCGTATCTGCCAGTGGATGAAAACCTGCGCGTAATTATGGCCGCGCTTCGCGGCATACACCTGTAAAGCCAAGGCGTTGAGGACGCCGGGTTCGACCGCTTCATCCAATGTGGCGACAAGAAAAAGCCTTGCTCCCGCTTCTTCTTTTTTGACCGAAAGTATATATCCGGGCAAGGCGTTGGAGCCGGCACGCACAGGAGCGGCTTTTTGCGTGGCGTTTTCACGAAGCGCAATAGGAGCCTTAGGGGCGAATTCAGTGACCAGAACAGCGGAGAGCAGGGCTGTGCTCATCCACAAAATAGCGCCGCGCAATTTTGATTTTTCTTTGAAAAACCACGCTGTTTTCGGTGTAAATACGCTGGCCATCAACATGAGGAGGCTGAAAAGAAAGATAAGACTTAAACCATCCCATACATATGCCATGGGTCGTGCTCCCAAAAATTACATAATTCCACCTTCGAACCCCATCGGCCAAGGGGCCTTGCCCCCTCAGGCGCAAGGGGCGCCGCTTCAGAACATCCGCGACTTGGGATTCGTCTGATGCTCCATACCTATAAGGCGGAAAAGACGCTGTCAATCATGGCGCATTGCGGATCCGGTTATGGCAAGCCCGGGCGCGTGATCGCCGTAAGCCCAGAGCAAAGCGCTTCTGCCGTTTGCTTCACTGTCATTTTCCAGCGCCAGGAGCATGCCGAAAAGCCCGTCCATATGTTTGAGGTGGCATAAGTAGGTGCGCAACTCTTTGCTGAAGGCGGGGTGGTCCGCAGTGCCGAGCTCCCTCGCCACCAGGCTTTCGGGCAGGCGATCCGCAAGCCAGGGGCCGTGCGCCTCCATGGTAACAACAAAGCAAAACGCCGGGTTGGGCGATTGGTGGAGAAAGGCCTGCAACTCCTTCCCAAGGGCAAGATCGCTGATATAGGGGCCGAAGCGCTCCAGATGCTCAAGCTCCTCAAGGCCCCAAAAGTGCCGGAAGCCCAAATTGGGTATGACCTTGTCCCGTTGAAAAAAGTGTTTGTGGTAGGGGTGCATGCACAGCGTATTGTAGCCTTTGCCCGCGAAGTAGCGGGCTAAAGACCAAAAAGGCCGCCGCGCCGCCAAAATATAAGGATTAAACGCCCAAGGGCCGAGGGAGGTTGCAGGAAGGCCGGTGAGCACAGAAAATTCCGTACGCATGGTGTATGCCCCAAAAGCCGTTTCCGGAGTGGGCAGAGTCCGGCCCCGCAGGCAAAGGGCATCCCAATGCGGAAGAAAGCCGGCGAGAGGGCGGCGTTGGGCTTCGGGTAACAGCGGGCGTATATCTTGGAACGATTCGGCCTGCACGATGACCACATGAGGGAGCAAGGCCGGAGAGTGCTCGTGAAGGGCATCAAGACGGCGGAGCATGGATTCAAAATTTTCAGGCCAATGGCTCAAGCCCGGGCGTTGGTGGGGGTTGGGGAAAAAAGCGCGGCCCGTGTAGGGAGCGCTCCCGGCCCAGACAGGATGGAGGAGAGCGGCGGCAAGGGGGCCGTTGCGCCGGGCGTCCGCTTCAGGAAAGGGGCTGAGGGGGCACAGGCGCAGTAAAAAAGCGCCCAGATAAGGAAAGAACCCTCCGCGCAAGAGGGCAAGGCAGGCTATGGGCAGGAGAAATACAGCGCTGAGCGCGCTTTGCGCGGGCAAAGCGCGCAGGGCCGTTTGGGGTGCTTCCAGCAAAAAGAAGAGCACAAGACAGAGGACGGCTAACAGCAGCCAGGCGCTGAGTTTTTTTATGGGCAAAAAGGGAAAATACAGGTGCGGGTACTGAAATACTTGCGGCAGCAGCCAGGCATCCGCGAGCACAAGAGGCTCATGCAGCACCTGTTCTTTGGCGCGGTTTACGATCAGGAGCAGGACGCCGAGGGCGAGGCAGAGCAGGCCTGACAGGCCGGGCCTGGCGGTGAGAAGGAGAAAAAGCGCGTTGGCCGTTATGCCGGCAACGGCGGCGATGATGTCTCCGGCTCTCAATTGGAGCGCCGCAAGCCGGAAAAAAGGGGCTGAGGCGCCGGAGGAGGGAGGAAGACGCAAGGCGGGATTCACGGCGGAGCCGGCATGTGCGCGGCGCATGGCGATGCGTTGCAGGCAGGCGGTGCCGAGCGCGGCGACAAGGAAGCTGAGGCAGAGCGCCCATGCCTCAGCCATGCTTTGTCCCATTGCCCCGCGCCGTTGGAGCCGTGAGAGGGGATTCGCCGTCCGGCGTGACGGTAAAGGCGAAACGCCGGAGAAAAAAAGCGGCCAAAGGAGGGGGCAGCAGATGTAATAGCCTGGTTCCCAGGGCCAGAAGGCGTGGAAAGATAATAATATCCCGACCGGCCTCCAGGCGGGCGCGGATATGGGCCGCGGCTTTTTCCGCGCTCCAGCGCAAAGGTTGCGGTCCCAAAAGCCGCCGGCTCATGGGGCTATCCACATATCCCGGATATATAATGCTGATGCGGATGCAGGCCGGGGCTCCTCCCAGGCGCAAGGCGCGGGCATAAAAAGAGAGCGCGGCTTTGGCCGCTGAATAGGCGGGGGAACTCGGCAAGGGATACAGGGAGGCAATGGAACTGATGAACACAAGCTGTCCTTTCCCCCGTAAGGCCATATCCGCCAGGAGCGTGGCCGCCATATTGACGGTGGCGGCGGCATTTACTTCCATGGTCCGGCAGGCGTCTTCCGCGGGTTCTGATTTTCCGTCCGGCACAAGCCCTGAGGAAACCCCTGCGTTCAGAATGGCCATGTCCACGGGCAGAGCCGTATAAAGGGCGCGCAGATGGGATCGGCAGTCGGCAAAGGCACGGTTGTCTTGGATAAAAAAATCGCAGTCGGCGCCTTTGGACCGGCACTGGCAGGCCAGGGCCTCAAGGCGCTTGGAGTCACGCCCCCATAGGGTCAGATGCGTGCGCGGGTTGGAAAATTCCCTAGCCAGGGCGCTGCCGAGGCCTCCGCTTGCGCCTGTAATCAAGATATGGCGCCGGGGGATCGTGCCGCGCGAGAGGCCGCGGGAAGGAGGAGGCTCTGCTAAAGGAGCCTTCGCCGCCTGCTCCATGACTTATTCCTCGACAAGATTCATGCACAACAAAGAGCCGCCTGACGCATGACCGGACAGGGGTAACTGCTGGTGCGTCAACCGCTCCACAACGTAAAATCCCTGGCGCGCATAAAACCGCATGGCCCGTAAATTATCATTCCAGCAGAACAGGCTGATTTGGCGCATGCCCAGTGCCCGGCAACGGCTGGCCGCTTCCATCATCAAGGCTTGGGCATGCCCTTTGCCGCGTAAATGCTCGGCTACCCAGATGGAGTTGATATATAAGCTGTCGGGAACGCTGCGTTCTAAAATGGGCCTGACCGCGGCCAGGCGCTTTGCCGGAAGCAGGGTTTCCATGAGTGAAGGAATATGGTGATCGGAGGAAGGGTAAGAAAACAACAAGCTTGTGATTTGTTCTCCATGCCTGGAGCGGATGACGTTGTCCGTATCGTAGGGAGTTTCTCCCTTAATAAAGGCGGCGGCAAGAATGGAAGCGCCGCTTAAGCCGTTCAGAAGATTATCGAGCAGGTGCTCCACAATCCCCTCGCTTGTAGCCATAATAATCGCGGCAATTTGTTCGGCATCGTCAGGGGTGGCTTTATGAAAAGTAAACATATTCGCACTCCGGCAGTCACAACGCTCTAGGAAATTTTCTTTCGCGCTTTGGGCAGCTCTTCAGATAAAACGTCAAGGGCGGTCAGGACGTCTTCCTTTTTATGATCAGATGACAAAAAGAAGCGCAGCCGGGCGAGGCCTTCTTCCACCACAGGATAAAAAATGGGCAGTACATTGATTTTGCGATTGAACATGGCGTTGGCGAGGGTGCCGGCCACAAGAGAATTGCCCACAATAACGGGAATGATGCCATAGCCTTGGGCGTACCCTGTATTGAAGCCCCGCGCCCGGCATTCTTGAAGGAAATAAGCGCTTATTTCTTGGATTTTCCGGACGCGTTCCGGCTCGCGCCGCATGATTTCAAGCGCTTTGGCCGAGGCCGCGGCCATGGGAGGGGGCATGCCCACGCTGTACACGAAGCCGGGGGAGCGGAATTTAAGTAATTCAATAAGTGCGGCGCTGCCGGCGATAAAGCCGCCGCAGGAGCACAGCGTTTTAGACAACGTGCCCATCCAGATGTCCACATCGGAAAAAGGAACGCCGAAATGCTCGGCCGAGCCGCGCCCGGAGGTTCCAAGCACTCCTAATGAATGCGCTTCATCCACCATGAGAAAGCAGGTATAGCGTTTTTTCAGGGCTATGAGCTCCGGCAGATGGGCAATGCTGCCGTCCATGCTGAACAGGCCTTCAGTGGCGATGATCACCCGTTCATGTTTTGTCCGGGTTTGCTGCAAAAGCCGCTCAAGCGCGCTGTAATCATTGTGAGGATAGGAATAGCGCGCCGCTCCGGAAAGAACAGCGCCTAGAATAATGGAATTGTGGGCCAGCGCGTCGTGATAGACGGCGTCGCGCTGGCAAAGAAGCGTTGAAATGGTGGAGACATTGGTGGCATGCCCGCTGACGAAAACCAGCGCCCCATCGCTCTCGAACAGATCGGCCAAGGATTTTTCCAGCACGGCATGTTGAGGCCGCTCTCCGGCCGCAAGGCGGCTTGCGCCGGCGGACGTGCCGAATATCTCCATGGCCTCGGATGCGGCCGCGTTGATTTGGGGATGGCCGTTTAAGCTGAGATAGTCATAGGTGGCGAAATTCAGATAAGTTTTATTGCGGATGCGCGTCTTTCTTTTTGCTTTGGTTTCGTGACAAGTGAAAAACGGATTCAGGATATTCATCTTGTCCGCGATTACACGGTGGACCTGGAGCTCTTTGTACTCCGGAAGCTCAGAAAAAGAAGCGAACCGGGCCGGCATGGAGGCGGCGGGTTCTTTTGCGGTAAGCTCTTCTTGCCGTTGGCTGAGCTGCATAGTGCGCGCTTGTTTGTATAGTTTGCTTTGCTCGCTTGGGCCAAGCCCGAAGAGCGAATCTGCATCGGTATCCATGGTGCTCCTGGCGCAATGAAATAATGGTTTGCCCGTGCGGGAAAAGACGAATGAATAAACAGTCCGGCAACAAAAAGCGGGGCTGTGAGGTACAGCCTAAAGCTTGCGCAGGACTGTGGTGCGTTCCTGTTCCGAAAGCTGTACGCCATGTTTATGTTCCAGCGTTTGCACGAGCGATTGCGTGTTTTCCTGACTTGTGGAGGCGCTTTCTCCTTTTAGGAAAAGATAGAAAGATTCAGCAAGGGTTTGCGGGGATGTTTTTTCAGTAAGGGAAAGATTATAGCCGGTTAATTCAAATTTTTGCTCAAGGGCGACAGCAAGTTCAACCGCCATGAGCGAATCCATTCCTTGCGCCACCAGAGGACTGTCCGGCGCGAGCCTGTTTTTGGGCAGGCGCAGCACATGGGAGATTTCCTCAATAAGAATAGCCGTGAGAAGTTCCGAGCCTTCCTTGGCGTTAAGGGAACGGATTTTTTCCAAGGAAAATTCTTTTTTGTCCTGGCTTGCGCCCGAGGGCGGGCGCAAGCTGGAAAAACGCGGCGAGTTGAGCGCGGGAAGGTTCGCCCGGCTCTGCCAATCCAGGCCGAAATAATAGCTTAATCCGATATCATGGGCAATACAATGTTCGAGCCAGTATAAGGCGTCTTTAGAGGTGGTGGGGGTGATGCCGAGGATTTTCAACAGCAATTCCTTGGCCTTGGGGTTGCGCGTCACCATGCCGGTATCGGCGATGGGCCCCCAGCCGATGACCTGGGCCGAAAGTCCTTGTGAACGGCGCCAGGCGCCCAGAGCTTCAAGCATACTATTGGCGGCAACATAATTGGCTTGGCCCGGATTGCCGAAAGGAACAGAGGCGGAAGAATATAAGACAAAGAAATCAAGGGGCAAGGCTTGGGTTATGCGGTGCAGATTGAAGGCCCCAAGGCCTTTGGCGGCATAAACGGCGCGGATGCGCTCAGGGGTGAGTTGAGTGATGAGGGCATCATCAAGCACGGCGGCTGCATGGACGATTCCGCGCAAGGGGGGCAAACCGGCAAGATGTTGTTTTAAGCAGGCCTCCAGTTGCGTAAAGTCGGATACATCAGCCTTGGCTTCCACTATGCGCACGCCGTTTGCGCGCATCCGCTCAAGCTGCTTTCGGGCCTGCTCATCCTGAGCGCCGCTTCTGCTCAGCAAGAGGAGATGCTTGGCCCCGCGCAAGGCAAAACGCATGGCCGAAGCAAGTCCAAGCCCTGCGCAGCCGCCGGTGATAAGATAAGTGGCGTTGGCTTTAAGCTGAATTTGCCGCTGTACCAGCTCAGGCGCTTTCGCCACATTCGCGGCTCCTTCCAGGGAAACGACCAGCTTGCCTATGTGGCTTGACTGTTGCATCGTCTGAAAGGCCTCCACCGCGCGCGTGGCCTGGTAGAGCGTATAGGGCAGGGGCACCAGCTTGCGTTGTTCAAAAAGCTCCAAAAGCTCGTTGAAAAGCGTTCGGGCAAGGGGAGCCTGGTGCAAAAGCAACTGATCCACATCAATGCCGAAATAGGAAATGTTATTGGCAAAAGGGCGCAAGCGCATGGGGCTGTCCGCATAAAAATCGCGCTTGCCAAGCTCAAGAAAACGGCCAAAAGGGCGCAATACGGAAAGGCCCGCGGGGATGGCCTCTCCCGCCAGGCAGTTGAGCACCGCATCCACCCCTCTGCCGTCGGTTTCCCGAAGGATTTGATCGGCAAAGGCCAGGGAACGGGAAGAAAAAAGATGCTTTACGCCAAGCTGGCGTAAAAAACTGTGCTTTTCCGGCGCGCCGGCCGTGGCATAGACCTTCAGGTTAAGGTGCGCGGCAATCTGGACCGCCGCAAGCCCCACGCCGCCGGCAGCGCCGTGGATAAGCACGCTTTCCCCGGGTTGCATGCGCGCCAGATGCTTGAGCGCGTACCAGGCCGTTGTGAAGGCCACGGGAATGGTGGCGCTTTCGGCAAAGCTGAGCAGTCCCGGTTTTGCCGCCACGGCCGAGGCCTTGGTCACCACATGGCTGCTGAACCCTGCCGGAGTGAAACAGACCACAGGCTCACCCACCTGCCGCCCCGTTACAGCGCTGCCCATGGAATGAATAATGCCTGAGCACTCCATGCCCATACCGGGACCGGAAAAACCGTTTTCCAGCGCTTCATCCGGCAACATTCCCATGCTCCACAAAACATCGCGAAAGTTCAGTCCTGTATACCTGACCTCAATGCATACTTCATCCGCCTTGGGTTCAGGCAGGGCCGCGCGTTTCCAGTAGAGGTTCTGCAAACGGCCGGGCGAGTCAAAATTCAGCTCCACTATGGGAGAAGCGCTTTGCGGACCCCGGACGGATTTGGGGGAGACGCCCATAACGCGAGGCACATAGCGCAGCTTGCCGGAGAAAATAATTTCCGGCTCGCCGCTCGGGCTCGTCAGTTCCTGCACCAAGTGCGGAAGCATTGCCAAAGATTCAGCGTCATCCCCGTGTATATCAAGGAATATCGCATGCAAGCCGGGAAGCTCATTTTTAAGCACGCGCGTAAAGCCGGATAACGCCCCCTGGGAAGGCACGGGCTTGGTTTTGACTCCTTGGGCAAAGGCTCCGCCTCCTATCACCCACAGGCGCAAGGGAAAGCGCAGGCTGTCCCAGGCTTGGGAGAGAGCGGCAAGGGCAAAGGTACTCTTTTCCTGGGCTGCGTACAGCAGCTCAAGTTCCAGATCGTTTCGGTTATCATATCCGGCAAGAAAAAGTACCCGCAAAACGTCCTGATCCGCTTGCTCCGCATGGATTTGAAGCGCGTTTTGCCATTGGGCCACAGTGTCTTCCCAGGCAGTATCCGTATAAAAATCCGCACAATCCAGCAAGGCCGCCTTATGGCCTTGCTGGTGCAATTCCGCCAGCAGCCCTTGGCCAAGGGATGCGCTCGGTTCGTCCTTGCTTCCGGTGAGGATGAGCCAGTAGTGGGAAGGGGGGGGCTCTATGGCGGCGATTTGCGCAGTGGCGGCGAAAGATGCGGATTGTTCCTCTTGCGCTTGGGCGTCTGCGGAAGCGGCGGCCACAAGCAGGAAGGCGGGGCAGAAGGAGTCGCCGCTGTCATCGCTGACGGCGACATCAGTAAAACCCGCCTGCAACAGGCTTGTTTTCCAGTAGCTTGCGGAGCGCAGTAAAGAAACAGGGGTATCTTCCTGAGGGGATGCCCTCCACCAGGAGGGGGAGGAGCCAAGAACATAATCGGTAAAAGCGCTGGGTTCATGCTCCAAAAGGCAGAGAATGCCTCCAGGCGCCAGCATCTTGCGGCAGGCCTTGAGCAATTGGGCTTCATTATGGTGCGCATGCAAGGCATGCGCTAAAAATATGCAGTGATACGCGCCGTTATGCTCAGGCGCGGGTTCTTCCAGATCCAGCGATTGAAATACAAGGCCGGGAGTGAGGGCAAACTGTTGGCTGTGGATTTCAGCGCTGGATTCGTCCTGCTCCGCCACTACATAGCGGCAAGCGGCGTTGGACAGAAGGGGCAGCATATCCGGCAAAAATGCCGCAGGATCGTGCGCTATTTGTAAAACTGCAATGGCCTGTCCGCTTTTGCCTGCCCTAAGGACGGATTCCACACAACGAAGCGCGGCTAGCGTAACGGGGCGCAAGGCGGGAGAATGGGTGAAATAATTATGGATCAGCCTGGAGGAAGGCCGAGCGTTTTCCTGCTCTGAATATTGGCCGGACAAAATATTCCGGTGATTGTTAAAAACATGGGCTAGAAGCGTAGCTTCAGGCAGTTGCTCGGGAGAGGTGCTGACAAGCGTGCGCCACAAGGTGCCCGCCTTGATGCGCTCGCCGCGCGGCTGCACATACCAGCGATCATGAGCCCTGCCGGCGAGGTTGCTTTGCTCCAGTCTTTCCAGCATGGCGTTGAACCAGAAAGCGTGAGCGGGATCAAGAATGCCCGCGTCCGCAAGCTCACGGGTGCTGCAGTATAAACCCTGCCCGGAATTGCCGCATAAAGACAACACTGATTCATGCGCCGCGGAGAGCGCGGCAAGTTGCAGCAAAAGAGAGGGATGGACCGCCAGCCGCGAGTCCTGAATCATCGGCGATAAAGCGTGCGCGATGCGCGCGTCGGCGTCGCAGACGAGAGCCGCGGGAGAGATTCCTTCCAGGGGAGAAACCGTATTTGGATGCGGCGACGGAAGAAACTTTACGGTGTAGGGTTTAGAAGCCACATGCTCGTGCTCAAGCCAGAGCGCGCGGCGGAAACGGCAATGTTGAAGCTGGAGCAACACCTCGCCCGCGCTGTCCAGCAGTTGGAAAGACGCCACAGCCGAACGCGGGCTTATACGTTCAAGCCGGGCATGGGCAAAACAAGGACGCCCCGCCGCATACAGCGTAATGCGTTCAAAAGCCACCGGCAAATAGGCCCTGGTGAGGCCTTTATTATGCGCTCCTAGTAAGATAAATAGCGATTGCATCGCCCCATCCGTGAGCGTGGGGGGAATGAGCATGCCCTCAGCGCTGGCCGAGACAGGATCGTCCAAAGCCGTCAACACCTCGGGACACTGAACTTCTGAGCGCACCCAAGCGCGTTCCACAGTGCGAAATGCCGGGCCATAATGCAGGAGAAAACGGTCAGCGGTTTCATACAAGTGTTTTTTTTCCACCGCCATGCCGAAGGATTCGGGGTTTTCCACAGAAAAACCGCGGGGGCCGGCTTCGGTCTTTAAAGGTAAAATCCGGCATCGAGCATAACTGCCCCAAGGCTCAGCGCTCATGTGGGACCGAGCTTCCACCAAGAGGCCGCCGTCTTCTCGGTCTACGCTTACTCGAAGGCATTTTGGCGCATTGTCCGTTAGAGGCAGGGGGCGAAAAAGAGCCACACGCTCAAGCTCAAGCGGGCTGTCAGGGTGCAAAACCGCCGCTGCGGCAAGCATGGTTTCCAAAAAAGCCGCGGCGGGGTATACCGCGCTGTTGCCGGCAACATGGTCGGCAAGCCAGGGAAAATCCGCCGGCAGGAGGGTGTTTTCAAATACCGCAGGATTGCTGGGCAAGGCCCAGCCCAGCAAGGGGTGCAGGCGCGGGGCATGCAAAAAACCGCGCTCTTCCGGGCTGCTCTGCACCTGGACAAATTCTTTGTTCCAGGGATAAAGCGGCAGAGCGCGCCGTGTATAGGCTTGAGGGAAAAACTTCTTGCGCTCAAGATTCCAGCCGCTTTGCCAGGCATTTTTCCAGGCCTTGGCAAACTCGACCGCGTCATCTTGTTTGTTGCGTAAAGTCGCTCCCACAAAACACGATTCCGGCGCGTTGCGAGACGCTTCATTTATGTACGAGCGCAAAATTGGAGCCGGCCCTATTTCAAGAAACAGGCGAAATCCTTGCGCGTACGCGGTTTGCATAGCCTGGCCGAACAAAACCGGTTTACGCACGTTCTTAAACCAATATCGTCCGTTGGGAGGGCTTTGCAGCACTTTTCCGTCGACTGTGGAGAAAAAGGGCAAGCGAGGAATGTGGGGGCGGATGCCTGCAAGAGAGCCGACGAGCTCCTCCTCCACCCTATTCATGGCGCGTGTATGGAAGGGATAGGGAATATCCAGCATTTTCGCCACAATATGGCGCTTTTTGCATTGGTTCACAAACTCGCGCAACGTGTCTTCCTGGCCGGCAAGGGTAAGGGAATTTGGGGCATTTATTCCGGCTATATCGATGAAGCCGTCAAAATCCTTCAATATTCGCCGCGCCTCAGCTTCGGGCAGATTTGCAACAGCCATGCCGCCGGTATTGCGCAAAGGCTCCTGCAAAAGGCTCCTGAAATAGATGACCTGAGCGGCGTCTTTAAGGCTTAACGCGCCGGCAGCCCAAGCCGCGGCGACTTCGCCCACGCTGTGGCCCATAACGCCGGATGCATACACGCCTTTTGCTTCCAAAGCCCTGACTAAGCCCACTTGCAGGGCGAAAAGCAGGGGTTGGCTCTTTTTTGTAAGAGAAAACGCCTCTTCATGCCGCTGCGGATCACGGAAAACATCCATGATCGACCAGTTTTGTAGAGGGGCAAGCAGGCTGTCCACCTCTTCAAGCGATTCGCGGAAAACGGCATTGGTCTCTGCAAGGCGGCTGCCCATGCCGCACCACTGGCTGCCGTTGCCCGAAAAGACAAAAACCCCCTGTCCGGCAGGATCCGGCAAAGCTCGTTTTTTATCCTCACTGTCGCTTTTTGCAAGGGCATGCAATTCAGCGCACAGCTCCTGCACGTTTTTGCCTTCCACAACAGCGCGCACAGGCAGAAACTCGCGCTCAAAGGCAAGGCTTGCCGCCACGTCATAGCAAAACTCGGGCCGGCCTTCCTCCAGGAGGGAGGCATAGTCCGCCGCCAGCATACGGAGACTGCTCTCACTTTTGGCTGAAAGAAAAAGAGGCGGTAAGGCAAGGCTGCGCGTAGAAGGGGCGCGTTTCTTTTTCACTTCCGGCGCGCGCTGGAGCACCACATGGGCATTGGCGCCGCCAAAACCGAAGGAGTTGACGCTGATAAGCTCCTCTCCGCCCGCTTGAGGCAGCCGGGTGTTTATTTGCGGGACAGAGATGTTAAGACCGGCAAAGTCAATGGCAGGGTTGGGAACGCTGAAATGCAGATTAGGAGGAATAATGTTGTGGCGCAATATTAATAGCGCTTTTAAAATGCCGGCCATTCCTGATGCGGGTTCCAGGTGGCCGAGATTGCTTTTGACAGAGCCTATGAGCAGAGGGCGCTCGCCTTGCAAGGTCATACCGAGCTCCCGCCCCACAGCGGCGGCTTCCGTGGGGTCGCCTGCCGCCGTACCGGTGCCGTGCGCTTCCACATAGACGACGTTACGTGTATTCAGGTGAAAGCGCGCGTATGTCCGGCGTATAAGCTCGGCCTGGGATTCTCCGCTGGGCTGGGCTATGCCTGTGGTGCGCCCGTCCGCGTTTATGCCGGATCCCGCGACTATTCCCAAAATGGTGTTGTTGTCGCGCACAGCAAGAGGCAAAGGCTTGAGCAGGACCATGCCCCCCCCCTCGCTGCGCACATACCCATTGCCGGAAGCGTCGAAAACCTTGCAGCGTCCGTCCGGAGAGAGCATGCGTGCCCGGGAAAAACCGATAAAAGGGTAGGGCGCCATGAGGATGTTCACCCCTCCGGCAAGGGCCATATCCGTTCTGCCGGAACGTAGATCCTCACAGGCCAGGTGCAGTGCGACAAGAGAAGAAGAGCAGGCGGTGTCCACAGTCAGGCTCGGGCCCTGCAAGTCGAAAATATAGGAGATCCGGTTGGCAATGATGCTGAGCGCATTGCCCGTCATGGAATAGGGCGACAGTATGGCCGGATCGTCACAGCCGCGCATGCTGGCGTCTATGCCGGAGGCGCCCATATAAACGCCCGTTTGCGATCCGCGCAAAGAGGAGGGCAGCACATGCGCCTGCTCCATAGCTTCCCATACCAGCTCCAGCGCCAGCCTTTGCTGCGGATCCATATACTGCGCTTCTTTTCGCGAAATATTGAAAAAGTCCGGATCAAAATTAAAAATGTTTGAAAGCACCCCCGCCGCCCGGGTAGAGCAATGCCCCTCAAAGCTCTTACTTAAGCTAAAGTAACGCTCCAGGGAGAAACGATCGGGCGGCAGTTCGCTCACAGCGTCCCCCCGGGAGTGCAGTAAATTCCAAAAATCCGTTAAGTTGGTGATTTCTCCGGGCAAACGGCAGGCAGCGCCGATGATGGCAATGGGAACAGGAGAGGGAATAGAGAGATATTTTTTCATAGAAGGTGGTCCGGACAAGCGCTGTTTGCGGAAAAGCTCATCACTCTCCTCGGCGCAGTCATAACACCCCGGCAAAACGCCGGATTTACGATGCTGTCACAGGCGAATCCGGAAATTCCTTGTTATTATATTTACAGCGTTACCACCGCTCTCGTGGCAATGGCGATCTGATATAAAACCTGTATGATATCCTTAAATATGGAAAAACCTTTGCTGTCGTAGCGCGGCATGACTAAGAGCATATCGCCCGCTTGTATGTCGGTGTCGCTGGCCTGGCCGATCTGCCCATTGGGATGCACCACAAGAATGTTGTCGTCATCCGCCCTGTCGGTAAAGCCGCCGGCGTCCTGGACATATCTTTTTACCGCGTAGTCTTTGTTGTAGACCACAGCTTTAGGGACCATGACTTCGCCGGAGATCTGCACAATGTTGGAACGCTGGGGAATGACGATTTCATCTCCATCTTCTAAGAGAATATTCGATGTGGCGCCGTTTTGGGTGACAACCACCACTCCGTCCGGCTGCAGCGTGCTGACTCTGCTCGCAAAGTTCTGAACAAGCTGCGCTTCTTGTACCCGGATGGCGGCGCTTTCCTGGTTGGCGGAAGTGGCCGTCAGTACGGAAGTTTCCAAACGGCGCAAAGAATCCGCAATGGCTTTGCGTTGCTGCTCCACAACGCTCCGGCGCTTGATATAAATGCCGGAAAGATTGCTCAACTTGGGATCAATGGGCACATGCGCCAAAACGTCATGCAAACTGGTGTTGCGCTTGACCGGATAGCGGGTTGCTCCGAGGATCGAGCCGCTTACCGAAACCATGATGCTCTCTCCCGGCTTATCAGCCAGAAACTCCACCCGGTCATCAGCCGACAACGGAAATTTGCTGAACTCCTGTAAGGACATATACACATGGAAGGGAACCGCGCTACGGGTGCCCACTATGCTGACATGCGACGTGGCGGGCAAAGGAGAGGCATAGGCGGTCAGATCCGCTCCGGAAAAATTCTGCCCCCTGCTTTCGTAGCTGGCATGCTGGGGTATCAGTCCATCGGCAAGCACGCAGTTACCCCTCGGGCCGACAAGGATCACATCCCCGTCCCTAAGCTGGGCGGAAGAAATGGCTCCTTTGAGTATAAACGCATACAAATCAACGGAGGCAACGGTTTTTCCGTTCCGCTGCACTTTAATGTCGCGATAGGTGCCCCGGTCAGGGATAATGCCGCCTGCGCGGTCAAGATAATACAGTACCGAATCCGTCATGCCGCCCGCATAGCGGCCAGGCCTCGTGACAAAGCCCGTTACATACACCGCCACCGGCTGGGCCGTGAGCAGGTTGGCGTAAATTTCCACGTTGGTCTTAAAGGTGGAAGCAAGATATTGCCGTACCTGGCTTTGCAAAGACCCGTGGCGCATGCCGGCAACAGGCACGGGACCCACTTCGGGCAGAAAAATATTGCCCTGTTGATCCACCATCAATGTATCATTGTAGGCATGCGCTCCCCAGATGTTCACTTGGATGCGATCCCCGGGCATGATGATATAATTTTCATTCATCCCTTCGGCATAGGTGCCCGCAAAATATCCCTGAAACAGGTTCGCGCCGAAAGGAGGGTATATGCTGCTGCCCGGCGCTCTGCCTTGCTGCGCCCAGGCGGGCATGCCGGTAAAAGGGCGGCTGTCGTTGAATCTGTTGCCCCTGATGTACAAAGGCTCCGGCGCCATGCCCTGCTGCGTCATGCTGGTGGGATAATTAGTATACACAGGCCCCCCGCTGCCCTGGCCCGAGGGAAGCCGTCCTTGTTGAGCGCTTTCAGACGGCAGAGCCGAGCTTCCCGCGCCTTGCTGCAAGGGCTGAGGGGCGCCAGAACCCGCAAAAGAGCCGTCCGGACGCTGCGCGGCCTGGGCCATTGCGGTCATAAAAAAAAGACAGAGGATGCAGAGGCCGCATATACGAATAGGATACATTTAAACCCCCATGTGATCCTTGATGGATGCAATGGTCAGCGAGCAGATTCCCAGCCCGACAAGAAGAACGCAAAAACCGAACAGCGTGAAAAGCAAAGGGCGAGGATACAGGGACTCCTCCGGCAACGTGGGAGGCTGGAAGGGCACTATATAACGCGACTTGGCGATGGACTTGAGGCGTGCAACCTCCAAGGCGGACATGGAGCGCACAAGGCGCTCCTGGGCGAATTTTTCTTCCGTGATCAGTTGGGTGTAATCCCCCACCAGAGAACTTAAGGTGGCGCTTTGCGCGTTTAAGCCGGCAAGCCGGGTTCTTTCCAGAACGAGCTGCTCCCGCAGCCCTTTGAGTTTTGTTTGCAGGGTGAGCACGCGCGGGCTGTTTTTTTGCATCACCATGAGCGATGTGCTGAGCTCCGCCTGCACGCCCGCCGCTTCCGTCTCGAGCCGGGCAATGACTTCCTCAAGACCCTTGGCCGTTACCTGAGGATCCAGAATGGCCTTGTCATCCCGAAATTTTTGTAAGGCCTGCTGCGCCTGCAAGACACGTTTTTCCGCAATGGCAACCTCATCTTTGGCCAGACGGATGGTATCCTGGTGGCTCCTGTCGTTCATCTGATTGACCAGTGCCTCGCTGTAAGCCAGGATGGCGTCGTTGATGGCTTTGGCCATTTCCGGCGTATAGGCTTTTACCGCTACGGAAATAATGCCCTTGTCCAGTTCGTAGCTCACGGAAACCAGCCACTGCCAGTAAGAGAGCATTTCTTCCTTGGTGGGTTTTGCCTTGAGGCGGGAATAAATGTCTTTGGAGCGGTCGGAAAAATGCTCACGAAGGTTAATGCGCTGAGAGACTTTTTCCAGCATGTCCAGCGAGCCGACATAGCTTTGGATGATGAAAGCATCAAAAACGCTGCCGGAAATTGTTTGAAAAAGCGAGCTCGGAGCAACGGAAAGATCGCTCATGTCGTTGGAGCGCAAAGCGAAATGTGATTCGGAAATATACATGGGAGAAAAAAAGCAAAACAGATAGACGGCCAGAACAAAGGTCGGGATATAGACAAAAGCTGTAAGCAGGCGCAGCCTCCGGCCCTTTTTGGCCACAAAAGGCTTGAATATGCCCGAAACAGCGGACACTTTGGAGGAAGAAAGCGCTTTTTCTGATGCACTCATTGTTTTGGTCCGCAACAAACCTTTGTATAAAATTCTTGCGCTTCGGCATTGGATTCAAATTTGTGCAGCTTGCCTTGATACAGCACCAGCATGATGTCGCAATATTCTTTGATGGTGTTCATGTTGTGCGAGACAACGAGCAAGGTGGCGCTTTTTCGCCGTTCCGCGAAAAAGGCCTGGCTCTTCTTTTTAAAGACGGTGTCGCCCACGGCCGTGAGTTCGTCAATGAGGTAGTATTCAAACTCAAAGGCCATGCTCATGCCAAAGTTGAGTTTTGCCTTCATCCCGGAAGAATAGGTATAGACGGGCATGTCCAGATATTCGCCAAGCTCGGCGAAATCTTCCACAAAAGCCGATACTCTGTCGTACCGTTCATTATAAAGCCGGCAAACAAAACGCAGGTTTTCCCGGCCGCTGAGTTTGGAGTTAAACCCGCCCGAAAAGCCGATGGGCCAGGATATTTTCGCTTTGCGTTCAACCCAGCCTTCGTCAGGCCCCTCGCTGCCTCCGATAATCCGCAATAAAGTGGATTTGCCCGCTCCGTTCCGGCCTAAAATCCCTACGTTAATACCGGGCGAAAAATCATAAGATACCTGATCAAGCACCGCACGCACTCCATTTTGGGTGCGATAGCGTTTGCATACCCCATGAAGAGAAATCATGCTGCCTGCCTTGAGCGCACATGCCGTTCCAAAAGCAGACCCAGGGCCAAAAGGCCCACAGTAAGGCAGGTGATATAAAAAATTTTAATATGCGCAGCGGGCATGCGCGTAATGAACGCGCTGCGCCCAAGCTCGATAAAGTTCAGTATGGGGTTCCACATAACAATATCTCCAAACCTGCCGGCAAGCTGCGTGGGGGAAAAAAATACGCCGGATGTGAAAAACAACACGCGCATCGCCATGCGGACCAGGTTTTCAACCACTGGAAAAAACAGCGCGGCAATAGATAAAACAAGGCCGACGGCAAAGGCGAAAAAACCTATGCCCGCCAGCGCCGCCCAAAGAATCATGGGGGCATAAAGCTGGAACTGATACCCCGCAAGGGTCAGAATAAGCACATAGATGCCCAGAACGACGACTTCTGTAACCCAGACCACCAGGAGGCTGCTGACATATAAATCCAAGGTGAAAATTTGGGGGAATGTCAGCAGAGACTTGTTGGTGCGCACAGCCTCCATGGTCATCGATACCCCTTGCGAGAAGATATGCCAGGGGATAAAGCCGAGCAGCAAAAAAAGCGGCAAGGGCATGGATGACGGACTTTGCAAACCGGCAATTGCCCGAATCCACCAGAAGACCGCTACGCCGAATCCTGTTTTGAGCAGCTCCCAAAGATAGCCAAGTTTGGATTTTCCATGCTTTCCATGGATCTCCCGCAGGCATAGCGCCCAAAGAACACGTCCTTGAAGGGACAATGCCTGCGTGAAAGAGCCGGAACTCATTGCCCTGCCGTGCTCGCCATGAGAGAATCGCCCGTCATGCGCTGAGAAAGCCGCGCCGTTGTGTTTTTTGACGTTCGACGGCTGAGAGTGTCCGCGCGAGAAGAATGCTTTGTCTTTGTTGCGCGCGTGGGCCGTGCCGGAAGCTCACCCTCCGATCCCATATAGGCTGCGGAGGAGGGCGAGGGGACGGCCGGAGAACCGCTTGTGGAGAGAGGAAGCCCCCCACTTGCGGGGATAGTCATGAAAACATTGGGCAGCAGGACCCAGCTCCCTCCACGCAGGCAATAGGCTCGGGGCTGGCCGGCAAAGCCTTGAAGCGGGAAGGCTTCGTAGCACGGCTCATTAAGGGCCGATGTGTAGCTCGTGCCTAGCTGCATGTCCCCCGGCGCGTGGGGAGCACCCCCTCCAGCCACGGCAGCTTGCGCTCCTGGAAGTCCCGGCTGGGCAACAGGCAGGGCGATGGGTTCCGCCGGTTGGAAAGCAGGTTGTCTTTGCTGCGCTGCCGCAAGCTGCCTGCGTTCCCCGGCGGGGACATACTGTTTGTTAAGCCCCGAGGGATCAGAATACACGGATGCGCATCCTGAAATAAGACTGAGCACGACACAACATGCCGCGATGAAAGGTAGTGCATGCATAGGGATATACAGATTTGTTATGGTATGAAAAATCGTGCGTATACCCCTTAAGGGGTGGACGGCGAATTGCCAGCGCGTCTCCGCGAGATTAAAGCCGTTTGATAAGCGACTATATAGCGTAAAGAGCAGTACAGGTAAAGAAAAAATATTCCAATCTATATAGTAAGTTACAGCCTATGTGGCCCCGGATCGGCCCTATGCGCAGCCGCATGCTCCCGCTCCCGGAACGTTCGGATCATGCGGCATATTCTGGCGGTACCCGGTGCGGGCGTTACGCGGTGCGCCTTAAGGCGGAACAGCTCTATCCGGAAAAGCTCCGCCACTCCCAAAGTTGTTTTTGTTTCAGCACCATCTTAAGAAATCTATGATTGCGTCTGTGGCTGGGTTGGCAGGCGCTGAGTTTGCCTAAAAACGGACTCCCGGCAAGGGCGAAGTCCCCCAGCATATCCAGCACCTTATGCCGCGCGAATTCTTCCGGCACGGTCATGCCGCCAAGAACACGCCCGCCAAGGATAGCGGCCACAGAAGAAAATCTCGCCCCGCGCAGCACGGGAATGCCGCTCAGCAGCCCTCCCAGCATGGCCGGCAATGCCAGCCAAAAATGCCCATAAGAGCGCGATGGAGCGATTTGCTCGGCAAAAGCGGCGGGAGATATCGCTCCTTCCCAGTGCATGGGCGCAAAACCATGAACCCGGACACTGGCCTGGATTGTATAGTTGTCCGACGGCTCTATGCGATAACGGCTGGAACCGCCGAAGGAGTGCTCACAGGCTTGTATAATTTTCAGAAATTTTTTAGGCCGGGGTAAAGCGTGCCGGCCGCATTGGGCTATGATGCGTACCCATTCTGAAGCGCCGCCATCAAAAATAGGCAGCTCTTCAGCATCCAGTTCGATGCGCGCGTGATCAATTTCACACAGCAGCAAGGATGCCAGAAGATGTTCCACCGTGCGGAACAAAATCCCTTCAGTCGACTCCAGCGTAGAGCACAGCGGGTACTTACGCCATGCCTGATGCCTGGCCAGGACTTTCCCCCAGAGGGCGCCGTTTTTGATACGCTGGAACTGGATGCCGCGTTCATCGCCCTTGCCGGAAGCGGGGAGCAGACGGACGTGGACTTTGCGGCCGGTGTGAAGACCTCGCCCGCTGACAGAAAATGCTTGGGCGAGGGTCCCCTCCCAGGGGCTCCAACCGGCAGGCGGTCCCGGGAGCAGGGAAGAAGGGAGAGAAGCGGCGGCAATCAATGGACACTCCGGAAAGAAGAGACAAAAAACTCACGACGGCGGATCGTCATAAATAAAAGCGCAGCCTCCACCCTGGCATTGCCAAAATGGAGGCCTGCACAAGCAAACCTATCTTGCTGAAGAATATGGGCTGCCGCCCTTACTTTACTTCCACTTCAGCGCCGGCTTCCACCAACTGCTTTTTGGCGTCTTCGGCCTTATCTTTGGCCACAGCTTCCAGGAGCGAAGAGGGAGCGCCGTCCACCTTGTCCTTCGCTTCCTTAAGGCCAAGGCCCGTCAGAGCGCGCACAACCTTGATGACCGCGATTTTATTTGCGCCGGCGCTCTTCAGGATAACGTCAAATTCCGTCTTTTCTTCTTCAGCCGGTGCGGCAGCGCCAGCCGTGGGCATGGCAATCATGGCGGCAGCGGGAGCTGCTGCGGAAACGCCAAACTTTTCTTCCAGTTCTTTAATAAATTCAGACAATTCAAGAACTGTCATATTAGCAATAAAGTCAACAACTTGTTCTTTGGTAACAGACATGGATTTTTCTCCTTGCAAGGTTCTTTGGCTGATTCGCTTGCCCGGGCGAATGTGCTGGGGCAAAAGTTACATACGCGCTAAGCGGCCTTTTTTTCCTCAATCGCCTTAAGGGCATACAGCATGCCGCGAATGGTGTTGGCAAGCAGTGACACAAAGTTTGTGGGCACTGCGTTGAGCGTGCCAAGGGTCTGGGCAAGCAGTTCCTTTTTGCCGGGCAGCCGGGACAACGCCTCAAGCTGTTCCGCTGAAAGGAATTTGCCCTCCAAACTGGCATGGCGCACGGACAGCTTTTTGCTGGTCTTGACAAAATCCGATACCGCTTTGGCAAGGGCTACGGGATCTTGCTTTCCAAGGGCTACGGCGCAGTTTTCGCGGAAGTGATCTTTAATGACATCGTGGGCGCCTCCTGCAAAAGCAATACGCGCCAGGGTATTCTTCACAACCAGCAGATCGCCGCCGGCTTCGCGAAGTTTAACCCGAAAACGTGTCATTTCTTCCACCGGCATACCCTTGAAGTCGGCGACCACAGCAATGGATGCGCTCTCAACAGAGGCCTTGATCTTTTCGATCAATGCGGCTTTTTCTGTCCTGTTCACACGACTCTCCTGATTTGGGGTGAGCGGTGGAAATGTGAGCCAAAGAATAAGTCTCGGCCGGGCTTACGCACACGCAAGATATGCTCGCTGCCGGCTGTCTGTGACTCAGATTTCCATGTCCTCTAGCCAGCGCGGTAAAACACCGGAAGCGTTTTGCCGCGTTTAAGGCAAGGCGCGGGATCGCAATAAAACGATCTTAGGCCTGGCCTTCGATGAATTTACGAATGACCGTGGGATCAACCTTAAAGCCCGGCCCCATGGTGGTGGAGACGGCCATGGCTTTCATGTAAGTGCCTTTGGCGGCCGAAGGCTTCAGACGGTTCACTTCGGATAAAAGAGCACGCAGGTTTTCCAGGATTTTGTCGGAGCCGAAAGAAACTTTGCCAAGAGGCGCATGCAGCACCCCGGCCTTGTCCACTTTAAACTCCACCCGGCCGGCCTTGATTTCTTTCACCGCACCCGCCACGTCAAAAGTGACCGTGCCGGTTTTGGCGTTGGGCATCAGCCCGCGCGGACCAAGCACCCGGCCAACTTGGCCCACCAGAGCCATAACGTCGGGAGTGGCAATGGCGGCATCAAAATCAAGAAAACCTTCCTTGATCCTCGCGACAAGCTCTTCCGCTCCCGCGATATCGGCGCCGGCGGCCTTGGCTTCGGATTCTTTTTCGCCTTTGCAAAACACCGCCACGCGGACGGTTTTGCCAAGACCATGCGGCAAAGGACAGGCTCCGCGAACCATCTGGTCGGAGTATTTGGGCTCTACACCGAGCCCAAGGGCCACATCCACAGTTTCATCAAATTTAGCAAAAGACGCCGCAAGAGACTTGGCAACCGCTTCTTCAACAGAAAGCTTTGCCTGCAAATCCATCCCTGTAACGGCGGTGCGATATTTTTTTCCATGTTTGGGCATGGGTTACCTCTATCCTCGTTGTTTCATCTCCTGCCGGATTATAGTGCGCCTTTTTCAGCTTTGCACAAACGGCAGTGCAGTTGATTGAACATGCGGGCTTTCTGGAGCCGGCGGCCAAAAAAGCCAAGCTCCTTACTTTACTTCAAGACCCATGCTGCGGGCCGTACCCAAAATTGAACGCTTTGCCGCGTCCAAATCCTTAGCGGTTAAGTCCTGCACCTTCAGCGTGGCGATTTCTTCCACCTGCTGCATGGTGATGCTGCCGACCTTGTTTCGGTTCGGCTCGCCAGAACCTTTTTCGATTTTGGCGGATTTCATGAGCAATACCGCCGCGGGCGGGGTTTTGGTCACAAAGGTGAAAGAACGGTCATGGTATACCGTGATGACCACGGGAATGATCATGCCTTTTTGATCCGCCGTTCTGGCGTTAAAGGCCTTACAAAACTCCATGATGTTCAAACCGTGCTGACCCAAAGCCGGCCCCACGGGAGGAGAGGGGTTGGCCACTCCGCCGGGAATCTGCAATTTTATTTTTGCGACTTCTTTCTTAGCCATTGTACGCTTTCCTTATTTCTGAAATCAGCGCCGTCACTATGGTTAAAGGCGTCCGCCTCCACCTAGGGAACATACGAGGCGTTAAAAGGCCAAGGTGGCATTATGCCGCCCCTCTTTGCCCCGCGCATGCTGCCCCGCGAAAAACAGGCCGACAGGCCCTTGCCCAATAAGCCAGCTCTCGCTTATCCCTTGGACACCTGGACAAAATCCAATTCCACAGGCGTTTGTCTGCCGAATATGGAAACGGAAACCCGCAGCTTGCCTTTGTCGTAGTTGACGTCTTCAACCACGCCGTTAAAACCGCCAAAGGGACCGTCAATTACCCGCACGTCATCCCCACGCTCAAAGTTGAACTTGGGACGGGGCTGCTCCTGACGCGATTCCATAAGAGAACGGATACGGTCCGCTTCGGAGTCGCGCATCGGAGTGGGGCGGTTTTTGCCTCCCACAAAGCCCGTTACCTTGGGAATGGATTGCACAAGGTGCCAGGAAAAATCATTCATAATCATGCGAACCATCACATAACCAGGGTAAAACTTGCGTGTGAACGTCTTTTTCTCGCCGCGCACAAGTTCAATCACTTTTTCAGTGGGAATGACCACTTCTTGAATCAGCCCCTGATCTTGTTCGGTACGCATCATTTCTTTGATGGTTTGTTCCACCCGGTTTTCAAAACCCGAGTAGGTATGCACGATGTACCAACGTGCCTTGGGAGTGCTGTCCGACAGATCCGTCATCATTACATCCCCTTAGAGAGAATGGCTTGCATGATCTTGGCAAGCAACAGATCCACAATGCCCAGGAAAAATGACATAACCACCACAAGCACCAGCACGGCGATGGACGTCACCTTGACCTCTCTTTGCGTGGGCCAGGAAACTTTGCCAAGCTCTGTTCTGGCATTTTCAAAATACCGGATGAGCTCTTGAACTTTCGACGACGGACGCTCCATGGGCAGAGCGGATGTCCCGCTCAGACCTTTGCCTCCGGCAGCCGAAATCTTGTCTTGCTTTTTTTGCTTGGTGGACATTCTTCATTGCACCTTTGTCGAGAACCGCAAGGAAGGCGGCAAGGAACATTCCCCTGTCGCGTTCCAATTCCCAAACCATGTTAGGGAAAGTCAGAACCGGAATGACAATATGGCAGGGCAGGAGGGATTCGAACCCCCAACTTGCGGTTTTGGAGACCGCCGCTCTAGCCGTTAGAGCTACTGCCCTGCATCAAAGCTGTTTACGAAACAAAAGGCCGGATTCATAGCCCTAGCACGCAAACAGCTTGCGCTTACTTCGTTTCCCGGTGAAGCGTCTTTTTCTTGTCCCAGGGACAATATTTTTTCAGCTCCAGGCGCCCGGTGGTGTTCTTCTTGTTTTTGCTCGTAGCGTAATTACGCCGTTTGCATTCTGTGCAGGCGAGCAGAATATTGATGCGCATGACGGCATTACTCCAGAATTTCGGAAACGACACCCGCGCCCACGGTGCGGCCGCCTTCGCGGATGGCGAAACGCAGGCCTTGTTCCATGGCGATGGGGGCGATAAGTTCCACAATAAAGGTGGCGTTGTCGCCGGGGATAACCATTTCCACGCCTTCTTCAAGGGCGATGATGCCCGTGATGTCCGTGGTGCGGAAGTAGAACTGCGGACGGTAGCCTGTGAAGAAAGGCGTATGGCGGCCCCCTTCTTCCTTGGAAAGGACGTACACTTCCGCTTTGAACTTTTTATGCGGGGTGATGGATTTAGGAGCCGCAAGAACCTGGCCGCGTTCCACGTCATCACGCTTGATGCCGCGCAAAAGCGCCCCGATGTTGTCGCCGGCCTGTCCCTGGTCAAGGAGCTTGCGGAACATTTCAACGCCTGTGCAGGTGGTTTTCATGGTATCTTTGATGCCCACGATTTCCACTTCTTCACCCACTTTGATAACGCCGCGCTCCACACGCCCCGTCACAACCGTGCCGCGTCCGGAGATGGAGAACACGTCTTCAATGGGCATAAGGAAAGGCTTGTCCACTTCACGCATCGGCTCAGGAATGTAACTGTCGCAGGCGTCCAGAAGAGCCAAAATGCATTTTGCTTCTTCGGAATCCGCGCTGTCGGATTCCAGCGCTTTCAGGGCGGAACCTCTGATGACGGGTACTTCATCGCCGGGGAAGCCGTAGGAAGACAGAAGTTCGCGCACTTCCATTTCCACCAGTTCCAGCAATTCTTCGTCATCCACCATGTCGCACTTGTTCAAAAATACCACGACGCTGGGCACGCCTACCTGACGGGCAAGCAGGATGTGCTCGCGCGTCTGAGGCATGGGGCCGTCGGTGGCCGCAACGACGATGATGCCGCCGTCCATCTGGGCCGCGCCGGTGATCATATTTTTGATATAGTCCGCGTGGCCCGGGCAGTCCACGTGCGCATAGTGGCGCTTCGCGGTTTCGTACTCAACGTGGGCTGTGGCGATGGTTATGCCGCGCTCTTTTTCTTCCGGGGCCTTGTCGATTTCGTCATAGGCCACGAATTTGCCGCCGCCCTTCAAGCCCGCGATTTTTGTGATTGCCGCGGTAAGAGTGGTTTTACCGTGGTCAATGTGACCAACGGTGCCGATGTTAACGTGAGGCTTTGTACGTTGAAATTTTTCCTTACCCATGATCGTCTCCCTACCTGGCTTGTGTGATCTCGGATTTTGGGGTGCGAAAGAATATGGAGCCCACGAGCAGGATTGAACTGCTGACCTCGTCCTTACCAAGGACGCGCTCTGCCGACTGAGCTACGTGGGCTTAATCCGCTACGGTGCTGTTGAGGGAGGAACAAAAGGCGGTAATTTGGAGCGGGAAACGAGACTCGAACTCGCAACCCTCAGCTTGGAAGGCTGATGCTCTAGCCATTGAGCTATTCCCGCGCATTCGCCGTAGTTCCTCGACGGAATTAGCCGTCTCCTACAGCCTAAACCTTTTTCAGCGTGCCGTTACTTTTTTCACACAGACACGCCAATCTGGCGTAGGCAACTCGTGCCTGCTTCGCCGCAAAAAGTGTTTGTTGTTCTGGTGGTGGGGGGTGGATTTGAACCACCGAAGTCGTTGACGACAGATTTACAGTCTGTTCCCTTTGGCCACTCGGGAACCCCACCACTATGGAGCTGGCGATGGGACTCGAACCCGCAACCTGCTGATTACAAATCAGCTGCTCTGCCAGTTGAGCTACGCCAGCAACGAACTCAGAGCTAATACGTTCAGTTCGTTAAAAAAGCAAGTAAAAAGTACACGTGTTATAAAAAAATGTCCTGCCCGGGTCCGGCAAGCCGCCTGCACAGATCTGGCATAAAGGGCCGACCCTTTACCCACGGGCATACTATGGCATACGCCGGCATTACGCAAGAGGCGCGGCGAAAACCGAGTTCCGCCGTTAAACCTCGGCGCGGGAGGGTCGTTACAAACCCGGAAAGTGGGATTTGTCATCAATCTGAAAAAAAAGAAGCGCTCCTTGTTGCGAGCGCTTCCCCTTTTTTCGGAAAAACAGATTCAACTTGCGGCGTAAGCGGGAGCGGGCAGGCTCCGGGCCGGGTGGCGCAAAGCCGCGGCCGCTTTGGAAGAGCGTTCATCCTCAAGGGTGATCGCGTTAAGATACTGTGAGGGGCTTTGCAAAAGGAGCCGTAAAAAAGCATTGTTGAGGGCATGCCCGGAGCAGTGCACTGTGAAGCGTCCTTGCAGAGGGAGAGGCAGTATGGCCATATCTCCAATAAAATCCAGCAGTTTATGGCGGACAAACTCGTCAGTGAAGCGCAAGCCTTCGGTATTCATTACCCCATGCTCATCCAGCACGATGGCGTTTTTGAGGCTGCCTCCTACGGCCAGGCCTCGAGATTGCAACATTTCCACATCGCGGAGAAAACCGAACGTACGGGCTTCGGCGATTTGGCGGAAAGTACGCGGGGTCACGGCAAGTTGCATACGTTGCACGCCGATGGCCGGGTGGGGAAAGTCGATGCTGTAATCCACGCAAAAGCCCGAGTCCGGTTCAGCGGTGATATATTTATCCCCCTGGGCAAAGCTGACGGGCCGCCGGATACGCAAGACCTTGCGCGCCTTTTTTTGTTCATGCAGGCCTGTTTCTGACAAAAGGGCCACAAAGGGGGCGGCGCTGCCGTCCATAATGGGGATTTCGCCGCCGTCCACATCTATATGGATATTATCCACACCAAGGCCCCGCAGTGCCCCCAGCAAGTGTTCCACAGTGGAGACACAAGCGCCGTTCTTGCAGAGAGTGGTGGCCAGGCCGTTCGCCATGACCAGATCGGGAGCGGGAGAAATTGTGGTGACCCCCTGAGGCGTTTTGACGTGGAAGAGTATTCCCGTATCTTCCGTAGCGGGGCGTAGCGCCAGATGCACCTGTCTGCCGCTGTGCAGACCCGTGCCTGTGCAATGAATGCGTCCCGCGATGGTTTTTTGCCGCATAGCTCCTCCATAAAGATATCTGGTCGACTGCAAAAAGCATGCCTTATCTTTATATGTAAAGCATACTGAAATATTTAATTTAATTTGTGATGCAGGGAGGTCTTTTATGTGTGTTTTCCGCACTGTGGTGGTTTTTCCACAAACAACACTCGATCAAGCCCGGCTAAATCCTTGTGGATGGATGCCCGGCGCCAGAGCGTGACCTTTGCTTGGCGCAACAGGAACGGGCCCTGGGCATGGCCGATTTCCATGAGCAGCTTGCCGCCGGGTTTGAGCAGCCACTGCGCCGCATCAAGGATAGACAGCAGATCTTCCGGGCCGCGCGCTTTTTCTGTTGTTGCCGCTCCGGGCACCAGCGCGGTTTTGGGCTCAAAACCGCGTACTTCAGGAGAGAGGGCGTGGTATTCCTCCTCGCTCACATAGGGCGGGTTGCTGAGCAGCAGATCCAGCGAGCCGGGGGCGAGGGGGGGAACGGTGAAGTCGCCCAATACAAAGGCAAGGGCGTGTGCGCCGAGGCGGTGGGCATTTTTTCGGGCAACCGCCAGTGCGGCGGGAGATTTTTCCAGAGCAACGCCTTGCCAGGACGGCAGCTCTAAGGACAGGGTTGCGGCGATGCAGCCGGAGCCTGTGCCGAAATCGGCGAATACAGGGGGGGAAGAGTTTCGGCTTGCGCTGATTTGGCGGGCTTCGTCAAGGGCCAGATCAATCAGCAATTCTGTTTCAGGGCGGGGGATGAGGACGGCGGGCGTGAGGGCAAAGGCGCGCCCGTAAAATTCTTTTTCGCCCAGAATATAGGCGGCCGGTTCTCCGGCGGCTCTACGCCGGGCATACCTCCAGGCCTCAGCGATGCGCTCCGGCGCAAGGGGGGCCTCCGGGTTCAACGTCAGCATTTTAAGCAGCTCATGGCGTTGCAGGCCAAGGGCTTTGGCGAGCAGAACCTCCGCGGAGAGCCTCGGCGAATCCACGTCCTTTTCTTGAAAAAGGCGGGTCATGGCCAGCAGATTCGGACGAAGGGAGGAGAGGGAGTGCACCTTAAGGTCAAGACCTCATTAATTTGAGGCCGCCGCCCCAAACTCCGCCTGGGGGACAGAGCGGCCCAATTGGAAGTCATTCATAAATTTATTGGGGGAATGACCTCTAGAGCAGATTAACTTTGAGATTTGCCGTTTAACGGCGGGCACAGCCCGCCTACGGCAATCTCAAGGCAAGGATTTGCGGGCAAATCCTTGTAGAGCAAGTATACATTTTCAATGTTAAATTGCTCTAACGCCGGACGGCGGTCCGGCGCGCCGCTGACAGCGGCGTGAGCGAGCCGAAAACCGCGCTTTTCGGCGAAGCGATCTGCTTACATCGGCCATTGGCCGATGTAAGCAATCAGTACGAATAAACGAATGCCTAAAGCGTGGCTTGCGCTCTGAGCGCCTCGGTCTGGGCCGCTGTGGTCAGAGCATCGATGATTTCTTGGAGGTCGCCCTGCATAACCGCATCCAGCTTATACAAGGTGAGGTTGACGCGGTGGTCCGTAACCCGGCTTTGCGGGAAGTTATAGGTACGGATACGTTCCGAGCGGTCGCCCGAACCCACCTGGGAGCGCCTGTTTTCAGCCTGCACGGCATGCACGCGCTCCTGTTCCGCCTGAAGCAGGCGCGAATAAAGCACTTTTAGAGCTTTGGCCTTATTCTTGTGTTGGGATTTTTCATCCTGGCAGGAAACCACAATGCCGGTGGGTATATGGGTGACGCGCACGGCTGAATCCGTGGTATTTACGGACTGGCCGCCAGGGCCGGAGGAACGGTAGACGTCAAAGCGCAGATCTTCGGGGCGGATGTCCACATCCGCTTCTTCAGCTTCCGGCATAATGGCGACAGTGGCCGCCGAGGTATGGATGCGCCCTTGGGATTCAGTGACGGGCACACGCTGCACGCGATGGGTGCCCGCTTCATATTTGAGATAGCTATAGGCCCTGTGTCCCCGGAGCAGGGCGATAATTTCCTTGCAGCCGCCGGCATCAGCTTCGCTCAGAGACATTACCTCCACCTTCCAGCCGCGCGCTTCCGCATAGCGGCAATACATGCGGAACAAATCCGCCGCGAACAGCGCCGCTTCTTCCCCGCCGGTGCCGGCGCGGATTTCCAGGATGATGTTTTTATCATCCATGGGATCTTTGGGCAACAAGAGCAAGGTCAGGGCGTTTTCAAGGGCTTGGGCTTCAGGCTCAAGACGTTTGATTTCTTCCTGAGCCATGCCTCTGATGCCGGCATCGCTGTCTTGCAAGAGTTCACGGCTTTCCGCCAGGTTGATTTTCGCATCTTTGTACTGGCGAAAAACATCCACCACTTCTTTTAAATCAGCGTGGCTCTTGGTCAGTTTGCGGTACTGCTCCTGATCGGACAATACCTCAGGGAAAGAAAGCTGCCGTTCAAGCTCCATGAAATGCTGTTCAAGATTTTCCAGCTTGGCAAACATCAGTATTGTTCCTGCTTGCGTAAGCTGTTGGGGTGCACACGCTCAAACGTAGGCGTTTCGATGCGCGTTTTTGCTTCAGCGCCTAAAGCTTCGCTTAAGGCCACAAGGCCTACCTGCAACTGCTGCTCGTCGGGCTCGCGTGTGGTCAGGGTCTGCAAAAGCAGGCCGGGACCGCGCAACAGAGCCCCGAGAACCGGATTTTTCAGCCGGGCGGCATGCCGGATTGCTTCATAAGCCATGGCGCTGATGGGCGCCATAAGCAGAAGTTTAAAGGCGATAACAACCGCGTGCTTGAGCACGGCATTTTCCGGCCGCCAGAGCAGGAGCAGGGCCGGAACAAAAAGCGCATGCAGCAAAATGGATATGGAAAGGACGAAAAGCAGAAAGGTGGTGCCGCAACGCGGATGCAGGCGGCTATAGGCCGCCGCCGTCGCCGGGGTGATGGGGTTTTCTCCCCCTTCATAGGCGGCGATGCTTTTGTGCTCGGCCCCGTGGTATTCAAAAACGCGGCGGATATCCGGCACGCAGGAAATGGCCGCGATATAGCCGATGAACATGGCGAATTTGAGCAGACCATCCCATAGGTGGAACGAAAGTCCCTCAACCCCTCCGGAAATGGACAGCAGGGTTAAGCCCACTGTGAGCAAATGCGGCGCCACAACAAAAAGCAGCAGAGCCAGGCCCACAGCCACAGCCAGCGTCAGGGCCAACTGCCAGGGTTTGATGGGATCGCCTTCGGCTTCAGCCGCCAGCTCCGCGGAAAGATTAAGGGCTTTGATTCCGTTGACCATAGTTTCAATCAGGACGGGGAAGCCGCGCAACCAGGGACGGCGGACCGTATCTCCCTTGAACAATGAGGTCCAAGGCAGCTCTACGGCCACGATGCGCTGGTCAGGCTTGCGCACCGCCAGCGCAAGCCGGTCAGCGTTACGCATCATGATGCCTTCCATAACCGCCTGGCCTCCCACAGCGAGACTTTCACGCTCGCAACAAGGAGATTCTTGCGGCCCGCAAGGCTCTTCCCGCGCGGGGGAGAGAAAAGCGGCAGTTCCGGCAAATGGGGGGTGTGATTCTTGCGCCCCTGTGTCATCGCGCTTCAGCGCATCTTTGCCCGTATGATTTGCGGACGGCGAATCCGCCGCGGGAGAATGCCGGGAGCGTGAAGTGGGCACCGGCTCCTCCATGGCGATAAAGGCCATGGGCAGGAGCCGGAGGCAGATGCTTGAAAAAAACAAAGCGCAGTCTCTTATTTTTGCAGGTTGGCGTATTTTTTGCGGAAACGGTCAATACGCCCGGCCGTATCCACAAAGCGCTGCTTGCCCGTATAAAAGGGATGGCACTGGGAGCAAATTTCCATGTGCAAAGACTCTCCCTTGGTGGAAAGAGCTTCAATTTCATTGCCGCAAGCACAGGAGATTTTAGCGTTGAACGTTTTGGGATGGATTTTTTCTTTCATGAGGGGAACCTCGTTTGCTGCCGGGGGCTTTCTCCAAATGGGCGTTTTGACATAGCTCGCCGCCTTTGACGGCCAGCCCGCGCCCCGAATTCGGACAATTACCCGGCGGGTTTGAGTGAACTGTTATCTCTATCCCGAAGAGCAGGCTTTGACAAGGGAAAAGTAAGAAGAAATTTTCTTTGGTCAAGGGGAAACGATATGCGGCTGTTGACAAAGTTTGCTTTAGAGCAATTTACCATTGAAAATGTATAATTGCTCTGCAAGGATTTGCCCGTAAATCCTTGCCTTGAGATCGCCGCGGGCGGGATTCATGCCGCCGCTGAGCGCCGGAGCGGTGTGCGTGTATTGACCAACTCGCTTTGCGGAGCTGGTCTCCAAATTTGATGGGCAAACAGGTTCTTTTTCACATGTATGGCAGGCACGCAGAGAGGCGGCGCTGTTTTTGCCGCACAGGATACGGGGGCGGTCAAGAAGCTGTATTGGCCTGGGCGCGTTTTGCCCGGGTGGGCCGGGTATTGGACTGCGTTATGCCGGAATTCTTTTTGCCTTTACCGGACTTGGGAGCCGCTTTTGCCGTGGTTTCACTGCTGCTGGGCTGGTTTTGGTCGGAAAGGGAGGGAGAGGGATCGGAAGTTTGCGCTGTGAACATGGATGGATTGCTGAAGCAGGCTTCCATGAGGGTGCGTGCCTGGCTCGCCCGCACAGCGCTGCTGGGGGCGCCGAGGATAACGCCGATAACACGTTGCCCCCCGCGTTGGGCCGTTGCAATCAAGTTGTAGCCGGAAGCGTTCACATAGCCTGTTTTTAGGCCATCCGCTCCGGGAAAGGCGCCGAGCATGGGGTTGGCGTTGCAGGTGAACTTGCCGTTATAGGTGGCAAAGCTCTGGTTGTGGAATTTTTGCAGATTACCGGGATACGCGGCAAGATACCCCCGGGCAAGGGCAAGCATGTCCTTGGCTGTGGTATATTGGCCCCAGGCGGGCAGTCCGTTGGCATTTTTAAACGTGCTCCTGGTCATGCCCAGGGAACGGGCTTTTTTGTTCATCATGCGCACGAATTTTTGTTCCGTGCCCCCGATGTATTCCGCCACAGCGATGCTGGCGTCGTTGCCGGAAGAAACCGCCATGCCGCGCAAGAGCGTATCTAGGGGGACTCTGTCCCCCCTGCTAAGGCCCATGCGCGAACCTCCCGCGGCGGCGGCCCGGGCGCTGACGGTCACTGGGGCGTTACGGTTAAGCTTGCGGCTCTTGATGGCGTCTTCCGCCACAAAAATGGAAAGAATTTTGGTGAGCGATGCCGGGGGGATTTGCCTGTCAACACTGCGGCTGAGCAGAATTTTGCGGCTCTTGACATCATAGAGCATGCAGCTCTTATAATTTGCTGAGAATTGTCCGGAGCTTCTTAAAGCGGTCGTGCCGCGCGTCCGGCTTTTTTTGCTTGTGCGGCGGCTTTTACTTTGAATTTTTTGGGGTTTCGCAGCGGCGCTTTTGAGTTTTTTTGCGCTGTTCTTCTTTGTGGCGCGCGCTTTTTTTTGCGTTACGGACGCGGTTTTCTTTTTCGTTACCGCGGTCGCTTTTTTTTGCGCTGCGCCGCTCGCGGTCCTGGCCGCGGCCACGGCTTCCAATGGCAGGTTTGCTAACGGCAACAGAAGACAAAGGGCCAGGAGCAAAAAACGGCATAGGCTAGCGGGATATGAAAGCTGCACAACGCCTCCTTGCTAGGAGTAGGTTGAAAAAACGTGAACCGACCGCATAGGGAGGTCCCGCCTCGCAATGCCGACGAACAACAGCCCGGTTCCGTGTGCTGAAGTGTTCGGCGGGCTTTTATTTTCAGTACGGACTTCATGCATCTGCCGGCGGCCGGCCGATGCATGAAGATCGCTTCGCCGAAAAGCGTGGTCTTCGGCTCATTTACGCCGCTGTCCAGCGGCGCGCCGGGCTGCGGTCCGACGACGAGAAGCCATCCTGTAATGAATTATGGAATGACTTCTAAAGAAAATTTTGAAAAAATCTAAACTAAGCGTCTTTTGACTCTTGCTCCAAAACTGAAATCAGGTCAATGATAAAATCATAGGGCGGTCGGCGGGCAATGTGGTAAACATATGCGCCCGGGGCTGCCTTGCAGCGCTTTTAACGCCAAAGAAAACAACCTGAATGTTTGCCGAGGCCCCGGTGTTTTGAATGTAGCCCCCTCAAGAGGAGAGTCCATGCCTATTAATATACCTGCGGATTTGCCCGCCCGCAGTAAACTTGAAGAGGAAAACATTTTTGTCATGTCGGAGGACATGGCAAGAGTGCAGGATATACGTCCGCTTCAAATTGCCATTGTCAATTTGATGCCCACCAAGATCGCTACGGAAATCCAGCTGCTGCGTCTGCTCGGCAACTCCCCGGTGCAGGTGGATATTACGCTGATTAAGGCGGAGCGCCATGTTTCCAAAAATACCTCAGCCGAGCACCTGGAGCGGTTTTATACCACATTTTCGCGGCTGCGGGATCGGAAATTTGACGGCATGATCATCACCGGCGCCCCTGTGGAGCAGTTGCCCTTTACCGAAGTGGACTATTGGGAAGAACTGCAGGCGATCATGGATTACAGCCGGGATCACGTATTTTCCACTCTGTTTATATGCTGGGGGGCCCAGGCCGGTTTGTACCACCACTTCGGCATCGATAAGCATCCGCTCCCGGAAAAAATGTTCGGCGTGTTCGCGCATCAGGTGAATAACAGACTCAACCCCATTTTTCGCGGGTTTGACGATATATTTTACATGCCCCATTCCCGGCATACGGAAATCCGCCGCGCCGATATCATCAGCGTGCCCGGGCTTGACATTCTTGCCGAATCCACCGAGGCGGGAGTATGCGTGGTCAAGGACAGCGTCCGAAACCAGTTTTTTATCACCGGGCATATGGAGTATGACGCCGATACGTTAGCGCGCGAATATTTTCGCGATCTGGAAAAAGGGCTCCCCATTGTCAGGCCTTGCAACTACTTTCCCCAGGATGACCCTGCCTTGCCGCCTCTGGTTTCCTGGCGGGCTCACGCCAATTTGTTTTTTTCCAATTGGATGAATTTTTATGTTTACCAGCAGACGCCCTTTGATCTGGAAGCCATAGGGCAAGGGAGAACCAGCACGTGAAACAGCGTTTTGAAACCATAAGCATCCACGGCGGGCACAGCCCGGATCCCGTCACAGGAGCCAGCGCGAGGCCGTTATATCGCAGCGCCGCCTACGCCTTTAAAAATTCCCAACACGCGGCCGACCTGTTTGCATTGAAAGAGCCGGGCTATATCTATACCCGCCTCGGCAATCCCACCCAGGAGGCCCTGGAAACCAGGCTGGCGCTGCTGGAAGGCGCGCCGGCTGGAGCGGCTCTGGCGCTGGCATCCGGAACTTCGGCCGTGTTTTATGCCATCATTAATCTGGCCCGGCACGGCGACGAGATTATTGCCGTGAGCAACCTTTACGGCGGCACCTATAGCATGTTCGCCGCCATTTTGCCGGATTTGGGCATCCGCGTCCGCTTTGTCAGGCCTTATGATCTTGAGGAGACGGCAAAAAACATCACCGGAAAAACCCGGGCCATTTTTGTGGAAGCCATCGGCAATCCCGGGCTCGATGTGGCCGATATCACGGCCTTGGCTGATCTTGCCCATGCCGGCGGGCTGCCCCTCATTGTGGACGCCACCTTTGCCACGCCCTATCTGCTGCGTCCTCTGGAGTATGGAGCGGACATCGTGCTGCACTCTTTGACCAAATGGATTGGAGGGCAGGGGAACGCCATTGGCGGTATTGTGGTGGACGGGAATACCTTTGACTGGAAAAATAAAGGCTTCGCCCTTTATGACGAGCCGGATGCGAGTTACCACGGAATCCGCTGGGGGCACGATCTGCCGAATGCCTTGCCTCCTTTTATCACGCGCATGCGCACCGTGCCTTTGCGCAACCTCGGCGCCTGCATTTCTCCTGATAATGCCTGGTTCTTTTTGCAAAGTGTGGAAACCCTGGCCCTGCGCATGGACAGGCACAGCGCCAACGCCATGGCTGTGGCCGGTTATCTTGCGGGGCATCCTAAGGTAGCCTGGGTACGCTATCCCGGACTCACGGAAGACCCCTGCCATGCCCTTGCCTGCCGTTATCTTCCCCGAGGCTGCGGAGGCATGGTGGTTTTTGGCCTTGCAGCCGGAAGCGCTTCCGGAAGAGAGCTGGGACAGCGTTTTACGGAAAGGCTGGGGCTTTTTTCGCACCTTGCCAATGTGGGAGACGCCAAAAGCTTGATTCTGCATCCGGCCAGCACGACCCATTCCCAATTGTCCGACCGCCAGCAGCAAGAAGCCGGGCTTAAGCCGGAAATGCTGCGCTTGTCCATTGGCTTGGAGCATCAGGACGATATACTGGAAGATTTGGAACAGGCGCTTGCGGGTATTGCCTAAAAGCGCCCTAAAAGCGGCAGCGGACACGGGAGATGGGAGCCGTTTCATAATGCATTAGAGTAAGTTACCATTGAAAATGTATAATTGCTCTGCAAGGATTTGCCCGTAAATCCTTGCCTTGAGATTGGCGTAGGCGGGCTTTGCCCGCCGTTAAACGACAAATCTCAAAGTTACTCTGCTCTACATCTAGGGCGCTGCCTAAGCCTTCTGCCGGGGGGCTTGGAGGGGCTCCCGGCTCCTTCCGGAAAAATACTTGCGGAGCCCTTAAATTACGTACCAGCCGAACCCGGCCAGAATGAGGGCTGCGGGAGGAAGCGCCGCCAGGAACGCCAAAGACCACGAAAAACGTAAGGCGCTCCGGCAGCCTGCGGTCAGGCAGAGAACGAACCATCCCGCCCCTATGACGGGGCCGACAAAGGGGACTAGGCTGAGCACGAAAGGAGCCGTGGAATAGGCTGTAATTTTATAGATGAGAAGAAAATTGCCTCTGTCCGGCGCAAAAAGCCAGGCCAGCGCGCGCAAGCATGCGGACGCGAGGATCAGCATCAGCCCCAGCGCCAGGGGCGCCGCCAAAAAAAGGATGGGTAAGGAGCCCCGCTGTTCCAGCACAGGCGCCAAGCCCGGCAAAAAGAGCGCCATGGCCTGGCTCCAAATAACAACGCCGAGCAGGGTTATATAGCCCGTGATCAGGAAAAACAGGCTGGGCGGCGCAAACGAACCTGCGGGGGACAAGCTTGCGAAAAAAGCGGGAGTGCGGAGCATGGCTCCCTGCACGATGTCGGTAAGGCCTTTGCGCCAGCCGCGTTTGTCCGTGCCCTCCCAAGCCAGAGAAAAGGACGGCCCGTTTTGCCCGTAGGAAGCCTCGTCCGTTGCGCCAAAGGCGGGTTCTTCCTCAAAAGTTTGCCGGGGCGAGGGCTCGGGATGTTCGCGCAATGCGCCAAGATCGCGGAGAGGGCGTTCCTCAGGGCTCGCGCGCAGCATTTCCATGGCCTGCTCCACCTGGAACTCAGGGGGAGGCGCCCCGTTGCCGTAAGGGAAAAAAGGAGATTCTTCCTGGCTTGCGCCACGAGAGCCCGGGTGCCGCCTTTCATCGGCTGCTTCGCCCGCGCGCCGAACCTGCCGGGCCGGTGCGTCTTGCTGAAAGCGGGGCGGATCTTTGGGGTTGGGCGGAGGGACTCTTTCTTCAAGCAAGGAGCGCGCTTTTTCCATGGCTGCGCGTTTTTGCCTTCCCTCGTTATCCACGGGCGTTTTGCCTTGTGCGACAGGCGCCGCGCGAGGGGTGACCACTTCCGTCACATGTTGATCCATCTGGTTTTGCCAGCGCTGGTGCAATGCATCCACGGCATCCCATATGTCATTTTGCTCCGCGACTTCCCGAAAGGCGCTCTGCGGCCGTTGCACCGCCGGACCAGGCGGGGGGAGCGCTTCTCCTTTACGCATGGGAGTCCCCGTGGGCTGAGCAGAGAGCGCGCCCGTCTGCTGATCGGCAGCCAGGCCGGAGAGCTCTAAAGTGCGAAAACGAAAGCGGTGCTTACATTTGGGGCAGGTGGCAAGTTCCGCTGTGGGAGGAATGCGGCTTTCGCTGATGTTGCGCGTATGCTCACACTGCGGACAACGGATGTTCATGGAATGGTGTCTCCCGGCAAGCAAAAAATACGGGCGGCAATCAAGGGACGGCCCGATCCGGAAAGCAAGGACGTTCCGCCCGACTTTCCGGCGGCAATGTATACCGGGGCTCTTGTTTAATCAAGCGTACCGCCCAGACGATACTGGCACAGTGCGCCGTGATGCCGTGCCTACCTCGCAAATCGCGCACAGCGCGGCAGTATCGCCGGACCTGTAGACGATACTGCCGCGGTATTGCGCTATACCCGAAAGAGGAGCTTTTTCAGACAGGGCGCTCTTTCGTCTCCGGTATGTCTTCAGTTACAAAGACAATGGCATTTATGACAGCTTGCGTCAGTGCAGTTCCGCTTGCGCCTTTTCCTGGATTTCTTTGTCGGCGTCCGGAGAGGAGGCCGCTTCCCGCAGCAATTCTTCCGCCCTTTTCAGGTTACCCATCTGGTATTTATAAATAATGGCCAAATTATACAGCGTGGCGGGATCTTTTTTGACGTTGAGCAGTTCTTCAAAGGTTTTTATGGCGTCCGGGAGTCGTCCCTGCTGGTATTGAGCAATGCCGAGCGCATATCGGGGGCGTATGTCCGCGGGCTTGCTCAAAATGGCCTTGTTCAAGAAGATCTCCGCGCGAGTCCATTCTCGGGCTTTGAGAAAGGTTTCGCCAAGGGTTGTGAGGGTATCTCCGTCATTGGGGTTTGCCTGGAGTTTTTGCATCAGCTCGCTTACTTCTCCGGCATATTCGTCGGTAAGGGTAAATTCAGGAGAAGGCCCCTGGGCCGCGGCCCCCGCATTGCCCGCCTGGTCTGACGCCTGAGGCATGCCGCCGCCTTCGGCATTTTGTGAGGCCTTGCCCCGGGAGCGCACTTCACTGCTGAGAGGTTTTTCCGCAAGTGAGCCAAAGGCGAGGATTGCCATGAGCGCCAAGCCCAGACCTAAGGATGATAAAACAAAAAGGCGGGAAAACAGCAAAGGGCGGCTCATGCCTCATCCTCCATTAAAAGGGCCATTTGTCGAATGCGTCTTGCAAGAAGCGCTTGCCTGCGGGCAAGCAGGCTGAGGTACAAGCCAAGGCCGAGCCATACGGCGATGCCGGCATAGAGAATCCATTCGTAACTATCCATAACCCTATACTCTCTCCAGTTGTCACAGATGATAAGCATATTCGCGGCAATGCCGGCATGAACGGCTAACCGCATTTTTTAAAAGAGTGCCGACTTTGTATGCAAAGGGTGCTCAAGGAGCGTCCGCACGGCGGGCGGAGCCGGCGTGCTCTTCACGCAGAAGCCGCTCAGTCGCGAGCATGTCCAGGGTTCTTTCATCATGGGCAAGTTTCCAGCGCAGGGATAAAAGCCCGGCCCACAAAAGGCCGAAAGCGAGCACGCAGGCGATGACCGTGGTTTTCATTTCCGGCTCCAGAGTGATGGAAGGCGGATGGATATAACTCCAAAGACGCGCGGAAAAAAAGACCAGGGGCACGTCCAAAAAGGCCACAATGCCCACCACGGCCGCTAGCTGGGCCCGGCGGTCAGGCTGCATGTCAAGGCCGCGCAAGATAAGATAGCCCGCATATATAAAGCACATGACGAGGGTCGTGGTAAGGCGGGCGTCCCAAGTCCACCAGACCCCCCAGGCCGGTTTGCCCCAAAGAGAGCCCGTGACAAGGGCCAGCACGGCTAAAACCAGTCCCACTTCGGCGGACGAGCCCGCCAGAGCGTCCCAACGATGGCTGCGGGTGCGCAAATAGGCTATGCTGGCAAGAAAAACCACAAAAAAACTGATGAGCCCCCACCAGGCCAGAGGCAGGTGCAGGTAGAAAATTTTTTGCGGCAGGCGCATTACGCTTTCAATGGGGGCATAAACGAAAATCAGCCATTGGCAAAAGGCAAGGGCAATCCCTCCGGCCAAAGCAATCCAGGGTGTAGCCGCGTAAATGCCCTGCCGGGAAACATTCGCCCTATCCGGGAGTTTTTGCCGTGAATGGGCGCGTCCGGGCAAGGCCCGTTCTTTTTCCCGCAGTGCCGCGCCCGGGCCGGATTGAGTATCGTGTTCTTTTTGCATGTAATCTCCCGCTGCTTGCGGCAACGGCCGGTTCGGCCCAGGCTCTATTAACTGAGGGGCTCTGTCCCCCAAACCCCTGGCAGGGGAATCATTCCCTCGCTTCCCGGTTCTTCGCGCGAAGCGCGAAGAACCGGGAAGCGAGGGAAGTCATTTCTCCCAGGCAAGGTTTGGTACGGCAGCCCCAAATTAATGAGGTCTGCGGCTCTAGTGTCTGATTGCAAAAATTCAACTCATAATTTTATGAGGAATTCTTGCAAAGATCGTTGGCTGAAAAATGTAGTTTTCAGCCAGGTTACGCCGCTTATCGCGGCGCAAAATCCTGGCGGATTTGTAGTGTTTGTTTTGCAAACAAGCATTAGTATAAAATTATTCTTCCGCGCTGTATACTGCGGGAAAAAGCATCAGCGCGGCGGCGATGAAAATGGCGTCAAAGGATAAGGCAATGCCGAACCAGGAGTTCGCTCCTTCATCCAAAGAGCCGCCGAAAACAGCCGCGCCGATGCGGATGCCGCACAAAAACAGCGGCACCAGAAGCGGAAAAAGCACGATGCTCAGCAAGGATTCCCTGGCGGATTGCCCCTGAGATAAGGCCCCTAAAAGCGAACCCACAGCCGTAATGCCCAGATCCACAAGAAAGACCATGCCGAGGCCAAGCGCCCAGGGACCTGCAATGCTTTGGCCGAGAAAAACCACGGCAGCGGGCAAAAAGATGCACTGAGCGCATACGAGCAGGCATAACCCCGCCAGTGCCTTGCCCAGCCATACGCATTGCAAAGGGGCAGGAGCAAGAAGCAGCCCCTGCCGTTGTCCGTTGTGTTCTTCATTGGCGTAGAGAGTGCTGAAAATAAGCACCTGGCAGAAAGCCGAGGACATCCAGAAGATGGCCGCCGCCGCCTGCGCGCTCATACGCTGGCCAGGCAGCAGCGACAGGCTGAAAACAAAGACCAGTAAAAGCCCCAGAAGGAGCGCTTGCAAAAGGCCGCTGCCCCTGCTGAAACTCAGTTTGAGATCCTTGTTCGCAACAAGCAGCGCGGCGTTTAACACAGTTCGCCTCCGCTCGCGCGCTCGGGGGTCTGCCAGGGGACGCCGTCTTTATATTCTTCCGGAAGCGCTTTTTCCGTATCCTCAGAAAAAAAACGGCGACGGTATGCGCCGGCAGACCCGTAAAAAGACAGCCCCTTGCCTTGCAAAAAGGCCACCGCGTCAGCGCGTTGCAGATCATCAGCAAGGCTGTGGCTTATCCAGACAATACCCGCTCCCGCTTGTTGGAACAGGGCGATTTCATTATGTAAAATAGCTGTGGAGCGCGTATCCAGACCTGTGCCCGGTTCATCCAGCAGCAAAATATCCGGCCGCAACAAAAACACCCGAGCTAAATTCAAACGTTGCGCCATGCCGCGGGAAAAGCCCCGGGCCTTTTCCTCCGCGAAAGAATGAAGCTCCACCCGCCGAAGTGCCGCCTCAAGCTCCTGCCCGGAAAATTTGCGGCTATGCATACCGGCCCAGAAACGGAGATTTTCCAGGGCGGTAAGATCCGGATATAAAAATGTCTGATGCCCCAAATAGCCTATACGCGGTGTTTCTCGGCCGTCTACGCCGGTTTTTCCAAGGATTACCGCGCCTGAAGAAGGGCGGATAAGGCCGGCCATAATCTTAAGCAAAGTGGATTTGCCTGCGCCGTTGGCCCCTGCAAGTAAAAGCACCGTCCCCGGATTAATTTCAAGGGAAATATCCTTGAAAATAAGCCGGGGGCCGTAAAAACGGGCAACGTGGCGTAACTCGAGCAGCATGGAGCATTCCGCCAAAATTATGCGCGCGCGCCTGTGCCCGAAGTGGGCCTGTCGCCGGAAGGCTCTTTGCCCTGCCCGGAGCTTTGCGGCTGCGCCAGTTCTTCTTCCTGTTCCCGCAACCGTTTTACCCGAGCAAGACCGATAAAGGGAAAGAGGCACATGAGCGTGCCGCCTATCCACAACCAGTTGACCAACGGATTGATATGCACAGCCAAAGAAGCGCGGCTGCTGTCATCCACACTCATAAGCGTAGCATAAATTTCATTACCCAGACTGAACAGCGTGCTCACTTCCGCGTAGGTTTGATTTTCAAAGTTGGTATAAAGCCGTCTTTGCGGTGAAAGTTTACCCAGTGCTTTGCCGGTGTCCGACGCAATTAAGAGCTCTGCTTCAATAAAGATATAGTTGGGTTTGCCGCCGGCCTCGATTTGGGATTCTCCCTCGTACAATTCATTTAAGGTGATGGTGTAACTGCCGACCCTGGCCGATTCTTGCCGCCCCAGCGTCAGAGTGTGCTTAACCTGGTAAGGGCCGGAAAAGGCCACGCCCAGAACCATCATGAGCAGCCCCATATGCACGCCGTAAGCGGCAAGGGTGGAACGGATTCCAAGCAGGGAGGGGTTGCCCGAAAACTGCAATATGATGCCGATAATGCCGGCTATGGAACAGGCCGCCGCCATCAAGGCAATGGGATTGCGGATGCCCATGAGCCAAAGCCCTATGCCCACGGCAAGCGCGCTGCCCAGAGTAATGGCGAACATCTTGGGCTGGAAAAATCCGCTCGCGCCCGGAAGAGCCTTCCATTTGCGGTATGGGCAGATCACGAGCAGCACGGCAAAAAGGGCAAACAGAGGCAGGCAGGTGCGGTTATAAAACTCCGCCTCAAGTCCCATGGGGTTTGAAGGGAGTTTTGCGCTGATAAAAGCCGGCAGACTGCCGGATATTGACCGTAAAGCGTCGATAATTACCGGCCACATGGTGGCCACAAGAATGATGAAGGAAAGGGCGAGCAACAGCCAGGCCACGATCAACAGCAAGCCCTCTTTACTGGACAACTCCTCCAGAGGTCTTGCATCCGGATGAGAGCTTTTGCCCGCCACAAGCAGCAGGGCAAGCACAAGCCCCAAGGCAAGGAAGAGCAGGGCGGATTGGGCTTTGCCCATAAACGCGCACGCGATAATGACTCCAAGTATGAGGGCAAGAATGACGCAAAGCCCTGCTGTAACTTTGCCTGAAGGCCGCGGGGCGCCGTCCAGAGGCGCACAGATGGCAATGAAAAAGGCAAGGTACAAAGACCCGAGCGTAAAAATCAGCAAAGGCGTGCCGACTCCGCCGTCGCCAAAGGCGTGCAGGGATTCCACCACCCCGCTGCGCACGAGATAGGTGGCGAAAAAGGCGGAAATAGTCGTTAATGCCATCAGAAACACATTGGTGCGGTGTAATTTGCCGCGCCTGCTTTCAATGACTGCCGTATGCAGATATGCGGAAGCAACCAGCCAGGGAATGAGAGAGGCGTTTTCCACCGGATCCCAGGCCCAATAGCCGCCCCAGCCCAGTTCCATGTAAGCCCACCAGGCTCCCAGGATGATGCCAGCGCTCAGGAGCGACCAGGCAATCAGAATAAAAGGCCGGGAAGCTTGCCCCCAGCTTTCTTCCCGCCTCGGCTCGCCCGCGGGTTCTTGAAGCATCCCGCTCATGGCTTGAGCAAGGGCAAGGCAGCCAGGCACCACAAAGCCGCCATATCCGAGAAAGAGCAAGGGCGGGTGGAAAATCATGCCGGGGTTCTGCAGCAGAGGATTCAGGCCGCGTCCGTCTTTAGGGGCGTTTTCCACAGTGATGAAAGGATCGCTCCAAACTGTGATGATTAATAAGAAAAAAGCAATAGTGCCAAAAAAGAATAACCAGTACCAGAGCCGTGTGCGCAGGCTCAAACGCCGGTATGCGGGCAATACGGCAAACAGCAGGCCGCTGATGGCCACAGTCCAGCCCCAGAACAGCATGGAGCCGGATTGGCCCGCCCAAAAGGCGGTTACCCGGTAGAAAAGCGGTAGGCTTAAATCAGAGTAATTAAATACATACTCAACCTGAAAATCACAGTTGATAAAGGCATATAAGAGAATGATCGAAGCAAGGGTCATGGACAACGCGACAGGGGTATGGAGCCAGGCCGTCCATTTTTCCGGATTGCCGAGGGGCTTTTCCTCGCCTTTGCAAATTTGCGCCATAAGGACAAATGCACATGCCAAAACATAAAAAAGAGTGAGGCTAAGCAAATAGGAGGCGAACAAATACATGGAATCTCCTGCCGTTTCTACGAAAATAGGGAATATAAAGACAGAGGAAGCTGAGCCTGGGGCACAGACTCCGCGCTGCGGCACGATAGCGCGGCTTTTTCATGAAAGCAAGACTGATTGGGCAAAGGGAGCGGCGCGGTTTGCCGTGATGCAGCGAGGCTCTGTTTTTTTCGAAGGGGCATGTACCATAAGCGTACACTTTTCAACAAAAAATGCGCCTTCCTTACCTGGCGCCAAACCGCATCCATTGCCAAATTGTACAAAGCGCGACCGTACCTGAACCAAGAGAAAGCCAACCCGGCACTGTGGCGTTGTGGAGATCCCCCCAAAAAGGCGACGGCAAAAGCATGTTCGCGGTTGGGGAGACAAAAAAAAAGCCTTTCGGCGAAAGGCCGCGCCACACCGGCCGCAAGCTTGCGGCACGGTGCGGGCGTTGAAAATCAGCTGCGGTTTTCCTTTTGGTATTTTGAAGGGCACTTCGTCATCAGAGATTCCGCCTTGAAGGTGGAATCGTTTCCCTGAAATTTGCCTTCCACAATGACTTCCGCGCCGGCCTTGAAGGTGTCCGGCACAGCGCCTTCGTAGACTACCCGTAAAGTTTTAGCCGCGTTATCCTTGTCTTCCAGGTGGAAGGTCACGCCGTTGCTTTGTTTGGCAATGCCTTCACTTTTTACCGTGCCGAAAAGGCGGGCGGATTGCAGTTTGTCTGAAGGCATGGCCAGGGCTTCTGAAACATTAAGGAAATACTGAGAATTTTCCGAGATGCCGGCGAACATCAAATAGCCGACTCCTAACAGAAAGAGGCCTAGGGCCGCCACGTACAAACCTTTGCTGTTTTTTGCAGGCATGCGATGTCATCCTTACTGTAAAATACGGCGACTGACTGCGCGGGAACGGCGAAAGTGCGTCGGTTCCGGCAAAAGCAACATACGCCTAAAAAACACATTGGGTGTTCTTTGTGCTTGCCGGCTTGCCGCAGTAAATCATAAAAAAGACCCTATCCGTTTTTTTTCTCCCTGGCAAGGTTTTGCGCGAGAACCGGCAGGGCGAATACGCACAGAAGGGTGGCTTGCTAAAAAGCGGGCTTCATGCCACAAATCAAAGGATTCGCTTGTGCCGTGGAGGTCGCCATGCCCGCTTTTTCTGTGCTGTTGCTCGATCGCGACGGTACGCTCATTCAGGACAAACACTATCTTGCGGATCCCGCAGGGGTTGAGCTTTTGCCCGGAGTGGGGGAAGCGCTGCGGTTGCTGGCGGCGCGGGGAATCCGTTTTTTTTTGGTGAGCAATCAGTCGGGTGTCGGCCGGGGGCTGTTTACCCTGGCGGCGGCCTATGCCTGCAATGCGCGCCTGGCGGAACTTCTCGCACCGTATGGTGTGTTTTTTGAGGAGATGCTTATCTGCCCGCATACGCCGGAAGACGCCTGCGCCTGCCGTAAACCGGCGCCGGGCATGTGGCTGCAATTGCAGCAAAAATATAAACTTGCCGCAGAGCAAAGCCTCATGGTGGGAGATAAAGAGGAAGATATGCTTTTTGCCGCCAATGCCGAGATTGCCGGCCGCGCCTTGGTGCTGAGCGGTAAAGGACGGCTGACAGCCCAAAAATTGGGACTGTCCCCCTATGGAGAAGGCGCGGTGCAGGCCTTTGCCGAACCGCAATCGTCCGCGCATCCGCATATTGTTCTGACCGATTGCTCCTTATTGCCCCAGGGGTTGGATTTGCTCGCTGAACAATGGACAAGGCCGTGCAGCGGATAGCTTTGTGGAATACGGCCTTTCTTGGAGATGCCGTGCTTTGCCTGCCTTTGCTGCAGAGTTTGCGGCTGCGCTATCCGGCTGCGCGGATTGATTTTTATGTACGTAAAGGGCTCGAAGGCCTTTTTGTTTCCCATCCGGCTTTGAACGCCGTCTATGCCTATGATAAACGTGGCCAGGACCGGGGTCCGGCCGGTTTTGCGCGTATGGCTAAAGACATCGCCGGGCGGCGCTATGATCTGTGGATATCCGCCCATACCAGTCCGCGCAGCGGTATGCTGGCGCTGGCGTCTCGCGCGCCGGTACGGATTGGATACAGTAAGCCGCCGTACAATCGCCTGTTTTATAACCGGGTTGTGGAGCGCCGTTTTACAGAACTTGAAGAAATTGAACGCCTTTTGGAGCTGTTACGCCCCTTGGGGCCCGGGGCTCTTTCCGCCTGGCCGGAAATTGCTCTTGGCCGGGCAGAGGAAAAAGACGCCGCAGATTTTTTTGCCGCACTTAACAAGCCGGTTCTCGGAATGCATCCTGGCTCTGTTTGGGCCACAAAACGCTGGCCGGAAGCCTATTTTGCTGAGATCGGCCTTAGGAGCCTGCGCCGCGGTGCGCAAGTGCTGCTTTTTTCCGGACCTGGAGAAGAAGAAATCGCCCGTGAGGTAGCCCGGCTCATGCGCAGCAAGCTCAACGCTGAAGAACAGACCCGGCTGCACGATCTTTCCGGCTGTTTGCCGTTGCCTTTGTTTGCCGCGTTTCTCGGTAGGGTGTCATGTTATTTGACCAATGATTCCGGTCCAATGCACCTTGCCTGGGCGCAACATACGCCGGTTGTGGCTGTGTTTGGACCCACAACGCGCGCGTTGGGTTTTTTCCCCCGTGGAGAAATCGCAAAGGTTTTTGAAACAGAACTCTCCTGCCGGCCTTGCGGGCTGCATGGCCCTGCCGCCTGCCCATTGGGGCATCATCGCTGTATGACCAACCTCACGCCTGAGCCGGTGTGGGAAGATGTGCGCGCAAAGCTTGGGCTTGCTTGATGGCGTCTTTGCAATAGCGGGTACTGCGCCGTGTGCCGCGATGCTACGTCAGGCAGCGGTTTTTGTTGGAGTCATGCGCCATAAGAATGCGCTCCCCCAACAGAAAACTCGCTTCCTCGCCTGACGGCCGCGGAATCCAGTACCGGCATCTTTAAAAACTGAGCCAGAACCCAACAGCGGAGAATCGTTGCGTTTGTGGTAGGGTATGGCTACACTGCCCGGGGAGATGAGGAGCATGCGCTATGATTGCCTATGTTGAAGGGCGTCTCGTCGAAGTGACGGAAAACGCTTGTATTGTGGTCACCTCAGGGGGCGTCGGCTATGAAGTCTTTTTAGGCGCTCACGCCATGTCGCGTCTGCCCTCCCTTGGCGAGTCCTTGTTTTTTTATACATGCACCATGGTCCGCGAAGATGCCCTGGAATTGTTCGGTTTTGAAACTTGGGACGAGCGCGAGACCTTTTTGGTGCTGACCTCCATCTCCCGGGTCGGAGCCCGCACGGCCATATCCATTTTATCCGTATTTCGTCCGGATGATTTACGCCGCCTTGTCGCTGAGGATGATATGCTTTCGTTAACCCGCGTGTCCGGGATCGGCAAAAAAACAGGGCAACAAATCTTTCTTGAACTGAAATATAAATTGAAGGGAGAGGGAACGTTGCCCGCAACGAGCGGTTCGGGAAAAAGCGGCGGCGTTCTGGCTGATGCAGTGCTCGGTCTGGTGAATCTCGGCTATGCCGAAGAAGAGGCCCTGCATACGGTGAAACAGGTGCTGGCCAAAGAGACGGATCTTGATGTGGGCGGCGCCCTGCGCGCCGCCTTGAAGGCTCTGGCAAAGGGGCGCTCGTGATGCCTGGCGGACACCGCAGCCCCCAACCCGCGTGTATGATCCCGGACGAACAGCTCAGGCCGCGCAGTCTGGATGAATTTATCGGGCATGAAGATTTGCGCGCTAATCTCAAGGTGTATCTGCAGGCCGCCGCCGAAAGGGGGCAAGCCCTGGACCATACTCTTTTTCACGGAAACCCGGGGCTTGGCAAAACAACTCTGGCCCAGATTATGGCTGCGGAACTGGGGGTGAATCTGGTGTCCACTTCCGGGCCGGTTCTGGAGCGCAGTGGAGATTTGGCGGCTATTCTTACCAACCTGGGCCGCCATGATATCCTTTTTGTGGATGAAATTCACCGTATGCCCATTGCCGTGGAAGAGGTTCTGTACCCGGCCATGGAAGATTTCAAGCTCGATCTGGTCATCGGGCAGGGGCCGGGAGCTCGCACCGTGAAGCTGGATGTGGAGCCCTTCACCTTGGTGGGCGCAACCACGCGCATTGGGTTACTGTCCTCCCCATTGCGGGACCGCTTTGGGGTCATCCTGCGCCTGGAGTTTTATTCCCCCGATGAACTTGCCCGCGTGGTCAAGCGAACCGCACGGATTCTTAACGTGTCTATTACGGAAGAAGGCGCGTTGGAAATAGGCAGGCGGTCGCGCGGCACTCCGCGTATCGCCAACCGCCTGCTGCGCCGGGTGCGTGATTTTACAACCGTGCGCGGGGCCGAAAGCATAGGCGCTGCGGAGGCCGCTCACGCCCTTGCCCGTATGGACGTGGACGAAAGCGGGCTGGATCAGATGGATAGAAAGCTCCTGTCCGTGCTCATCGAGCATTACGGCGGCGGGCCGGCCGGTCTGAAAACCTTGGCTGTGGCTTGCTCCGAAGATGTCCGCACCATTGAAGACATTTATGAGCCCTTTTTAATTCAAAGCGGTTTTTTAAAGCGCACGCCAAGAGGCCGCATGGCCACAGCCAAGGCCTACAGGCACCTTAAGCTGCTTGGGTAGGGCCGCCTCGCCGGACTTTTCTCAATAATCCGGCGCCCGATCTTTTTTTGACAATCCCTTTGCCATTCTTTAGGAGCGGTTATGGCTGAATGTTCTTTGCGCGTGGAGTTGCTGGCCCATACGCCTAATGCCTTATCCTTAATATATGCGGCCTTTCGGCAGTGCTATCATGCGGGGTTTGTGGGGGATATGTGGGAAAAACTCCAAACAGGAGAAATTTCCGAAGAAAAACAGGCGGAATTTATCTCTCAGGTAGTCAGCTCCGGGCATGTCAGCCCTATTGAACATGTGAGTTTTACCTTTGCTGTGGAAGGAATTTCACGCGCGCTTACACATCAACTCGTACGCCACCGCATAGCGTCCTATTCACAGCAAAGCCAACGCTATGTGGATGGTAGTAACTTCGATTACGTTCTCCCTCCCTCCATTAGCCGTAATGCCGAAGCCCGGGAATGTTTCATCCGCTGTATGGACCACATCGGCGCGGCTTACAAGCGGATTACCGCTCTGCTTGAAGAAGGCGGACACGGCAAAGCCAGGGAAGATGCCCGCTTTGTCCTGCCGCAGGCGGCGGAAACACGTATAGTAATAAGCATGAACTGCCGATCCTTATTGAATTTTTTTGAACAACGCTGCTGCATGCGTGCGCAATGGGAAATTCGAGCTTTGGCTCACGCGATGCTCAGGCAGTGCCGTGAGGCGCTGCCGGTTGTTTTTTTAACAGCCGGAGCCCGCTGTGAACGGTTGCGGTACTGTCCGGAAGGAGAGCGGTTTACTTGTGGGCGCTACCCTTTGCCCGATGCAAAAATTACTTAAAAATTAACAAATAAAATTATAGCATTATATAATATTGCATCGCATTCGAGCCTTGCAATTTTTTTGAAAAAAAAGCCGTTGCCGGCAAGTGCTTCGCGATAAATAGAGATATTTTGAGTAATTTAAAGAAAAATTAGTTTTATAATGTTGGGTGTTCTTCTCGCCAGATAAAAAGCCAAATGGGCAAGAGCAGAACCCCTTGGTGAATAAGGCTTTTTAAAAAGCCCGCAGTCTCATGGCTAAATAATTATAATCTATAAAAACAATATGTTACGATATTAAATTACTGTGGAGTCGAAGTTCTTCTTGACAGAAGATCGGGCATAAAACGACCCTTGTCTCCCCGTGAGCTTTTTAATAGAACCGACCCATGCAAAAAAAATGGCGCGAAATTGACGCAATTCTAGAAAAACGATTTAATTCCGAACCACAGCGACGCTGGATGGCTGCTCTTGTTCCCAGTTGGGACGAAAAGGGCCTGATTCTATATGCGCGGGACGAATCCACAGCGGCTGTTGTCCGCAGGCATTTGCTTTACGCCGTGCAGGCCGCTGCCGAAGAAGTGTTTGGTTCTTTTTTCCCGGTGCGGGTTGAAGTCAAAAACGAAGCCTCGTCCATGAACCCCCTTGCCGCGCAAGAGGCGGAAGCGAATATTTACGGCGTTGCCGCAACTGAAGCTTTCGGCCGGGCCATGCCTCTTGCTTTGCAGCCCTCTATGGCCCAGGGCGCCGTATACTTGCCCGTCCGGCAGCCGCTGCCGCATGTGGCCTCCTCTCGGCTCCCCGAAACGTTCTTTTCCGGCCAATTCGCCGCGGGTAACCCGCAAAAGACGGCTCCTCACCCTCAGCAAGGTTTGCCTTCTCCTCGCCCTTTGCCGGCGCCTCGGCCGTTGCCCGCGGCGCAGCTTTTTTTGCCCATGCCTGAGCCCGAGCCCCTTGCTTCCACACAAGGACAGGCGTGGCGGTTTTGTTTTGAGGATTTTGTGGTCGGTCCCTGCAATGAACTGGCGTATGCCGCTTCACGCAGCATGTGCGAGGAAATGCTGCATACAGACATCCTCTTTTTAAGCTCCGCTCCCGGGCTCGGCAAAACACACCTGATGCAGGCCGTAGGTAAGGCTTTATGCTCGGCATGCAACCTGAAACGTCCCAAAGTGGAATATCTGACAACGGAAGAATTTGCCTCGCGCTTCTATTATGCCATACGAGGGCAACAAATGGACAGCTTTAAAGCGCGCTATCGCGATGTGGATCTGCTGCTGCTCGAAGATGTGCATTTTTTACAGGGAAAGGAGAAAATGCAGGCTGAACTGCTCGCCACCATTAAAGCCCTCAGCGAACGCGGCAGTAAGGTGGTATTTACTAGCTCCTTTATTCCCCGCAACTTGAAGCTCGGAGACGAACAACTGTTTTCACGGCTTTGCGCCGGTTTATTGGCGGTGATTGAACGGCCTGACGAGGCCATGCGTCGTAAAATTTTGCGCCATAAAGCCAAAACACAACGGATATTCTTACCGGAAGATGTGGAAGAGCTGTTGGTGCGGCATATTCATGCCGATGTGCGCCAGATAGAAAGCTGCCTGCAAAATTTGATTCTTAAGGCCAGGTTGCTCAATTGCGGCATCACTACGCAGATGACCTGGGAGGTTATTACGCAATACGCTTCACAGAGCCCTGTCCTGGATATGGAAGCCATTATCCTGACTGTGTGCCGGAGCTTCGGGCTGAGCAAAGAGCAGCTCCTTTCCCCCAGCCGTAAACAGGAATATGTCACGGCCCGCAATACCGCCTTTTATCTCGCTCGTAAGCATACGGATCTGTCGCTGGAAACCATAGGCAGAATGTTTAATCGTCGGCACTCCACAGTGCTTAAAGGGATTACCTGCCTTGAACGGGAAATGAGCCGCGAAAGCTCCCTTGGGAAACAGGTGTCCAATACTCTGGCCATGATTGAGCGCGTGGGCAATATCGCCAGGCCGCAATAGTTTTTCCGAATTCGTCTTGCGTAAAATCCACCGGCGCAAAGGTGCCCCTGTCAGGCTGTACCCGCCAGTCTGACAGGGGTTTTTTATAGACCGGAGACACCCGCAGATTGTTTGCTTGCTCTAACTGAACCATCTCTCTTTTTTTGCTTTTTTGCGCTACCCGATCGCTAACGTCTTTATACAAGCGGCGTGAGCTCTGAAATTTCAATCCACGCTCCCGCAGGGGGAGCGACAGCCCTCTCCCCAGTGCTGACCGCTCCAAGTTCGTTTCAATCCACGCTCCCGCAGGGGGAGCGACGTATTGACGGCCTGGTCGCGCTGGGCATGGCTCTGTTTCAATCCACGCTCCCGCAGGGGGAGCGACTCCAGCCGAGTATCCGATACAATTTGATCGTCATGTTTCAATCCACGCTCCCGCAGGGGGAGCGACTTTCCCGGAGTAAGCTATGGAAGTCCTCAAACCTGTTTCAATCCACGCTCCCGCAGGGGGAGCGACATCCATCGTTTTCTCAAAGGGGAGATCGGTGGAGTTTCAATCCACGCTCCCGCAGGGGGAGCGACCGCTTCTTTTATTTCAAATACTGAATACAATTTTGTTTCAATCCACGCTCCCGCAGGGGGAGCGACGTGCTCACATCAATACCATCAATGCTGACTCGGAGTTTCAATCCACGCTCCCGCAGGGGGAGCGACCCGTGATCTCGCGTTTGGTGCTGACTTCGCGGGGTTTCAATCCACGCTCCCGCAGGGGGAGCGACAGCGCTGGTGCAGGTGATACATGCAAAATCCGGTGTTTCAATCCACGCTCCCGCAGGGGGAGCGACCTTCATGGCTTCGGCCCTGTTTGGCACGCCTGTTGTTTCAATCCACGCTCCCGCAGGGGGAGCGACCCAGCGAAGTTGCAAGCGTGGGGCAGGGAGATTTTGTTTCAATCCACGCTCCCGCAGGGGGAGCGACGAGGTGCGGGAGACGTGGAACGTAACCCGGCGTGTTTCAATCCACGCTCCCGCAGGGGGAGCGACATTCCAGATCGCGAGGGGCGGCGTACAGTCAGTGTTTCAATCCACGCTCCCGCAGGGGGAGCGACTCCCGGCTCACGTCGCCAGATTTGCGAAGCTCGATGTTTCAATCCACGCTCCCGCAGGGGGAGCGACGACCCAATGGGCGCAGATCATCTTTATTACTATGTTTCAATCCACGCTCCCGCAGGGGGAGCGACTGAAATCCGCAGCCAATGCGCAGGCCAGGGCGATGTTTCAATCCACGCTCCCGCAGGGGGAGCGACCCTGCGCTGACTGTGGGTACTTCGGTGAACGCAAGTTTCAATCCACGCTCCCGCAGGGGGAGCGACATAGGACAAAACGCCTTAGGATGGATTCTGACGTGTTTCAATCCACGCTCCCGCAGGGGGAGCGACCGATTACGTATTTTGTCAACGGCGTACCTGTGCGCGTTTCAATCCACGCTCCCGCAGGGGGAGCGACTGAGGCTATTGTTATAGGCATTGGTGCACCACGTGTTTCAATCCACGCTCC
>JAVBOT010000026.1:0-53662 GCA_031550225.1 Desulfovibrio sp.
CCGCATGATTGAAAAATTTGTTGGCTCCCATGGAGAAGGGGGTACACCCGGCTCCATTCCGAACCCGGAAGTTAAGCCCTTCATCGCCGATGATACTGCATACTCATGTGTGGGAACGTAGGCCGGGGCCAACAGAATAAACCGAAGCGTCCCAAGACTTTGACTTGGGACGCTTCGGTTTTTAGGTTTCCGGCTTTAGCCAATGGTGAAGAGCGCGAGGGAAGGAATGTTGACTGGGTATCCAGTGCGGGTTATTTTATGGCAAACATGCGCTTTTAACCTGATTCTGAAGCGGAACCTGCAACAAGGAGAGCGGATCATGGTAAAAGATACCTGTGCGGAAGAGCATCTTTCTGAGTTCGCGGCCATCGGCTGCAAGGCCTTGGATGAATACCTGGAGGCTTTTAACAGCGGGGATGCGGTTCGCTGGGCGGCGGCCCTGCATTTTCCGCATATGCGTATTGCGGGCGAGACGGTGCGGGTGTGGGAAACTCCTGAAGCCTTCGTTAAAGACAACGATATGACCCGGCTGATGAAGCGCATCAATTGGGGCTATAATAAATGGGACTGGCGGCAGCTTGTCCAGTTTGGTCCAGGTAAGCTGCATTATACCGTGCAACTGTCCCGCTACACGGTGAATGACGTGTTTATTTCTTCTTTTGAAAGCCTCTACATCATTACCCGCAAGGCAGATCGCTGGGCCGTGCAGGGCCGTTCCAGTTATGCCGGGGTATTTGCCGACAATACCGGCTATTAGAGCAATTTACCATTGAAAATGTATAATTGCTCTGCAAGGATTTGTCCGTAAATCCTTGCTTTGAGATTGCCGTGGGCGGGCTTTGCCCGCCGTTAAACGACAAATCTCAAAGTTAATCTGCTCTAATGCTATGAAAAAAAGTGATTTTTGGGTTTAGCCCTGTCATTATAAAACAACAGCCCCCCGGCATTACATGCTGGGGGGCTGTATCTGTTAAGGCAGGCGGGGGCTAAGCCCTCGCAAGAGTGTGTTACATTTTGGTGCCGGCGGCGGCGCCTTGCATTTTAACTTCAACCTTTTCAGTCAGGCTGGCGTAGTAAGCGCGCAGGATGTCGAGCACTTCGTTACGGCCAAAGTGATCAGGCACTTCTCCGCCTTCGGAGAGGATTTTGCGCAGCTTGGTGCCGGACAGGATGACGCGATCGTCTTTGGTGTGGGGGCAGGTGCGCAAAGAGGCCATGCCATCGCACTTTTTGCAGTAGAAGGTCCAGTCAATCTTGAGGGGCTGGGTGAGCAGATCCTTGGCCGGGTTGCCGGTCACGGGGATTTTGTCAAAGATGTGCTGGGCTTCGAACATGCCGTAGAAGTCGCCAACGCCCGCATGGTCGCGGCCGACAATAAGGCGGTTCATGCCGAAGTTCTGGCGGAACAGAGCGTGCAGCAGCGCTTCGCGCGGGCCGGCATAGCGCATGTCCAGAGGATAGCCTGCCTGGATGACGTTGTCTTTTACAAAGTACAGTTCCACCAGTTTGTCAATGGCGGGCACGCGCACTTCAGCCGGAATGTCGCCGGGCTTCAGGTTGCCGATAAGGGAGTGGATGACCACGCCGTCGCACACTTCCACAGCGATCTTGGCAAGATATTCGTGGGAGCGGTGCATAGGGTTACGCAACTGCAGCGCGGCAACGGTGCTCCAGCCGCGCTTATCCAGTTCAGCGCGCAACTGGGCCGGGCGCATATACACGCCGGCGTAATCTTTGGGATAACGGCCTTCGGAAAGCACTTTAACCGGGCCGGCGAGGTTAAACTCTTTCTGAGTCATAACCATTTTTACGCCGGGGTGATCTTCTTCCGCGATTTTCCAGAACTTGTCGTCAGCGGAATCATCGCCTTCACCCTTAAAGATCTTTTCGCATTCCCATTTCTTCTCATCGGCGGAGAGGGCGAATTTTTCCGTCACTTTCATGGTGGCGTAAATATCGCCTTTGAAGACCAGGGCGATTTCATCTCCGACATTGATGGCGCCGGCTTCGTCTTTACTGGCGTCCAGCATCACGGGAACAGGCCAGAAGGTGCCGTCGGCCAGCGTAAACTTGTCGCATACGCTCTTCCAGTCCGCCTTGGTCATAAAGCCGCTCAGCGGGGAAAAACCGCCAATGCCCATCATGATCAGGTCACCGCGAACGCGGGGGCTGATTTCAACTTTTTTGAGGCCTTCAGCCTTCTTCAGTTCTGCATCACGGGCAGCGCCTTCCAGCAGGCTGCAAACAAGGCCTTTACCTCCATGCGGGGGAACCAGTTTGGACATAATTTTCACTCCTCAGTTTTTTGGGGGGGGGAATGCGTAAGCCGCGCAAACGGCTTATGATACCGCAACCGATACTGCCGAACGGCCACTAAGGCCTGTTTCCAAATAAAAACGTTCACTCCAAGAACAAGCAACCCAGCCTTTTTAGGAAGGCGTGCACTGTTAGGCGCAAGATTCGGAGAATAAAGGCCGGATAATAAAACTGGTCGGCAAAAGGGTTAGTGAGATACAACACCTGGGGCACGGCAACAGATGAGTCGTTATTATGAACGACTCATTGGTGCCAATTAGTTTGTGAAAAAATTTACAAAATGTCAACCTCATTTTCAAACGGCATTGACCCGCTCCCCTCAGTTGAGGCCTGTTGACCTTCTTGTCTGTTTGGCGTATCAGAGGGAGTACATTAACCTTGTGTACCGGCAAAATGCCATCCAGAAATGCGGGATGTCCGCGTTTCTGGATTCTTTCTTTTTGAGGATTCTCAGTTTACGTTTAGCTGGAGCATTGTTCCAAGGATACAGCCATGGAGAGCATACCCATTTCTTTGGAAGGTTTTGCCTGCATTAAGCGGGAATTGGAGCGTTTGAAAAGCGAACGTCCTGAAATTATTCAAGCTATCAAAGAAGCCCGTGAAGAAGGCGATTTGAGCGAAAACGCGGGATATGAAGCCGCGCGTGAGCGCCAAGGTATGCTTGAAGCAAAAATAAATTTTATTGAATCGCGTATGCCCATATATAATGTGGTGGATATGGCGATGTTGACCAGTGAGAGAATTATTTTCGGGGCCACTGTCCGCCTTGCGGATCTCGATTTGGATGAAGAGCGCGAATATACCCTGGTAGGACCGGATGAAACGGATTTTATCCCTAAGGATAAAGGGGCTATCTCCGTATTTTCGCCTGTGGGCCGTGCGCTGCTCGGCAAAGAAGTGGGCGACGAAGTGACGGTTGAAGCGCCGCGGGGTAAAATACAGTATGAAGTTATCGACATCTGTTTCAAAGGGCCGATTATCCGGCTTTAACGGATGTCTCCCCGTAAGGGCTGTTTGAACTTTTATAAAATGACTTCTACAACGTAACTCATAATCAACTTAAAAAGTTGATTATGAGGGGTCATGCCCAAAGAAAAGCGTTTTTTCTGGGTGGTTACGTCGGCTTTATCGTCGCGCCGTCTGATTACAGGCGGCTTACAAGCCTTTTTCTTTCTAGATTTTTGATTATGCGATGGCTCGCAGTACTGACGCCATACATCGGCCAATGGCCAATGTATGGCGATCGCTTCGTTGAAAAACATGGCTTTTGCCCGCTCACGCGCTGTTGGCGGCGCGCGTATCAAAAATGAGCGCTGAGAGCGCCAAAGCAAAGGGGAGAAGTTTGCAAAAAACTTCTCCCCTTTGCTTTGGCGGATCTTCTTCAATATAAAGACGGGCTGCGGCTTTAAAGGCGTGGGTTTCGTCCTTAACACGGATGTTGCCGTGTTTGTAAGCATTATTTCTTGCATTTTTCTTTATCAGGAGCTATTCTTAAAAAGAAGTTTTAGAGTCCGCAAGTTTTCTGTGCGTTCATGTCGACGGCGCATTGATGTGAGACGTATTTTTTCCATGTGCCTTATGATGCATAACGTGAACTTACAGAAGCGCCATGCTTTATTACAGCCGGGAACTATGTGCACGCGGGGTCGCTTTGGAATAAAAAGCTAATTGACCCGGGCTTGGCTGGAGGGTATCACCTAAAATAAAACTTTTGATATCAGTAAGAGGAGCATGTCATGGTAAAACAATTAGAAGTTTACACTTGCAAAGTTTGCGGGAATATTGTGGAAGTCCTTCAGGGCGGCACCGGGGATCTTGTCTGCTGCGGCGAAAATATGACGCTCATGACTGAAGGCACCACAGATGCGGCGAAAGAAAAACATGTGCCTGTTATAGAAAAAACCGGTACCGGCTATAAGGTCAAGGTGGGCGCTGTGGCGCATCCCATGGAAGAAAAACATTGGATCCAGTGGATTGAGCTGGTGGCGGACGGTATTTCTTATATACGTTTTCTTAAGCCAGGCGATGCCCCGGAGGCGGAATTCTGTGTTTCCGGCACGAATGTTTATGCACGCGAATACTGCAACCTGCACGGTCATTGGAAGGCCTCGGCCTAATGCGCCCCCTCTTTTGAGGGAGAGCGCACACCCATTAAAGGAGCTTCTCCATGAAATACGTATGTAAACTCTGTGGCTACGAGTACGATCCGGCTGAGGGGGATCCCGATAGCGGCATTAAACCCGGCACTGCTTTTGCCGACCTCCCCGATGACTGGGTATGCCCGGTATGCGGAGCCAGTAAAGAAGATTTTGAGCCGGCCTAAGATAGGGCCAAATAGCTGCTTGGAACAGCTCCCTAGCCTGCTGGGGAGCTGTTTTTTCTCCTCCTTACAAGGCGATCCGCTGTCGCCGGCCGGGACTGGCCGTATGAATGTGTTGTGCCCCGGGTTTTTTTCGGGGCACAACACATTCACTGCGTATAATTACGGAGGCGTCAATGTGCGGAAGCAAGGCGACTGAAAGAGCCGCCGTGCCGTTTCGCCAAAAGCTCCCCTGTTCGCCTGGGGGGGGGTGCGTGGAACGGATTTTACAGAGCGCGTTAATGTTCGCTTTGGCGGGTAACGTGCAAAAAAATTGCGCTTTGCATGGCGTAAGAAATTTTCGGCAAGCGCGGGGAGCTGGTTTTGTCCGGCACCCGGCGGCTTTTTCGTGTATTGCTTTTGTGCGCCGCACATCCGCCGGGGATGCCCGGTTTACATTCGTTTTAATCCTTAACTAAAGGAAATTGCATGCAGCCTCTTGAAATAAAAAAAGATATTTTTTGGGTAGGCGCTGTTGATTACGGCAGTTATGATTTCCACGGCTACTCTCGTTCTCCTCGCGGGACAACATACAACGCGTATGTGATAAAGGATGAGAAAAAGGTCCTTGTGGATACGGTAAAGCGTGAATTTTCCGGAACGTTACGGTGCCGCCTGGCTAACCTGATGAACCCGGAAGAGATCGATTACATTGTGGTGAACCATGTGGAATTGGACCACTCCGGCGTCCTGCCTGCGATGATCGAGCTTTGCCGCCCCGAGGCTGTGTATTGCTCTCCCATGGGGCAAAAAAATATTGAGGCGCACTTTCGCGGTTGGGAAAAGTGGCCTTTAAAAGTGGTGAAAACAGGTGACGCCATCAGTATAGGCAAGCGTAATTTGCAGTTTATTGAAACGCGCATGCTGCATTGGCCTGACAGCATGGGGACGTATATTCCCCAAGATAAAGTTCTTTTTTCCAACGACGCCTTTGGCCAAAATATAGCCTCTTCCGAACGTTTCAGCGATGAACTTGAGAAGGCGGCTTTGGAGCAGGTGCTTTCAGAGTACTATAATAATATTGTCCTTCCTTTTTCCCAACAGGTGTTGAAGGTCCTGGATCAGTTCAAAGAACTGGGGCTGGAAATTGATATGCTTGCCCCTGACCATGGGCTTATTTTCCGCAATGCGCAGGAGGTGCAATTTGCTCTGGAGTGCTACCGGCGGTATGCGGAGCAAAAAACACAGCCGCGCGCTGTCATTGTGTACGACACCATGTGGCACAGCACGGAGAAGATGGCCTACGCCATTGGGGAGGGATTAAGCAGCGAGGGAGTGCCTTACCGGATTATGGATCTCAAGCATCATCACCATAGTGAGGTTATGGCAGAAGTCGGCCGGTGCGGATTAGTCATAGTGGGGTCGCCCACGCATAATAACGGTATCCTGCCTCCTGTGGCGGGCTTTCTTACCTATATGAAAGGGCTGCGCCCACAAAACCGTTTGGGCGGCGCATTTGGTTCTTTCGGGTGGTCTGGCGAAAGCGTCAAGCTTCTCAGCGATTGGTTGCGGGAGGCGCACTTTGAATTGCCTGTGGAGCCGGTGAAAGGCAAATACATTCCTGGGCACGATGTGCTCGGCCAGTGCGCCGATATGGGGAGAGCCCTTGGCGCCGCGCTGAAAAGCAAAGTTGCGGGAGCATAGAGTATATTCCTATTGAAAAGTGCTAGTACTGTGTAACATTTAAAATGTATAATTGCTCTGCAAGGATTTGCCCGTAAATCCTTGCCTTGAGATTTGCCGTAGGCGGGCTTCGCCCGCCGTTAAACGGCAAATCTCAAAGTTAATCTGCTCTAGATGTCATTTAATTCATCAGGGAATGGCTTCTAGCACCGGACGGGGCATCCCGGCGCGCCGCTGACAGCGGCGTGAGCGAGCCTCTCAACGTTAATCCGCTCTTGCAATCCCCCTTTTGGTTAATTGTGCAGATGCTGTTTTGCGTGAAAAGCCCTTTGAGATGTCTCTCGTCGGGGGGTTTTTCTGCATCATATTGCGATGGAACCGGTACTGTCTGCATTCGTAGCTCCTATGAGGGAGCAACGCCTGGAGGAGAGGAAGGGTAATTTTTGTGGAAATAGCATTGCAGCACGTTTTTGGGCGTGCCGTTTTATTTGTGCCTCTTGCGTGTTTGCTTGCTAAAATCGTTGATCTGAAAAGCAGTTGAATTTATTATAACAGTTTTAAGGTCCGTAGCGTTGATAAAGAGACAGAAATCCTTGCCGCACAATGTTAGGAGTAGTTTGCGATTATCATTTCTAGATGGAGGAAAATATGGTTAGTATTCTACTTAAGCCAATTACACCTTGAGATTTGCCGCAGTCGGGGTTTCCCGCCTGCGACAAATCTTTGCAGCGCAAGAACAATTCTACTGCGGATCTGCTGCTGGGAAAGGGCCTGGAAAGTCGAACTTGAGGGAAGTGCGCAAGGGTGAAACTCAAATCCAATTCTTTTAGTATTTGGTTGGGCAATCTTTTTACCAAAATGGGCTTTGGCATGCGTGCCAAACTCATTACTATTTTTGTCTTGATCAAAATCGTGCCCCTGGTTGTGCTGGCCACTCTCGCCTGGTATCAGTTCCGGAATTTGGGCGAAGCTGTGCACGAACACACCGGCGAGATGGTTGACAAGGCTCTCTTGTCCCTTGCCGAAACCGGCGATATCGCCATTAACGACGCGGTCAAAGCGCTTGATGAGCGCGCTACGGAAGAAATAGAGCGTGCCACCACGGATGTGGCCCACTCTCTAGCCAGCTTTCTCTATGCCCGGGATAGTGACATCCTTCTGGTCGCTTCTTTTCCGCCGGAAAAAAAGCTTTATGAAGCGTTTCTCCGTACTCAGCTAGGCAAAATCGTCAAGCAGGGGCAATGGGCTTTGTCTTCTGACGGTAAAACATGGCGCCGCGTGGATGAACCTCCACAGAAAGCGAAGGCGGAGTCTTCCTCTGCGGAAAATGATCACAGCTTTCACTATCGGCGGCCGGATTCTTTCGAGTATGAAGACAGGCCTTTGTACCGGGAAATAACTTTTGTGGATCTGCAGGGCCGCGAGCAGCTCAAAGTTGTCTCAAATCCCGCGATGGATGCGGGTTTAAAGGACGTTTCGCAGCGCGCCAATACATTTGCGCGGGCTGAGACCTATTTTGAACAGCTCAAAAACCTGAAGCCGGGGGAAATATACGTTTCCAACGTTATTGGAGAGTATGTCGGTTCGCGGGTCATAGACGTGTACACGCCGGAAACCGCGGCCAAAGCGGGGGAAGAGTTCGCGCCTGAGCAGTCGGCATATGCCGGCAAAGAAAATCCTCTGGGCAAACATTTTAAAGGCATTGTACGGTGGGCCACGCCGATTGTGCGTGACAAGCGCGTGATAGGCTATGTCACCCTGGCTTTGGATCATGATCATATTCTGGAATTCACCAATCATGTCATGCCCACACGGGATCATTACACGGAAATTTCCGATGCTTCCGAGGGCAATTACGCCTTTATCTGGGATCATAAGGGGCGCAATATAGCCCACCCCAGGCATTTTTCCATTGCCGGCTATGACGGCAAAACGGGAGAGCCTCAGGTTCCCTGGCTGGAAGAGGAGATTTATCAGCGTTGGCAAGAAAGCAAACTTTCCTATGTGGACTTTATCCAGAATGAACCCACATTTGTGGAGCAATCCAACAGCAAGCAACCTTCCTTGGCCCTTAAAAAGCAGGGGCTGGTGGGGCTTGACTGCCGTTACCTCAATTTTGCTCCCCAGTGCACAGGCTGGTTTGATCTTACCAGAGACGGCGGCTCAGGTTCGTTTCTTATCCGATGGAGCGGTTTGTGGAAGCTGACCACCGCGGCGGCTATTCCTTACTATACCGGCCAATACGGAGCTTCCGCGCAGGGCTTTGGCTTTGTCGCCATCGGCGCGGGGATGTCCACCTTCCATCTTCCGGCTGCCGAAACCAGGCGAGCGCTTAATAAGCATATCACCGCCACGGATGAAGGCTTGGCCAAAATTTCCACAGATGCCCGCCGGGCTATTGAGAAAAATTTCTTCGAAACATCCACGGCGCTTTTTATGTCCACATTGGCGATGGGTATTTTGGTAATATTCATAGCTATTTGGATGGCTTCCATTTTCAGCGACAACATTACCAGGCTCATTAGCGGTATTTCTCGCTTTCGTTCCGGAGAAAGAGATTTTCGTTTCCACAGCCAGGAAAAAGATGAGCTCGGCGCTCTGGCGGATTCTTTTGACGAAATGGCTGACAGCGTTGTGGGCAGTTTGAAGGAGCCGTTAATCATAACGAACCTTGAGCTTGCCGTCATTTACGTCAACGAATCCGCGCTGGCCTTGCTTGGCGTAAGCAAGGAAGAGGTTGTGGGCAAACCTTATGCGAAGAACAGCATTCTTACCTATGCCAGCAGTTATTGTCCCATTGTCGCGCTTGAGCGGGGCACGGAACCTGAAGTCATGTTCCACAAGCCTTCGGGTTGCTATTATCGGGGCAAGGCCAGCTATCTGACGAACAATCAGGGCCGAAAAATCGGCTATAATGTGGTCATTACCGATGTAAGCCGGATTATCGAAGAGCAAAAGAAAAACGAACAACAACGCATGCTCCTTGGCACTGTGTTCTCCGCCTCGCCCGATCTCATTTGGTATGAAGACGATCAAGGGCGCTACCTGGCTGCGAACCCACGCTTTGCCTCTCTGGTGGGGCGCGATCCGCTGGAGCTTCAAGGCGTCAAGGTGGAAGAGACCCTGCCGCTGGATATCCGGGCCAGCTTTATGGCGCATAATGAGCAGGCCATATACGGAGGCGGGCCGCTGCACACGGAGGAATGCATTCCCTTTGCTGACGGGCATACGGAAACGGTGGACGCGGTGCGCATGCCGCTGTTTAATTTCCGCGGGGATTTTGTGGGCCTCTTGGGCGTTGCCCGGGATGTGACCCAGCGAGTGGAGGCGGAGGTTGAACTGCGCAAAACGCAACTTGAGCTTGAAAAAGCCGCTCAAGCGGCCAATATGGCCAGCGAGTCCAAAAGCGCCTTCCTGGCGCGTATGAGTCATGAAATACGCACGCCCATGAATGCGATTATCGGCATGGCGAATATCACCGAGAGAAAGCTTCAGGGGGGCAAGGCCTCTACGGGAGAGGTTTTATCGCATATCCGCCAGATCGAGTTGTCGTCATCCCACCTGCTGGGGCTGCTTAATGATATTCTTGATATCTCCAAAATAGAGGCCGGGCGTATCGAGCTTTTGGAGGAATCCTTTGACCTGCGCAAAGTGGGTGACGATGTTGCCGCTATTATCCGCCCGCGCTGCCAGGAAAAGAATATTCTTTTTAACGTTGAATTGGAGAGTTTTCATAAAACGCAATTTATCAGCGATCCGCTGCGTTTGCGCCAGGTGTTGATCAATCTGCTTGGTAACGCTGTTAAGTTTACGCCCGATTACGGGGTCATCACATTTCGTATTGTCCAGATGGAAAGGCAAGAGGGCCAGGCCCGGGTGCTGTTTTCCGTTAAGGACAGCGGCATCGGCATCTCCAGCGAGGTCCAGCAGCACTTGTTCAAGCCCTTTGAACAGGGGGGAAGCCACATCAATAAGCTTTACGGCGGCACCGGGCTTGGCCTTTCCATCAGTAAAAATATAGTCAATCTCATGGGAGGCACTATAGATGTGCATAGTGAGGAAGGGCAGGGCAGCGAGTTTTATTTCACCCTCTGGCTGAAGGAAGACAGCAACTTCTGTGGTTCTGACGACCTTCGCGGCGAAGCCGCCTTCTTCCCCGGCAGGCACGCCTTGATTGTGGATGACGTGGCCATTAACCGCGTCATTGTTCTGGAGCAGCTTGCCCGTACCGGCCTGATCATTGATGAGGCGGACGACGGCAAAACCGCCCTTGAAAAATTTGTGATTTCGCCAGAGGGGTATTACGATATCATCTTGATGGATGTGCAAATGCCCCAGATGGACGGCTATGAGGCTTCCAAAACCATACGCGGCCTTGAGCGGAGCGATGCCGGTCGTGTGCCCATCGTCGCGATGACCGCTAATGCCTTTAAAGAAGATGTGGAGCGCGCGCTCGCCCACGGCATGAATGCCCATTTGGCAAAACCTTTGGAAAGCGATAAACTCATAGCGGTACTGCACAAGTATCTTGGCGGCTCTTCCGAAACAACACAAATGCCGGTACCGCAAAATTTTAAGGAAACAGTTAAAAATATTTAATAAACACATTATTACCAGCCTTGCCGGGCAACATATCGTCACATGCTTGAATCTCGCCCCATGTATCACAACGAAATTACGGTGCTCCTGCAACCGGCGGACAAAGAATTCAAGCTTCCGCGCCCTAAAACAGTACGGCAGCTTCTGGTTGCGCTGGCCATCAAGCGCGGAACCGCGCTTGTCATCCGTGACGGCGGGCTGCTTACGGAAGATCGCGCCATCGCTGCCGGCGAACACATTACCGTGCGTGTAGTCACGTCCAGCGGGTAGGGACTGTGGCTCACTAAATCCTTTTGGCCAAATGCTTGCGTCATCCGGCCTTTTTTTCTGTCGAGCGCTGCAAGAGCGCACCCTTGTAAAAAGGGCCGGATTTTTTGTTCTTGGCGCAAAATCTTTTATTAGAGCAATTTACCATTGAAAATGTATACTTGCTCTGCAAGGATTTGCCCGTAAATCCTTGCCTTGAGATTGCCGTAGGCGGGCTTTGCCCGCCGTTAAACGACAAATCTCACAGTTAATCTGCTCTAAGAGACAGCCCCAGCGCTTTTTCACTTTGAATACATTTTTGAAGTTTTTGGACTCTGCCCCAAAACCCGTAAGGCGACTGAACCCCCTTGATCCCCTATAGCCCAAAAGCGCCTGCGCCGGAGTTGTAAGAATGAAGTGTACCCGTTGCAAGAGCACCGCCGTTGTAGCGCTGCCCAGCCATAATTCCGGCTTTTGCGAAGCGTGTTTTTTGGATTTTTTCACTGGTCAGGTTGAAAAAGGCATTCGTAGGCAGATGCTTTTCACCCATGAGGATCGCATTTTGGTGGCTCTTTCCGGCGGTAAGGATTCCCTGGCCCTCATGTTCGAACTTTCACGCCTGGGTTATGACGTAACCGGGCTGCATATCGATCTTGCCATTCCGGATTCTTCCCCCGCTGCAAGGGCGCGGGTGGAGGCTTTTTGCGCCTTGCACAAACTGCCTTTGCTGGTGAAGGAAACGGCACGGGAGGGCCTTGCCATTCCTTTGGTCAAAGCACGATTGCGCCGTCCCATCTGCTCCGCCTGCGGCAAAATAAAACGCTATTTTTTTAATAAAATCGCTTTGGAAGAAGGCTTCACCGTGCTTGCCACAGGGCATAATCTTGATGATGAGGTCGCACGCCTGTTCAGCAATGCCTTACGGTGGGATACGGCCTATTTGAGCGATCAGGGGCCGGCTTTGGAGGCCGAACAGGGGCATGGGGGCTTTATTCGCAAGGTAAAGCCTCTCTGGCGTCTTTCAGAATTCGAAACAGCCAACTACGCTTTTTTGCGCGGAATAGACTATCACTTTGCCCCCTGTCCTTACAGCCGGGGGGCAAGTTTTACCTTTCATAAAAAATTGTGGGCCGAGCTTGAAGAACAGATGCCCGGGCGAAAGCTGGATTTCTATCAAGGGTTTTTGGAGCGCGGCAGGCCCGTATTCGCTCAAGCGGCGGAACAAAAAGGCGAATGTCTGCGGCCATGCGCCAGCTGCTCCATGCCCACCTCACAAGATATCTGCGGGGTGTGCCGTATCCGGGAGGCGGTAAACGAAGCCTTGCCGGAATTTTTGTGAACGTTTTTTCCGCGTTGTTATCCATACACAACGGCCCTTTTCCGGAATACGGAAAAGGGCCGTTGTGTATGGATAACAGCGAAAGCGCCTTCGCCAAAAACACGCTGCCTAAGCTTTTTTCTTGATAAGCTCTTCGGAGATCTGCTGAGGCACTCGCTCATAATGGTGGAACTGCATGGTGAAGTTGGCGCGGCCCTGAGTTTTTGAACGCAAGTCCGTGGCATAGCCGAACATTTCCGACAGCGGCACCTGGGCGCGCACGCTCTGGGAGCCGACGCGGGCCTCCATGCTCTGCACGCGGCCGCGGCGGCTGTTCAAGTCGCCCATAACTTCGCCCACATAATCGTCAGGCGTTACCACTTCCACATCCATAATAGGTTCAAGCAAAATGGGAGTGGCCTTATTCAGCGCGTCTTTGATGGCCATGGACCCGGCCACGTAAAAGGCCTGTTCCGAGGAGTCCACGTCGTGGAAAGAACCGAACACGAGGGTGACTTTCACGTCCACAGTGGGGAAGCCGGCCAGCACGCCGCTTTTGAGAGCGTCCTGTATGCCTTTGTCCACAGGGGGAATGTATTCCTTAGGAATGACGCCGCCGGTGATGCTGTTGACAAATTCATACCCTTTTTCCGGATTGGGCTCCACTTCAATGACAACATGGCCATACTGCCCGCGGCCGCCGGACTGCTTGACATGCTTCATATCCGACTTGGAAGCTTTGGAGATGGTTTCCCGGTAGGCCACTTGAGGTTTGCCCACATTGGCGTTCACGCTGAATTCGCGAGTCAGGCGGTCGACAATGATTTCAAGGTGCAGTTCACCCATGCCCGCGATAAGCGTTTGCCCTGTTTCCTCGTCGCCCTTAACGCGAAAAGAAGGATCTTCCTTGGCCAGTTTGCTGAGGGCGGCGGAGAGCGCGTCCCGGTCCGCCTTAGTTTTGGGCTCAATGGCCACTTCAATGACCGGCTCGGGAATATCAAGGGACTCAAGGCGCACCGGGCGGGCGATGTCGCAGAGCGTATCGCCTGTGGAAACCTGCTTGAGGCCCACGACCGCAACGATATCGCCAGCGCCGGCCCATTTGATTTCTTCACGCTTATTGGCATGCATTTGCAGGAGGCGGCCGACGCGTTCCTTTCTGCCGGTGTTGGCGTTGAGGATGGTCATGCCCGACTCTATGGTGCCGGAATAGATGCGGAAAAAGGAGAGATGCCCGACGTAAGGGTCTGAAAAAAGTTTGAACACAAGCCCGGCCAGGGGTTCTTTGTCGTCACTGTGGCAGATGATGGAGATCTCTGCATTATCCGGATCGAAGGCCTGCATCTGCTCAATATCAAGAGGCGAAGGGAGGTACGCGACCACCGCATCCAGGAGCGGCTGCACGCCCATGTTGCGGAAAGCCGATCCGCACAGCACCGGCACCACATTTTGGGCAATGGTGGCTTTGCGGATGCAGGAGCGGAGTTCTTCTTCAGAGAGAGCTTCGCCGCTCAGGTATTTTTCCAGCAGGACCTCGTCTTCCTCGGCAACCGCATCGAGCAGGGCGGAGCGCTGTGTTTCGTACTCCGCCTTCAAATTATCCGGAATAGCAATAATATTGAATTCCGACCCTTTGCTGGCTTTGTCAAAGACAATAGCCTTACCGGTGATGAGATCAACCACCCCTTCGAATTTGTCTTCACTACCGATGGGGATTTGTAGCGATACGGGTTTAGCCTTAAGGCGGTCCCGGATCATATCCACACAGCGCGAATAGTTTGCGCCGGTCCGATCCATTTTGTTGACAAAACAGATGCGGGGCACCTTGTAGCGGTTGGCCTGGCGCCATACTGTTTCCGACTGGGGTTCAACGCCCGCCACCGCATCAAATACGGCCACGGCGCCATCAAGCACCCGGAGACTGCGCTCTACTTCCATAGTAAAGTCCACGTGGCCCGGGGTATCGATGATGTTCAAGCGGCAGCCTTTCCAGAAACAAGTGGTGGCGGCTGAGGTAATGGTGATGCCGCGCTCTTGCTCCTGGGCCATCCAGTCCATGGTGGCTTCGCCTTCGTGTGTTTCTCCAAGCTTATGGGAAACGCCGGTGTAGAACAAAATGCGTTCGGTTGTGGTGGTTTTTCCGGCATCAATGTGGGCCATGATGCCGAAATTACGTTGATCGGTAAGGGGTGTTTGTCTTGACACGGTATTCTCCAAACTACCAGCGATAATGCGCAAAGGCTCTATTAGCCTCGGCCATGCGGTGGGTATCTTCCCGTTTTTTTACCGCGCCGCCACGGCTGTTGTAGGCATCCAAAAGTTCGGCGGTGAGTTTGTGGATCATGGTTTTTTCACCGCGCGCACGGGCGTAGGTGATGAGCCAGCGTATGGAAAGGGAAATCTGCCGGTCCGGGCGAACTTCCATGGGGACTTGGTACGTGGCGCCGCCTACCCGGCGAGCCTTTACCTCAAGGTGAGGCTTGACGTTTTCCAGAGCCTTTTCAAAAGCGCGCAAGGGCTCTTCGCTGGCTTTTTCTCCCAATTGGGCGAGAGAGGCATAAAAAATCTTCTCAGCAACGCCTTTTTTGCCGCTGTACATCAGGCGGTTAATAAACCGGGCGGCAAGGCGGCTGTTGTAAATGGGATCGGGCAGAACTTCTCTTCTGGGAATAGGACCTTTACGCGGCATGGATACTCTCCTTCATCCTTATTTGGGCCGCTTGGCGCCGTATTTGGAACGGCTCTTGCGACGATCGGCGACGCCGGCTGTGTCAAGAGTGCCGCGCACGATGTGGTAACGTACACCCGGAAGGTCCTTGACGCGGCCGCCGCGAATCATGACCACAGAGTGCTCTTGCAGGTTATGGCCTTCACCGGGGATATACGCCGTGACTTCAAATCCGTTGGTCAGGCGTACGCGCGCTACTTTACGCAGAGCGGAGTTGGGCTTTTTAGGCGTAGTGGTGTACACGCGGGTGCACACGCCGCGCCGTTGCGGACAAGCCTGGAGTGCCGGGGTTTTTTTGCGCTTGAGCACAGCCTGGCGCTCTTTACGAATGAGCTGGTTAATGGTGGGCATGCTGCTCCTCCAATAAAATTGCGAAATAAAAATGACCGGAAAAAACACGCATCAGGCGTTTTTTCTAGTGAAGTCGGGCAAAGCCGTTCTTGCCGAGCAGGATTACATAGTCCAGAGCGCGGCGTCTGTCAAGCATAGGAGAAGGAATTTATGCAGGGGCCGATGTAAAGGCCGCCGCCTTTGCCCCTAGCGTGAATTCACGTTGAGATTTGCCGCGTAACCGCGGGCGAAATGCCCGCCTGCGACAATCTCGCGGCAAGGGGTTGCGGATACATCCTTGCGGAGCGGATGGGCATTTTCAATGCCCGCCCCTAGGGGCTGTTTCTAAATAGAGCAGATTAACTTTGAGATTCGTCGTTTAACGGCGGGCAAAGCCCGCCTACGGCAATCTCAAGGCAAGGATTTACGGGCAAATCCTTGCAGAGCAAGTATACATTTTCAATGGTAAATTGCTCTAAGGCTTTTGCCGGATAAAAGAGCCCGCATTCCATTGAGGCAAACGGAACACGGACTCTTTTTTTGTCGGCGGCTCGCGGACACAGCGCTTGAGTTCCGCGTGGGCCTCCTGTCCCCCGGCAAGGTGAGGGGGAACTACCCTGAAAATCTTGCGCGCAACGGCGGAGTTTTTCCGGGAATTTTCGCCAAGCGGCCGATAGCCCCAAGAGGCTGAGGCGTCCGGGCTCTCTGAAAGAACAGCCGGCACAATCGCCGCAGCGGGTCAAAAGCGCGCTTGGCAATGCAATAATTTTTCCTAACCAGCGTAAAAAGTTGATTATGGAGTATGCGCGAGGGCGGTTGCCTCCCAAGCATAGTAATGTTGAAACACCGTGAGCGAGCTCAAAACCACGTTTTCCGGCGAAGCGCACTTCCGCAAAATTGATGCCGATGAATTTTGCGGGTGTCATAGCAGTGTCTGATTGCAAACATTCAACTCATAACTTTATATCACGGCGCGAAATCCTGGCGGATTTCGTAGTGTTTGTTTGCAAAACAAACACTAGAGCGGTTTACGCTTAAGATTGTCGCTTAACGGTGAGCAAAGCTCGCCGACGCCAATCTCACGGGCCTTGTGGAGCGAAGCGCGACAAGGCCGGAGCATTTCCCGGTATGCATAATTTCAAAGTTACAAGGCCCTAGTTCGCCTGTTTACGAATAAATGAAGGCGTCTCGAAATCATTTTCATCAAAAATGAAATCGTCTTCTCCCGGGTTATGCCCGCCAGGGCGCGGAGCTTGGGTGATAGGGGAGTTTGACTTGCGCAAGTATGTGGGCACATTAAAATTTCCCGAAGGAGCGCTTTGCTTTGTCACTGCCCGTTGCAAATTCTCATCCACTGTATTCAGCCCCTGGGGGCTGCGGTTACCGCTCGGAGGAGGGGGAGGAGGAGGAGCGGTTTTGCCGGAGCCCGAGCCGCGCAGAGGGGAGACGGTGGCGGAGCGCCCGGGGGAAGGCTGCGCGTAGTTGGAACTGCTGTCTATGCCGGTGGCGATAACGGTAATACGCATTTCATCGCCGGCGCTTTCGTCGCATACGGTGCCGAAAATAACGTGCACGTCATCGTGGGCGGCTTCAGACACGATGCCCGCGGCTTCGGAGACTTCATCAATGCCCAGATCGGGGCCGCAGGTGATGTTCATCAGCACCTGGCGCGCGCCGTCAATGGACACGCCCTCCAGCAAGGGGCTGGTAATGGCCTTGAGGGCGGCTTCTCTGGCCCGTGATTCGCCTGTGGCGATGCCCGTGCCCATCATGGCCAGGCCCGACTCGCTCATCACCGTGCGCACATCGGCAAAGTCCAGGTTGATGAGGCCCGTGACCAGGATCAGATCGGAAATCCCCTTAACCGCATAGTAGAGCACTTCATCCGCCTTTTTCAGCATTTCGATGAAGGTGGCCTTTTTGGGAGCCAGTTGCAAGAGCCTGTCGTTGGGGATGGTAATCAGGCTGTCCACATGCTGGCGGAATTCCTCAATGCCGGCTTCGGCTGTTTCCTGGCGTTTTTTTCCTTCAAAATAAAAGGGTTTGGTCACCACGCCCACGGTCAGGATATTCATCTCCTTAGCGGCCTGCGCAATGATCGGGGCTGCGCCGGTACCGGTGCCGCCGCCCATTCCGGCGGTGACAAACACCATATCGGAATCCACGATGATGGATTTAATCTGTTCAATGCTTTCAATGGCGGCTTCGCAGCCCACGCGGGGATTCGCGCCGGCGCCGAGCCCTTTGGTGAGCTTCGTGCCGATCTGGATTTTGTGATCCGCCAAAGAACGCCCCAGCGCCTGCACATCGGTGTTGGCGGAGATAAAGGTCACGCCCTGCAATGAGGAGGAGATCATGTTATTAACGGCATTGCCTCCGCCGCCGCCGACCCCAATCACCTTAATTTTGGCCATTTCGTTTCCATCAATTTGAAATTCCAAAGCCATACTGCCTCTCCTTGCCGTTCTTCTGAGTAATCGGCTCAAGCGCTTATTGCTCGAAAAAACCTCAGCCGCGAAGCTGCGCACCATGCGCGCCGCCGCAACTGGGGATTTTTCGGCAGAGCCGGGTTAAGAAATATCCACAAACCACTTTTTCATACGAGAAAGCACGCGGTCAAAGACGTTGCCGTCTTGAATGCGAAACTTGCGTTCGCCCCCTTCTTTTTCCGCGCCGTAGCACAACAGCCCGACAGCGGTGGCGTATTTAGGACTGCTCACCACGTCTTTGAGGCCTCCCACATTGCGTGGATAGCCGATGCGTGTGGGAAGATTAAAGATTTGCTCGCCAAGCTCCTGGCAGCCGTCAATGAGGGCGGAGCCTCCGGTTAGAACCACGCCCGCGCCGATGAGCTGCTTACAGCCGGAACGGGTCAGCTCCTGGTCTACCAGATCCAGCATTTCCTCCATGCGCGGCTGGCAAATTTCCGCCAGAAGCTGGCGGGAGATGCGGCGGGGTTCACGCCCTCCCACAGTGGGCACTTCGATGGTTTCATCCACATGAACAAGGTTTACCATGGCGCAGCCATGCTTCACCTTAATGCGTTCAGCGCTCAACATGGGGGTGCGCAGGCCAAAGGCGATGTCATTGGTGAGGTTTTGGCCCCCCAGGGCAAGAACTCCGGTATGCTTGATGCTGTCATTGGCGAAGATGGCGATATCGGTAGTGCCGCCGCCAAGATCCACAAGGGCCACGCCAAGCTCACGTTCTTCTTCCGTCAGAACGGCTTTGGCGGAAGCCAGAGACTCAAGCACGATATCCGAAACGTCGAGGCCGCTGCGGTGGCAGGAGCGCACAATATTCTGAGCGCTGGTGACGGCGCCGGTAACGATATGAACTTTAACTTCAAGGCGCACGCCGGCCATACCGAGGGGGTGGATGATGCCGCGTTGGTCGTCCACGATAAACTCTTGAGGCAGAGTATGGATGACTTCACGATCCAGAGGAATGGCCACGGCGCTGGCCGCTTCCAGGGCACGGTCTATATCTTTTTGCGTTACTTCGCCGCCTTTGACGGCAATGACGCCATGGCTGTTAAAGCCTTTGATGTGGCTGCCCGCAATGCCCGCATAAACGGAACGGATGGCGCAGCCCGCCATAAGCTCGGCTTCTTCCAGGGCTTTTTGCACGGATTTGACGGTCTCTTCGATGTTGACCACCACGCCTTTGCGCAGACCCGTGGAGGGGCTCGTGCCGATGCCCACGATATCAACGCCGTCTTCTGTGGCTTCCCCCACCACGGCGCAGATCTTCGTAGTGCCGATGTCAAGTCCTATGATAAGGTCTGCCTTTGCCATAAACGTCTCCTCATCGGCCGCTTCGGGATGTTCAGTGTGAACAGCTCCAGCGGAGATATTGGATAAATGGGCGCCCTGCCGCAGGGGCGGGCAAAATTTGTTTTCACCGCCAATCGGCGCAGGAACTTCTCAACACATATTCTCGGAGAAACACGTCATCCTTGAGGCGATTGCGTCTGCTCCGGTTTTTTTTCCACCCACACATTGGCGCCCTGGGCTTTAATTTCCCGTATTCCCACAAGCTCTCCCCGGCGTCCGAGATCGGCGAGCGTTTTTCCCAGCCGGCTCAAGTTGGGCTGCCAGTCTTCAAGACCTATGGTCAGCTTCAGCTGGCTCCCCTCCATATATACTTCAACGCCGCGCGCCGCGGATAACCGCACCCAGGACACCGCGCCCATATTCGGCAGTTCAAAGGCTTGCAGACTTTTTACCAAATCCGGCAGGGCTGCGGTAGCCTCTTCCGCCCCTGCTTCCACCTCAAGGGTAGGCAGGGATGCAAGCTTGCCCGGCTTGACCGGCGCGATAATCTTTCCCCAGGCATCGGCATAATGCAGCACTCCCGCATGCAGCATCCAAAATGCCGGATCTTTTTCATGAATGCCTATGAGCAGCTTACCTGGAAGCACACGCTTGACGGACACGTCCTTTACCCAGGGGCTGCGCGCCACCGCTCCTTCCACTTTTTCCAGCGAAAGAGCGAGTACGTTTCCACCGTTGCGCAGGCCGGCAGTTTCTAGAATTTCTTTAGAGCTTAACCTGCAATTGCCCTGAATTTCAAGTGTTTTGAGCGAGAAATACGCGGCAGTTGTTATATACTTATAACAATACGTAAAGCTATATCCAACTGCCGCAATGAAAATCAGCAAACCGCCCAAGATAGCCGCACTGCAAAAAAATCTTCCTACCCTGTGCCAGGGGACGGCAATGTTACGGGGAGCCCTAGCCCGTGGGGGAGGCTTAACCTCTTTTCGGCTGTTTTTTTCGGGCGCGCCTTTGCCCGTGCGGGTGAGTTCCAGCCGGCCTTCGGGGCGGCTCTTTTTTCTTTGTTTCACTGCCATAGGCACGCCTCAAGGCACAACTCGTGACCGCTATGGGCGAGGACTTTTTCTTTAGCTAAGTTAATGAGTTCCATCGCTTGCGCAAAAGTGCCGCCGCCTTCGTTTACAAGAAAATTCGCATGCAGTGAAGAAAAACACATGTTCCCGAGGCGAAATCCCCGCAGGCCCGCTTCGTCGAGCAGGCGGCCCGCAGAGAGGCCCGGCCCGGGGTTTTTAAATACGCAGCCCGCGCTTTTGGCTGTAATGGGCTGCACGGATTGCTTTTTCAAAAAAATTTCCCGCAAGGAGTCCCGTACAATTTGAGGCGGCGCTTTGCGCAAGGCCATAGTGGCGGCGGTAAACAAAAACCAGCCCTGGTGAGCGCACAGAGCGCAGTGCCGATAGCCCAGTTCAAAATCCTCCGCCTGACGTTCCACTATGCCGAGGTTGGGGGAAAAAAGCTGTACGCCGCGCACGAGGCTCCAGATCTCCACGCCGAAGGAACCGGCATTCATGGCAAGAGCGCCGCCGACGTTTCCCGGAATTCCGGCCAGGCTTTCAAGGCCGGTTAGGCCGACTCGGGCGGCCCAGGCCAGGAGGGCCGGCAGGCGGACGCCCGCGTCAACCCGCACATAGACCGTTTCGCCTTCGGTGTTGAGCTGGGCCGGATCCGCGCGTTTGTCAAAATTGACCAGTACATAGGGGAGCTTGCCGTCTTGGGCGATGATATTGCTGCCTTCCCCCAGGACGCGGATCTTGCCGCCGATGCGCGCGAGAAGTCCGGGGAGCTGTTCCAGCCCTTCAACGGAATACAGGCTGACTTCGGCAATGGCTTCGCCGCCAAGGCCAATGCTGGTCCGCGCCGACAGAGACGGGTTTTCAATGACTCTGTATACGTCTGCTTGCGTTACCATACTTTTACCCTAACCAGCGTTGACCCACAGTATAAATATTGCCAGCTCCAAGCGTCAGGAAGAGATCTCCGGGTTTAAGTTCCGCGGGCAGCACTCGCAGCATCTCATCAAAATCTCGGCAAAAGGTGACTTTGGTGCTGGAAACCTGGCGGATGCCCTGGGCCAGACTCTCACCGCTTACGCCCGGGATGGGCGGTTCCGAGGCCGGGTAAATTTCCGAAAGAAAGAGCGCGTCCACATTTTCAAAAGCCTTGCAAAAATCGCCGAACAAAGCCTGGGTGCGTGTAAAGCGATGCGGCTGAAAAGCCACAATAATACGGCGCTCCGGATAGCATTGTCGGGCCGCGGCAAGGGTGGCGGCTATTTCCGCCGGATGGTGCCCGTAATCATCCACCACCAGAACGCCGTCCTTTTCTCCTTTCACTTCAAAACGCCGTCCCACGCCGCCGAATTTTTCCAGCCCGGCGGCGCAGGCGGCAAAGGGCACATCGGCCTGCATGGCGACGCCGATAGCGCCTAATGCATTGAGAATATTGTGTTTTCCTGGCTGCGCCAGGCGGACTTCACCAAGCAGACAGCCTTTAAGGCGGATGGTGAAGTGGCTGGTTCCGGCGCAGGCGATGATTTCAGCCGTCAGATCGTTTTTGGATCCAAAACCGTAAGTCATAATGGGCCTGTTAATCCTGGGCAGCAGACGGCGCACGCCCGGATCGTCACCGCAAACGACGTTTATTCCATAAAACGGAACTTTATTCATAAACTGCACAAAGGCTTCGTCGATGCTTTTCTGATCCGGATAAAAGTCCAGGTGATCCATATCCACATTGGTGACTACATTCATAATAGGCACTAGACAGAGGAAGGAGCCGTCGGACTCGTCCGCCTCAGCGAGCAAAAAGCGGCCTGTGCCCAGGCGCGCGTTTGCTCCGTAAGCGTTAAAGCGTCCTCCAATGATGACTGTGGGGTCAAGGCCCGCTTCTTCAAAAATAGCGGCGGTAAAAGAAGTGGTGGTTGTTTTGCCGTGGGTGCCCGCAATGGCGATGCCGGTACGCAAGCGCATCAGTTCGGCCAGCATTTCCGCTCTGGGAATAACCGGAATTCCCCGTTCCCGGGCGGCTTCAACTTCCGGATTATCCGGGCTGACAGCGGTGGATTTGACCAGTACATGGGCTTCTCTGACGTTGTCCGCCGAGTGCCCGATGGAGATCTGCGCCCCAAGGCCTCGCAGGCGGGTGAGGACAGGGCCTTCAGAGAGATCCGAGCCGTGCACGTTGTAGCCCAGAGTCAACAGCACTTCGGCAATGCCGCTCATGCCGGCGCCGCCGATGCCGACCATATGGATCACTTTGATTCTGCTATGCATACCTGTCCCGGTCTTCTTTGGTTTTGTGCGGGCCCGGTTATTCCAGGCGCGCAAGGTGCGGAACCGGTTTTACGCTCCGCCGCTTTGAGTGTTTTCGGATGCTGCCGTGCCGCCTGAAAGAAGAGACGGCTTTCATTTTTTGCTTTTCGTTTTATCATCCGCGCATCAGCAAGGCTTCCAGCCCGTCCACCAGGTTTGCGGCCGCCTGGGGTTTTGCCAGGGCGAGGCTGCGTTTTCCCATAGCGCGCAGGCGGCTTTTGTCGCTGAGGAGGGCAAGCAACCCCTCCGCCAGCTTGGAAGGGTTCGCCCCTTCTCCGTAAAATTCCTGTTGCTCAAGTATGACCGCCGCTCCTTCGCGATCGACATAGCGGGCGTTGTAGCGCTGATGATCATGGGTGGCAAAGGGAAAAGGGGATAACAGAGCGGGGAGCCCCGCGGCGGCTATTTCCGCCAGAGTGGAAGCGCCGGCCCGACAAAAAATCAGATCCGCCCAGGCATAGGCTTGCGGCATGTCCATGATAAAAGCCTCCACTCTGACATGCTCCGCGCCGGCCTGCGCATAGGCGGCCCGAACCCGTTCATAGTCAGCCTTGCCGGTTTGATGCCAGATTTCAACCCCGGCTTCGAGCAGCGCGGTAAAACAGTCCAACAGGCCTTGGTTAAGGGCGCGCGCGCCTTGGCTGCCGCCGACAACCAATAAGCGTGGCGGCTGTGCCGGGGCGGGATTTTGCGTGTCTGGGCAGTCCAGGGCAAGTTCGGAGCGGCGCTTTTCATACAACCTGGCTATGCCGGAACGGATCGGATTACCCACCAGCAGGCATTTTGCGGGAGAAAAGGCCTGGGAGGCATCGGGCATGGATAAGAAAATGCGGTTCACAAGACGGCCCAGCATACGATTGGCCACGCCGGGAAAGGCGTTTTGTTCGTGGATGGCGGTGCGTTTGCCGCGCAGTCTTGCGGCAAGGACACCGGCAAAGGCCGCATAGCCGCCAAAGCCCAACACCACCTGGGGGCGAAACTTTCCCATAAGCGCATAGGCTTTAGTAATGCCTCGGGTCATGCCGCACAACGCCCCGAGGCCCTTAAGGCCGCGCCCGATAACGCCTTTGACGGGCAGGCCGATAAAATCAAGCCCAGCCTGGACGGCAAGGTCCGCTTCAGGCCCATGCTCCCCGCCCACAAAAAGGACCTGGGAACGCGGGTAGCGTTTTTGTATTTCCTCCGCAACGGCCAAAGCGGGGAAGATATGGCCGCCCGTGCCGCCTGTGGTGATGATGACGTTTTGCATGGGCTGTCCTAGGCTTTGCCGGTTCGCGAAAGATTGAGGAGCAGCCCAACGCAAATCAGGGAGGAAAGCAGGCTGCTGCCGCCGTAGCTGATAAAGGGCATGGGCACGCCTTTAGGGGGTACAACGCCCATGACCACGGCAAGGTTCAGCAGGCAGGAGATTACTAAGATAAGCATCAGGCCGAAGGCCGTGAGGCGTTCACGCAGACGGGACTGGCGCATGGCAATGAGCAGGCAGCGCCAGAAAAAGGCGCCCATCAGGATGAAGATGAGAGAAATGCCTATAAATCCGGTTTCTTCTCCCATGACGGCCAGGATGAAATCATTATGAGGCTCAGGCAGATAAAACAATTTTTGCTTGCTCGCGCCAAGGCCCAGGCCGGAAAGACCTCCGGAACCGAAGGCGTAAAAGGATTGAACCAGATGGTATCCGGTATCGGCGGCATCGGCAAAGGGATCGCGAAAGGCGAGATACCGCCGGAAGCGGTAAGGCTCAGCCACGATCAGCAGATAGGCCGCGCCGCAAGCGATAATGGCCGAGGCTGCCAAATAAATAAGTCTTGTGCCGCCGACAAAGCACATGAAAAAGAGCAGTACGGCCACCAGCGCCGCGCCGCCGAAGTCAGGCTGCAATAACAGTAGTCCGCAGAACAGGCCGGTAATAAGGAAGGGGGGAATGACTCCCCGGCTGAAGGTCTTGATAATGCCCTGTTTGGTGCTCATAAAATAGGCTAAGTAGAGAGCAACGGCAATCTTGGCGAACTCAAGGGGCTGCACGCGAATGGGGCCGAGCCCGATCCAACGGCGCGCTCCTTTGACCTCCACTCCCAGAGGAGTCAGACAAATGAGCAGCAGGAACAAGGAAAGGGCCAGGGCCGGATAATGCAGGTTATCCAACAGGGAGCGGGGAATGTTGGCTGCAAAAAGCAACGCCGCGCCGCCGATGACGGCAAAAAGGAGCTGCCGCTTGAAGAAATAATAGCTGTCCGCCTGCATGCGCTCGGCAACGATGCCGCTGGCGGAAAAAACCATCATGAGGCCAAGAGCCACGAGCACGGCGGTAATGGCAAACAGCCACCAGTCCACCTGACCGGAAGGCAGTTCTCTGATGTCTGAAGAAGGGGCTATATCCGCCGGCGAACTCATACATTTACTCCAAAGTGGCAAATGCCGCGCCGGTGCGCAGGTTTTGCACCAGGCGGCAAAAATCGTCGCCGCGTTCTTTATAGTTGGCGTAGGCGTCAAAACTGGAAGTGGCCGGTGAGAGCAGCACTACGTCGCCTGGCCTGGCCAGGCCCGCGAGCCTGGTGAGGGCAAGGCTCAGTTCAGGATCCCAGGAAAGGGGAACGGCTCCCTGCCAAGCGGTGGTGAAAATATCCCGGCTGGCTCCAAACAGAGCCACGGCTCTAACGCGCTCTTCCAGCAAAGGCCGCAGAGAGATAAGATCGCCGCCTTTGAATTTTCCTCCGGCCAGGAGCAGTACGGGAGAATCAAAGCTTAAAAGGGCGGCGCGCAAGGCGTCCACCGTCGTGGCTTTCGAGTCGTTAACATACAGCACGCCGTTGATGTCTCCGGCGCTTTCCAGGCGGTGACGCAGGGGGGGGAAATGTTCCGCCGCGATCACGGCGTCAGCTTCCGACACCCCCCATTCTTTGCAGGCAAGAAAAGCGGCTTCAGCATTGGCGTCGTTGTGCGAACCCAGAAGACGCATAGAAGGAAAGCGGCCGCGAGGCGTGAACACTTGCGCGCGGGCGGAGAAAGCGCTTCGCTTATAGGCGTCAAGAAGTTCCGGCGGGAGCAGCGCCAAGTCATTTTCAGTCTGCCGCGCAAAAATGCGGAACTTAGCCGCCGCATACTCCTCCATGTCGGCATGGTGGTCCAGGTGATTGAGCGAAAGGTTCAAAATCACCGCCACTTTGGCTTTAAGGCTGTGCGTCCCCTGCAATTGAAAACTGCTGAGTTCCAGAACCAGCGCATCCGCTTTTTCCCCGCTAAGAACATAGCGGGACAAGGGCGTGCCGATATTGCCGCCCAGAAAGACCTTTTTCCCCGCCTGCCGCAGCATGGCGGCGGCCAGGCTGACGGTGGTGGTTTTGCCGCTGGTGCCGGTTACGGCGAGGATGGGCTCATGCGTATAGCGCAAGGCCAATTCCAATTCCGCCATGAGGGGGGGGCTGCCGGCGTCACGCGTCAGATTTTGCACAATAGGCAGAGGGATTCCTGGGCTGACGATAACCAGAGCCGCGCCTGCGAACTGCTCCGGGCTGTGCTCTCCCGTGTGCAGCTCCAAGAGCTTTTGTTCGGCGAGCCGTTGCAATTCTTCAGACGCCGCGGCAGGGTTTTTTTCCAGCACGCGCACGCGCGCGCCAAGGGCGAGCAGCAAGACGGCGGCGGCTGAGCCGGATGCGCCCGCCCCCATGACCAGAGCAAGCTCGCCTGGAGTGAGGGGAGCTTCCATGCCGGGGGCAAGGGCGGGCGCGCTGTGCGCGGAGGGAAACATAGCTGCCGTGGTCACGTATAAGCTCCTTATGGCAAAAAAGGCTCGTCTTGCGCGGCTTTGCGGGAAAACGCCCGGAACCGGCTTTGAGTGCTGATTTCATACATCGGCCAGCGGCCGATGTATGAAAATGGCTTCGCCGAAAAGCGTGGTTTTCGGCTCGCTCGCGCCGCGCCGGGCTGCCGTCCGGCGGTAGAGTCATTCCCGGGTGAATTATGAAATGACTGCTAATCAGCGTAGTTTCAGCACGGAAAGGGCGGCCAGCCCAAGCAATGCTGAGGTAATCCAGAAACGGATGATGATTTTCGATTCCGGCGTGCCTGTGAGTTCAAAATGATGGTGCAGGGGGGCCATGCGGAAAAAGCGTTTTCCCCCGGTGCACTTGAAATAACCCACCTGGAAAATGACGGATAACGTTTCGACGGCAAAAAGACCGCCCACCACAAGCAGGAGCAGTTCTTGCTTGCACAGCACAGCAAGAAAACCCAATGAGCCGCCGAGGGAGAGAGAACCGACGTCCCCCATAAATATCTGGGCGGGGTAGGCATTGTACCATAAAAATCCAAGGCTCGCACCTACAAGGGCGCCGCAAAATACGGTGACTTCCCCAACGCCGGGAACGTTGGCTATTTGCAGGTACGTCGCCATATTAGCGTTGCCCGAGACGTAAATGAATATGGCAAAGCACATGCCGGCCACAATGGTGGGGCCGATGGCGAGGCCGTCCAGACCGTCAGTGAGGTTCACGCCGTTGGAGGTGCCTACCATAACGCACACGGCGAAGGGCAGATACAGCCAGCCGAGATCCGGAGTGAAATTTTTGAAAAAGGGGACGGACAGTTCAGTGGAATAGGCGGGCAGGGTGAAAAGGATGCTCATGGCCGCCACAGCCACCAGTATCTGCCCCAGGAATTTACTTCGGGCGGAAAGGCCTTTGTTGTTTTTACGCAAAATTTTCAGATAGTCGTCCCACAACCCCACAAGGCCAAAACCCCAAAAAACGAACATAACAAGCCAAACGTAGGGGTTGGTCAAGTCTCCCCACAAAAGAACGCTGATCGTGAGGGCAAAGGCAATGAGCGCTCCTCCCATGGTGGGGGTGCCGGCTTTTTCCAGATGGGCTTTGACGTCTTCCTGAATATACTGCCCGAATTTAATTTTTTTGAGGTAGCGGATAAACCAGGGGCCGACGAGAATGGAGATGATGAGGGCCGTGAGCAGAGCCCAGACCGAACGGAAGGTGATGTAGCGGAAAACGTTGAGAACGCTGAATTCAGAACTTAAGGGATAGAGGAGATTATACAGCATGGTTTTCTCCCGCAGGATTGATATGTTCGCGGAAGATATCCACAAGGCGTTCAAGGTGGTTGCCGCGTGAGCCTTTGAAAAGCGCGAGTCCGGCATTCAATTCGAGTTCTTCCAGCAGCAGGGAAAAATCCTGCCCGCCTTCCACCGGGTAAAAGGCCCCGGCGTAGCCGCCCTCTTCAAGCCCTTGGAGCACGGCGTTTCGTTGTTCACCTTTCCAAAACATTATGGTGGGCCTTGCCTCGGCAATGAGCAGCCCCAGATCGCGGTGGGCGGATTCCGTTCTTCGGCCGAGTTCCAGCATTTCACCCAAAACCAGGATAAGGGGGAGTTGGGTTTCACGCGCCATGGCGGCGGCGGCCTTAACCATGCGGCCCATGGAAAGGGGGTTGGCATTGTAGCTGTCGTCCACAAGCAAAAAGTCGTCATACCGGCGTGAGGAAAAACGCTGCTCCGGCAGAGCGGCGGTGGCAAGGCTCCAAACTATTTCCTCCTGGGTGAGGCCGAGAATATGGGCCGCTGTGAAAATGGCGGCCACGTTCTCACTGCCGAAATCGCCCCGAAAAGGAGCTACGGCTTCAAATTTTTTATCATTCAGAACGACCTGGTATTTTCCCGTCAATTCGCCCGCCGGTCCCAGATAGCGGGCCCGGCAGTATGTTGAGGCATTGTCGTTGGCGGAAAACCCCAGAAGCTGCACGGCGCGGCGCGCGAATTCGGGCAGGCGTTTGTCCGTTTCGGCTGAAAGTTCGGGATAGTCCACACTGACGACGGCAATGCCCCCTGGGTGGATGTAGTCCAGCAGCAGGGCTTTGTTGCCGGCAACGCCGAGTTCGGCCAGGCCCGTGATGTGGGCGTCGCCCACATTGAGGATAAGGGCCAGATCAGGGCGCAGAATACGCCCAAGCTCATCCATATCGTGGGCTTCGCTGATGCCGATTTCCATAATCCAAAAAGACGCGTCGGCCGAGGCATTGAGCATGCTGATGGGCAGCCCGATCTGGTTGTTGAAATTCATATGGTTGCGCTGGGTACGCCCGCGTACCGCCAACACCTGGGCCAAAACCTCTTTGACCGAGGTTTTGCCCGCGGTGCCGGTAACGCCGATAATCCGGGCTACGGAAGTGTCACGATGGCAAAGGGCCAGGCGACCCAGCGCGGTTTTTACATCTTCCACAAGAAAGACGGGCGGAAGCGTCAGCGCCGCTTTTTGAGCCTGGGTCTCCTTGCCCAAAAAAGGATTGCGCTGGGCGATGACGGCGCATGCGCCGGACTGGGCGGCGGCAAAGGCGAAATCATGACCATCGGCGTTATTGCCGGACAGGCAGAAAAAGAGATTGCCCGGCGTTATGCGGCGGCTGTCAACCTGCGCGCCTGTGGGCACAATTTCCGCCCAGGGAGCGTCTTCCCAGGAGTAGGGCCCGGCCTCGAACGCATCCAGGCTTGCCCGGTCTTGTTCCAGGGCTGTCTGCAGGGGAGTGATAGCGTACTGCGCCTGGGCATGATCGTGACCGGTCGCGGAATCGGCCTGCCAGATAACCTGGGCCGGACCGCAACAAAGAGCCATGGCTATTTCGCCCAGATTCAGCCTCATGATAAAATCTCCCGGAGTATGGCCTGATCGCTGAAGGGATATTTTACTCCCTTGATGAGCTGGTAAGTTTCATGACCTTTGCCGGCCACCAAAAGAGCGTCCCGGGGGCTGAGAAGCTCCACGGCGAGGGCAAGGGCTTTGCGCCGATCCGGTTCAGTGACCACGCGCGGACAACCGGCAAGGCCGGGCAGCACGTCGGCGATAATATCGTTGGGATCTTCATTACGGGGATTATCCGAAGTGAGCACGGCCACATCGCTGAATTTGGCCACAGCGCTGCCCATGAGCGGGCGCTTGCCGCGATCCCTGTTGCCGCCGCAGCCGAACAGGGTGACGATGCGGGCAAAACCAGCGGCGCGTAAAGCGGAGATGGCTTTTTCCAAAGCATCCGGGGTATGGGCATAGTCCACAAAAACATTGAGACCGGCCTGGTTTGGCACGCGCTCAAGACGGCCGGATACGCCGGTGAAACCGGACAGCGCGGAAAAATCGTCGGGACCAAGCCCGAAACCCAGGCCGAACGCTTGTGCGCCCAAAAGATTTTGCACATTAAATCCGCCCACAAGCGGGGAGGAGAGCTCCCAGCGCCGGCCCTCAAATTCCATGGCCAGGCGCATGCCTTGCGGAGAGAGGGAGAGGATTTTCCCCTCCAGATGGCGGCTGCCGGGCACGGGAGCACGCTCAATGCCAAAACCGATGCGCCCGGGCTTTTCGGCCAGCAAGGTCCGGGCATAGTCGTCATCAGCGTTGCAGACAACAATTTTATCCGCGCAGGGGAGCCCGCCCTCATCTGGAGAGCGGAACAGCCGGGCCTTGGCGGAGAAATAATCCGCCATATCCGGGTGGTAGTCCAGATGATCCTGGGTCACATTGGTCAGCAGCGCGCCGGAAAAATTTATGCCCGCCACGCGTTCCTGATCAATGGCATGGGAAGAAACCTCCATAAAAACAATATCGGTTCCGGCCTTGTGCATGGCGGCAAGCATGGCGTGCAGGCGCAGACAGTCGGGGGTGGTCAGAGGGGCTTCTTCCTCATGGCCGGGCCAACGGTAGCTCACCGTTCCGATAACGCCGGCTTTATGGGTCAAAGAGGAAAATAAGGCTTCCAGCAGATAGGTTTCCGTGGTTTTCCCGTTGGTGCCCGTGATGCCGACGACTTTGGGGCAGTGCTCATCCGTGCCGTAATGGCTTTGGGCAAGCACTCCCAGGGCGGCGCGTACCGACGAAATTGCCGCGACGTTACAGTCCGCGCCCAAAGCTTCGAGCAACGGCAGGTGCCGGGGCTGGCAGACAATGGCATAGGGTTTGGCGGCCAAAACCTGTTCAAAATAGCGTTCTCCGCCCGGGGCGTCGTTTTCGCGTCCGCTCGGCATCGGCGCGGGCAGGGCCACAAATACGCCCCCTTCGACCACAGAACCGGAATGCGTCGCCAGCGGGACGGCCCCTTTTGCCACTTTGCGGCGGATGTCTTCAAGGGAGAGAGGATGGATCATGAAGCGGACTCCTCCAGCCAAAGGGTGCACTCTTGTCCTTTTTCCGGCCAGGGGCTCCCGGGTTCGGGGCTCTGGCGGACCACGATGCCCCCTTTGCCTTTAATAGCGGGCATAAAACCACGAGTCGCAAAAGCTTCCACCGCATTGCGCAGACCCATACCCACCACAGCGGGAACGGCCGCCGGGTCCGTTGCCGCTTTTTGAGCGCCCAGCGGCGCGGCGGAGGCGGAAATATTCGGCAAGGTTGTTTCCGTTCCTGCGGCGGTCCCCTTTTTTGCGCTTTCGCTTTTTCCCTCTTCTTTCTTTTTGGGCAGTGCGGCGGCTTTGCGTTCTCCCTCTTTTTTACCTTGCATTTTCGCCTTGCGCTCTTCTTCTTTTTGGGCAGCGGCTCGGAGGACGGGATCGTCCGCATCGGGCAAACGTCCGTGATAGGCCATGGTTTGCAGGGCCACATCGCGAAATACAGGGGCCGCAACGATGCCGCCGTACTGACTCTTGGTGGGTTCATCAAGAAGAACGCAGATCAGATAGCGCGGATTTTCAATGGGCACCATACCCACAAAAGAACCGACGCGTCCCGAGCCATAGCGGCCGTTGCCGTCGGCCTTTTGCGCCGTGCCGGTCTTGCCTCCCACTTCTATGCCCGGGATGCGGGCGAGTTTGCCGGTGCCGCCTTCTTCTTCCACCACTTCACGCAACATGGCGCGTACCGTGCGCAGTGTTTCACTGGAAAAGATTTTGTCCGCGCCGCCCTTTGCGGCTGCGCTTGAGGAAGAGAGGGCTCCCGTTGCGGAGGAGGGCGCGTCAGCGTCCGGCCCGGGACTTTGCTCCACCTTGGCGGCCGCTTGGGCGGCGGTCTTAGCGTCGTCTTTACGGGAGGACGCAGTAGGAGCCGTCCGGGTATTTTTCACAGGCGGGAGCGCGGCGGCATAGGCTTTACCGGCTGTATCCGCCGCGCTGCGCTGTGTGCTTTCTGATGTTCCGGCATCACTGCCGCCGGAGGATGAGGCGTTTCCGGGCATGGCGTCGTCTTGCCCATAAGGAAAGGGAGTTTGTTCTATCACGAGGCGCAGAGGCGTTTTTTCGCCGTTTCCGGCAAGGCACAGATAGGCTTGGGCCATTTGGGCCATGGTGGCGGAAAAACTTTGCCCAAAAGAGGCGGTGGCCAAATCAATATCGGCCCAACGCCGGGCGTTGCGCAAAATGCCTCTGGCTTCGCCCGCTAGGGGGAGGCGGGTGGAGACGCCGAAACCGATGCGGGTCAGGTAGTCGTAATACTTGGCAGCCCCAAGCATGAGGCCGATTTTTGCCGCTCCGATGTTGCTGGACACATGCAGAATTTTATCCACGGTCAGTTTGCCGTAAGAATGGGTATCGTGCAGCGTGAACCGCCTGAATTTCCATTGTCCGTTTTCACAAAAAATTTCCGTGGAGGGTTTGACCACCTTTTCTTCAAGGGCGGCTGCAACGAGGAACGATTTGATGGTGGAACCTTGTTCAAGCATATCCGCGGCAAGGCGGTTTTTTCTGTGCGCCTGGATCGTGGCCGCGACATTGTTGGGATCAAAAAAAGGATACTGCGCCCAGGCCAGAATGTCTCCTGTAGGCACGTCCACCACAATGCAGCCGCCCCAGCGGGCTCCAAATTTATCCACATATTCGGCCAGGGATTCTTCAGCAAAAAACTGCACCTGCGTATCAATGGTCAGGCGTACGTCTTTGCCGCGCAGGTCAGCGATACCGCCCGCCCCAAGGGGGACGAGCCGTCTGCCCGCCGCATCGCGTTCCACCATCCGGGTAACGCTGCGCCCGGCGAGTTGCCTTTCCAGAGATTTTTCCAATCCTTCTATGCCGTTGTCGTCAATATTGACAAAACCGATGAGTTGTCCGGCAAGGTGTTTATAAGGATAAATGCGTTCATATTCCGAATCCAGGTAGACGCCCGGCAAGTTGAGGGCTCTGACCGCTTCGGCGCTGTGGTAGTCCACTTTGCGGGCCAGCCATACGAAGGTTTTCTTTTCATCCAGCAGGGCGCGTGCGGTTTTTGCGGGCATGCGCAGGGCTTTCCCCAGTTTCAGGGCGGCCTCCTGCCGATCCTGGATCTGGGCGGGGTTTACCCAGATGGAACTGCACTCCACGCTGCGCGCCATAATATTGCCTTGCCTGTCAAGGATATTGCCGCGCACGCCCTGGACAACTTCCTTGGCGGTATGCTGCCGCCTGGCCATGGCGGCGTATTCAGGGCCCATGTTGATTTGCAGATGGTAGGCGCGGGCCCACAGGCCAAGCCAAAGCAGGCAGAAAAAACCGCCCACGATCCACAGGCGCACACGTCCCCAATCGCACACATGGGCAAAGGAATGGTGGACTGATTCGTTGCTGGAAGCTGAACGGGCCTTTGCGGCGGCCTTTTCCATGGCACGAGCCGCTTTTTGCGAGGCGCGGGCGGTTTTTTTTGCGGCGCGCTTGGCCGCCCTGTCCTCGCTGCTCAGGCTCCACGCATCTTCTGTGCGCCTTCCTGAAGAAGCGCGCAAGCTGCGCGCATTCGTATCGCGCTGCAAAGGTCTGTATGATGGGGTGGGCTTGCTCCGTCCAAACACGGCGTTTTCCTTAATAGCAATGATAAACAATATATTTTTCTGGAGGCGCCTAAGCCCCTCCAGACTTCTCCGGCAGGGGGCGCGGCCCGTTGCATTCGCACATTCCGAAAAGCGGCAAAGCCGCTTTTCGGCCTTGGGAGGCAAGGGGATTCAATCCCCTTGCGGGGTTTGGGGAGCGCCCCAAAAAATAATTCTGGCGCGAAACCGCCTCTACTGCTCCGGCCTGGCGTCAAGCCGGCGGATTTGTCCCGGCTTGGCAGGCCCAAGGCCCATCTCTCCCGCTTTTTTGCGTAGGGAAGAAGGGGCAAGGTAGTGCTCCCTCTCCAGACCGAGTTTTGCGTTCAGATCCCGGGCCAGCGCGATTTCATGCTGCAGGTTGCGTGCCCGGTAGGCCAGTTTTGTCCGTTCAATGTTCAGCCAGACCAGCGTCAGGGCAATGGCCGCCAGAGTGGCCATGGAGACGATCAAGGCAAAGACCATGCCTTGCCCGCCGCCGGTTTGCCCGTCGCCTTTCACCGCCAGATAGCGCATGATGCCTTGGCCGTTCATGCCGTATCGTCCTCTTGAGGCAGCTTTTCCGCCACCCGCAGTTTTGCGCTGCTCGCTCTCGGGTTGGCGGCCGCTTCAGCCTGCCCGGGCAGCAAAGGCTTGCGCGTGAGCACGGTCAGGCTCGGCTTGTGGCCGCATACGCACACCGGCACCTGGCGGGGGCAGCGGCAGCCTTGCGCTTCATCCCGAAAAAAATGCTTCACCATGCGATCTTCCAGAGAATGGAAGGTAATCACAGCCACTCTCCCTCCGGCTTTTAGCAGAGGAACGATGGTGCGCAAAAAGAGCTCCAGCTCGCCAAGCTCGTTATTCACAACCATGCGCAAGGCCTGAAAGGTGCGCGTTGCCGGATGGTTTCTGGCCTTCGCCCTCCAGGCTGCCGGATAAGCCCGTTCCACAATTCGAGCGAGCTCCAGCGTGCTTTCTATCCGCTTGGCCGCTCTTGCGTCGTCAATGGCCCTGGCGATGCGCCCGGCCATGGGATCTTCGCCGTATTGATGAATAATATTTTTCAATTCCAGGACAGAAGCATTGTTCACCCATGCGGCGGCGCTTTTTCCCCCGCTTTTGTCCATGCGCATATCCAAGGGGCCGTCAGCGGAAAAACTGAAGCCGCGCTCGGCTTGGTCGAGCTGCATGGAAGAAACGCCGATATCAGCCAAAGCAAAATCCAGGTTCTCCCAGCCGGTGGCGGCAAGGGCCTTGCCGCATTGCGAAAAAGGGCCATGCCACGTAAAAACGTTTGCTGCGAAAGGCGCTAACCGCTCTCTGGCCAGGGCAATGGCCGCGGCGTCTTTGTCTATGCCAAGGAGCGCGACATCCTTTGCGCCAAATTCGCTTGCCTTGTCCAGCATGGCTTTAGCGTGCCCGCCGAGGCCCAGAGTAGCGTCAAGGTAGCGCTGGCCGTCCTTGGGCCGCAAAAAGGCAAGTGTTTCTTCCAGCAGGACGGGCACATGGAGTTCGGTTTTGTTTTCTCCCGCACCCGTGGAGCGCGGGAAAGGCTCGCCCGTATATTCCCTGTTTTTTCCCTTTATCTTTTGTTTTGCCGTCACTGCCGGGCCGCTGCTTTTTTTCATGCTCAGAACACAAAATCAATGCCGGTTTCAGCAAGAGCCTGGGCCACGTCATCAAAACTCTGCTCAAGAATCGGGGCCAAGCGCTTGGGAGACCATATTTCAAAACGAGGGCCCTGCCCCATAATTATGATATCTCGGTCAATGCCGGCATACTCGGCATGTTCGCGCGAAAGCCTGACTCTGCCCTGGGCGTCCGGCAAAATTTCTTCGGCGCCGCCAAGGACAACACGGCGAAAATTGCGGACGTTAAGCGGCGCTACCTTGATGCTGTTCATCTTTGCTTCAAAATCTTCCCAATCGGGCAGGGGAAAACCGACCACGCAACCGTCGTATGTGGTAAACACCACGCGCCCTTGCGGGCTGCGCGCGAGTAAAATTTCTCTAAACTCCGGGGGGAGCATGAGCCGCCCCTTGGGGTCCAGACTGCGAGACATACGGCCACGAAAATACATACGGCATCCACCAGCATTTCTAAAGCAAAGCAACCTTGAGGCGCTCACCTCCGCGCGCAGCGGCGGGTGTTCTCGCTGTGCTCGCGCGGCGCTGTAAGCGTGTGATATCCTGGAGTCATAATTTTAAAGATAAAAACGCATTTATAGACAAGGGCGTCCATCCCACTTTTTCCCACTTTTTCCCACTAATCTCCCATTATCTTTTCTTTGTCAAGGCTACGATGGCGCGCGGAGCGGCAGGCATCGCCGCTGGTAAGCGTCGGAAAGAGCGTGCCTGTAGCCCCGGCTTTGCGCGGAGTTTGCCTTTGCCCGGCAGCGCACGCGCTGTGGGCCTGGCAGAGAGGAGGATTGCGGAAAAACGCATAACGCGATAAAAGGTGCGGCCAGGAGCAGACATGGAAGGAAAGAAGTCACTCTATATCCATATGGGGCAGAACAAAACCGGCACATCCAGTTTGCAGCGGTTCTGCACAAAGCACAGGAAAGAGCTTTTTAAGCTTTTCGGCATGTTGTATCCGAAGCCTCCTGAGGAACCGGCGCACAGGCATTGCGCTTTTTTCCCCTTCCGTCCAGAGGTGTGGGCGCCCTTACGCGCCGAAGCGGACAAGAGGCGCTGCTCCACGCTTTTACTGAGCAATGAGGACCTTTGCGACAGCGGCGTGCAAGATGGAGACTTGCAAAAAATCCGGGCGCTGTTTCCGGATTTTTCCATCAATTATATTATATACATTAAGCGCATAGATGATTACTGCAAAGACTGGTACATGCAGCGCTCAAAGCGCGATAGAGGCTTAAACGCGGACTATAATAGATTTGTCAATCAGCTCTATGCGAAACAATCCTTGCGCCTGCATCCGATGCAACTGCTCAAGCGCTGTGAAGCGCAGGTGGGCAAAGAGCGCCTGTTCGTTAAAATTTATGATCGCTCGCTTCTGCTCAACAATAATATAGTGGATGATTTTTTTGCGCTTTTGGGGCTGACGCTGCCGGCGCGGCTTGATCGTTCGCGCCAGTATAACCAGAGCATTCCGGCCCGCGCGCTGCCCTGCATCACAAGCAGCTTGCGGGGCGTGCCGCTGGCGGATCCGCTCCGTGCGGCCATATATGATAAAATAATAAACGCCTTCACAGCGCCGGAGCTCAGTCCGCTCAACGCAAAGCTTGTGCCGAGGCTTTTACGCGAGGTGGACGAGATAGATGCCTCGTATCTGCCGGGGTATAAAGAGCTGTATGCCTCGCGGGCATTTGATCTTTCCTTTCCTGACGCCACAGCGCCCGCGCACACGCTTTTGTTGCTGGATCTGCTGTATTCGGTTCTTATTGAGCTTGAGCAGCAAAAAAGGAGGCGTCTTTCTTACCGCATTGCGCAATGGTGCAAGGCGGGCTTTGAGGGGCTGCGCAAAAAATTTGATTTATGAAAAAAAAGATGCCGCCCAAAGAAAAATTTTGAAAAAACTTGACCGCCTTCAGAGTAAAGTGTATTAGACGCCTTCTTCTTACGGCTTTTTGCCGTGGATGTCCCTTGTGACGGCAGGGGAGGAGGGATTGAGTCCCTCTTAATCGCGCCTGGTTGTACTACGCCAATCAGGTTTGACATTTGCAGGCTTTTTGCCTTTTAATGTCCGCCGTACGCAACCCGCCGCTCCAGGGTTGGTGGCATTTTTGCGGCCCTTTTGGGTCGCAGAGCCTGCAAAGCATCCGCAACCGAAAAGGTTGAGGCCGGCAACAGCAGGCGATCGCGTGGAACATGGAAGATGGTCGTTTGGAGCCGGCTTTTTTTTCTTTTATACGGAGTGACAAGCGATGACGACAGTGAGTAGTGATCGTATCAGGATCAAGCTGAAGGCCTACGATTACCGCATTCTGGACAAGGCGATTTCGGAGATCGTGGAAACGGCGCGCAATACAGGCGCCGGCATTGCGGGCCCTATCCCGCTGCCGACCAATTTGCATAAATATACGGTGAACCGTAGCGTGCACGTTGACAAGAAGTCGCGCGAGCAGTTTGAAATGCGTATCCATAAGCGGCTGGTGGATATCCTTGAACCCACCCAGCAAACCGTTGACGCTCTGGGCAAGCTTTCTTTGCCCGCCGGCGTTGATGTTGAAATCAAGCTGTAGTGAGGAAGTCATGGCAGAGAAACTGGCAATTCTGGGTCGCAAGCTTGGCATGACCCGTATTTTCGCAAGCGATGGTTCCGCCATTGCGGTCACTGTGATAGAAGCGGGCCCCTGCCCGGTCATCCAGGTGAAAAATACCGAGACCGACGGGTATAATGCGGTGCAAATTGCGTTTGGCGTGGACAAAGAAAAGCATATGACAAAGCCTTTGCAGGGGCATTTTAATAAAGCCGGCAAGGGATTTTTCCGCACTTTGCGCGAGGTGCGCCTTGAGAATCCGGCTGAGTACGCGGTGGGGGACGCCATAGACGCGACCATTTTCGCCGCGGGAGAAGTCGTTAAAGTCAGCGGCCGGAGCATCGGCAAGGGCACCGCGGGCGTTATGAAGCGCTGGAATTTCAGAGGGGCCTGCGCTTCGCACGGTGCGGAAAAAGTGCATAGAAACGCGGGCTCCATTGGTAACAACACCGAACCGGCCAAGGTCTGGAAAGGCAAAAAGATGGCCGGGCACATGGGCGACAGGCACGTTACCGTGAAGAGCGTGCAAGTTGTGGCCATTCGCCCTGAAGATAACGTGATCCTGGTCAAAGGGCCTGTGCCTGGCCCGAAGAACGGCCTGGTCGTGGTGCGCAAGCAGTAAGGGAAGGATAGGAACATCATGGCTCAGCTAACTGTATTTGATCAAGAAAAGAAGGCTGCGGGCAGCGTGACGCTGGCCCCTGAGGTGTTTGAGGTTCCTGTCCGGGTGGAAATCCTGAACCTGATGGTGCGCGCCATGCGTGCCTCCTGGCGTGCCGGAACGCATGCGACGCTTAACCGCGCCAAGATGAGCGGGGGCGGCGCCAAGCCCTGGCGGCAAAAAGGTACGGGGCGCGCGCGTTCGGGCTCTAATATTTCGCCTATCTGGACCGGCGGCGCAGTGACCTTTGGCCCTCAGCCGCGTGATTACAGCTTTAAGATCAATAAGAAGGTGCGCCGCCTTGCCCTGCGCATGGCCCTTTCCGCCCGTTTGGCCGGAGAGCGCCTTATGGTGGTGAAGGATATCACGCTGCCTGAAGCCAAGACCCGGCATTTTGCCAAAGTCACCAAGGCGCTGGGCCTTGAAAAGGCCCTGCTGGTTGCTCCGGCGGATGCGCAGGCGCTCATGCTGTCCTCGCGCAACATTCCCGGGCTCACTGTGCTGGCGCCTGAGCAGCTCAATGTCTATGACATTCTTAAGCACAGGCAGCTTGTGCTGCTGGAGAGCGTCATTGCCCCCGTCACCGCGCGTCTTTTTGATGCGGAGCAAGAGGCATAGTAGAGGATCGCCATGGATTATACGCAGATACTTATCAAGCCTCTGATTACTGAAAAATGCACCTTTTTAAAAGAAGGGACAAATCAGGTGGCCTTTTTTGTAAGAAAGGACGCTAATAAAGTTCAGATTAAGAAGGCTGTTGAAGATGCTTTTGAGGTAAAAGTCGAAGCGGTCAATGTGGTTGTCAAAAAGCCCCTGGCCAAAATATTCAGCCGTGGCCGCAAGCGCCTTGCCGGCAGGGTGTCCGGGTACAAAAAGGCCTATGTTACCCTTGCGCCGGGCAGCAAGATCGAATTTTTTGAGGGAGTTTAAGCCATGGGCATTCGTAAGCTGAACCCCACCTCCGCGGGACGCCGGGCCCAGACGGTTTCCACCTTTGAGGAAATTACCGTCACCCGTCCGGAAAAATCTTTGACCCGTGGCCTGGTGAAAAAGGCCGGCCGGAATAATAACGGCCGTATTACCAGCCGTCGCCGCGGCGGCGGGCACAAGCGTTTATACCGGGAAATTGATTTTAAGCGGAACAAGACCGGCATTGCCGCCACAGTGGCCAGCATTGAGTACGATCCCAACCGCAGCGCGCGCATCGCCCTTTTGCGGTATGCCGACGGTGAAAAACGCTATATTCTCGCTCCGGTGGGCATCTCTGTTGGAGATTCCGTGTTTTCGGGCGAGGGCGCGGACATCAAGCCCGGCAATGCGCTGCCCTTAAGCAGAATCCCTGTGGGCACGCTGGTGCATAACATTGAACTCCACCCCGGCCGCGGCGGCCAGTTCTGCCGTTCCGCGGGAACCTTTGCCCAGGTGGTGGCGCGTGAAGGCAGTTATGTAACGTTGCGCATGCCTTCGGGCGAAGTGCGTAAAGTGCTTGCCCATAGCTTTGCGTCTGTGGGGCAGGTGGGTAATATCCAGCACGAAAACATCTCCCTTGGCAAGGCCGGCCGCAACCGGTGGCTCGGTCGCCGTCCCAAAGTGCGGGGCGTGGCGATGAACCCTGTGGATCACCCCCTTGGCGGCGGTGAAGGCAGAAGCTCCGGGGGCAGACACCCCGTGAGTCCGTGGGGGGTTCCCACCAAGGGCTTTAAGACTCGTGACACCAAAAAAGCTTCTTCCAAGCTGATAGTCACCCGCCGGAAGAAGTAGGAGTTGACCGATGCCGAGATCATTGAAAAAAGGACCTTTTGTTGACGGCCATCTGCTGCACAAAGTGGAAGCGGCCACGGCGAATAAAGATCGTCGCGTCATCAAGACCTGGTCGCGCAGGTCAACCATTCTTCCGGAAATGGTCGGGCTGACTTTTGCCGTGCATAACGGAAGAAAGTTCATACCCGTCTTTGTCACAGAGAACATGGTGGGGCACAAGTTGGGGGAATTTTCCCTGACGCGCACATTCCATAGCCATGCCGGCGACAAGAAAGCGAAGACCAAGAAGTAAGAGGCCGATGTATGGAAACCAGAGCAAGCTTGAAGGGCGTGCGGCTTTCTCCGCGTAAAGCCCGACTTGTAGCCCGCAACGTGGTGGGCATGGAAGCGTCGAAGGCGCTGGATGTTCTTCAATTTACGCCGCAAAAGGCCGCAGGGGTTATCCGCCAGGTGCTGTATTCGGCCATTTCCAACGGCGCCAATAATATGTCCATGGATACGGATTCCCTCATCATCAAGGAAATCCTCGTTAACCAAGGCCCCTGCTGGAAGCGTTTTCTGCCCCGCGCGCAAGGCCGCGCAACGCAGATTAAAAAGAACACCAGCCATATAACCGTCATTCTTGCCGAGAACTAGGAACGAAACTATGGGTCAGAAAGTCAATCCTTTCGGGTTCCGGCTCGGGTACAACAAGAACTGGCAGTCTCGCTGGTACAGCAAGAAAGAGTACCCGGCCTTTGTGTATGAAGATCACACCATCCGTAACCATGTGAAAAAGCTCCTTTATGCCGCCGGCCTTTCACGCATAGAAATTGAGCGTCCCGGCGATAAAGTGCGGCTGATTCTTTCCACGGCTCGGCCCGGCATTGTCATCGGCCGCAAGGGTGTGGAAATCGAAAAATTGCGCGGCGATCTGCGTAAAAAATTCGGACGTGAGTTCGCCATAGAGGTGAATGAGATCCGCAGGCCCGAAATAGAAGCCCAGCTTGTGGCGGAAAACGTCGCCCAACAGCTTGAACGTCGGGTGGCATTTCGCCGGGCTATGAAGCGCACAGTGTCGATGGCCCGTAAATTTGGCGCCGAAGGTATCAAAATCGGCTGCGCGGGCCGTCTTGCCGGGGCGGAAATCGCCCGCAGCGAGTGGTATCGTGACGGTCGCGTGCCCCTGCAGACGCTGCGCGCCGATATTGACTACGGCTATGCTGAAGCCAAGACCACCTACGGCATTATTGGCGTGAAGGTCTGGATCTTCAAGGGTGAAATCCTCGACCAAGAGGTGAATTAGGAATGCTTAGCCCTAAAAGAACAAAATTCCGCAAGCTGCAGAAAGGGCGCATTAAAGGGCCCGCTCTGCGCGGCGCGCAGATCGCATTTGGCGATATCGGCTTAAAAGCCATGGAACACGGCAAGCTTACGAGCCAGCAAATAGAAGCCGCGCGTATTGCAATGATGCGGCACATCAAGCGCGGCGGCGTGGTTTGGATTCGTATTTTCCCGGATCACTCATACACCTCCAAGCCGTTGGAAGTGCGGATGGGTTCGGGCAAAGGCGCACCCGCCGGTTGGTATGCAGCCGTGAAGCCCGGCCGTATTTTATATGAAATAAAGGGCGTCTCCGTAGAGCTTGCCAAAGAGGCCCTCACCCGCGCGGCCCACAAGCTGCCCATTAAAACTCACATTGTTGTGCGGGAGGGTGTGCAATGAGTTCAGTCAAGCAAAAGGTCCGTCGTCTTGAGCGATTTCGGGCCAAGATAAAGGGCAAAAGCGCGCCTGAGGCTCCGGGTCGGGGCAAAGCGGAAGCGCGGCAGATACAAGCGGTCAACCTTCAGCTGGCTCTTAAAGAAAAAAAGAAGACCGGCCAGGCTGTGCGCGAGTTTGATTCCCTTGGCGTTGCCGAGCTGAAAGTCAAGCTGGATGAAGCGCGTAAGGAGCTGTTCCAGTTGCGTTTCAAGCATGCCACAGGGCAGCTTGAGCGGGTATCGGAACTGCCGACCTTTAAACGCAGGATAGCGCGCATTCTTACCTTGATTAAGCAGAAAGAAGTGGGAGCTTAAGATGAGTGCGGAACTTGCGAATAAGAAGGGCAGAGCTCTGGTGGGAACTGTGGTCAGCAACAAGAACGATAAAACGATAGTCGTTCGGGTTGAGACCTTGATGAGGCATCCGTTGCTCAAAAAGTTCATCCGCCGGCATAAAAAATTTACGGCCCATGATCCGAATAACGAATGCGGCATGGGTGATAAAGTACGGATCATTGAATACCGTCCTTTAAGCCGTAACAAGCGTTGGCATTTGCTTTCCATTTTGGAAAAGGCCGTTTAAGGAGTAGCCGTCATGATACAGGTTGAATCTTCATTGGAAGTGGCGGATAACTCAGGGGCCAAGCGCGTTGCCTGCATAAAGGTGCTCGGAGGTTCCAAGCGCCGGTACGCTTCGGTTGGCGATATTATCATGGTATCGGTAAAAGATGCCATGCCGCACAGTAAAGTAAAAAAAGGCGATGTCATGCAGGCGGTTATTGTGCGTACCGCTAAGGAGCTGCGCCGCCCGGACGGTTCTTACATAAAATTTGACACCAATGCCGCCGTATTGCTGACCAAGCAGGGCGAGCCGGTGGGCACGCGTATCTTTGGGCCGGTGGCAAGGGAACTGCGCGCCAAGAATTTTATGAAAATCGTCTCCCTTGCCCCTGAGGTACTGTAGGAGCGCCCTTATGAAACAATTTCGCATTCATAAAGATGATGTGGTGCTGGTAATCGCCGGCAAGGACAAAGGCAAAATCGGCCGGGTTCTTAAAATTTTGCGCAAAAAGGACAGGGTGCTGGTTGAAAAGGTGAACGTGGCGACACGCCACGTTAAACCTAACCCGCAACTGCAACAGCCTGGCGGCAGAATTGAAAAAGAGCTGCCCATCCATGTCTCCAATGTGGTAGTGCAGTGCCCGGCGTGCAAAAAATCGACACGCGTGGGATACCGCTATATTGAAGAAAGCAAAGATGGCGTAAGTTCCCGCAAGCGGGTCCGGTTTTGCAAAAAATGCAACGAAATTATGGCTCAGGGTGGTAAAAAGAAATGACACGCCTTGAAAAAATATACCGCGAGAAAATAGCCCCCAAGATGCAGTCGGAATTCAACTATCGTTCTCCGATGCAGATTCCGGGTATTGAGAAGATCTCGTTGAATATCGGTCTTGGCGCGGCTTCCCAGAACAACAAGCTTATGGAAGAAGCGGTGGCGGAACTTACGGCCATTGCGGGCCAAAAAGCGGTTGTGACGCGGGCTAAAAAATCCATTGCCGCCTTTAAACTGCGGGAAGGTATGCCCATTGGCTGCCGGGTTACTTTGCGCGGTCAGCGCATGTGGGACTTCCTGGATAAGCTGGTGAATTTCGCCCTGCCCCGGGTGCGCGACTTTCGCGGAATTCCGGATCGCGGCTTTGACGGGCGCGGCAACTTTACGCTGGGAATCAAGGAACATACCATATTCCCGGAGCTTGAGGCGGATCGGGTGGAGAACCCCAAGGGCATGAACATCACGATAGTGACTTCGGCCCAATCGGACAAGGAAGGCAAGCAGTTGCTCGAGCAGCTGGGCATGCCTTTCAGAAAGTAAGGAGTCAGTACTTTGTCTCGCACCTCTCTTGAAGTAAAGGCCAAGCGTCCGGCAAAATTCAGCGCAAGAGCCTATAACCGTTGCCCCATTTGCGGGCGCCCGCGCGCTTTTATGCGCAAGTTCGGTCTGTGCCGTATCTGTTTCCGGAACATGTCGTTGCGCGGCGAGCTTCCGGGCGTACGCAAGTCGAGCTGGTAACCATTGTAAGGAGTATTTCATGTTGACCGATCCCATTGCCGATATGCTTACGCGTATCCGCAACGCGCACTTGGCCCTGCATAAGGAAGTGAGTGTGCCGAGCTCGAAGATGAAGCAGTTCATCGCAGGCATCCTCAAGCAGGAAGGATATGTTGAAGATGTTACCGAGAACGATAAAAACCTTGTGATCTCCCTCAAGTATCATAAGGGTAAGCCGGCTATCGCGGGCCTTAAGAGAGTGAGCAAACCGGGCCGGCGCGTGTATGTCGGCTCTTCCCAAATTCCCCGGGTGCAGAATGGGCTTGGCATCTGCATTCTTTCCACTTCCAGCGGGGTGCTTGACGGCGCCAGCGCTCAGGAGCGGAAGGTCGGGGGCGAACTTTTGTGCGAAATCTGGTAGGGTTGCCATGTCCAGAATAGGTAAAAAAGCTATTGCACTGCCAAAGGGCGTCGAGGTGAAGCTTGACGAGGGAATGTTGCAAGTGAAGGGTCCCAAAGGCCTTTTGCGCACACCCGTTGCCGACTGCCTTGAATATGCGGTGAATGATACGGAAGTCACGCTTAATCGCAAAGACGACTCTCGCGATACGCGCGCTCAGTATGGGCTGCGCAGAACGCTGCTTGCCAACTGCGTTGAGGGCGTCACCAAGGGCTTTTCCAAAGTGCTGGAAGTTATCGGCGTGGGCTACAAGGTTGCTGTAAAAGGCAACACTGTGGAACTGGCGCTTGGCTTTTCGCATCCGGTGCTGGTGGATTTGCCGAGCGGCGTTGAGGCGAAGGCGGAAGGGCAAAAGCTGACTTTGAGCGGCATTGATAAGGAACAGCTCGGTGAGCTTGCGGCCCGAATCCGTCGTCTGCGTAAGCCTGAGCCGTATAAAGGCAAGGGCATCCGTTATGAAAATGAGCAGGTTCGTCGCAAAGTCGGTAAGTCCGGCGGCAAGAAGTAGGCAGGTGAAACATGTCCGTTATTTCTAAAGAAACAGCGCGGAAGCGCCGCAAGATCCGTATCCGCAAAAAATTGACCGGAACGGCCGCCCGGCCGCGCCTGGTGGTGTTTCGCTCCAACCTGCATATCTATGCGCAAATTGTGGATGACGAGAAGCACTCCGTGCTTGCGGCCACATCCACGTTGCGTTTGAGCAAAGACGGCCAGTCCGCGCGCAGCAACAAAGCGGGCGGAGAGTTGGTGGGCAAAGAAATTGCCCGGCTTGCCAAGGAAAAGAATATTTCCGGCGTTGTATTTGACCGCAACGGCTATATCTATCACGGACGCGTTAAGGCGGTTGCCGAAGGCGCCCGTGAAGCCGGCCTTGAATTTTAATCAACAGGTGCCCGCATGGAACAGAACGAATTGGGAATGGTTGAGAAGATAGTTTCTCTTAACCGTGTTGCAAAAGTTGTGAAGGGCGGCCGCAGATTTTCTTTCTCGGCCCTTGTTGTGGTGGGTGACGGCAAAGGAAGCGTCGGTTTTGGCCTCGGCAAAGCTCAAGAAGTGCCCGAAGCGCTTCGCAAAGCCACTGAACGCGCCCGTAAATCCATGATCCGGGTTCCCCTTGTGGAAGGCACTTTGCCCTATGAAGTGCTTGGCGCTTACGGGGCCGGCCGGGTTATGCTTAAGCCCGCTTCGCGCGGCACGGGCATTATCGCCGGCGGCGCTGTGCGCGCGGTGATGGAAGCTGTGGGGATTTCAGACGTGCTGGCAAAAGCCATAGGCACGAATAATCCGCACAACGTGCTCCGCGCTGCGGTTCAGGGGCTTGCTTCTTTGCGCAGCGCTGAGTCGGTCAGCGATGTGCGGGGCAAAAAGCTTGTCACTCCGCGTAAGTAAGGGGAATGATGATGAAGGTTAAGCTTATCCGCAGCAAGATCGGCTGCAGCCCCAAGCAGCGGCAATTGCTTCTTGCCCTGGGTCTGCACAGGCCGCATATGGTGAAAGAGTTTCAGGACAACGCCGCTGTGCGCGGCATGATTAAGAAAGTTCAGCATATGGTCGAGGTAGTTGAATAATGCAACTCCATTCCTTATATCCTTTTCCTGAGGAGCGTAAAACGCGCAAGCGCGTGGGACGCGGTTCGGGTTCCGGCCTTGGTTGTACCGCGGGTAAAGGCAATAAAGGGCAGAACGCCCGTGCCGGCGGCGGTGTGCCCGCCGGTTTTGAAGGCGGCCAAATGCCTTTGCAGCGCCGTCTGCCCAAGCGCGGATTTAAAAACTTTTTGTTCCGCAACCGCTATGCGGTGGTGAATCTTTCGGATTTAACGGCGCACTTTGCTGATGCAAAGGAAATCCGGCTGGAAGATATCTATGCGCGTGGCCTTGCCCAAAACGGGAGCCCGGTGAAGGTGCTCGGCATGGGCGAAGTTACAGCTCCGCTTATAGTGGAAGCGCATAAATTCAGCGCGTCGGCTGTGGAAAAACTGCAAAAGGCCGGCGGCACGGCGAAGGCGCTGGAAGAAGCGGCTGCTGCGCAAGCTCCTTCTGACGAGCAGTCCGGCAAATCGCCACAAAAACGGGGCTAAGCCGTGTCTGTGCAAGGCGTGCGCAATTTGGCCCATGTCCCCGAGCTGTGGCGCAAGCTCGGCTGGACCTTTATGCTGCTTCTGGCCTACCGCATAGGGATCCATGTGCCCATTCCGGGTGTTGACGGCAAGGCCATGGCGGAATTTTTCGCTCAGGCGCAGGGCACCCTGTTCGGCGTGTTTGATATGTTTTCCGGCGGGGGGCTTCGCAACGTTTCGGTTTTCGCCCTTGGGGTCATGCCCTACATTTCGGCCTCCATCATCATGCAGCTTTTGCAGGTCTTAAGTCCTGATTTAAAGCGCATGGCCAAGGAGGAAGGAGCGACCGGACGCAAAAAGGTCACGCAGTATACCCGTTACGCCACGGTACTGATCACGATAATACAGGGTTTTGGTCTTGCGGCCATGCTTGAGGGCATGTCCGCTCCCAATGGGGCGCCTATGGTGCCGCATCCTGGGGCCATGTTCCGCTTTGTGACCATTATGACCATGACGGCGGGCACCATTTTAATTATGTGGCTTGGGGAACAAATAACGGCCAAGGGCATCGGCAACGGCATTTCCCTCATAATTTTTTCAGGGATCGTGGCGGGCATTCCCGCGGCCATGGGGCATACCTACGCCTTTTTGGGCGACACCATCCCCTATGTGCTTGTGCCGATTCTCACCCTTGCCATGCTGGCTATTATGGTGGGCATAGTATTTGTGGAAAGGGCGCAGAGGCGCATCCCGGTTCATTACGCCAAACGTCAGCAGGGTCGCAAAATGTTCGGCGGCCAGACGACGCACCTGCCCCTGCGTTTGAATACCGCCGGAGTTATTCCGCCTATTTTTGCGGGCTCGCTCCTGGTGTTTCCCGCCACTCTAGCGCAATTTTCGCAACACCCCTGGCTGCAGACGGCTTCGCAATGGTTTGCCCCCAACACAGTGATTTACAATTTGTTGTATGCGGGGCTGATAGTCTTTTTCTGCTACTTTTATACGGCGGTCATTTTTGATCCCAAAGATATCGCGGAAAACTTGAAAAAGCAGGGCGGCTTCGTTCCCGGCATCCGTCCCGGGGACAAAACTCGTGAATACGTTGACAGTGTGCTTACGCGCATAACGCTGTGGGGCGCCATTTACATCACATTGGTCTGCCTTGTGCCGCAATTTCTTGTGAGCTATTTTAAAATACCGTTTTATTTCGGCGGCACCAGCGTGCTTATCGTGGTCGGGGTGGCCATGGACTTTATGAGCCAGGTGAATTCCTATATGATATCGCGTCAGTATGAAGGTTTGCTTGGCAAATCAAAATTGAAAGGCCGGTATCAGTAGTGAAGAAATATCGCGGCGTCTTGCTCAAAAATGAGAACGAGATCGCCCTGATGCGCGAGGCTAACCGTATTGGCGCGCTTATCCTTGAGGCTATGTGCGAGCAGGTGCGCGAAGGCGTTCCCACCATGCGGTTTGAAGAAATTGCTCAGGATATGTGCCGGGTGTACAAGGTGCGTCCGGCGTTTCAGGGGTATCACGGCTTTCCTTTTGCGCTGTGCTGCTCTGTGAATGAAGAAGTTGTGCATGGTTTTCCTTCGGCCAGCCGTTTTCTTGCCTCGGGAGATATCGTCAGTTTTGATATAGGCGTGATTTACGAGGGTTTTTACAGCGATACAGCCCGCACCGTGGGCGTGGGTGAAGTTTCTGAAGAAGCGGCTCAGTTGATGCGAGTGACGGAAGAATGCCTCATGCGGGGCATTCACGCTGCCAGGGTAGGAAACACGCTGGACGATATTTCCTCCGTCATACAGAAGCATGCGGAATCGAGCGGATATTACGTCATCAGGCGTTTCGTCGGCCACGGAATCGGGCGCAACATGCATGAAAAGCCGGAGATCCCCAATTTTGTGCCGGCTTTTAGTTCGGCGCTGCCTTTGAAGTCGGGCATGATTCTGGCAATCGAGCCCATGTTGGCCATAGGCACCTATGAGGTGGATATCCTTTCGGACAACTGGACCGCGGTGACGCGCAACAGAAAGTTGGCCGCGCATTTTGAGCATAGCGTCGCCGTGACCGCCGCGGGCCCGGATATTTTGAGCCTGGCAGCGCCGCCCTTGTAGAGCGGGCAGGCCATTGGGAGTCATTTCATAATTCAGTGGGAATGACTGCTGACGCCGGGCGGCAGTTCGGCGCGGAGCTAACAGCGAGGCGAGCCGAAAACGACGCTTTTTGGCGAAGGGATTTTCATAAATCGGCCGGTGCTCGATTTATGAAATCTGTGCCAGAGCGGAAGAGCCTGGCGGAAAGTATACCCGAAAAAAGCCGGGGAGCGGCGCCGCTCGGCGGCTGAGGCGAAAAGAGCTGTGGCGGTTAGAGTTTGTTATTGACAGGGTTGCTGAAGAGGGATATGTATTTCCGTTCCGGCCCGGCGCGTATAATGCGCGCATTTTTTGTATTCCCGATGAACGCTGTGTTGTTGCTTTTAATTGGAGCCGGTTGCGGTAAGCAACATTTTGGAGAGTAGCATGAAAGTCAGGCCTTCAGTCAAAAAAATTTGCCCCAAGTGCAAAGTGATCCGCCGGTATGGCGTATTGCGGGTAATTTGCGAGAACCCCCGGCACAAGCAGCGCCAGGGCTAGGCGGTAGGAGTTTTACGTGGCCAGAATCGCGGGAATTGATTTGCCGAGAGGCAAGCGCGCAGATATCGCGCTTACGTATATTTATGGCATCGGCCGGGCTACGGCGCTGAAGATACTCGACAGCACAGGGGTCAACTGGGCGCGGGGCATTGATGATCTTTCCTCGGAAGAGATCAATGAAATTCGTAAAGAGATCGAGCAGCACCACAAGGTGGAAGGCGATCTTCGCCGTGAAATAGGGGCCAACATCAAGCGGTTGATGGATATCGGCTGTTACCGGGGTCTGCGGCACCGCAAAGGGCTGCCGGCAAGAGGGCAGCGTACGCATACCAATGCGCGCACGCGCAAGGGCCCGCGCCGTGGCGCCGCGCCCAAGAAAAAATAGGCGGGATCGCGGGCCGTTATTATGCGGCCTTTTTCAGCAGGCCTTTAACGAAAGCTGACGAGAGTAAGACATGGCCAAAGCCAGACGTAGCGTCAAGAAAAAAGAGAAAAAGAGCGTGCCGGTGGGCCTGGCCCATATACAGGCTTCTTTTAATAATACCATCATTACTTTTACGGACACCCGAGGCAATGCCATTTCCTGGGCGAGCGCCGGGCAGGCGGGCTTTAAGGGTTCACGCAAATCCACTCCCTTTGCGGCGCAAGTGGCGGCTGAACAGGCCGCGCGTAAGGCGCAGGAAAATGGAATGCGTACAGTGGGCATTTATGTGATCGGTCCCGGCTCAGGCCGGGAGTCGGCCATGCGTGCCATTAACAATGCCGGTTTTAAAGTCGCTTTTATTCGTGACGTTACGCCTATCCCCCATAACGGCTGCCGTCCTCCTAAACGGCGCCGGGTGTAAGGCTTGAGGAGGAAAGAACCTTGGCCAAGTACAATGATTCCAAGTGCCGCCTTTGCAGGCGTGAAGGCAGCAAACTCATGCTTAAGGGCGACCGTTGTCATACGGAAAAATGCGCCTTTGATCGCCGGCCTTATGCGCCCGGCCAGCATGGGCGTGCCCGCAAGAAGATATCCGATTACGCTCTTCAACTGCGTGAAAAGCAGAAAGTGCGCCGTATTTACGGCGTGTTGGAGAGGCAGTTCCGCAATTACTTCGGCAAAGCCGATATGGCCAAGGGGATTACAGGGCACAACCTGCTTATCAACCTTGAGCGTCGCCTTGACAGCGTAATCTATCGCCTGGGCTTTGCCGGTTCGCGCCAACAGGCGCGCCAGCTTGTGCGCCATGGGCTGTTTACGCTGAACGGCAGCAAAGTAAATATCCCTTCTTTGCTGGTGCGTATGGGTGATACCATTGAAGTGCCTGAAAAAAATCGCAAAGTGCCTGTTCTTGCTGAAGCGCCCCAAGTCATAGCCAGGAGAGGGCTCCCCAACTGGCTTGAAGTTGACGGAGCAGCTTTCCGCGGCGTTGTGAAGGCGTTGCCGCAACGGGAAGATATTCAGACCCCCATTAACGAGGACCTGATTGTCGAGCTTTACTCCAAATAATGACCAATACGGGTATACGCATGATTTTTAAACAAGGCGACAGGCAAATCAATTCACGTAACTGGTCAGATCTGGTAAAACCGGAGCAGGTGGAGCGTACGAGCGACGCCAAGGACGGGCTATACGGCCGGTTTGTGTGTGAGCCTCTGGAACGGGGATACGGCACGACCATAGGCAATGCTTTGCGGCGCATCCTGTTATCTTCTCTGCAAGGGGCGGCTTTTGTCTGGATGAAAGTAAGCGGCGTGCAGCATGAATTTACAACCATCCCCGGGGTTCTTGAGGATGTGACGGATATCGTGCTGAATGTGAAGCAGGTGCGCTTAGCCATGGATACGGATGAGCCGCAACGGCTCAGCCTAGTGGTGAAAGAGCCGGGCCAGGTGACGGCCGCGAGTTTTCAGGCCACGCCCCATGTCGCGGTCCTTAATCCGGAGCAACATCTTTTCACCATCACGGATGATCGGGTGGTGGAAATAGAGCTGGAAGCGCGCATGGGCAAAGGCTATGTGCCGGCGGATATGCACGAGGGCTTTTCCGATGAGATTGGTCTTATCACGCTTGACTCCAGCTATTCTCCTGTCCGGAAGGTGGCGTATACTGTAGAGCAGGCGCGCGTCGGGCAGATGACCAACTATGATAAATTGATTTTGGAAGTCTGGACGGACGGCTCTTTGACCCCTGAAGATGCCATTGCTTACAGCGCAAAGATTCTTAAAGACCAATTGACGGTCTTTATTAACTTTGATGAGCGTATTTCCGGCGAAGCCCAAGGCAGCAGCGCGAGCACCAGTGATTTGAATGAGAACTTATTCAAATCCATTGATGAGCTCGAACTTTCCGTGCGGGCGACCAACTGCCTGCGTAGCGCCAATATCGCCTTGGTGGGCGAAATTGTTCAGCGGCAGGAAAGCGAAATGCTCAAGACCAAGAACTTCGGCAAAAAGTCTCTGGATGAAATCAAACGCGTACTGGGCGAGATGCATCTGGATTTTGGCATGAAGATCGATAACTTTGATAAGAAATATCAGGATTGGAAGAGGAAGCAGCAACATGAGGCATAATAAATCCGGCCGTAAGCTGGGCAGAAACCCTTCGCACAGAAAGGCGCTTTTGAAGAATATGGCAAAAGCCCTGCTTGAATGCGGCCGCATCACGACTACGGAAGCTAAGGCTAAAACTTTGCGGGGTGTTGTGGAACCTCTGATCACCCTTGCTCTGAAGAACGATCTGCATGCGCGCCGGCAGGCTTACCGCCATCTTGGGGATCATAAGCTGGTGCAAAAGCTTTTTGATGAGATAGGGCCTTTGTACAAAGAAGGCGGCGGCGGCTATGCCCGTGTGATAAAACTGGCGATGCCGCGCAAAGGCGATGCCGCGCCTTTGGCTATCATTGAACTGGTGAAAAAGCCGGAAACCGAGGCGGCGCCCGCTACGCCTAAGGCCGGTAAAAAAGCCGAGGCCGGCGCTCCGCGCTAAACACTCGGAGGCATTTTATCCGTAAAAGGGAGGAGCAAGTGCAATCTTGCCCCTCCCTTTTTGCTGCGGGTGCGTTTACCGGCATTTGTCGTCGCTGCCGGGTTCAATCCAGGCGACTTCGCCTGATTCGACATTGTACAGCGCGCCGAGGAGCATGAGTTTATCTTCCGCCACAGCTTTGGCCAGGATCGGATTCTCTTTTAGGATAGTGGCGACGCTTTGGCGCACGTTTTCTTTTGCGGCAAGCTCCTTCAGCATGAGCTCATTCTTCATGCGGCAGGTTTTTCCACTCCTGACTTTTTGCACCGCCGGCACAATGGGGGCAAGCAGGCCCGCCAGGTTGCCGTGGACTTGCTCTCCTTGCCATACACTATCCACAGCCCCACACTCTGTATGGCCAAGCACCACAAGCAAAGGAATATGGAGAAAATCCACAGCGTACTCAATGCTTCCGAGCACAGCTTCGTTGGTGCTGTTGCCGGCCACGCGGATGACAAAGAGATCGCCGACTCCTTGATCAAAAATCAGTTCCACAGCTTCCCGAGAATCGGAACAGGCCAGAACGGCGGCTATGGGGGCTTGCCCTTCGCGGGCTGTTTCGATGCGCCGCCGCGTATCTTGCCGCGGGTGCACGGCTTTGCCTTCCTTAAAGCGCAAGTTTCCGTTCACAAGCTCAGCGCGGCTTTCTGCCGGCGCTAGAGGGGTTCCTGCCGCCGTGGCCTGGTTTTGTGAGGCGAAGCTGCCCAGAAATAAAAACGCCAGCAGGAGCGCCGTCAAAAAGAGATAAGGTACACGTGTCCGGTGCGGCCGCATTATTTTTTCCCTCTATTTTATGGATGCGCCATCCACGATTGGACAAGCGCGTTAGGGGCTGTCCTTTAGAGCAGATTAACTTTGAGATTTGTCGTTTAACGGCGGGCAAAGCCCGCCTACGGCAATCTCAAAGTTAATCTGCTCTAAATGTTTGCTGAATTCCTCCGCCACATTTCCTGGCGCGAAATGCGAAATAGGGCGGGGTTGTCGTTACCAAACCCGTTGCTTTGGTAAAGCAGAGTAATTTTGAAACGCCGGGCTCGTCGCTCATGGCAGGCAGTCGCCTGTCCATGCCTTCTTAGCGACCGCCCATGTCGCGCACATCAGGTATAAGGCATTTCAAAGTTGAACCGCCTTAATTCTTTTTGTTAAGCACAGCGCCTTTGGCCTCATACGCCGCACCCAAAATAGACTTGCTGAGGTCATATGCGTCGCTCATGGCGGCCTGACTGGAACAGCCGGATTTTTTCGTACCGCTGCTCCAGGAGGGGCTATTGAGGGCATCGAGGGTCTGGGTGACAATATCGCCTTCAGTCTTTGCAAGGGATACGGCTGCGGAGAGAGTAGGATTTTTCATAATTGTTCCTGCCTTCGAGGGTTTTATGTGTCCCTTATCGGCAACTTCACCATAGGCTTAAGGTGTGTGGGGAATTTTCCCGCCTGACGGTAACCTGTATCCAGTACCGATATACCGAGAGCGGTTTACGCTTGCGATTGGCGCTTAACGACGGGCAAAGCAAAGTGTGCCTATGCCAATCGTACTGAAAGGTTTTGGAGGAAAGGGGAGGGGGGGTGCGGGGGGAAGGGGGAAAACCCCGTTTTCAAAAGGCGGGTTTACCCGTCCCCCCCGTTTTTTTAAATCCATAACGCAGTTGGAAAAGGCGTAAACGTCA
>JAVBOT010000012.1:0-51078 GCA_031550225.1 Desulfovibrio sp.
CTCCGCGTCCAGGGCCTTCAAATATGCCTTCATCTGGTCGGCGGTCATATTTTCAGTTTTTATTCCGTCCACCTGGGGAAAGTTAAAATGCAGTTGAGACATTTCCGGAATGCCGCACAGCCCTTTTTTTGCGCCGAACCGAATAAGACGCTGTAAGAGATCCATCACGCCTTTGATGGTGGCGGGAGCGCGGCCGTTTTTGGTCATCTGCACACGTAGCCTATCCACGTCCAGGGTGACGATTTCCGAAGGCAGCTTTTTCCCAAAAGGCTCTTTCAGGTATTTGCTGTAGCGAGACTCATCCGTTTCCCAGCGTTTCCGTTCCGGGCGGCTGTCGCGATAGAGTGTCCAGAGGCGTTCCATGGTGGGGCGCGAGGCGTCCGCCAGCTTGGCGGCTTCATCGGCGGCGCGTTTGTCCGTGTTGGGAAGCTCCAGGCCACGGGCGCGGTCAGCCCGAATGTGGGCCGCCCTAGCGGGAGTCATGCCTTCGCTCTCTTTGCCGACCGATTCTTCGATCAGTTTGGAGCTTCAATCAAAACGTCATCAAACACAAGACCGGACTTCTGAACCTTGCCGCCGAACTTGGCAATATCTCCAAAGCTTGCCGTGTGATGGGCTTTTCGAGAGACACCTTTTATCGGTATCAAACAGCGCGAGACGCCGGAGGCGTCGAAGCGCTGTTTGAGGTCAGCAGGCGCAAGCCCAATCTAAAAAACCGGGTCGAAGAGGCCACGGAGTCCGCCGTAACCGTCTTTGCCGTCGATTTCCCCGCTCACGGGCAGGTGCGGGCAAGCAACGAGCTACGCAAACAAGGTGTGTTTGTTTCCCCATCCGGCGTGCGCTCCATCTGGCTGCGGCACGGCCTAGAGTCCATGAAACAGCGCCTGGCCGCTCTGGAAAAGAAATCCGCCGAGGAAGGCATTGTGCTCACGGAAGCCCAGGTGCAGGCACTGGAGCGCAAAAAGCAGGATTGACCAGCCCTGTTTTTTATCCCAGGTAAAAAGTTAGTGGCATGCCCTTGGAGGCTGTGCCCCTGCCGTCCGTATGGCCGATAACTCCTGCGGGGGCCAGAGCGGCCCCATTGCCCCTCCCATGGGAGGGGCAAAAAACGTCAACGGCGCGGGCGGCCTGCCGCCCAGGGAACGGTGAGGTTTGGCCCTGCCGAGTTTAATTTACCAACATAAATTGGGACGGTAACCCTCCCGTAAAATAGTTCAGATCAAAACTGACGATTTCTGCTAAACCTCAGTCCCAGGAGGACAGCATGAAGAAATCCCGGTTGTACCGCAGAAAAATTCAAGGTCAGAGGCAAAATTGTCTCTGAATAGCTCGTGAGGAGAGGAAAATATTTCTTTGGTTTTCGCGTCAATATTTACGCCCACCGCCCTCATAACTATACGGACAACAAACGGCGCGGGTCAATATTAAGAACTTCCGCAAGCTTCCGGGCATTCACCTTGCCGATAGGCCGCTTGCCGTTTTCCATTTCGGAGATATGGCGACGGGGGATGCCAGTGCGCTCCGCGAGTTCTACCTGAGTAAGCCCCTCACGATACCGTGCGCCGGAAAGAAAAACAGAAGGCAGATTATTCTCTATTTCCTTGAAATAGCTGGACTCACGCCAAGGAATCGAACCTTCGACCTTCCCATTGGAAGGCTGCTGTTCTTCTGTTTCAAAGCCGAGAGAGCGCATAGCTTCAAGCGCCTGTTTCATCATGGTGATAGGCCCGGTAAAGGTCATGCTGACTTCCTCAGTATGGGGCTTTTTCATGTGTCCCTGCATAGGTCACCTCCACTTCGTATCCGGTATCCGTTTCAATCCAAACGGCTACATATGTTGGTCTGCCTTTTTTCAGATGGCAGTGATGGGTTTTGGGGCCAAGCTTGCTATAGTTGGGCCAGTCGCCCCGGACAGGCCCGGTCAATTCAATCTCCTGTAGCAGCAATGCCAAGGCGCTCAGTACAGGCTTGGGCAGTTTGCCGAGGCTCTTGTCCGTTTTCTTGGAAAGCCTGACGTGCCAAAAATTTTCGCTTATTTCTGCCTCGTGATATCAATGTACTATTTTTTAGTACAAAGTCAATATGCTTTGCGGCTACTCCGACAAATGCCCCTGCAGGCTGAATGCCGCCTTGCGGAGCGTGTCCGGTGCAAGGTGGCTGTAACGACGGGTCATTTCAATCGTTGAGTGGTCCATGAGTTCCGCAACCGTGTGAAGCGGAGTGCCTTGCTGGACGAGCCATAAGGTGTCGGACACCCACATGCGCGGCTTACCGTTATAGGTCGGGAAAATTAAATCCGTGGTGGCCTGCTCTTGATAGCGCCTTTTGAGCCTGGCTTCCACGTCCTCGGAGATGAAGGCGTAGCGGTTGCGTGTATTTTTGAGGTCACGAATAAAGACGGTTCCGTTTTTCAGGTCAATATCGCCCCAAGTCAGATTGTAGATTTCTCCGGCGCGTGGACCACAAAGAATGGAGAGCAAAGCTTCATCATACACATCCTGAGAGCGGAGTTTGAGCGCATGGAGCAACTCCTTTGCCTGTTCCTGCGAGAGGAAGCGCATCCGGAGGTTGTCCTGTTGCGGCTTCTTCACCTTACGGATGGGAGAGTCGCCCTGAACCACGTCAGCGGGTTATGAATATGCGTAGCCGTACGTTAGCCCCACCAACAAGCCGCAGTTGACCCACGCTGCCGATTGTGCTTCTATTGTGGGAAAAAGCCAACAAACACAGGATGAAGGCAATGAAATTGAGTTACTCGATCCCCAAAGGGTACAGAATTCAACTCGCCAGAGCGGATGACATCCCTTTGCTGGATGTAATAGAAGCAGCAGCCGGGACTATTTTTCCTCCTGGCTCAATTCCTGAAAATATTTTGGCGGAAAGGGTTCCCCATGACCTTTTTATGGAAGCCATGCGGAAAGGCCGGCTGCTGGTAGTCGTGGACTCCACACAACCCCCTGTAGGATTTGCTTTCTGGCAAGAGGTTGCTGGCTGCGCTTTGCTGGCGCTGGTTGAAGTAGACCCGCAACATGGTCAGCAAGGGCTTGGGGCGGCTTTAGTATCGCGGATAATCAATCAAGTGGTCCAGGCGGGCTTTCCGTATTTGTACCTTACCACGTTTGCCAATGTCCCTTGGAATGCTCCGTTTTATCAGAAGCTCGGGTTCGTGATATTGAATGATGCGGAACAACCCGGATTCATCAAAGAAATCCTGCTTGATGAGCAAGGAAGGGGGTTAAACAACCGCGTGGCCATGCGCTATTCAATTCCAGCAACATCCAGATGATCGGGTTGCGCCATATATGACAAAACCCCTGGCAACCTTTGACTGCCAGGGGTTTTGTCATATTTCAGCGGACTGATTACGCTTCGCGTTTCTGCCGGTATTCGATAATGCCTTTCACGCTGACAACGGGGAAAGGTGTTCACCAACAAAGGCCATTATTTCAGGCAGGCGGGGCATAGTGCCGTCCGGCGTTGGAAGCCCTCCCGTAATGAATTATGGACTGACTTCTATTAAGAGCGGCTTTCTTCCTTATACACTCGCGGTAAAGCCGTCCCTAGCGGGACGGCTTTACCGCGAGTTGGGGATTGCCGAGCGGTTTTTGTGAAATGATGAAATTTTGAGCCCGGACGAGGAAGCGGCGCTTTTTTCGAGGGGCTGACCTTGTGGTCTGCCCCGAAGGAAAAAGCGCCGCTGACAACGGCCAGGCTCAAAAGATCAGTTTTACAAAAAACGCGAGGCCACCCTCTCTCCCTTTCCCCCGTTCCCCCGTTCCCCCGTTCCCTCTCTCCCCGAGCTACCTCATCGATACTGTATCCACCACGCAAAAACGAGAGCGATCTCCCCTCCCTCCTACCTTGCGCCTTCCAACAACAGATCCCGCATTATCCCCCCCACCCTTTCCAAACCAAAGTCCTCACACACCAAAGCCGCCTTCTCCGCCATACCTTCCGGCACGCCCTCTTCCATAAGACGACGCATAGACCGCACAAGCACTCGCGGCTCGACTTCGGCCCAGCGCATTTGCCGGGTGAACAAAGGAACCCGCGCGACCATCTCTTCGGAAACCGGAACCATGCTATAAGGAACAGGGAAGCTGTTCTCCTTTGTCATGTAATCCATATTGCCCGAATAGCCCGTGGCGATTACCGGCTTGCCGTAAGCCATGGCCTGAGAGAGCCCGAGGCCCCAGCCTTCGGCATGATGCGCGCTGACGTAGGCATCGCACAGAATATGGAGTGCGGCCATGCGCCCGGGCTCCAGATGATCGGCAAGGGCGAGCACTCCCGGCAGCTTGGAAAAATCCAACGCGCGACGGTATTGCTTCAGCACTAAATAAGCGGCATCGCCGCAATCCCGGCGCAGCAGGGCAAAGGCTTCCAGCAACCCGCGCAAATTTTTGCGCGGGTTAACGGCATCGATAATGGAAAGATAGCAAAACCGCTTCTGACCGATCACATTTTCCAGGACGCGGCGCATATAAGCCAGGTCTTCCTGTGAAGCGGGAAGGCGCTTTACCACATGGGGGACAAGACGGACGTTGGGGAAATGGGGAAGCAGGCTTGCCAGGGAAAAACGGGAAGGGGTCCAAATTTCGCTCACCAGACGCAAGGGGGGGATATAGGGCGCGGCCAGGCGTTCATTTTCCCACACGCAGTAGGCAATGGTCCGTAGGGAGCGCAGACGGGGAAACCGGGTAAAAAGTTCTTCATACACCAAAGGCTCATCATGAATAATGACTGCGTCAGCATCGTCAATGCCGGTAAAATCAACTTTTACCTCACATCCCGTAAGGCGCAGAGCTTCAATGGCGTCTTGCCCGCTTAGTCTGTGGCTGAGGTATTTGCTGAGGTGGTAATAAATTCGCATGGCGGTTTTTTTTGTAAAAAAAGGCCCTTTCCCCAAAAACGGGAAAGGGCCGAAAAATGCCGCCGGACAGTGAGGCCGGCATATCAGCAGGCGCCGGCTACTCCCGAACAGCTTTGCGGGGAGAAGGCTTCGTCACCGCTCCGGAACGGATGCAGCGGGTGCAAAGGCTGATTTTGCGCACAGAGCCGTCAGCGCTTTGGTGGCGCACGGATTGCAGATTCGGCTCAAAACGGCGCTTGGTTTTGATGTTGGAGTGGCTGACGTTGTGGCCGCTCTGGGGGGTTTTACCGCAATTTTCACACTTTTTGGCCATTAGGATCCTCCAAATATAACAAACTGGTTCCGCCCGCCGTGCAAGGCCTTGCCGAACATTAAGGAACAAACGGCAAAAACCGGGCGCTCCCCTTGGGTATGGGCTAAGCGGCGGACACAGCGATTAAAAGCAAGCGCCTTTCATACGCCGGGCTCTAGGAAAAAGCAAGCGGTTTTCCGGATATGCGGAGAATTTTGCATCCGCGCATTGACAAACAGCCGTGTTCGCATGTACTAGAACCCTTCCGCGAGGCTGTGGCGTATGGAAAAAGATTGGATATTGCTGCAAAGCATTCCCGTTGCGGGCAAAAAAATTTTGCTTGAGGATCAACGGATCTGGCTCTCTCATCTTGAGGAATTCGGCCTTCACTGCCGAATTGTGGAGCCGGTCACCGCTGAGATAACTATTTTACCTCAAGCCGAGGGCGTGCTGTTCCGGGGGCGAATACGCGGAACAGTGGCATTGCCGTGTGACCGTTGCGCCAATGACAGCATTGTGGTCCTTAATCACGCGTTTGACAGCTTTGAGGCTTTTCCCGTTGAGGTTTTGTCTGGAGCGCATGTCCACGTTGACGAAACCTTGTTCGGCGAAGTGGACGCCGCGGTTATTCGGAACACCGCCCATGGCGGAGGAGTGGAAATTAATCCGGCGGCTCTCACCTGGGAGGAGTTTTCCCTGGCGTTACCTGTAAAGCCGCTCTGTAACGACGCTTGTAAGGGCCTTTGTCCTTTATGCGGAGCGAATAAAAACACAGAAGGCTGCTCCTGCCGGATTGAGGATGGTGACAGCCGCATGGCCGCTCTGCGCGGGCTGACCATTAACAGAAAATAGCAGAGATGAGAAAACTCGCGGAAAACTCATTGCAAAACCGCGCGGCAAAAATGTTTTGCTGGGAGTATAGGTTTTGGCGGAACGAGAATTCGCGGTGTTTTCCCGTGTAACCGGTTAAAAACACGATTCAGCCCGGAGCGCTGAGGCCTTTTTGGCGAATAAAATTTTACGAATACTTCCGATACGGAGTCTTTTAAGGAGAGCGTCATGGCGGTACAACAGAGCAGAAAATCCAAATCAAGAAAAGGCATGCGTCGTTCGCACCATCACGTGCCCGTACCTGCGGTGATCCTGTGCCAGTGCGGCAGCCCGGCGCTTCCCCATGCCGTCTGCCCGGCCTGCGGCAGCTATCGCAATCGCAAGTACAACGACGCCGCGGAATAACCTCTGAATGACTGGCATAACCCCTGTTATTGCCGTTGATGTCATGGGGGGTGATTTCGGCCCCTCTGTGGTGGTTCCCGGAGCCTTGCAGGCCGCCTCTGAAGGCGGATTTCGCGTTCTGCTGGTCGGGAATCAGGATGTTGTGCGCGCTGAATTGGAAAAACACAACTACTCCGCGGCCTCCGCTGAAATAGTGCATGCTTCGGAAACTGCCCTTATGGGCGAAAAACCTTCGGATGTGCTGCGCAGGAAAAAGGACGCCTCTATTCAGGTGGCGTGCCGTCTTGTGCGGGAAGGCCGTGCCCATGGCGTGGTCAGCCCCGGTCATTCCGGCGCCACTGTGGCCTGCGGCATGTTCATTATGGGCCGCATTCCCGGAGTGGAGCGCCCCGCGCTGGCCTCTGTCATGCCCACGGAAAAATCCCCCACCATTATAGTGGATGTGGGCGCCACTGTGGACTGCAAGCCCCTGCACCTATTCCAGTTCGGCCTCATGGCCGACGCATATGCCAAAAGCGTTTTGGATTGCCCTTCGCCCAGCATCGGGCTGCTTTCCATCGGTGAAGAGGAAGGCAAGGGCAACACCCAGGTAAAAGAAGCCTACGACATGTTCAAATTGGCCCAAAACGTCAGGTTTGTGGGCAATGTGGAAGGCCGAGATCTCTTTGCCGGCAACGTGGATATTATGGTGTGCGACGGCTTTGTGGGTAACGTGGTTTTGAAGCTCTCGGAAGGCTTGGGCTCCTCTTTGTCTCGCATTCTTAAGCGGGAGCTCCTGGGCAGCACCCTGGTCGCGAAAATAGGCACCTTCCTGGCCAGAGGCGCTTTTAAGCGCTTCGCCCGGTTTGTGGATTATGCCGAATATGGCGGCGCGCCCCTCTTGGGTTTGCAAGGCATCGTTATTGTTTGCCACGGCAGTTCCAACGCCAAGGCCATTACCAGCGCCACCAAGATGGCCGCGGTTTTTGTGGAAAAAGACACCAACACACGCCTAAATGCCAACATCGCCGCCAATGAAGAGCTCACCCGCTTCGGGAAGGCCATAAAATAACCGCTTTTTTTGAATTGCAAGGCTCCCTCCATGAATACTCACTCCCGCATCAGCGGCTTCGGTTATTCCGTTCCGCCAAAAGCGCTGAGCAATGCTGAACTGTGCATCCATTCGGACATCACGGACGAATGGATTTTATCGCGTACCGGCATCCAGTCGCGACATATTCTTGAAAAGGGCCAAACAGGGAGTGATCTGGCATTGACAGCCACGCTGGCCGCCCTTGAACAGGCCGGCCTAAGCAATGACGACATTACCCACATCGTATACGCCACCTGCACCCCTGACGCGGCATCCCCTTCTTCCGCCTGCGTTTTGGCCGGCAGACTGCAACGTAAATGCATGGCTGTGGACATTAACGCCGCCTGCACCGGCTTTATCTACGGCCTTGAACTGGCCGACGCGCTTGCGGCTCGCTCTCCCAATGCCTGCGTCCTTCTGGTTGCCGCCGAAGCCCTCTCTCACCGCTGCAATCACGAAGACCCGTCCACCGCTGTTCTTTTTGGCGACGGCGCGGGAGCCGTCATCATCACCGGCCCCGCAGCCTCTTTGCCGAACAAGGATGCGCAGGGACTCCAAGGAGCGGTCCTGGATCTGTTCTCAGGATCGGACGGCTCAAAGAAGGATCTGCTGCTCATTTCCGGCGGTTTTGCGGCCCACCCATATCAATTGGGCGATGTTGTGGGGCCTGAATATTTCATCCGCATGCAGGGCGGAGCCGTGTTCAAGCATGCCGTGCGCAATATGAGCGCCGCATGCCTCCATATTTTGGAACGCAACGGGCTGCGCCCTGAGGATGTGGATGTCTTCATTCCCCACCAGGCCAACCGGCGCATTATTGAGGCCGTTGGCGAACGCCTCGGCATAGCCGAAGAAAAAGTTTTTTTGAATGTGCACAAATACGGCAACACCTCGGCAGCCTCAGTTCCTCTGGCTCTTGGTGAGGCCATTCACCAAGGAGTTGTCCGCAAAGACATGCGGGTTTTGCTCGCAAGCTTCGGCGGCGGATTCACTTTTGGCTCCGCGCTGCTGCAGTTTTAATTTTGTTTTAAATATCAGCATATTAAAATGTTAGCCCGTGAGAATTGAAACATTGTTCTTTTTAGACTAAACAGACCGATTAGTGAGCTGACAAGGAAACGCCCATGAACCCAGAATCTCCCACCGCCCTTGTGACGGGCGCTTCGCGCGGCATCGGCAAAGCCATTGCCGAAACTTTGGCTGCCGCGGATTACCAGGTGCTTCTTACCTATGTCAGCAAAGAGCAGGAGGCGCAGGCCGTTGTTCAGGGCATCACGCAGCGCGGCGGTACGGCCAAAGCCTTTCGCCTCGATATGGCGGACGCGGCTTCCATCAGCGCTTTTTTTCAGAATGAGGTGAAGGACAAGTTTCGCCTTGATGTGCTCGTAAATAATGCGGGCATCACCAAGGATAATTATCTCATCCGAATGAAGGATGAGGACTTTGACCGGGTAATTGAGGTTAACCTGAAGGGCGTTTTCATCTGCATGCGCGAAGCCGCTAAGATTATGAGCAAGCAGCGCAGCGGTCGCATTGTGAATATCAGTTCCGTTGTGGGGCAGACGGGCAACCCGGGCCAGACAAATTACTGTGCGGCCAAAGCCGGAGTTATCGGCATGACCAAAGCTGTGGCCAAAGAACTAGCCGGGCGCGGCATCACGGTAAATGCCGTGGCGCCCGGTTTTATTGAAACCGACATGACGCAAAATTTGCCTGAAGACGTCCGCTCGCAATACCTTGCGGGCATCCCTTTAAAACGGTTTGGTCACGCGCAAGATGTGGCGGAAGCAGTCGCCTTTCTGGCCTCAAACAAAGCCGCGTACATTACAGGGCAAGTGCTCGCGGTGAACGGCGGCATGTATTGCTAATGACGGGCTTACCCGCGGCGCGCGCCACGGGTTGTAAAGTCGGCTTTTATACCAACATGCAACAACAAGCATCGCAATTTGGAGGACTCATGTCTGTTGAAGAGCAAGTGCGCAAGATTATTATGGATCAACTGGGCGTTTCTGCCGACGAAGTAAAGCCCGAAGCTTCTTTTGTGGAAGATCTCGGCGCGGATTCGCTGGATCTTACAGAACTCATAATGGCCATGGAAGAAAAATTCTCCTTGGAAATCGGTGACGAAGAAGCGCAAAAACTTCTTAAGGTCAAAGACGCCGTCGCTTACGTTGAGCGCCACGTGAAATAAAAATCGTTCTCTCGCCGCTAATTGCCGCGCATGCGCCGCTTATCCGGATTCCAAACAGCATGGCACGCCGTATTGTTTCTGGAATTGAAAAGGGTTTTTCCCAATAATTACGGATAAGCGGCAGCGTTGTTATATGCCCTCCACGGGCATTTCCGGCTGTTCCTGTGCGGTTTTTGCGGCGTCCTGTTCAATCGGAAGGGGCCCCCTCCTCTTTTGTCGCCCACACTTTTAGGCCGCGCTCTTAAGCGCTTTTCACGTTTAATATGCTCACGCAGCTATCGACAAAGCCGCTCTATGCGCATCTCACGGCACGGATTTGCGGACAAATCCCTGCGGAGCGGTTCCGCTTTTTCAAAGATGATCCGCTTTTAGTGCAACCTTTGCTGATTGATATATTATTAAGGATAGTCGTATGACCAGAAAACGCGTGGTGGTGACCGGACTTTCCGCCATTTCCCCCCTTGGGGGAAATTATCTGGAATCTTGGGAAAATCTTATTGCCGGCAAGTCAGGCATCGGCCCCATCACCCTGTTTGACGCCTCGGAATTCGCTTCAAAAATTGCCGGAGAAGTAAAAGATTTTTCTCCCGAAAACTACGGCATACCCAGTAAGCAAGCCCGGCGTATGGACAGATTCACCCACTTTGCCGTTGCCGGCGCGCTCATGCTTATAAAAGACGCCGGATACGAAATTACGGAGCACAACGCCGACAGGGTGGGAGTTCTCATAGGCATCGGCCTTGGCGGCCTGCACACCATTGAAGAATTTCACTCCAAACTCCTGGAAGCCGGGCCCAACAAAATTTCTCCCTTCATGATCCCCATGTTGATCTCCAACATGGCGCCGGGCCAGATAGCTATCTTTACTGGCGCAAAAGGCGTCAACGCGGTGCTCACCAGCGCCTGCGCCTCTTCTTTGCACGCCATCGGGTACGCCTTCACGGAAATAGTGATGAACAGATGCGATGCCGCCATCTGCGGCGGCGTTGAAGCCACCATCACCCCCATGGGCATCTCAGGCTTCACCGCCCTCAAGGCTTTGTGCACGGAAAACGATTTGCCGGAAAAAGCCTCCCGCCCCTTTGATAAAGACCGCAGCGGCTTTGTTAAAGGAGAAGGCACAGGACTGCTTTTTCTGGAAAGCCTCGACTCGGCGCGCGCGCGCGGAGCCGCCATTTATGCGGAAGTTGTGGGGTTCGGCGCGTCAGACGACGCGTATCACATGACCGCGCCCCAGGACGACGGCAGCGGCATGGCCAAAGCCATGCAACGAGCTATTGAAGATGCCGGCCTCAGCCCTGACGCCATCGATCATATCAATGCCCACGGCACATCCACCCAACTCAACGATCTTGCCGAAACCAAAGCCATCAAGACCGTGTTCGGCAAAAGAGCCTACGATATCCCGATCACGGCCAATAAATCGCAAATCGGGCACCTTTTGGGAGCGGCCGGCGGCATTGAAAGCGTTTTTTCCGTTATGACCCTGAAAGAAGGCATCATCCCCGGCACGGCCAACTACGAAACGCCGGATCCGGCATGCGACCTTAACTATATGGGCAACGGCGCGCAGCATACACAGACCGAACATGTGCTCTGCAACTCCTTTGGCTTTGGCGGCACCAACGCCTGCATCCTGTATAAACGCTGGCAGGGCTGAGCCTTAACTTTTCCCGAAACCGGAAAAAGCCCGTTCGCGGGCGTTTTCCGGTTTTTTCTCTCCGCACTCCCTTAAGGGGTGTTTCAAGCGCACTGGCTCAGCTTAAATATACCGGCACCGGATGCGGTTTGCCGTCAGGCGCGAAAAGCAAGTTTGTTGCTGAGGGAACGTACTCGTACGGTACATGCCCCCCTTCCGAGATTGCAAGCACGCTGAAAAATAAGCCCACCCCTGAAAACAAGAAAAGTGATTGTGCGCGCGCCCTGAAAACGATACCACTATGTTCGCGCAATACTTTTTTAAATGAGGTTCACCATGGATGATCTTATTCTCAACGATCCGGCTGTAGGCAAAGCTATCTATCTGGAATCCCTGCGCCAACTCAGCAAGTTGGAGCTTATCGCCTCGGAAAATTTTGTCTCACCCGCCGTACGCCAGGCCCAGGGGAGCGTACTTACGCATAAATACGCCGAAGGCTATTCCGGCAAGCGGTATTATGGCGGCTGCGAATATGTGGATCTGGCGGAAAACCTGGCTGTGGAGCGGGCAAAGAAACTGTTTGGGACTGACTATGTCAATGTTCAGCCTCACTCAGGAAGCCAGGCGAATATGGCCATTTACCTCGCCGCCATTACTATGGGCGATACCGTGCTCGGCATGGATCTTTCCCACGGAGGGCACCTGACCCACGGCAGCCCGGTGAACTTTTCCGGCCGGTTCTATTCCTTTGTCAGTTACGGCGTGGACAAAGAAACCGGCCAGATTAACTACGACAAGGTGCTTGAACTCGCCCGCAAGCACAGGCCAGCCCTGATCGTGGCCGGCGCAAGCGCCTATTCGCGTACCCTCGATTTTGCCCGCTTTCGCGCCATTGCCGACGACGTAGGGGCAAAGCTCATGGTGGACATGGCCCACATCGCCGGACTTATTGTCGCGAAACTCCATCCAAGCCCTGTGGGACACGCCCATTATATCGCCACCACCACGCATAAAACCCTGCGCGGCCCGCGCGGCGGCATGATCCTCTCTTCCGAAGAATTCGGCAAAACCCTTAACAGCCAAATTTTCCCCGGCATCCAAGGCGGTCCGCTGATGCATGTTATCGCGGCCAAAGCCGTGGCCTTTGGCGAAGCCTTGAAACCGGCATTCAAACGCTATCAAAAACAAGTGATCGCCAATACCGCCATCCTTGCCCGTGAGTTGATGGATGCGGGATTTACGCTTGTTTCCGGCGGTACGGACAACCACCTGATGCTCATTGATCTTAGCAATAAAAATATCACGGGCAAAGAGGCGGAGCTTGCCCTCGATAAAGCCGGCATTACCGTCAACAAAAACACCGTCCCCTTTGAAACCCGCTCGCCCTTTGTGACCTCGGGCATCCGCCTCGGCACGGCCGCCCTGACCACCAGAGGCATGAACGCCGCGGATATGCGCCGTATAGCCGCCTGGATTAAGGAAAGCCTGGAATCACGCGACAACGAAACCCGCCTTGTCGCCTTAAGCCGTAAGGTGGAAAAATTCGCTTCCACTTTTCCGCTTTTTGCCTGGTAGTCTCCCTCAAAACCTCAACCCGGCGTTTTTTCCGGCGTTCACACGCAAATCCGCCAAAACGCCTTGCCCTGAGGCTGCTATGCCCCGCATGCCCTGGCCCCAGTATTTCATGGACATCACCCGCCTAGTCGCGGAGCGCTCCACTTGTTCCCGCCGTAAAGTCGGCGCCATTGCCGTCAAAGATAAACGCATCCTCGCCACAGGCTATAACGGCGCCCCGCGCAACATGCGCGACTGCCTTGAAATCGGTTGCCTGCGCCAAAAGCTCGGCGTGCCTTCGGGAGAACGCCACGAACTATGCCGGGGCCTGCATGCGGAGCAAAACGTCATCATCCAGGCCGCCGTGCACGGCATTTCTCTTGATGGGGCGACCATTTACTGCACGCACCAGCCTTGCCTGATCTGCACTAAAATGCTTATAAATTGCGGTGTGGTCGCTGTCTTTTACGCCAACCCTTACCCGGATCCCATGTCCGAGGAAATGTTCGCCGAAGCGAATGTTTCCCTGGCGCGGCTCCTGCCGCCCCACGCGGATCGTGCGAAGCAGCAACCGCCCGATCGTTTATAGAGCGTTTCAACTTGGAAAAGCTCTATGCCGGACATGCGCAGCATGGACGGCCGCTGACGAGGAGTAGGCAGGCTTTTCGCCTGCCGTAAAGGACGAATGTAGCGTTTCAAAAATAATTTATTCTAGGAGAACGCTTGTGGAGCATGCTCCCCATCCCTGCCATGCCTTTATGCTCCAAGCCGTCCGCCTGGCCGAAAATGCCCGCTGGAGAACCTGGCCCAATCCTTGTGTGGGCGCCCTGCTGGTAAATAACGGCAAGGTCGTGGCCGAAGGCTGGCATAAAGGAGCGGGTTCCCCCCATGCCGAGGTGGAAGCCCTGGACGATGCCGCCCGCAAAGGCGTAAATCCCGCTGAATGCACCCTCGTGGTCACCCTGGAACCCTGCCGCCATCACGGAAAAACGCCTCCTTGCACTCAAGCCGTTATCAATGCCGGCATCCGCCATGTGGTCATCGGCGCATCCGACCCCAATCCTCTTGCCTGCGGCGGCGCACGCATCCTGCGCGAACATGGAATAACCGTGGAAAGCGGCGTCGCCCTCGACGCCTGCCTGGATCTCATTGACGATTTCATCACCTGGCAGTCCACAACCCTGCCCTACACCCTGCTTAAGCTGGCCGCCACCCTGGATGGGCGCATTGCTTCGCGCACCGGGCATTCCAAATGGATCAGCTCGCCGGAATGCCGCCGCCGCGTCCATGAACTGCGCGGCAACATGCAGGCCATCATTGTGGGCGGCAACACTTTTTATCAGGATAACCCCCAGCTTACCTGCCGCCTGGAAGGTGCGCAGCAGCAGCCCCTGGCCGTGGTGGTCACTTCCCGCCTGCCTGAAGCCGGTCTTTCCCTGCACTTGTTGAAAGAACGCCCTGAATCCACCATCTTCTGGACCACCGTGGCCGCAGCCGCCAGCCCAAAGGCCGAAGCTTTGCGCCGCATCGGCGTGCGCATTTTAGGCCTGCCTTCCCAGATAAAACCCAACACCCGCGGCCATGGCATGCGCGCCGAGCTTAATCTCGCTGAAGGGCTCATCCGCCTGCGCAAGGAACTTGACTGCCGCTACGTCCTTTGCGAAGGTGGCGGGCGCCTTGGCCTCTCTCTCCTGGACAAAGGCCTGGCAAAGGAATTACATCTGCATCTGGCCCCGAAAATTTTGGGAGACAACGAAGCAACCCCTCTCTTTGACGGCCGCGCCCCGGCACAGATTGAGGAGGCCCTTCAACTGCGCTTCAGCGATTCCCGGCCTTCCGGCGACGATATCATGCTCACCTTGCGGCCTATCCGGCAATCCTTTTTGCCGGAAGAACACGCAAAATAAAGGAAGCCCGGCTATGTTCACCGGCCTCGTTCTCGGCATGGGCGAAGTTAAAAGCATTGCGGCAACCGCGCAGGAAGCGCGCCTTTGCCTGAAGCCTCTCTTTGCCCTTCGCGATGTGAGCAAAGGAGAAAGCATTGCTGTAAACGGCGTTTGCCTGACCGTGGAAGACTTCGACCAGACAAGCTTTACCGCCTATGCATCAAAAGAAACTTTGTCCCGCACAAACTTGAGCGCTCTGCGCCAGGGCCGCAAAGTAAATCTGGAACGAGCCCTCGCCTTGGGAGATCGCCTGGGCGGCCATCTGGTGAGCGGGCACGCGGACGGCATCGCCACCATCGACTCCATAACGCCCGCCGCCTCCTCCCGCATCATACGGGTGCGGTTTCCCGAAGAATACTCCCCCCAGGTCATTGCCAAAGGTTCCGTCGCCCTTGACGGAATCAGCCTGACCATCAACCATTGCGGAAACGGTTTTCTTGAGGTTAACATCATCCCCGAAACATTGGCCGCCACCACAGCGGGTCATTGGCAAACCGGGCAGGAAATAAATTTTGAGACGGATCTCATCGGTAAATATGTGCAGCGCATGCTGGCTCCCTGGAAAAAAGACGAGCCGCAAAGCCGCATGACCTTGGATTTTTTACGCGAAAACGGCTTTTAGAGCGGGTGGGCATTGCCAATGTCCACCCGCTCTAAAAGCCCGCTGCAAAAAAACTCACCCAGCGCTCATAAGACAACAGTATAACTCATTTGATTAGCTAAGGATACAGAAATGCCCATTTGTACGGCTGAACAGGCTATTGAAGAAATCCGCCAAGGCAGGATGATTATTCTGGTGGATGATGAAGACAGAGAAAATGAAGGCGACATCACCATAGCCGCTGAATTTATCACTCCCGAAGTTATCAATTTTATGGTGACCCACGCACGGGGGCTCATTTGCCTGCCTTTAGCGCCGGAATGGTGCGACAGGCTTGATCTTCCCCTCATGACCCAGCGCAATGAGTCCGGGTTCGGTACAAATTTCACCGTATCCATTGAAGCCCGCCACGGCGTCACCACCGGCATTTCCGCCGCGGATCGCGCCCGGACCATACAGGCCGCCGTAGCCGACGATGCCAAGCCCGACCACATTGTTACGCCCGGGCATATCTTCCCCCTGCGCGCGCGCAAAGGCGGCGTTTTGGTGCGCGCCGGTCAAACCGAAGGCAGCGTTGATCTTGCCTCCTTAGCCGGGCTCAAACCCGCCGCTGTTATCTGTGAAGTGCTCAATGAAGACGGCAACATGGCCCGCATGCCGGATCTGAAGATTTTTGCCCAGAAACATGGTTTAAAAATCGCCACTATCAAAGATCTCATCCAGCACCGCATGCGCTCGGGCCTGCTTTCTGTCAAACGCGTGGCTGAAGCGCACTTGCCGTCCCGCTATGGCGATTTTCGCATCGTCGCCTACGAAAACGAATTGTACGACCACACCCATGTGGCAGTGGTCAAAGGCACGCCGTCTCAAGATATCCCGACTCTGGTTCGCGTGCACAGCGAATGCCTCACCGGAGATGTGCTCGGCTCCTTGCGCTGCGACTGCGGCGGCCAGATCGCCGCGGCCCTTGCCCGCATTGAGCAAGAAGGCCAGGGCGTGCTGCTCTATATGCGCCAAGAAGGACGCGGCATCGGCCTTGCCAATAAAATTAAAGCTTATGCCCTGCAGGACAAAGGCCTGGACACTGTGGAGGCCAATCAAAAACTGGGATTTCAGGCGGATTTGCGTAATTACGGCATCGGCGCGCAAATTCTCGTCGATCTCGGCGTGCGCAAAATGCGGCTCATGACGAATAATCCCAAAAAAATCGTTGGGCTCGAAGGCTACGGCCTGGAAGTGACGGAGCGCATTCCCCTCGAACTTGAGGCCTGCGAAGATAATGCCTTCTATTTGCAAACCAAAAAAGACAAACTGGGGCACATGCTCAAATTGGATAAAAGGGCCTGCACAAGCTCCGCCCATAATCCGGGATGTGAGAAGTAATTTGCACCGGCAAAAGGAACCGTTATGCTGCATATAAAAACCATTGAAGGCCAACTCTGCGCCCAGGGACTTAAAATCATCCTGGTGGCCGCCCGTTTTAACGACATCATCGTGGACCGGCTCATCGGCGGCGCTGTGGATTACCTCACCCGGCACGGACTGGAACGGGAAAATATCACCATTGTGCGCATCCCCGGCGCTTTTGAACTGCCCGTGGTCTGCCGCAAAATCGCCCTGAGCAAAAAATATGACGGCATACTCGCCCTTGGCGCCGTTATCAGGGGAGCAACCCCCCATTTTGACTTTGTGGCCGCGGAAGCAACCAAAGGCATCGCCCATATCAGCCTTGACACCGGCGTGCCCATCGGCTTTGGCCTTTTAACCACGGACACCATTGAACAAGCCGTGGAGCGCGCCGGCAGCAAAGCCGGCAATAAAGGCGTGGACGCCGCCGCCGCCCTGCTTGAGACCATTCGCGTACTGGAGCAGCTCTAGCCCATGCCCGCTCCCCACGGCCAGGATACGACCTCCGGCAGAAAAGCCCCGCGCCGCCTGGAAAGAACCTTTGCCTTTAAAGTGCTTTACGCGCTTTTATTCACGCAAAATCCTTCCGAGGCTGACGTAAAACGCGCCTTTACCCTCTCGCCCGACCGGCCGGAACAGATGGACGCGCAAACCAGCTATGCCTGGATACTCTGCAAGGGAGTCTTTGAGCACAAAGAACGTCTGGATTCCGTTATCGCCTCGCTTTCGCAAAACTGGCGGGTGGAACGCATGGGCAAGGTGGAAAGCACGCTTTTGCGCATCGCCCTCTTTGAAATATTACGCCGGCCCGCCGATGTGCCGCTGAAAGTAGCCATCAACGAAGCGCTGGAATTATCCAAACAATTCAGTGATGATAAATCCCGCACCTTTGTGAACGGCGTTTTGGACGCCGCCGTTAAAGCCCTGGAAAAGGGCGAGCTTAGCGCCTTGTAACCTTTTGTATACCACAGCAAAGCGAACGCAAACCATGAAATACGATCCGCAGGAAATCGAAAGCAGATGGCAAACTCTCTGGGAGGAGCAAGGCGCCTTTCACTGTGAGCCGGACAGCCGTAAACCCAAGTTCTACTGCTTGGAAATGTTTCCCTACCCCTCGGGCAATATCCATATGGGGCATGTGCGCAATTACTCCATCGCCGATGTTATCGCGCACTTCAAACGCATGCAGGGCTTTAACGTGCTCCACCCCATCGGCTGGGACGCCTTTGGACTGCCGGCGGAAAACGCCGCCATTAAAAATAATACCCACCCGGCCAAATGGACCTACGCCAATATCGCCAACATGCGCGCCCAGCTCAAACGCTTGGGTTTTTCCTATGATTGGCGGCGCGAAATCGCCACTTGCGATCCTTCCTACTATCGCTGGGAACAGCTCTTTTTTATCCGCTTTTTGGAAAAAGGCCTTCTTTATCGCAAAAAAGCGCCCCAGAACTGGTGCGCCCACTGCAATACCGTGCTCGCCAACGAGCAAGTGGTGGAAGGGCTTTGCTGGCGCTGCGATTCTCTTGTGGAGCAAAAAGAACTCACCCAGTGGTTTTTACGCATCACGGATTATGCCGAAGACCTCCTGGCGGATCTGGATTCTTTGGAACAAGGCTGGCCTGAACGCGTCTTGACCATGCAGCGCAACTGGATCGGCAAGTCAGTCGGCGCGAAAATTCACTTTGCCGTGGACGGCTTAGACAAATCTATCCCGGTGTTCACCACCCGGCAAGATACCCTCTTCGGCGCCACCTTTATGAGCATTGCCGCCGCCCATCCCCTGCTTGACGAACTCATCACCGGCTCTTCGCAAGAAAAAGCCATCCGCGATTTTGCCGAGCGCATTCTCCATACCGATAAAAATGAGCTTTTATCCGATAACCTGGCTAAAGAAGGCATGTTTACCGGCAAATATTGCATCAACCCCGCCACGGGCGAGCGCATACCTATCTGGGTGGCCAACTTCGTCCTTGCCGAATACGGCACCGGGGCCGTCATGGGCGTGCCCGCCCACGATCAGCGCGATTTTGAGTTCGCGCGCAAATACCAACTTCCCGTTCGCGTGGTGATCCAGCCGGAAAACGCCGCTCCCCTCGACCCGGCCGCCATGACCGCCGCTATGCCTGACGACGGCATTATGGTAAATTCAGGCCAGTTCAATAATCTGCCTAACGAAGAAGGCAAACACCGCGTCGCCGGCTGGCTGGAAGAACAAAAACTCGGCGCCCGCTCCACGCACTGGCGGCTGCGCGACTGGAACGTTTCGCGCCAGCGCTACTGGGGCGCCCCCATCCCTGTTGTTTACTGCGACAAATGCGGCATCGTGCCGGAAAAAGAAGAAAATTTGCCGGTCCTCTTGCCCCTGGATCTGGTCACCCATCCGGATGGCCGCTCCCCCTTGCCGGACAGCCCCACCTTTTATGAATGCGCCTGCCCTCGCTGCGCGGGACCGGCCCGGCGTGAAACAGACACCCTCGACACCTTTGTGGAGTCCTCCTGGTATTTTGCGCGCTATACAAACCCCGCCAACGATACATCCCCTTTTTCCTCTGACGATCTGGCCTACTGGATGCCTGTGGACCAGTACATCGGCGGCGTGGAGCACGCCATACTCCACCTTTTATATTCGCGCTTTTTTGTTAAAGCCCTGCGCGATTTCGGTTTCACTACGCTCAATGAGCCCTTTGCCAAGCTCCTCACCCAAGGCATGGTGCTCATGAAAGGCTCCAAGATGTCCAAATCCAAGGGCAATACCGTGGACCCCTCGGAAATGATCGCCCGTTACGGGGCCGACACCGTGCGCCTTTTCTGCCTTTTTGCCGCCCCGCCCGAACGCGACTTTGACTGGACCGATGCGGGCATTGAAGGCGCTTTTCGCTTTGTGCAACGGCTCTGGCGCCTGGCCGTGGATTTGGTGGAAAAAGTTCCGGCCCTTGAAGCCTGCGCCGCGACAGAGGAAGATGCCTCCTCGGAAAAAGCCCGGGAGTTGCGGCACAAAGAACATGCCACGGTGAAAAAGGTGGGGGACGACATTACCGCGCGTTTTCAGTTCAACACCGCCATTGCCGCCACCATGGAACTGGTGAATCTTATGTACCTCGTGAAAGAGGATCTGCTCCAAGATGAAGCCGGCAGACGCGTGCTGGGCTCAGCTCTCTCCACCACCTTGACCCTGCTCTTTCCGATTACGCCGCACGTGTGCGAAGAATTACGCGCCCGCATGGGCTTTGCCTCTCCCCTTGTAAAACAGCCCTGGCCTGTGTACAGCCCCTCCGCTCTGCATCAGGACATCGTCACCGTTGTCATTCAGGTGAACGGCAAACTGCGCGGCAAGCTGGAAGTCGCTGCCGATGCGGACGAGGACGCCGTCAAAAACGCCGCCCTAGCTGACCCCAATGTGCAAAAACATCTGGAAGGGCTCACCATCCGTAAAGTGGTGCATATCCCAAGGAAACTCGTCAATGTTGTCGCCAACTGATCTTCGCTGCCGTGCAGGCTCCGTTTTTATCCGCCTGCTCCTTCTTTCCTGGGCCTGCCTCGCCGCCGGATGCGCCGGGTATCAACTCGCCTCAAGCAGCCCCAGTGTTATGGGGGACGGCAGCAAAACCCTTAAAGTCAAAGGCGTGGACAACCCCACCCTGTATCCCTGGCTGCCTTACTCCATCCGCTCCGCCCTGCGCGATGAAATCGGCGCCCGCTACCTGGCCAAATGGGTGGACAGCGGCAGCGCCGACTATGAAATTCAGATTAATATCATCAGCTATACCTCACGCGAATGGATCCGCACCGAAGTTGATACCAGCCAGCTTTATGACACAAATTTGGTCATAGATGCCGTTTTATACGAAGGCAGCAGCAACCGGGAAATCTGGCGCTCCGGGCATATTTCGTATGCCGAACGCACCGAGCATGCGGAAGAAAAGCGCATTTCCGGCGATATCATCACCCAAGTGATGCGCCTCTTGGCCGACAAATTGCGTAATACTTTTTAAGTTTGAGGTTTTGGGGCTTACGCCCACCCCCGCAAGAGGATAAGATCCCCTTGACCCCCCATAGCGGAAAATCCATGACCCGACCGGCGTATTCCTTTTGCATCTGCCCTGACAGCGGCATTCTGCGCAGCCGCATCGAAACTTTGCTCGCAACGCACCCGCCCGAGGGCAATGCATCTCCCTGGCGGCGCTTCTCCTTTTGGGGAGATGAAGGCCTGCCCCCCGCCTTTTGGGAGCACCTCACCTTGCAGGGCCTTTTCGCCACTCCCAAAGCCATTATCCTGCGCAACGCCCAGAACGTGCCAGCAGACACGTTGCGCCCTCTTTTCAGCACTCTGGAACAAACGGCTTCCTCCGCAGGCGCATCTCTGACCTGGCCTTTGATCTGCCTTGAAGTCGCCTTTGAAAAAGGCAAAGCTAAAATCCCCCCCCATATCCAAAAGCATCCCGCTTTTACACGCGCGGATAAAGCCGGATGGGCGGATTACAGCCCGGGGCTTGAAGCCCACACCCTCACTGCCCATATCCAGGCGGAGGCTAAACGTAAACAGCTTGCGCTCAGCCGGGAGCAGCTCTTTTTGCTGGCAAAAGCCCTGCCTCCGGATGCCGCCCGCATCGCTTCCGAACTTGACAAGCTCGCTCTGCTCGCGGACCAGGAAGGACGCCTGCCAGAGGCAGCCCTTGCCTGTATTGAACAGAGTCAGGAAATAAGCATCTTTGAGCTGCTGCGCGGCATCCAACAGCGGCAGGAAAACGCCCCGGCGGTCTGGCGGCGGATTTTGGAAGATAGGCTTTCCGGAGAAAATATGGTGTTTGCCTTTAATGCGGTTGTATTGCGTGAGGCGCGCCAACTCTGGCAACTTCTGGCAGGCGAATCCCCTCCCATGCCCCCTTCCCTGATCGCGCAAAAACGCGCCACAGCCCAAAATCTGGGCTTTGCCGGAATATCCCGCCTCTGGGAGCTTGCCCTGACGGCGGATAAAGGCATAAAATCCGGAGAGTTCAACCCCGAACAAGCCTTTGAAATGCTGGCGGCCCAACTTTTTTTGCTCTTCAGCCAAAAGCGCTGATGTCTTCCGGCTGCCGCCGCCTTACCGCAGCGCTTTTGGGGGCCACGGCCGGCATCGCGCTCCCGGCGGTACGTATTTTTCGTAACTAAGCTTTGGAACAACAGAACACCATGCACTATCACGGACATAGAGAGCGCCTGCGCAAACGTTTGCAAAACGCTCCGGAACTCCTGGCGGATTATGAAATTTTGGAATTGCTCCTCGGGTACGTGATCCAGCGGCGGGACACCAAGCCTATCGCCAAGGAATTGCTCGAACGCTTCACGAGCCTGCGCGGCGTTATGGATGCCAGACCTGAAGAATATCTCGATATGCCGGGCGTCGGTACTGGAGTAACGCAATACGTCTGCCTGCTGCGCGAATTTCTCGCCCGCTATGCCGAAGGCCGTCTGCGTAATCGCGAAGCGCTCTGTTCGCCTGAAGAAGTGGCCCATATGGCCCGGCAACGCCTGGGAAGGCTGCCTCATGAAGAAGTCTGGGTGGCCTTTATGGACAATCGCCTCCGCCTCATTTCCTGGGAAAGAGCCGCCAAAGGTTCAGTCAATAATTCCACTGTATATCCGCGTGATATTATGGAGCGCGCCCTGGCTCTCAAAGCCGCCGGCTTTATCGTGGTGCACAACCACCCTGGCGGCAATGCCTCGCCTTCAGGCATTGATCTTGAATTTACCCGGCAGCTTGAGCGGGCGGCCCAAGCTCTGTCCATCAATTTTTGGGATCACGTTATCGTCTCTGACAGTGAAAGCTACAGCCTCATGAACAAAGGTATGCTGTAGGCAACCAGCGTCGCCTACCCTGCCTCGCTCCTCCTGCTATTTACACAACACGTTAAAAATACTATTTAATCATAGTATATTTGTTCTAGGGGCTGTCTCTAAATAAAAGATTTTGCGCCAAGAGCAAGGAATCCAGCTCTTTTTGCGAAGGGAGTGTACTCTTACGGTACAGGACCGGAGGAAAAAGAGCTGGATGGCGCAGCTATTTGAACAAAAGATTTATTTAGAAACAGCCCCTAGAGCAATTTAACACTGAAAATGTATAATTGCTCTGCAAGGATTTGCCTGTAAATCCTTGCCTTGAGATTGCCGTAGGCGGGCTTTGCCCGCCGTTAAACGACAAATCTCAAAGTTAATCTGCTCTAGGTTTGCATTCTTTTTTGACAAAGCTGAAAACGGCATTATTGTTGTTTATGTTGTTTTCAGGCGGACAGCGCAGAGAGCCTGCTCAATCGTTTCTTTTGCTGCGAAACGATAACGGCGACCCGCTTTGGTTACACAACAAGCGGCGCCGGGTTCTTGTTTTAACCTGTTTTTTATCATTGCAAAAATTCCTGTCCATCATAATATGTTTATACTAAAGCATATTAGCGTGGAAAATATAGTATGCTCCGCCGGTGAGGGAACGTCGGCAACTGCCGCAGCCTCCAAAAAAACCGCGGATTTCGCTTTCGCAAACGCATGCATGGGGAGATAGGCAAACACCCCTTGTAAATTCTAATTTGTTTCCAGTCTCTTTATAAGTGTTGTAAACTTAAATGCTCCCTTGATGAGGTTTCAATGACATTTTCTAATAATCCCAGCAATTCCGCTCCGGGAAATCTCACCCCGGAGACTATTTATGATGCTTTCGCCTCTGATGAGGGAACGCCCGTCCACGAAAAAGAAAACAAGCCGGATCTGCCCGATCGGCTCCCTGTGCTGCCGGTGCGTGACGTTGTTATATTCAATTATACCATCCTCCCTCTGTTCGTAGGCAGAGACGCCTCGGTACAGGCTGTGGACGCGGCGCTCCAAGGCAACCGCTATCTGCTCATCCTCACCCAAAAAGATGAACAAGTGGATAAACCCGGCCCCGGTGACCTGCACAGCATGGGCACTGTGGTTATGATCATGCGCATGCTCAAACTTCCTGACGGGCGCCTGAAGCTGTTGGTGCAAGGAGTCAGCAGAGCGCAGGCTCTGGCCGTCATGGAAAACAAAGCGTATCTTGAAGCGGAAATCCAGGCCTTGCCCGAGCTTGAAGAGGTGCCCCACAGCCTGGAAATGGAAGCCATGATGCGCGCCGCGCGTGAACAGTCCGAGCGCATTCTTACTTTGCGCGGCATGAGTTCCCCTGACATTATGAACGTCTTAAGCAGCATTGAGCACCCCGGAAGACTGGCGGATCTCATTGCCTCCAATCTGCGCCTCAAACTTGCTGAAGCTCAAACAATTCTGGAAACCATCGATCCTGTGGAACGCCTTAAGCTGGTCAATGAGCATTTGGCCAAAGAGGCCGAAGTCGCCTCCATGCAAGCCCAGATACAGGAAAGCGCTCGCGAGGGGATGGATAAAGCCCAGCGCGATTATTATCTGCGTGAGCAGCTTAAAGCCATTCGCAAAGAACTGGGCGAAGCCTCCACCAGCGATGACGACGATATCGCCGAACTCGCGGCCGCCCTTGATAAAGCCAAGCTCCCCCCCGAAGTGCGCAAAGAAGCGGATAAGCAGTTGCGCCGCATTGCCGGCATGCATGCCGAGTCATCCGAGGCCAACGTTGTCCGCAATTATCTTGAATGGCTGGCAGACCTCCCCTGGGCGAAGCTTTCCCGCGATCTGCTGAACATCCACAAAGCCAAATCCATTCTGGATGAGGATCATTACGGGCTGGAAAAAGTCAAAGACCGTATTTTGGAATTTTTGTCCGTACGCAAGCTCAACCCCCGCTCCAAAAGCCCCATTTTATGCTTTGTTGGCCCGCCGGGCGTGGGGAAAACCTCCCTCGGCCGTTCCATTGCCCGCTCTTTAGGACGCCAGTTCCAGCGCATGTCCCTGGGGGGAATGCGCGATGAAGCTGAGATCCGCGGCCATCGCCGCACTTATGTGGGGGCTCTGCCCGGCCGGATTATTCAAAGCATCAAGCAGGCCGGCACCAGAAACCCCGTGATTATGCTTGATGAAGTGGATAAAATCGGTTCCGATTTCCGGGGAGATCCTTCCTCCGCCTTGCTTGAGGTGCTTGATCCGGAACAAAACTACAGCTTCAGCGATCACTTTTTAAATGTGCCCTTTGATCTCTCCAAAGTGATGTTCATCTGTACGGCCAACCACCTGGAAACCATCCCCGGCCCCCTCAAAGACCGCATGGAAATTATCCGGATACCCGGCTACACCATGCAAGAAAAATTGGGCATTGCCGAACGCTATCTGGTGGAACGCCAATGCAAGGAAAACGGGCTGAAGAAAAACGACGTCAACTTCGCTGACGGCGTCTTAGAACAAATCATCATGGGCTATACGCGTGAATCGGGCGTGCGCAACCTTGAGCGTGAAATCGGCAGCATCTGCCGTAAACTGGCGCGCAAAAAGGCGGAAGGGGATAAAGGCCTCTTCCTTGTAACCGAAGAAGAACTCAAAAATCTCCTGGGCGCTCCGCGCTTTTTGGATGAGGAACTGGAAAAGACTCCCGTTCCGGGTCTTGCCATGGGGCTTGCCTGGACTCCTTACGGGGGGGAAGTCCTGAATGTGGAAGCCATCACCATGCGCGGCAAAGGCGGCATCACCCTTACCGGGCAGCTCGGCGATGTGATGAAAGAAAGCGCGCAAGCGGCCATCAGCTATGCACGCAGCCATGCCAAAGCCCTGAACATTGATCCGGAGTTTAACCGCAAGCTGGACCTGCATGTCCATGTGCCCGCCGGAGCAACGCCCAAAGACGGCCCGTCCGCCGGGGTCACCATGGCTGTTGCCCTTATTTCCGCCCTTACAGGCATACCCATACGGGCAAGCTTATGCATGACCGGTGAAATAACCCTGCGCGGCCGCGTGCTGCCCGTAGGCGGCATTAAGGAAAAAATCCTGGCCGCCGTGGCCCGGGGATTGAGCGACGTCATCATCCCCAAGCAGAATGAGAAAGACCTGGAAGATATCCCCGCTGACTTACTCTCAAAGCTCACCGTACATATGGCAGAGACACTGGATCAAGTCCTTGCGCTCGCTTTCCCGCATCTTGCAATCGCCAGCGCCCCTCCCGCCAAAGCTTCGGGAGGACGGACGAACAATGATCAGTCCGCACCCCGGAAAAAGAAGAGCCCGCGCGCTCCTCTGTCTTTACGCGCATAAAAACAGCCGCTGAGAAGCCGCGGCTCCGATAAGGCCGGGTTGCCCGCATACTCAGCAAGAAAAACAACAACGACTGCAAACAGGTGCGGGGAAGGAGCGAATGCCCCTTCCCCGCAGAACATAGAGGTCTAGAGCAGATTAACTTTTGAGATTTGTCGTTTAACGGCGGGCAAAGCCCGCCTACGGCAATCTCAAGGCAAGGATGTACGGGCAAATCCTTGCAGAGCAAGTATACATTTTCAATGGTAAATTGCTCTAATCCTCAACTACACTTCTTGCTTGGCGCTCTTTTTCATAGATAGCCCCACGCCTTCGAACAACTCGAATATCGCAAAGCCATACCACATGGTATAAACAACATAAAAAATCAAAAATCCCGCCACCAGGGGAATATTCTCTCCCACGTGCAAGGGTGTGATTCCATAAAAATTGTAACTCGGCTCAATGGCTTTGCTGACAATGATCTTCACCACCGTGGCCTCGGCGTTTTGCCCCATTTTCTGCATAGGTTGCACCATGCCGCTGAGCAAATGCCACCAGGCCTTCATAACGCCACGCCCATCCGCGCCGTTATGGCGCTTGGACACTTCCTCAATCGCGTTGTTGTAGGTGGAAAGCCCGTCTTCCAACACGCGCTCCAGCAAAGGATACAGTTCTCCCTGAATTTTCAAGACGCTCCCCGAAGGCGATACCGTAAAACCGGCCTCGTTCAAAAGAGCGCTTGCAAGAGGGATTTGCTTTGCGTCTTTAAAAGGCACATCAAGCGCAACTTTAACGCCTTTGGTTTCCAAGGCTGTCTTGTTGACGCTTTCTTCGTTTTTCAGACTAGGGTCAAAAAAGTTGGAAGACCCCTTGGAAAGCGTATTGAAAAGATGATCGGCAAACACAAGCCCGTTGGTCTTTGCTCCGCCTCCTTCTTGCGGAGGGAAAACCGGCATGAAAAATATCACGAAGACGATGAGAAAAGTTATAAGAAGCAACAGTCCCCGGTTGAAAGCTTTCCTGTTACGTATCAGCATGCTAGGCCTCCGCTCTCAATTTGCCGATGTTAAACAAAAATTTGCTGATAACCCAGGCGCCGAAAATAACCACCACCACCCAGAACACAATGGTGCCCACATATTCTATGGTTTCCACCACCGCCTTGGGGATGCTCAGAATTTCCAGCTCCACCAGCTTTTTGGGCAATGTGGCCGCACGGTTCACAAAGCCGGCCAAAATGGAAATGGCGTAAAAACCCCGGATATGGATTCCCTTAACCACCTTGGTGGTCAACGCGCCGACCTGAATGCCTATCAGCGAACCGATGAGCATGCCCATGGCCAGCGTGTAGAACACATACCCGTTCACCACATAGCCGGAAATCGCCGCATAGCCCGCTGTAAAAATAATTTGAAGAATGTCCGTGCCCACCGTGGTCATGGAAGACACGCCGAACACATACACAAACATGGGGAAGGTGACGAAACCTCCGCCAACGCCCATGATGGCCGCGAGCAAACCCACAAAAACACCGCCGCAGGCGATTATCCAGCCGGAAAGACGCCGCCCTCCGGGTACAAGATCATGGTCAAAGGAAATCATGGGCGGCAGGTGCAGGCCTTGCAGTTTGACGGAAATGCCGGTCGTTCCCGCGGGGCCTCCGTGCGCATCTCCTCCCGCCGCGCCGCCCCGGCTGGATTTCAAAAAATCAAACAGCGCATAAAAACCGAGAAATCCCAATAAAACCGCGTAGATTGTGCTGATGAACATTTCGGACAAGAGAGGGTCGGCCCTAAACAGGGCCATGTTAATCCACCCCCCCACCGTGGCGCCGATGATGGAGCCCACCAAAAAGGCCACAGCCAAGGTCCCGGAAACATTGCCGAGCTTTTTATGCACCACCGTGCCCATAATGGATTTGGCGAAAATATGGAACAGGTCTGTGCCCACAGCCAAAATGCCTTTAATGCCCGCCGCCATGAGCGCCGGCGTAATGATAAACCCGCCGCCCGCGCCTATGCAGCCCGTAATAAGCCCGGCGATGAGCCCCACGAAAATGGACACAACAAAAATAAAGGTGGAATAGAATGCCGGGGCGTAGGCCTGCTTGCCTCCCAGCATGTCCACTCCAGCCGCCTGCGCCAGGCTCACCGCAATAATGGGCAAAAGCAGTATGCCGATCAGGGCCAGGCGTTTTTTGCTGTGAATAATATTCATGGAGACTTCATAGTCCCACTTGGCGTGCGCTTTGGTCGCCTCCAGCATAAATGTGTAAACCTGCCGTAACGTTCCCATGGTCTCTCCATACAGTAAAGGGGTGTGAGGAATTGCCGGCCGTGCGCGGGCAGACCTTCCCGCGGGGACCGGCGGGGCCTCCCGCAAAGGGACAGCCCCATGGCGCGCCGCATCTCCGCAAAAGCCGGAGCGCGGCGCGCCCCAAAGGACTTTTTGCTTTTGCAAAAGCCGCACCACATCTGTCTGTTGTCCGCGGTCATGCGACGGAAGCATTTACGCGCTTTTTTTCACAAATAAGAATCCGCACGCCTGTCAGCTTTTTTTACACCTGCTAAAAAAACCGTCACCCCACGCACGCAAAAATAAAAAACACAGAAGGGCCACCCCGGTCCGGGGCGGCCCTTCTGTGTGCGGATGGCACCGCATGAAAAACCTATCCTAAAAAATTGCCAAACTCCCCAACATCGCCACATCACCTGGCCTTTGCAACATGCAAGGCAGCGGCATATGGAGATGGCCGTTAGGTAAACTTACTCAGCCTTGGCTATGGTTTGCACTGCCTTGGCAAGGCGCGAAATTTTACGAGCGGCTTTTTTCCAGTGGATGGCCCCTTTGCTGGCGGTCTTATCCAAAATGGAAGTCGCCTTCACAAAAGCGGCATCCGCCTTTTGCGGGTCTTGTTCCAACACGGCCGCACGCACGGCCTTAACGGCATTCTTAACCCGTGTGCGGGCCGCGCGATTGCGGACGGCTCTTTTTTCGCTCTGCTTGTGGCGCTTGATGGCGGACTTATGGTTGGCCAAAGGAATCCCTCCGGAATAAAACAAAATGTGCCATGATCAGGGGGACTCCCCCAATGCCTGCAAAGCCGTGACGCAGCTTTTGCTAAGGCATAACCCAACTCCAAACGGCGTATGTATGCCCTTGGTTTGCAAATGTCAACAAAAGAGCGCGAAAAAACCGCTTTGGACGGCCTGACATACGAAATGCCTTTTGAAGCCGACGGCGGTGCGAGAGAAGGAAAAATCACGCTTTCCGGCGAAGCGTTCGGAAAATATCATGGACACACGGGCGGACTTCATGTTTTTTCCTAATGTCTGTTTGCAAAAATTCAACTCATAATTTTATGAGGAATTTTTGCAAAGATCGTTGGCTGAAAAATGTGATTTTCAGCCAACTTACGCCGCTTGCCGCGGCGCAAAATCCTGACGGATTTTGTAGTGTTTGTTTTGCAAACAAACACGCGGCACATACTTTTCACAAAAATTTACCGCCGCCTCTCCTGTCAAATTGCTCGCGACGGTAAAGGCATTTCTGGGGGGAACATGCCCGAAAAATTGCCACAGCAAGGCCTCCAGGCGCCTCCATTCCTGGGGGAAGCAGTGGAAAGCGCTCAGGCGCTTGTAGCCAGGCAGCCAATATTCGATCTACGCGGCCGTGTATGGGGCTATGAGCTCTTATTCCGTGACCCCTCACTGCAGCCGGGCCTGGGGAATAAAAGTTCCGAAGCCGCCACCTCCACAGTCATGATTGACGGCTTTGAACTCATGAGGCCCATGCTGTGCGCCAAACAGCGTTTTCTCATCAACTTTACCGCGGAATTTCTTAAAACAGGGCTGCCTTCCGTGCTCCCTTCCGACATCTGCGTTATCGAAATCCTGGAAAACGTCGAACCCACGGACACCGTGCTGCAAGGCCTGCAAAAGCTCAAATCCCAGGGCTATATGCTCGCCCTTGATGATTATGTCGGCCAAAAAGAGCTGGCTCCCTTTCTCCCCCTGGTGCACATCGTTAAAGTGGATGTACTTGGCATGGAAGCTGATGCCGTCAGAGACATCGCAAAATCGCTGAAAACCTATCCGGTAAAACTGCTGGCCGAAAAAGTGGAAGACGGCAAAATGGCCTCCCTCTGCCGCGGTTTCGGTTTTTCCCTGTTTCAGGGCTTCTTTTACAGCAAGGCGGAAATTGTCTGGGGTAAAAAACTCAACCCCTCTCAAATAAGCAAAACACGCCTCCTCGCCCTGACAGCTCAAGAATTTCCGGATATGCAGCAGATTGTGCAGGCCATTTCCGCAGATGTCTATCTTACATACAAGCTGTTAAAATATATAAATTCTCTCTTTTTCGGCCTAACCACGCAGGTACGCAACGTGGCCCATGCCATTGCTCTGCTCGGCGTGCAAAAAGTCAGGCAGTGGCTCTGCGTGACAGCTCTTGCCGATATGGACGCAACGCCCATGTCGCAGGAAATTGTCCGTATTTCCGCCTTTCGGGCGAAATTTCTTGAACTTTTAGCGGAAACGCTCACCCAACGCACTCGGCAAAATAAGGAGCTGTCGTCCAAATTGTTCATTACCGGACTCTTTTCTCTGCTGGAAAGTCTGCTCAAGGTGCCTCTCAAAGAAATTTTCAACTCCCTCGCCCTTGATGAAGAAGTGCTGCAAGCGCTGGATGACGGGTCCGGCCCTTTGGGGCTCTGGTACAAGCTTATGGAAAGCTATGAGCAAGGACAATGGAGAAAAGTCAGGGAATGTTCGCAAAGGCTCTCCCTTACCGATAGAGATCTCGTTTCCGCCTATGTTGAAGCTGAAAACTGGACCTCCGTCATCTTCAGTGCCGGCTCTTGCCACGAAGGCTCCAAAAACCGTTCCCTAAGGACTGCTCCCGCCGCTTCCAGCGCCTAGAGCAATTTAACATTGAAAATGTATAGTTGCTCTGCAAGGATTTGCCCGTAAATCCTTGCCTTGAGATTGCCGTAGGCGGGCTTTGCCCGCCGTTAAACGACAAATCTCAAAGGTAATCTGCTCTAGAAGCCATCCCCAAATCCCTTTCCCGGCAAGAAAGGGATTGTGAGATGCCTTCTAACCCGATGAGCGTGATATTTTTTCTTGCCGGACACTCGTTCCTGGTGTTAGAAATAAATGCCCGCCCACGTTCAATACTACCCGCTCCTATGTCAGTGCTCCGCCCCATATCCATTTTTGTCCGCAACTTTCTGGTAAAGCAACATCCCTATTTTTCCTGCTGCGCCTCATGCGGAGAAATTCAAACCCCCTTAGGGCAAAGGCTCTGCGCTTCACTGCGGCCTTCTTTTCCCATTGATCTTGTCGTGCCGCCAAAAGCGCTCTCCAAAGCAGAAGGGCCGCCCCTAAGCGCCTTGCTCCAGCAGGCGCCCTGGCTGCGCCGCATCTATCTCGTAACAGACACGCCGCGAAATGCAGCCAAAGAAACGCAGGATATACGCGTCATATCCCCTGAGGCCTTGCAAAGGGCACATCCCCAAGCCGGGAACCTGCCTGTGGAGGCCTTGCTGCATACGCTCCCGGACCTGGCGGAACATTTCCTAATTTACGCGTACCCCTCCCTCAAAACGCCGCCTCTGCATCCGCTCGACTTTTTTTCGCCCAACGGCATTCCTTTGCTGGATATGTCCTTGTGGCCCTCTTGCATGGAGCTTTTGCACACAGCAGTCCACAACCACACGCAAGCAGCCGCCACTTTGGCGGATGCCCCACTTCTGGCGGCGCAGGAAGGGGTGGAGCGCACCCCGCCTCTTTTTGGGCAATGCCGGGAGATTTTCGCCTCTCTGCTTCTTGCCCTGCAAGAGCGCGGCCCCAACCTCTCTGCTGAAGACGGCCACTATTTTCAGTTGCTTACGAGGTGGGCATACGCCACGGCCAAAGGTATCCTTGTTCCGGCAACGGTTTCATACCATGACTAACCCCTTGCATACGCTGCGAAAGCTCCTGCTGCGCGCCTACCCTTTATTTCAAGGCTGCGCCCCTTGCCCGCACAGGCCCCTGCCCTTGAAAAAACGCGCCTGCTCTCCCCGGGAATTTCTCTTCCCCGTGGATTTGGTCTATACTTGGGTCAACGGTTATGATCCCGCTTTAACGGCAAAACGCAACCGCTACGCGCCCCCCGAAGATCAACGCGACCCTCTGGCCCAAGGCCACGCGCTTTATGCTGATAACCAGGAACTGCGTTTTTCTTTACGCTCGATCGAAAAATATGCGCCCTGGATCCGGCGGATTTTTATTGTCACTGACGGGCAAGCTCCCGCCTGGCTCAATCTTGCCCACGAAAAAATCCGCCTGGTGGACCATACGGACTGCATTCCGGCGAAGTACCTCCCGACCTTCAACTCCCACGTCATTGAAGCCTTTGTACATACAATTCCGGGCCTTGCCGAACACTATCTTTACAGCAATGACGATTTTTTTCTCTCCGCGCCCTGCCTGCCGGGAAATTTTTTTACCCCCAACGGGCTGCCTTTTTTGTTCCTAGACTGGAGAAAAAGCAGACGCGAGGGCTATTACAGGCCGGAGAGGCCCCATGCCTGCTCATATTTCAATGCGCGCGCCTTTCTTGCCGCCCGTGGCATTCACCTGGACCAGGAAATCATTTCCGCCCACGCTCCTTACCCTCAAAGCAAAAAAAACGCCGAAGCGGCCTTCGCTTTTTTTGCCGAAGCCATTGAACTTTTTGCCCATAATAAATTCCGCACCACACAGGATATGGCCTTTTACTGCCACCCGCTGCCCCTCTGGTGCTATGCCCAAAAACGCTGCGTTCCTGTGGATACCCCCTTTTATTATATCAACACCGCCCGCTTTGATAGAATGGCCCATTATACAGCCATGCTGCGGGAAAAAGATCAGGATGTCCTCCCCTTGTTCTATTGCCTGAATGATGTGGGCGAGCTTCAGGAGACGCACAGCCGCCACGCGGATATGCAAATTTTTTTGGCCGCTTTTTATCCCGAACCATCTTCTTTTGAACGCACCCTGTAGTATGGCGATGATAACCGCATATCTAAACAAACTGTTCATTCCTGCGGCGATGCGCAGCGGCTCCCCATATCGCCGTATGCTCGGCAAGCTGTACGCCGCATGCATTGAAATGCATCCCGCCACCAGCGGCTGCGGGACATGCGGCAACTATATGCTTTCCATAGATACACGGGCCTGCCATGCGGCCCAGCCGGATTTCCCCGTGGATGTCGTCTATACCTGGGTGGACGGCGCTGACCCAGCCCACCAGGCAAAAAGACAGGCTCACCTGCCGGCCCAGGGCGACATTCACGATAACGGCATAGAGCCTGCCCGCTTCCGCGACAACGAAGAGCTGCGCTACTCTTTACGCGCGCTGGAGCGCTTCGCTCCCTGGGTGCGCTCCATCATTATTGTTACCGATAGCCAGACTCCCGCCTGGCTGTGCACGGACCACCCCAAAATCCGCATTGTTGACCACAAAGATTTCATCCCGCGGCGTTATCTGCCCACCTTCAACTCCCACGTCATCGAAGCTTTTTTGCATATGATCCCGGGGCTGGCCGAACACTATATTTATTTGAATGACGACGTGTTCCTGGCCAGACACTGCCGGAAAACAGACTTTTTTACCTCCAACGGCCTGCCCATGGCCTTTGTGGACTGGCGGCACAGAAGGCTTTTTGGCTACAAATACACCAAAACCCCTCACGCCATGTCCTACTTCAACACCTTGGCTCTGCTTCAAAAAAAAGGCGAACCCACGGATCAGCAATTCATCACCGCCCACGGACCCTACGCCCAAACCCGGACCAACGCCTCTGACGCCTTTGCTTTTTATCAGGAAATCATCAACGCTTTTGCTCAAAACAAGTTCCGCACCACCAATGAAATAGCCATGTACTCCCATGGTTTTCCTCTGTGGCTCTATGCGCAAAAACGCCTTGTCCCCTGTGATGAACGCTATTATTACGTGCAGACCAGGCGTCGCGACCGGGCCGCCTACTATACCGCCATTCTGCATTCCCAAAAAGATCACGTGCCCCCGCTCTTTTTCTGCATCAATGATGTGGAAAAAAAAGGAGCTTGCGAACAGTGGCGTATGGATCTGCATACCCTGCTCTCCATCTATTATCCCACTCCTTCTCCTTGTGAGAGAGATTTTTCCCAAAACAATCCGCCGCCTGCCCCTCCCCTATGCTGAGTTCCGCCATGCTTTTTTCCCTCCCCGTGATCATGTATCACTCCATCAGCCGTTACCCGCACAGGCTCTGCCTGCCTCCGGAGCGCTTTGAAGAACATTGCCGCATTCTTGCTGAAGCCGGGTGGCGCGGCATCAGCCTCGCGGAAGCGGAGGATTTTTTTCTTAAAAAAAAGCGCCTTCCTCCCAAAAGCTGCCTGTTTACCTTTGATGACGGCTATCTCGACAATTATGTCTATGCCGAGCCGCTTCTGCGGCGCTACGGCCACCAGGGAGTTATCTTTCCTGTTGTCGGCTGCCTGGAGGAAAGAGAGGGCCTGCGCCCCAATCTCGATTCCTGCACTCTCAACACCCCGGAACAAAACACAACCTTTTTGCAACGCCTGGACACCGCCCCCACAGTCACGCGCGCGGGAACGCCGGTGCGCAGCATCACCTTTTGCAGTTGGAAAGAGCTGCAGCACATGGGGCAAAAAGGCGCCCTCGCCGCCGCCCCCCATTCCATGCGCCACGCACGGGTAGTCCGCAGCCTGGAAATAAAAGGCCTGCTTTCCCCCAGTAACGACAAAGGCTTTTTTTCCGTCCCGCCTTACGAAATTTTATGGGGATTGCCCCGCTTTAAGCTCGGCTACGGCCTGGCCGGCAGAGCCTATATGCTGGTTCCCGAGCTTTTTGACCTGATCCGCCGCACGGTTCCTCAAGATATGAAGGAAGCAAAGCATTTTTTAAGGCAGCCCAGAAACCGCAAAGCGGTTTTTGACGCCATAGCCAGGCTCCCCCGACTGGGAGTGCTGGAAACTGAAAGGCAGTACCGAAGCAGAATCGCTGAAGAATTTGTCCAGTGTCGGGAGAGCTTTAAGCAAAAGCTCGGCATCGCTCCCATCAGCTTTTGCTGGCCTTGGGGCGCGTTTAACGACATTGCCCTGGAAGAGGCGCGCAATGCCGGATTCCAAATCTTTTTCACCACAGACAAAGGCGCCAATACCTTTGGCTCCGCCATCGTCAAACGCTTCGGCAACCGTAAAGGAACGGCCGAAGAACTGCTGCGCCACATCCGGATTGCCTCCCACGCCCCTTTTGCCAAGATGTATGCCGGGCTGTATTTCTTACGCGCGGGCAGGCGCAAGAACGCCCAAGATCCGTACGACGAATAAAAAAACCGCCTTTCCTTCAGGCGTCAATGCGCCCGTGCGGCCCCCTCATACATGGCCCGCATCAGCCGCGCCAAATCCTCTTTACCGATGACATAGGGGGGCATAATATAGATATTCCGCCCAAAGGGACGGATCCAGACCCCGTGCTTCCTGACAAAAAAATCCTGCAGTGTTTCCACATCCACCGGACGCCGCATCTCCAAAACGCCGATGGCCCCGAGCACGCGCACATCCGCAACTCCGGGCAAAGCCCGGCAAGGCGCAAGCCCCTCCATGAGCGCCGCTTCCATACCCTTCACCTGCTTCCTCCAGGAGTCCTCAGCCAGAATATCCAAACTCGCCCCGGCCACGGCGCAGGCCAGAGGGTTGGCCATGAAGGTGGGCCCGTGCATCAGCACTCCGCCGTCGGAACAAATGCCGCCGGCGACCTCACCGCTGCACAATGTGGCAGCCAAAGTCAGAACCCCTCCGGTCAGCGCTTTACCCACGCACATGATATCCGGACTTATCCCCGCCCACTCGCAAGCAAAAAGCTTACCCGTGCGGCCAAAACCCGTGGCTATCTCATCTAGAATCAATAAACAATCGTACTCCCGGCATAACGCGCTCACCCGGCGCAAATATTCCGGATGGTACATCCACATGCCGCCCGCTCCCTGCACCACAGGCTCCAGAATCACCGCCGCCACCTTGTGCGCCTCACGGGCAAGCGCAACTTCAAAATGCTCCGCCGGGGCGGGGTCATAGGGAGCGGCAAAAGCGCAATCCGGGCGCGGGGCAAAAATCTGCTCCGCCAGCACACCCGCAAAAAGCGTGTGCATGCCCGTGATCGGGTCACACACGCTCATAGCCCCCAGCGTATCCCCGTGGTACCCTCCGCGCACAGTCAGCAGCTTTGATTTGTTCAGCTTTCCCCTTGCATGCTGGTATTGCAGCGCCATTTTGATGGCCACCTCCACTGCTACGGAACCGGAATCAACAAAAAACACCCGCTCAAGGCCCGAAGGAGCCATATGCAGCAGCCTTTGCCCCAAGGAAACAGCCGGGGCATGCGTCAGCCCTCCGAACATCACATGGGGCATGCGCTTTGCCTGCGCGTGCAGCGCTTCCAATAAGCGGGGATGGTTATAGCCGTGGATGGCGCACCACCAGGAAGCCATGCCGTCAATAAGCGATACCCCGTTACGCAAGGCAATGCGCGCCCCTTGCGTCGCCACTGCCTCGCGCACCTGCAAAGGATTGAGAGCCGACGTGTAAGGATGCCAGATATGCTCGCGGTCAAAACGCAGCAGCGCGTCCGGGCCAAGAGGGCCGGGCGGATCTTGAGAAAGAGAAAGGGAAACAGAGTCCGGCGCCAAAACTTTAAGCACCGGCGCAGCCAAATCCGCCGCCCGTTCCCAGGATTTCGAACAATTCAAATCCGCTATAAAGGGGAACTCCGCAAGGCAGGCAAGGCCGCTCATCTCAGAAATGACAGCCCGGTTATCAGCCCGAATCCGCACCGCGGATTCGCTGCCGTCCACCGGAACAGGAGAGCTTAAGACAAAGCCGACAATGGGGATATCCCGTGCCCGCAAAGCCTGTACAGACAAAAGGGCATGGTTTACAGCCCCCAGCCTGTTGGGCACAACCAAAAGCGCCGGAAGCCCCAATCGGGCGAACATATCCAGCATGGTTTCCTCCGCGTTCAGAGGCACCAGCAGCCCTCCCGCCCCCTCCACCACATAAAACGCCCCAGGAACCCGCTCCATATTTTCCCGCACATCCTCAGCAAGGGCGGCGGCGCTCAGATTGCGTCCCTCAAGCCTTGCCGCAAGATGCGGTGAGCTGGCATCCTTTAATAAAACAAGAGCCCTGCTCTCAGCCTCCGGGCAGCTTTGCCGATAAACAGCCACATCCGGCGCGCAAAGCCGGCCTTTCGTATCTTCAGCGCAGCCGGTCTGCACCGCTTTAAGGGCAACGGCCTGGATACCCGCACAATGCGCCGCCCGCAATAATGAGGCGGCCACCACCGTTTTGCCGGCATCCGTATCAATGCCGACAACACTTAACCCCCAAAGCGCGCGCATATCCTAACTCCGGCTGGCAAAAGGTTTCTCAGTGGGTGGACAACAAAAAAACGCGGATAAAACCGCGTTGCACGAAAACGGCAAGATAATGGAAGAGAAAAACGCGGCAACAACCCTTCCGAAAAGCGGCAAAGCCGCTTTTCGGCTATGGCGGGTCGAGGGGAATTCAATCTCCTTGCGGGCTTTGGGGCAGCGCCCCAATCCCAACAGGCTCAAAAACTGATCAGTAGAGGAATGGAATGCAACGATGCGGAATTCTCCCGCGTGGCGCGCAGTTCCCAGCGCGCGGAAGCAGCCGGTTTGCCCAGAGCCTCGGCCGCCTTTTCCACAACGCCTTTCACATTCAGGACAGGGTGTCTGGCAAATACCTGGGGAAGCCCATAGGTGAGATTGCAAGCAAGGCATTTGCCCGGACGCTGCGTCAGATCAAAGGCGAACTCGTAAACGCTCCCCTCAGCTTTTACAAAGCGTAAGGAAATATCATAAGCGCCCTCTTCCGCCCCGCCGAACAAAGCATCAAAAAAAGCGTCGGCTCTTTCAGGAGGAAAGACTCCCCTGGCCCATTCTTGAGTAAAAACCGCTGTCGCATCAAAACTCATAAGTCATCCCTCCCGGATCGCCCGCTCTCTCCGGACAGCCCGCATATGGATTTGTTAACTTTTTTTGTACCTTCCCGTAGTGGATCATTTTTCCCGCATCCCCTCCACTGCTCGCTGCAGTTCCTTAACCTGCCGGTCCAGAACCTGAATTCGTTTGCCGCAGTAGCCCACAGCAAGGATGAATATCCAGGCGGGAATAAGCGCCACCGCCGAGCCCATGCCGATAAGGCAAAGAATGAACAGGACAAGCCCCATAAAAAATAAACACAGGTAGTTAGCGCCGGGAAACCAGAGCGATTTGAATACCAGCTTTTCATTGCTCGCTTCTTTGCTGCGGCGAAACTTAAGATGCGTCAAACTTATCATCGCCCAGTTGATGACAAGAGCCGCGACAACCAAAGCCATCAGCAGCCCGAGCGCATCCGCCGGCATGATATAGTTGAGGCCCACGCAAAGCATGGTGGATACGGAAGAAAGCCCCAACGCCGCGATGGGAACGCCACGGGAGTTGACCGTGCCGAACACACGCGGGGCATTGCCCTGCAGCGCAAGCCCGTACAGCATGCGGCTGTTGCTGTAAACGCCGCTGTTATAGACGGAAAGCGCCGCCGTCAGGATGACAAAATTCAATACATGGGCAGCGGACGGAATGCCGATAAGAGAAAAAATTTGTACAAAGGGGCTGGCGGCCATGGCCTCGGCCCATGACGCGCCTTTGCCGGCTCCGCCCAGCGCGTTCCAGGGCGAAAGAGCAAGCAGCACGATAAGCGCGCCCACATAAAAAATAAGAATCCGGTAGATAACCTGGTTAACCGCCTGCGGGATGGTTTTTTGCGGGTTATCGGTTTCCGCCGCCGCGATGCCTACCAGTTCAAGACCGCCGAAGGAGAACATAACCACCGCAAGGGATATGAATACGCCGTATGCCCCTTCCGGAAAAAATCCTCCGTGTGCCCAAAGGTTTTTGATCGTGGAGGGCGAGCCTTCCCCTGCGGTAAGCAAAATATACCCGCCCAGCAAAATCATGCTGACAATGGCCGCAACCTTGATGGAAGCGAACCAAAACTCCAGCTCTCCGAATATTTTCACCGTCGCAAGGTTGATGGCGTTGATGACGAGGAAAAAGACAATAATGGTCTGCCAATTTTCCACCGAAGGAAACCAGTACTTTACGTAAACCCCCACGGCCGTCAGTTCGCTCATCCCGACAAGAACATACAGCATCCAGTAGTTCCAGCCGGAAACCATACCGGGAAAATCCCCCCAGTATGTATGCGCAAGGTTGCTGAAAGAACCCGCAACCGGCTCCTGCGCCATCATTTCCCCCAACTGGCGCATGATCAAAAATGCGATGAAACCGCCAATCGCATAGCTGAGTATGACCGCCGGCCCGGCCATTTTGATGGTACTGGCCGTTCCCAGAAAAAGGCCGGTACCAATGGCGCCCCCCAGAGCGATGAGCTGCACATGGCGATTTTTCAGCCCGCGCTTGAGGGTATGCTTATCTGAAGATTCCATTTTTCCGCCTTTTGAAAAAGATACAAGCGTCTGACGCAGCCGTCGTCGCACAGGGGGTGAGCGGCTTTTTCCTTTGTCAGCCGTTTAACTCGCGTACCTGGTGACAGGAGACAAAATGGCCGGGAAGCAGTTCTTCCAAAACGGGTTCCTTGTCCATACAAACAGCTTTAGCATATATGCAGCGGTTGGCAAACCGGCAGACCGGCGCCGGATTGATAGGCGAGGTAAGCTCGCCCTGGAGCATAATGCGCCCCGGGCGGTTATGGATGCGCGGAACAGGAATGGCCGAAAGCAGCGCCTTCGTATAGGGGTGCAGAGGTTTTGTAAAAAGCCCCTCCGCGGGAGCCTTTTCCACCAAACGCCCAAGATACATCACCGCGATATCATCGGAAAAATGGTTGACCACTGATAAATCATGCGTGATAAAAATATACGTGATGCCCATATCCTTTTGGATTTTTTTCATCAAATTCAAAATCTGCGCCTGAATGGACACATCCAGCGCTGAAACAGGCTCATCGCAAACAATGAACTTAGGATTCATGGCCAAAGCCCTGGCAATGCCGATGCGCTGGCGGCGGCCGCCGTCCAGCTCATGCGGGTAGGTGTTGATCAAACGATGAGACAGCCCCACCGTATCCATAAGATCAAGCACGCGCATGAAGCGTTTGTCCCTGTCCGGAATGAGCTTCGCCAAAATGATCGGTTCTTCAATGGTTTCGGCAATGGTTTTTCGCGGGTTCAACGAGGAAAAGGGATCCTGAAAGATGAGCTGCATCTCCTGGCGTTTGCCGCGCATCCGCTTTGCATCGAGCTCCCTGATATCCTCGCCGTCAAAAAGGATCTGGCCGGCGCTCGGTTCAATAAGCCGCAAAATGGTCCGTCCCAGCGTCGTTTTGCCGCAACCCGACTCGCCGACAACGCCCAGCGTGTTGCCTTCCTCTATGGTAAAGCTCACGTCATCCACAGCGTGGAGTGTTCCCGCGGCTACGGAAAAATATTTTTTGAGGTTTTTTACCTCCAATAATACCTTGCCCAAGTGAGCAACCTCCTCCATGAAAGCGAATTTATCAGGCGCTAGCCAAAGGGCTGTTTTTTAATAAAAAATCTTGCGCCAAGTGCAAAACAATCCGGCCCTTTGAGGGGGCGCACTCTTATGGTGCGCAATTGGAGAAAAAAGGGCCGGATAACGCAGCTATTTGGACAAAAGATTTATTGAGAAACAACCCCGAGCATGTTCTTGTCCGTTTTGTTGTACAGATGGCACTCGATACAATGCGTGTTATTAAACATGCGCTTCTTCGGCAACGTATGCGAACATTCAGGCAGCGCGTAATCGCAACGCGGATGAAACGCGCAGCCCCGCGGAAGGTTCACCGGATCGGGTATCGTCCCCCGGATGGGCTTAAGCTCCGCCCTTCTGTTCTCCACATCCGGCAGGGAATCAAAAAGTCCCTTGGTGTACGGATGGCGGTAGTCGTCAAAAATGTCTTCCAATGTCCCGCATTCCACAATGCGCCCGGCATACATAATGCCCACTGTGTCGCAAACCTCTGCCACAATGCCCAGATCATGGGTGATCATCAGCATGGACATGTCGGATTTTTCCTTGAGATCGTGTATGAGCTTCAGCACCTGGGCCTGAATGGTCACATCCAGCGCCGTGGTGGGCTCATCCGCAATGAGCAGGATGGGACGGCACGCGAGCGCCATGGCGATAACCACACGCTGCTTCATACCGCCTGAAAACTGATGCGGATACTCCCCGGAACGAGAGCCGGGAATACCCACCATCTCCAGCATTTTTTCCGCCTTGGCCATGGCTTCCTTATCGCTGAGCTTGCGATGGATTTTGATGGATTCGGCGATCTGGACGCCCACGGTTTTGATGGGGTTCAACGAGGTCATGGGATCTTGAAACACCATGGCCGCCCGGTCTCCACGCATGGCCCGCAGCTCTTTGGAATTCATTTTCAACACATTTTTGCCTTCCAGCAAAATCTCTCCCGACACGATCCTGCCTTGAGGTTCGGGAACCAGATTCAGTATGGACAGGGCGCTGGTGGTTTTTCCCGCTCCGGTCTCGCCCACAAGGCCAAAGGTTTTTCCCGGAGGAATGACGATGTCCACATCCGTGACCGCCGCCACCTCTTCGCCCCCGGTAACATACCGTATTGTGAGGTTTCTTATTTCAAGCGTGTTGACTGCTTTTTCTGTCATGGCGCCTCCTTGCTCCAGGCAGCGATGGCACTATAGGATCTTTGTTCTCCGGCAAGGAATATAAACTTGCTGCGGGGGGATACCGTGTGGCATTCGCCTGAAACAGCAGACGAAATCTGACGCGGCCGGAGGGCAAAAGGGCATAGCGCCAACACTCCCTACTGCTTCAGTCTGGGGTCCAGGGTGTCACGCAACCCGTCCCCCAGCAGGTTGAGCGCAAGGATAGTGAAGAATATGGCCATGCCCGGCGCAATGACTATATACGGGCAATCCCGCATAAAGGTTCGGCCTGAAGCCAGCATATTGCCCCATTCAGGAGCCGGCGCCTGAATGCCCAGCCCCAAAAAGCTGAGCGCCGAAATAGTCAGGATGGCGCTCGCCACATACAACGTAACCTGGACAATGATCGGCCCCATACAGTTGATGATGATATGATGCCTGATGATCCACATATCGCGCGCGCCGATGGAACGCGCCGCTTCCACATACTCATTGTCCCTGACGCTCATCACGGCCGAGCGCACCACCCGGGAAAATTTGGGCGCAAAAGAAAGGCCGATGGCGATGACGAGGTTGGTCATGGTTTTGCCGAAAGCCGCCACTATGGCAAGGGCGAGCAGCACATCAGGCAGGCAAAGGAAAACATCCATGGCGCGCATAAGAAAACTGTCCATCTTGCCGCCGTAGTATCCCGCCACCGCGCCGAGCGCTCCTCCCACCAGGAGCGAAACCCCCACAGAAGAGATCCCGATAAGCAGCGAAACCCGCGCTCCGTGAACGATGCGCGCCAAAATGTCACGCCCCAGTTCGTCCGTGCCGAACCAGTGATTCCAGCTTGGCGATTGCAAGCGCTCGGCAATGTTGATTTTGATCACCACAGTGTTGTAGTCCGCAATCAGCGGGGCAAAAAGCGCCACCAGCACGATAACGGCAAAAATGACCAGCCCCGCAACGGCTGTGCCGTTTTTTATAAAGCGCGCCCACAACTCGTAGGCGTTGCTCTTTTTATTAAAGTGCTTGTAAAATTCTTTCCGGGTCGAAAAGGATCTGGCCTTTATTGCGGATTCGGTCATGCTTTCCTCGCTTTAGCCACATACTGCGCGCGGATTCTGGGATCGATATAGGCGTAAATCAGATCCACGACCAGGTTGGAAATGGCCACACACAGCGCCATAACCACCAATGTGCCCAGCACGCAGGGGGTATCGCGCTGGTTGATGGCCTCCACCAGGAGCCGCCCCGTCCCGGGGATGGAAAATACCGTTTCCGTAAGCACCACACCGCCCAGGAGCGAGCCCACGTTTAATCCGATAACGGTAATCGTCGGCATGAGCGCGTTGCCGAGCGCGTGATCGTAAATAACATGGTGCTCGCTTACTCCCTTGGCTCTGGCCGTGCGGATATAGTCCTGCCGGATGGCTTCCAGCATGGAAGAGCGTGTCGTTCTCATAATGTTGGCCATATAATTGAATCCCACCGTAACAGCGGGCAGTATCAGACTCCAAATTCCGTCGTCCAAGCCGCTGGAAGGCAGCCAGCCCAAATGGACTGAAAAAAGAAGGATAAGCAGCAGCCCCAGCCAAAAAATAGGCATGGAAACGCCCATCAGGGCGAAAATCATGGCGCATTTTGAGAAAAAGGAACCGGGCTTGGTGGCGGAAACTATGCCGATGGGAATGCCTAAGGACACGCAGAGGATCATGGCGCAAACCACTATCAGCAGCGTATTCACAAACCGCACGCTGAGCTGGTCTATGACAGGAGCGCGGGTGACATACGACATGCCGAAGTCGCCCTGGAGCAGGTTCATGATGTAGTTGGCGTACTGGATGACAAGGGGCCGGTCCAGACCAAGCTGGACTTTGAGCTTCGCGCCCAGCGCTTCCGTATACTCATTGCCGAGAATAATGGTGGTGGCGTCGCCCGGGGTCATATTCAGTATGGCGAAGACAATGAAGGTCAACGCGAGGATCACCGGAATCAGCGCGAACAAACGCCGGAGAATGTAGCGGATCATGCGGGGGCTTTCCTCCTGAAGCCGAAGAGCGTTCTTCAAACCGATTCAGGCCCGCCCCGCCCGTTTGGACGGCCAACGCCTGAACAAAGATAACGCTCTCACGGCAGTGATTTTCATGGGGAGGCGTCCTCCCGCCGCCGGAGCGGCTGCGCGGGAATCTCGTTTCCGCACAGCCGCTCCGAGAAAAACAACTTAATAGTGAAGCTTGTAGTAATTGAACGGTTTTTCGACCGTCATTTCCACGCCTTTCAACTTATTGTTGCTGAGCGCGTAAACCTTGGTCACGTAAAGATCCACTTCCGGAGACTCTTCCGCAAGAAATTCCTGAATTTTCTTGTATACTTCCACACGCTTGTTCTGGTCGAAGCTTTTGCGGCCTTCCATAATCATCTCATCCAGCTTGGCGTTCTGATACCAGACCCGGTTCACTCCGCCGATGCCGTCTTTACTGAAACGGCGGGCTAGGAACATATCCGGATCCCAGTAGCAGCCCCAACTGGTGACGAACATAGGAGCTTTGTGCGAGGCAATGTAAGATGCGAAAACCGCATTTTCAATGCGCACGATTTCCACGTTGATGTTGATTATAGCCAAGTAGGCCTGAATAACCGTGGCTATACGCTCGGCCTCGTCGCGAAATACTATGAGCTGCGTGGAAAAGCCGGGGCAGTTTGCCTGCTTCATCAGCTCCTGGGCCTTTTCCAGATTATGGGAATACTTGTTCAAAGGATTCTGAATAGCGCCCAAAACCGTGGGTGCGTGGGCAAAAGTCGCGCTGTTGTATAAAACCACGCCCTTGCCGTCATGCCCCACCTTCATGCAGGCCTCGCGGTCCACCGCGTAGGCCACAGCCTGGCGCACCAGCTTGTTTTTGAACCACTCGTGCGTGTTGTCCATACCCAGATGCCATACCAACGCTGAGGGCTGCTCCCAAAGCTTCAGTTTGGGATCCTTCACCACGCGGTCATAGTCGGTGGGCACAAATTCCGCGTTCAGATCAGCCGCGCCCGTTTCAATGGCAATGGTTCTGTTGGTGCCTTCAGGGATAACCTTGATGGTCAACGTTTTGTTCCGGGCAAGTTCGTCCTTGTTGAAATATCCGTCAAACCGCTCAAATTTAATGGAATCTCCAATAACCCGGTTCACAAACTTATACCGTCCGCTGCCGACAGGCTTGGACCAGTCCTTGGATTTTTCGGCCTGCTCAGTGTACTTGATGGGCACTACGCTCGTGGCCGCGTGCGTGAGAGCGGATGTTAATCCAGGATAGGGGCCGTCCGTTGTAATGGCGATGGTTTTGTCGTCAATTTTGGTGATGCTCTTCACGGGCTTAAAAAGCGCGCCGATGGCGGTGCCGCCCTTGGCCCTGTTCAAAGAATACACCACGTCATCGGCCGTGATTACGCTGCCGTCATGGCTTTTGACGTCATCCCAAATGGTGAAGCGCCATTCCGTATCGCTGACCATCTTAAATTCTTTGCACAATTCCTTGACGTCCCCGGCCAGGCGATCATTGGGGAAGGTGAACAACCGGCTGTAAATATTATACAGCACGTACTGGTTGTTCAAATCCGAAGTGGCGATGGGATCGAAACTGATCATGTCCAAAGCCTGAACCACGGTGATGCTGTCATTGCCTTTGCCCGCCGGCTCGGCGGCCAAAGCGCCGCCCGCGGACAAACCGAAAAGCAGCAGCGCTAAAAGCAACGTATTGCGAACTGGTTTCATCATAAAAATGCTCCTGAAAAGCTAGCGGTGGCTTCCAAACACCGGACAGTCGCCCCAGAAATTGCCGCAGGCGAGCTCAGCCCGCCGTTAACCGGCAAATCTCAAAGTGAATCTGCCCTATCCGGCCATAACATCAAACAAGCTGTTCATAAAAAATTTCACAGGCGCGGTAAAACGGCAGCGAATGCCGCGTTCACGAGACAGCGTGCAAGAAAAGGCCGCCGTCACCCCGCACGGCGGCCTTTTTCAAACAGGGCATCCGTCCAATTGCGCCGTATAGTTACGCTGAAGCATAAAAAATTTCGCGTCCACGATCGTGTCACGGGGCGTCGCCATGCTCCCCGGAGCCGTTCGGATCTTTGCTCTTGCGTCGCTTTTCTTCTTCCAGCAGCGCCTGCCGCCTGTCAAAGGGCAGTCACCGGCAAGACACATCCGGCAGCCAGCCGTGCTTGTGGGCAAACAGGAATACCCCGTACACCGCCCCAAACACAAGCAAAAGAATGATAAAATCCAGCATGGGCTCTCCTTAATCGTACGGTACATCGCTCTCAAAGAGGCTTCAGGAAAAAGCGGAGGCGGCAAGCGCGCCCGAGCGGCGGGCTGTTGCCAAACAGAACGTTGGCAACAGCCGCCGGACTCGGAAAGGTTTATTCTTCGGCAAAGGCGAGCACGGTTTTGCCGTGCTCATCCACAACCGTGGCCTTGATGCCCAAAAGCTCCTTCCAGCGCAGGAACGCGCCGGCAAACACGACGAGCATAAGCCCCATAATGATAAGCCCCAGCGTGGCCAGCAAATAGTTGCCCTTGGGCAGATAGTTGTTGAATATCTGCAGATATCCCGCCCAAAGGGTGATGCAGGCCATGAATATGCCGGGCACCGCGGTGCACCACGCATACTTGGCCTTGTTCAGCCGGATGATCATGCTGGTGGCGATAATAAGACCGCAGGAGGCAAGCAGTTGGTTGCTCATGCCGAACAAAGGCCAAATGGAGGAAATATCCCCGGTATAGACAAGATAGCCCCAGGCGGCGGTAAACGCGGCGCTCGTAATGATAATGCCGGGCCACCAGTGTTTGTCGTTAAACTTGGGCACCATCTTGCCGACCATTTCCTGCAGGAAGAAACGGCCCACGCGTGTGCCCGTGTCCACTGCCGTCAGGATGAACACAGCTTCAAACATGATGGCGAAGTGGTACCAGTAAGCCATCAGATGGCTCATGAAAGGAATGGACGAAAAAATGTGCGCCATGCCCACAGCCAGAGAAACCGCGCCGCCGGGGCGCCCTTGAATGTTTTCCTGCACCGCCGAGGAAAGAGCGGGAAGATCCACAACATTCATGCCGAGCTTGGCGAACACTTCAGGCCGCGCGTTGATGGCGAAATAATCCGCGGGCACCAGCGTGCAGGCCGCTATCAGCGCCATAATGGCCACAAACCCTTCGGTAAGCATGGCCCCGTAACCGACAAACAGAACTTCGCGCTCGTTGCCGAGCATCTTCGGGGTTGTGCCCGTGCCGATGATGGCGTGGAATCCGGAAATAGCGCCGCAGGCAATGGTTATGAAAATAAAGGGGAACACAGGCCCGGCGATGATGGGGCCGCCGCCGTTGACGAACTTGGTGATGGGCTCCATGAGCATGGTCGGCTGAACAAAAATAATGCCGCCCGCCAGCATGAGAATGGTGCCTATCTTCAAGTAGGTGGAAAGATAATCCCGGGGGCACAGCAAAAGCCATACGGGCAGCACCGAGGCAAAAAAGCCGTAAACGGGGATGGTCAGAGAAATGCTTTCCTTACTGAGCGAAAACCAGTTCCGCAAAGTTTCGTTTTCCACCACATACGGGCCCGCGAGAATGCCGAGAACAAGCAGAGCCACGCCGATGAGGCTCGCCCCTTTCACGTCATCCTCACGCCACACATGCAGATACACGCCCATCAGAAGAGCTATGGGGATAGTGATGAATACCGTGAATGTTCCCCAGGCGCTGTCGTGCATGGCGTTTACAACGGCTATGGAAAGGCCGGCCAGCGTGAGGATGAGGATGAAGAGCACCGCCCAGGAGGCCACAAAACCCGTGGCTTTGCCGATCTCCTTCTCCGCTATGGTGGCGAGGCTGCGTCCTTTATGACGCACAGAAGCGAACAAGACCACCATGTCATGCACGGCCCCGGCTAAAACGCACCCTACAATGATCCAAATGGCCCCGGGCAAAAAACCGAACTGAGCCGCCAGCACCGGCCCGAGCAAAGGACCCGCCGCCGCGATGGCGGCAAAGTGGTGGCCGAACAAAACGAACTTGTTGGTTTTTACGTAGTCATGCCCATCGGCGAAGCGTTCCGCCGGCGTGGCGCGTTTTCCATCCAGCTCCAAAACCCTGTTCGCCAACCACAAACCGTAGAACCGGTAAGCTATGGCAAAAACACACAGGGAGACAAAAACAAGTGTGAGCGCATTCATTCCATGCAATGCATCCATAAAAAACCTCTTTGGTATGGGCGCGGCCAGCAAAGGAGAACCTACGACGCGCTGATAAAGCAAGCATGCGGTTGCTTGCCGAAGTTACTGCGCTTTCCCCAAAGGGAAAACGAAGTGAAAAACTCACGTAAAAGGTGAGACGCGCACTACTCGCGCGGCATTTTTGCCGCGCCCCACAGCGCTGTGGGAAAACGCGCCGTTTTTTGCGGCAAACGCACAGCAGCGGACGGAAAACGGCTCGCAGAGCGGCTATTTCGTCAAGCCGCGCAAACACGGCGCCGCCCTAAAAATATCGCGAAAAACCCGGCGCATAAAGGGAGATCTCCGCAAAAACAGACGCCGCCGAAACGCATCCACTTATTGCTGAACGCGTCTCCATAAAATGACCAGGCAGGTCCGCTACGCGGCGCATACTTTGTCTGCCCGGCAAGCCATACCGGCAAATTTCCGGATTATTCACCTGAAGTCGCGCGCACGGCCTACTTTTGATTATAAATGACCGCTGTGCACTTTACATATCATACACGGGCAATCGCCAATAATCTTGTGCGCCTCGCGCCTTGCAAACACAAAATCAACAATTTTATTCTATGGTTATCAGAAATTCGCATTGCAACTCCATACCAAAACCTCAGATAAAAGTCAAAAGCCGGAGCCTTTGGGAAGGATAATTCGAATATCTTTTTTAAAAAAGAGCTCTCTGCTCCGCGCCCGCAAGAAAAAATACGCTGCCGGCTCCTAGAGCAGAGTAACTTTGAGATTTGTCGTTTAACGGCGGGCAAAGCCCGCCTACGGCAATCTCAAGGCAAGGATTTACGGGCAAATCCTTGCAGAGCACTTATACATTTTCAATGGTAAATTGCTCTAACGGCTCCAACCCGCGCTGACTGGCTGCTGCTGAAAGTGCGAAAGATTCTGGGCAGTACCGGAGGAAATGAGGAAAGAGGGCAGGAAAGACCGCGGGGAAGCTGACGGCAAACGCAGGAAGGGCAGGGAAGAAGCGCGCGCGAAAATCGTAAGCAGCGCGGAGGAGACATGCGGGAATAGCAAAAGAAGCAGCAGGAAATGGAATGGGAACGCCGTAACGATCAGCGGGAACGGAAAAAGGAAGCCGCTAAAAAACCAACGCGTTTTCCGTTTGAGCCGGAACATTTTTCAAAGCATAACCCTGCCGGAAATCGACAGGGTTATGCTTTGAAAAGCAGTTCATTTTTTCTGAAAGCTGTAAACAAGTTCACCACATCGCATTCAATTCGGGCGCGCGGAGTGTCCGGAAAAACAGAAGCTATCAGCCCGATTGCCTCTGTCTCGCTGAGCGGTTCGGCCAGCAGTTCCCATACCGCCCGCCCAAGGGCATTCAGATGGAAAATTTCATCGCCCGTTTCCTGAACCAGAAAAAACTCTCCCTGCCCTTGCCTGAGAAGCACATCGGGACGGCGAATAAAATTTTCACGGGAAGCTCGACGGCGGGGCGCGTGCGAGCGGGACCCGCCCGGCGTGGGCGTGGCGTTTCCGGCGGCAATGGGCGGGGAGCTTTCCTGTTCCCGCCCAAGCCCCGAAAATCCCTTGCCCGTTTCGATAAAAGCATTCCGCAGCAAGGCCGCGGCATCGTCAAGGCAAGCATAACGCAGATACCAGCAAGGCGTTTCTTCCGTCAGCCGCTTTGAACGCTCAAGCACTTCCAGGGCGCTGCCGCGCCGCATAAGATTCTGATAGACCACGTTGCGGAGACTGTCGGAAGAGTCTGCGGGCACGAACTCCGCCGGTCCCTCCGGTTTACGGACCAGCATGACCAAAGCCCCAATGGGGAGCGTCTGCCCGAACGGAGCGAGGCAAGGAGCGTCAGGGGCGATATACAGGCTGCATCTATCAGCTTTTCCCGCGTGCGCGCGGACAAAATCCGCCGCCGTTGAGGGCGGGAATGAAAGCGCGAAAAAATCCTGATCGGGGCTTAGTAAGAGTTTTCATTCTGTCGGGTATTGCTTTTGCGGTGAATAATCGTCATAATCGCCTCAAATATTGAAGCGATAAGAGGTGCCAAATGCCTCAATACCTCTGGCAATCCCCCACTTGGCCGAATTTTAGCTGGGACTCAGAAAAATTGCTCCAGCCTTTGGCTGCTGTCCGTAAGCGCCAGGGGCGGTTTTTGCGAGCCATGGAAGAACTCGGCTTTGAGGACGGTTTGCGGGCTTACGCCGTGGCTGTGGAAGAAGATGCCATCCAGACAGCGGCCATTGAGGGCGAGAATTTGGATCGGGAAGGGGTGCGCTCTTCCATAGCTATCCACCTCGGTTTGCTGAGCGCTGGCCTGCGCCCGGCGGATAGGGCCGTGGACGGGTTGGTAATGGTGCTGCTTGACGCTACTCACGACCACACAAAATCGCTTAACGCAGATCGGCTTTTCGGCTGGCATGCGGCGCTTTTCCCGTCCGGGCGTTCCGGTTTTCATTCTATTGTCACCGGCGCATGGCGCAATGCGCCCCTGCAAGTTGTTTCCGGCCCATACGGCAGGCAAAAAATACATTTTGAAGCGCCGCCACCCGAGCATGTGGAGGCGGAAATGGCTGCTTTCTTTTCCTGGTGGGAAGCAAGCCGCGAAAAGCTGGACGGCATTCTCCGCGCGGCCTTGGCTCACCTGTATTTTGTCACTATCCATCCTTTCGATGACGGTAACGGGCGCTTGGCTCGAACCATAACCGACATGGCTCTGGCGCAGGATGAAGGCACAGGGCGGCGCTACTACAGCCTTTCCGCGCAGATCATGAAAGAGCGCGAGTCTTATTATGACTTGCTGGAAAAAACACAGGCCGGGGCCGGTGAATGCACGGATTGGCTGCTGTGGTTCATAAGCTGTTTTGAGCGGACGCTGGTAGCGGCGGAGGCGACATTGGCCGCGATTTTGTTCAAGGCTGTTTTCTGGAAGCGCCACGCTGAAACTGCGGTGAACGAACGCCAGAGAAAGGTGCTCAATCGCCTGCTGGATGCCGGAAAAGACGGCTTTGAGGGCGGACTGTCCACCCGCAAGTACATGGGCATGACCAAAACCTCCCGCGCTACCGCTTGGCGGGAGATTGAAGACCTGCTCCAAAAGGGAATGCTCAGAGCGTTGCCCGGCGGCGGGCGCAGCACA
>JAVBOT010000003.1:0-24981 GCA_031550225.1 Desulfovibrio sp.
ACATCACACCCCCAAGCACGGCAGTTGGCTCAACATGGCTGAGATAGAGCTCAGCGTACTGAAAGGACAATGCCTTGATCGGCGTATCGCCGACATGCCCACCATGAAAGCCGAGTCTGGCTTGGGAAAATCATCGTAACAGCAGCGTAAACGCAATTAACTGGCAATTTACAACGGCTGAAGCCAGGATAAAATTGAAAAGCCTTTATCCGAAATTTTAAATGTTACACAGTGCTAGTGTCTAGTTGATGATGCCTCCAGGGCGGCCTTGCGGTTATCCTGCCGAATGAAACAACGAAATCGGCAGTGGAGCTTTCTCGGTTGCTCGGAGGGTGAACAACGTATTGACACTCCACACGCTGAATGTGTGAAAAAAAACTCGCCCAAGCAATCGAATGATGGGGTTGCCTCAAAGAGAAGCGCTATGGCAACGGCCCGAAGTATATCAACCCCAGGCTGCAAGGCTGGACTAACCCCCCAAAGGTATCCGTCTGATGCATATTTAGCCGGGCAAACCGTACCAAGATTGCTATGCAGAAGCGCGCCACCATGAAGCGTAAGCAAGCGGCAGAGGCTCTACTTTGAAGGGCTACTAAAAATGGGGAGATACCGAGGAAATGCCAGCACTCCCTATTGAACAGCATTCAACAATATGAAATATATAGATATATGTACACAGGGCGCATTCTCTAGCAAAAGTATCTGTGCCTACATGCAGGCACCATCTATACAAAACTTAGTTGAACTCTGCTCACAATCATCTATCGAAGCCTATAAGGCGTTTGTAAAAGCATCACAAAGCGAGCAAAACAATGGAGTTCGCAAAGCCCGTTGTTATCAAAAGCCAATCATGTGCCAGGAGCAAAAACGAGAAAGGTTGGCTGTAGCTTTACGCCAGAACGGCGAGCGTCTGGTTAGTGATGCTGAAAGGTTAGTTATGGAGCGCAATAGCCATCTCGGCGAGAAGAGAGACGAAAGCGCCTTCAGTGCTCTGATAGCTGTTCTAACTCTCGCGGTAAGTTCCTTAATGCGGAAAAAAATATTACAAAAAATTACCAGTAACCATCTTCTCCCTTAATCCTACTGATCAAATATGCATCCCTTTATCCGACAACTTCCTTTTGTATTCATTACCGGCGGTTGCCGTAGTGGAAAAAGTGCTTATGCTCAGAGGCTTGCACACTTTTTTTCTCCAAAATCTCTCTTTATTGCTACCGCACAAGTGGATGATATAGAAATGCAACACCGCATCCACCTGCATCAGCAAACACGAGGAGCCAATTGGCGTTTATATGAAATGCCGCGAGAGAAGGCTCTTTCTTTATGGCAAGAACTTCCTGATCTTATTCATCCAAAAGAATCTGTTCTCCTTGATTGCCTTTCGCTATGGACAGCGACTTGCAGTCTCGATGGAATACCTTCAGAAGATTTCATTGTACACTGCCGACAACTTTTAAAATCATTACAAAATCTTGAATGCCCAATTATTTTAGTCCACAGCGAAGTCGGATTGGGAATTGTTCCAAGCACAACATTAGGGCGAACTTTTCGCGACATGGCTGGCCTTGCCGGCCAAGAAGCTGCCAGAATTGCCACTACCGTAATTTTTATGGTAAGCGGTATCCCTTTAGCAATAAAGGGTGAACTACCCATATTCCCATAAAAGAATATTTTAAAACCTTTCCTCGTAACTATAAATAAAAACAGGGAGTGTTCGTGTCTAGTTATAGACCAGGAGATTATATAACAGCAAAGTGTAGACGATGTAATGACATTACAGGACATGTAATCATGCTTGTTTTGGATGGACGTATAGCAAAAGTAGAATGTAAAGCATGCGGAAGTGTACATAAATATAGGGAAGATAAAAATTATCTCCCCGAAAAAAGATACTCTTCGTTCGCAGAAAAAAATTTTCAAAATGATTTGCGGCAAACGGAAAACCTCAAGCCTCGAAAAATTGAACCAAGCTCCAAGCCTGGCACTCATCCATCAGGAGAACGGCACCTTTCCTCGCCCAGTAAAACAGAATCAGCCTGGCAAAAAGCCATTCTCCGACACAAAGGAAAAGCCCCTCAACTATATAGTATGACTGGAACTTTCGAATTACAAAGCTTGATCGACCACCCTATTTTTGGTACAGGAGAGATAGTAGCTCTGCCCTCTCCTGATAAAATCAATGTACTCTTTCAAGGAGGAATAAAAACTTTACGTTGTAAAATGGCAATTCCTCCGAAAAAAAATAACTTTTCGGAATAAAATTTTCGAATGATGAAAGCGAAAATTTTACAATGGGGAAGGCATCTTTTGCCGACAATCAGATCCTACTGTTCCTAAAAACAGATGCCTTGTGCCAGGCAAGACGCTACGAGCGCAACGCTCAGCGTGCCAGTCCCCTCGCAGGCCACTATGAACGGGATTTGCAGACAAAGGCTGGAACTGTTCAGCTCAAGGTGCCGAAATTACCTCACGTGCCTTTTGAAACAGCGATAATTGAGCGTTACCGCCGCCATGAAAGTTCAGTGGAAGAGGCGTTGGTGGAAATGTATCTTGCCGGAGTTTCCGTGCGCCGGGTGGAGGACATCCCAGAGGCCCTGTGGGGCAGTCGGGTGAGTTCGAGTACCATCAGCGATTTGAATCAAAAGATATTCGAGCGAGTTGAAGAGTGGCGCAATCGTCCCCTTGAGGCAGAATATCCCTATGTTTTCGTGGATGGCATCTGGCTCAAACGTTCCTCGGCCGGTGAAGTGCAAAACGTGTCGGTGCTTGTGGCCATCGGGGTGAGGGTGAGTGGTTTTCGTGAGATACTAGGCGTTGCGAAAGCTCACGCGAGGACAGTGAAAGCTGGCGGCAATTCTTGCGGTATTTACGCGACCGAGGCCTTGAACGGGTCGAACTGATGGGGTGATCCCCCCGAAAAAAAAGTAGCGTTTTAAAGTAGAATTTCCGAGAATAGCGAACACGGAGATTTTGCATGAAAACGTCCCGATTTTCCGACAGCCAGATTCTGGCGATTTTGAAGCAGGCCGAGAATGGGGTTCCCGTCACCGAGCTCTGCCGTGAGCACGGCATCAGCAGCGCCGCGTTTTACAAATGGCGTGCAAAGTATGTGGCATGGACTCCTCCGCTCATGGCGCGGATGAAAGAGCTTGAGCGAGAAAATGCCCAGCTCAAGCGTATGTATGCGGACGCTCAGTTACGTGCTGATGCTCTCGAAAAAAGTGATAAGGCCGTCTCAGCGCGTTGAGATGGCCAAAAACTCCGTGTCGAACGACGGTCTCAGTATTCGGCAGGCATGCACGGCTTTCAGCGTCAGCGAATGTTGTTATCTTTACGAGCGCACGCTGTCGGACGAAAACATGTTGATTGGCGAGCTGTTGCTGGGTTTGACGCAATCGCAGCGCAACTGGGGTTTCGGTTTGTGTTTTCTGTATCTGCGCAACGTCAAAGGCCACGGCTGGAACCATAAGCGCGTGTACCGCATCTATCGTGAACTGGAACTCAACCTGCGCATCAAGCCGCGTAAGCGCCTGAAGCGTGAGAAACCGGAAATCCTTGCCGTACCGGATGCCATGAATCAGATATGGTCAATGGATTTTATGCACGACCAGTTGCAAAACGGTCGCTGCATACGGCTTTTGAACGTCATTGACGACTTTAACCGGGAAGGACTTGGCATTGAGATAGATTTTTCACTTCCGGCTGAACGTGTGGAGAGAACACTCGAGCAGATAATCGAAGGCGGGGTTGCCCCAAAGAGATCCGTTGCGACAACGGCCCGGAGTACATTAGCATCAGGCTGCAAAGCTGGGCTAAACGTAAAGGCATCCATTTGCGGTATATCCAGCCGGGAAAGCCGCAGCAGAACGGCTATGTCGAGCGATATAACCGGACGGTCCGGTATGACTGGCTGAATCTGGATCTCTTTGAGAGCCTTGAAGAAATACAGGATTTTGCTACCAAGTGGCTTTGGAGCTACAACAATGAGCGCCCAAACATGGGCATCGGCGGGGGATCACCCCCGCCATGAAGTTGAAGCAAGCGGCATAGTCTCTACTTTGAGCTGCTACTAAAAATGGGATGATTACCATGGTATCGGACAAAAGCCTTGGGCTTCTCGAAGCACTTGGGGAATATTACCCAGCCGCCAAATGGCAGCGTTGCGTGGTGCATTTTTACCGTAACGTGCTGCATGCAGTGCCGCGCGGCAAAGCCAAGGAAGTGGCTTTGATGCTCAAAGCCATCCACGCATAGGAGGACAAGGAAGCCGCCCGCCAGAAAGCCGCTGAGGAAGAAGATTCAGGGGTTACGGCTTGGGAAAGCGGCCAGAATTCTTGAATCGGGCTGCGACGAAACGCTTTCCTATTACGGCTTTCCCACAACGCATTGGCGGCACATCCGAACAACTAATTCACTTGAACGCCTGAACCGTGAAATTCGTCGCCGGACACGCGTTGTGAGAAGCTTTCCGGATGGGCACACCGCCTTGATGCTTGTGGCGCCAGACTACGCGCTACATGGCCCGGGCAAAAGTGGGATACGCAACTGTATATAAGCATAAAGCAAGAAGTATCGGCATAGAGCCCCGGAGGTCACGTTCCTTGCAGCGCGAGATCGCCGCTTCGCGCCTCCGCTCGCAAGCTCCGCGCCGGCTCCTGATGGTTACCATGCCTCACTGACTGGCGGCTAAAAAATGTGCGAAAAATTCTGGACACAACCCGTCTACTCACTTTTTTCATGATGTTACTCAGAAGAGTTGTCAAGGAATTATGAAATAACTTCTAATCATCTGCTAAAAATAAACTTCTCTCCAAAGAACTTCACACGGCAAATCTCTAAGAGACTTCATGCACGAGCACTTAAATTTTTAAGATCTATCTTAAGCTGAGTATGAGTACTTATCAAGTTTTTGCGTCTTCGTCATCATTCCCTACCGTTTTTTTAGGACGCGTGGCTTGGGGCGTTATGTCTATTTCGTCAGGCTCGGTGGTCGCTTGCTTAAAGTTCTTAATAGCTCGCCCGAGCCCGCTACCGATCTCTGGCAGCTTCCTTGCTCCAAAAAGAATGAGAATTACAACAAGTATTAAGACTATTTCCTGTGTACCAATGCCCATACCGCCTCCGCAGAAATAAGGGAACCCCCAATGAAAGAAACAATACTTAATTGATAGTAACGCTGCCCCCCATTTCGGTCAAGTTTTTGTCTAAAAAAACTCTCCACCCCGCCAAGGAGTATCCCGTGCATCGCATCATCGTTATTACAGCCAGCCTAGCTGGCCTCGACTACGTTACGAGGATGAAGCGCAGGCGGCCGGATAGTGAGGTCAACCTCATTATCCCCGCCGCCTTAAAAGAGTTCCAAGCTCACTATCTGGCCAACAAAGACACTGCCGCACAAGGTCCTGCGGCAAAACGGCTCGCTGCCGCATTGCCTGATATGGACGCGCTACGCGCGCGCGATGTCGGCGTTTTAGAGGCGCTCAACATCACCCCTGACCTTAAAGAACGTGAGGTCAACTTGCGTTCCAGTCAAGGCAGCATCAGCATCCGCTATTCAGAGCTGGTTATCGAAATTTCGGCCACTGTGCGCATTCCCCGTGCCCTGCAGGCCGCGCGCAACATCTTTGGCTGGCCCTTGCCCGGATTCGCCGCTCACCCTCACGATTGCGATAAGGCTCTGGCCCAAGCCGCCGCCGAACAACGGCCCGTAATAATCATCGGCAACGGACCCTCCGCGCTGGATGCCGTTTTCCTCGCACGGGAGGCCGGAGCACAAGCGCATTGGCTCTATACTGGGGAGCAGGACAGCCCTCCCATAAACCCGCACATGCTTCAATTGATACGCAAACGCCTAGGCCCTGACCTGCGCTTTACCCCGCTCCCCAACACGCTCCCTGAACGCCTCACATGTAAGCTGAACAGCGAGGGCTCTTTGCTTGAACATATAGTTCTGCCGGATGGAACAGCATTACAAAGCCCCTGCTGTTTATGGACCAGCCCCCTCATGGCGAAGCATCCCCTCCTGCGCGAGGAAGGGATCCTCCTCGACAATCACGGATGCATGCGGCTTGAAGACCCCAGCTCTTCACAAGGGTTGCATATTATGGGCAGTGGAGTAAACGTGCCCACGGGAAGGCTTCCTGTTTCAGGCCTCAAAGCGCCCTTTTATGCCGGCGGTGATGAGCATGCATGGATAAGCGCTATTCTTACCGGCGCGGCCACCGGCAATATTTCTCCGGACACGGATCTGGGCAGTATGGCCATCCGGACAGCCTCAACCCCAGGCTTGCATTTCTATAGAGCGGGCTATGGAATAGCCGACGCGCAAAATCGCGACCTTGATCTGGAATCCGCCATTACGGCTCTTCCGGATCCTGATGATGCTTCCGGCAAAGGGTTGCTGATCCTTGAACTGGTATGCGAAAGGCAAAGCCATAGCCTGATTGGCGTGCAGGTCCTTGGCGTTGATATCTCCAAAACGGCCGCGGAGGGACTTTTCGGAGTAGCCCTCGCCGCCTTGTCCGCTGATGCGGATCTGACCACCTTAAGCGCCCGCCCGCGCATCGGCCTGCCCGGCCGCCTGCTCGGCATGGGCGCTTCTATTCTTTTAAATAAATTGCAAACCCTGATCAAAGGCATTAGTCCGGATGAGCTTTTAGCCTCACAGGACGCCGGATCCAATTTTTTTATGCTGGATCTGCGCCCGGCCGCGGACTGGAAGGCGGGGCATCTGCCCGGAGCTCACAATATCCCCATGCCGCAATTGAAAAAACGCCTGCAGGCAGAAGTGCCTCACTTTGTTCCTTTGGTGCTCCTCTCCACATCCGGAAGCGACGCCTTTGTCGCTGCCTGCAAGCTTGCCGCCCTCGGCGCCACCGACCTGTATGTTCTTGACGGCGGCATGAATCTGTGGCCCTATGAGCTGGAAGCCACTTCATAATCAACGCTCGGGTGAAAACCCGGCGTATTTGACGCCGGATCAGTTGAAAAATTCGGCAATGCGCTCAGTTTGCCGCGACATAAGGAAAACCGGCTTTTTTGCAATGGACGCACGCTCTTGACGGCAATTGGTCAGAGCGCAACATACCGTCAATGCAGCATCACAGCAAAATGAACCGCCATCGGCGCAAAGCGGCTTGACAGGAAGCCACCGCGCCGATACAAAACCCGAAACCTGACGGGCCTATAGCTCAGTTGGCAGAGCCTCCGGCTCATAACCGGACTGTCCGAGGTTCGAATCCTCGTGGGCCCACCAAAAATTACACCGCCCGGCTATGTTTGCATGCATAGCCGGGCGGCATGTTTACACCATCCGCGTTTTTTCGAAGCGGTTCAGGAAATCGTCGCAAGATCGCGTAAAATCAAATCCGCGGCTCTGCCGGCGGCTCCGGGCCCGCCAAGAAGACCACGAACCGGCCCTAATTCTTCCCTAATCCGCTTAAGAGGGGCGTCTCCCTCTTTAGGAAGCAGCCAAGCCAGCGCCGCTTCAGCCAGCTTTTGCGGAGTGCATTGCTTTTGCAAAAGCTCCGGATACAGCTCCCGACCTAAAATCAGGTTGGGAAGGCTGACGAAAGGCACCTTCACCAGGAGCTTTCCCGCTGCAAAGGAAAGGGGCGATACCTTGTAGGTGACAAGAGCCGGGACGCCCAAAATGGCGCTTTCTAAGGTAACCGTACCTGAAGCGGCGATGAGCATTTCACAACGGCGCATGAAGCTCCAGCGCTCTTCCGGCGGAATCACGCGCACCGGTATGTCGTTAGGCCATAAAGAGCCGAGAAAGTCCTCCTGAAGGCCAGGAGCCTTGGCATAGGCAAACTGCAATTGGGGAATACGCTGAAGCAGAAGGCGCGCCGCCTCGCCAAAGATCGGCAAAAGCGCGCTCACTTCCTTTTTTCGGCTGCCGGGTAAAAAACCGAGTAAACCCGGCTGCACAGGGATAGAGTCTAAGGCGGGAGCATTGATCATATCCACAAGAGGATTGCCGACGTAGTCAATGTCCATGCCGAAGCGTCGATAGAATTCCACTTCAAAGGGAAGGATGGAAATGAGACGGCGCACATGATCCCGGATGAATTCAGCCCGCTTTTCGCGCCAGGCCCAGACCTTAGGGCTTATATAATAATATGCGGGAATATTAAGTTTTTTTGCCATACCCAGGATGCGGAAGTGAAAGTCCGGAGCGTCAATGACAACAATCGCTTTGGGACGCAGACGGGTAAGAGCCTTTTTTATGTCCGCCAGCATGCCTATGATATGCGTTATTTGTCCTAAAACTTCGGTAATGCCCATGACGGACAGAGCTTCCACCCGGAAGAGCGTTTCCATACCCGCCTGCCGCAAGTGCTCTCCTCCCATACCCACGAAACGCAGGGAAGGGTCCCGTTCGCGCAAGGCCGCCAACAAAAGCGCGCCGTGCATATCGCCGGAAAGCTCGCCGGTATTTATCCAAAGAGGAGCATCGGCATTCATTCGGCGGCAAAGTCTTTGTATATGTAATCCCTAAGGGCCTGGGGCCAGGGACGCGGAGAGACGCCCGTCACGCGGGTCAACGCCGCACAGTCCAATACCGAATAAGGCGGACGCGGCGCCGCCAAGGCAAATTCCGAAGTGGGCACGGGGGTTACCGCACATTCCAGTTGCACCAAATCAATGGCCTCATCCGCCAGTTCACATTTGCTGGCTTGGCCGGAGTTCACAATATGAAAAAGACCGGAAACTCCGCTTTCCAGCAACTTAAGGGTGTATTGCGCTAAATCCAGACTATAGGTGGGCGAGCCCACCTGATCATGGACGACCCGGATCTCCTGCTTAGCCCGGCAACGCTCAAGAATAGCGGAGATAAAATTGCCCCTTCCCGGCCCGAAGAGCCAGGCGGTGCGTATGATGAGACAGTGAGGCACTCCTATATTCTGCAGCGCGACCTCCCCCGCAAGCTTGGTTTTGCCGTATACAGACTGGGGCGCTGCAAGATCATCTTCGCCATACGGCGTTCTTTTTTTTCCGTCAAAAACAAAATCCGTACTGTAATGCACAAGGGTGCAGGAACGTGCTTTTACCAATCTGCCGAGAATAGCGGGGAGCGTTCTGTTGAGCAAGGTAGCGTTTTCTTCATCTTGCTCCGCCGCATCCACCTGGGTATAGGCCACTGTGTTAAAAAAGCAATTGGGTTCATATTTGTCCATGATGCCTTGCAGTTTATCAGAGGCATCCTTATCAAAAATATCCACATCGGCACGGCCGATGGCGATAGCCTCCCATCCCGAATTGTGTAAGCTCTCCATGAGAGCCTGGCCCACAAGACCGGTTTTCCCTCCTAGGACAAGGGCTTTTTGAGATGGTCTCATACTTTCTCTCCATATCATTCAAGCGAAAAAGACAGATATGCGCCGGACGTAATATCCGCCATCCAGCTTTGATTGGCCTGATACCAGGCTAACGTATTTTCAAGCCCTTCCTCAAAGTTATATATGGGCGTAAATCCCAACTCTTCTTTCGCCAGGGAGTAGTCCATGGCATACCGGCGATCATGGCCGAGCCTGTCTTCCACAAATTCAATCAAACTGTCCGGTTTTCCACAAAACCGTAAAATTGTCCTTACCACGTCAAGATTGCTGCGCTCCGAAGCGCCGCCCAAGTTATACACCGCCCCCGGCCGCCCTTGCATAAGAGCCAGCAACACACCCCGGCAGTGGTCTTCCACATGAATCCAATCCCTCACGTTCTTGCCGTCCCCATATACCGGTAAACGCTCATTACGCGTGGCGCACAGATACATGAACGGGATAAGTTTCTCCGGAAACTGGTAAGGGCCGTAATTATTGGAGCAACGCGTAATAACCACAGGAAAACCGTATGTTTTGTACCAAGCGCGGCACACCAGATCCGCAGCCGCTTTGGAAGCCGCATAAGGGCTGTTGGGCGCAAGGGGGCACTTTTCCGTAAAGGCTTGATCCGTGGCTTCCAGGGGAAGCGAGCCGTAAACTTCATCGGTGGAGACATGCACATAGCGTGTGATGCCATACTCACGCGCCACCATAAGCAAGGTCTGCGCGCCAAGCACATTACTGTGGATAAACGGCTCCGCATCGGTGATGGAGCGATCCACATGCGATTCCGCCGCAAAATTGACGACAGCGTCTATGGCATATTCTTGAAAAATACGGCGCATGGCTGCGGCATCCGCAATATCCGCACGCGCAAAAACGTACCGTTCTCCATGGTTTTGTTTCACAGCGGCCAGGTTCGCGGGATTGCCCGCATAGGTAAGTTTATCAATATTGCAGACAAAAACGTCCGCTCTTGTTTGCAACACATGGGTGATAAAGTTGCTGCCGATAAAGCCGCAGCCTCCGGTGACAAGCATGCGCATCTTATTGAAACTCCTTAACAAATGAGCTCATGAAAAAAGAAGCAAAAATATCCGAATGCTCCGTGTAAACTTATTCAGAAAGTTTGGCAACGTTAGGGTATTTCAACTTTAAAATGCTTTAAGGCTTCGGCAAGGTGCCCGAGCCATATGCGTGCGAATTCCGTGTATTCCACAGTTCCCTTAAGGACGGGGCAGCATGCAAAGCCCGCTGCTTCGAAAATACTACGCCAGGAGTCTTCTTTTTCACCCGCGATATCTTCTTCAGCATGTGTGCCGATAGTGGCGAGCAAGGGGAGAAGCCAGACGGTTTTTGCTCCGCTTTCCACAACAGCGGGCAAAAGATTTTTTATGGAGCCCTCGCCTGAAAGCGTACCGATAAAAATGCGCGGATCTTTTTGCTTAAGATGCTCCGCAAGGGTTTGATAACTCGCCGCGCCCGAATGCCGGGTGCCGTGCCCCACATAAACGACGGCATCCTCCTTGTTCCGGCCCTGCGGCAGATGCGCTAAAAGCGCGGCGCACGCCAGGCGCAGATCCTCCTCCTCCTGAAGCAAAGGATGCCCCACCGCAATATGCGCCGGACCTCCCGCTTTTCGCGCACGCTCTATTTCCTCGAGTAAAGCCTCATATTCCAAACCGGGAATGACATGGAGGGATTGCACGGCCACATGGGTATAGCGTTCAAACGCCATACGGCAAAGCGCTTTTTTGACGGAATCGGTCTTTTTTCTTGCCGCGGCCAGCCGCGTGCGCATACGATCGGAAGTAAAAGCCCACCGCACAGGCACGCCCGGAAAACACTGCCGCGCCTGGTCGGCGAATAGGCGTAAGGATTCTTCGCCAACAGCAGTCGCTGACCCGAAGGCCACAAGCAGGATTCCTGTTTTCACGCGGTGGGAAGACATAGTTTATTCGCGCTGTTTTTGCTGGAGAGATTATCTGACCGCCGCTTTCAACAGCAGCTAAACCTTTTGGTGGCTATTGTTATTAATAGAAAGAACATATTCCTTCAACTCCCCAACTTCTTTTGTAAGCTGAGCCACCTGCGAGTATAGTTCTCTGTTATTTAATTCTCGCAGTTTAAGGTAGTAATGAGAAATTATTCTAAGCAGCTTATCTTTGAGCAACCCGCTTTTTACAAAAATAAAATTTGCCTGATTATAATAAGCGTTATCCCTCATAATCGGAAAATATCCATACTGACTTAAAAAAGCATAGACATCTTGAAAAAGCCATTGGCCTTTCCATACCTTTTTAAGCTCCACTTCAATATATAAAGTTGATATCTTTTTCTCTTGTAATGACTTTGCAAAGCTCGGCAACACCTCATCAAGCGCCCCTTCAACGTCGATCCAGAGAGCGGCTTTTTTTGGCTGATGCTGCTCTATAACTTCATCACCCCTTCGTGACATGATCTTATATATCTTTTGGTTTAATGAATATCCTTCTTTTCGTTGCTTTATAGAATTTCTTCCGTCCGGCTCTGCGGGAATGTTGTTATCTCCATCCAATATAACGTTGAATTCTCGTTCCGCAGAAACAGATGATATAATATTATTGCAATACTCTATATTTCTTTTTTTGAAATTAAACTTTTCATCAAAGTATTTGTGCGTAATTGGGCTTCCTTCATACGCAATAATTGGAATATCGGGAAATAATAAACGCATTGATCGAGAATAGGATGCCTGCCTTGCGCCAACCTCAAGGCTTAAATCCGGTTTTATACTCTCCTGTATATCTAAGTAGAGCTGTTCACCTATACGCATGCATTCCTTACGAATTCCTTTGTCCACCGCATGGATTTGCATTGCGTTCAATGCGGACAAAAAAAATAACATAAAATCCGCATTATAAGCAGACGTGCATTCTTCTCGTTGCATGAAGAACTCCCTTTCTCATTTGCAAGAGGTTGTCCTCAATTCTTCTGACAGACAACCGCGTTTTTTCAGCTTGCCTTTTCCCTATCAGACGGCCTTTAGCGCAGAGTACCTTTAAGACGCTCACTTCGGTATGTAACAGCAAAAGCAAGTGTCCCGCCGCCAGAGCAAAGACGCATTTTCACTGCTCACTCGCTCCAGCAGTCCAGCGCTGCGCATTCGCAGAGGTTGCCCCGGCAGACTGCTGTGCAAACGACTCCGGCTGTGAAAGAAGAGCCCTGCGCCGATGCCTGGTCGGTTGAAGATATCCGGAGAGGCGCATTTCGCCAAGACTCTTTTAGAGCAGAGCAACGTTAAGACGCCGCTTCGGCGTTAAACGGCGAAGCGGCGTCTTAACGTTGCTCTGCTCTAACAGGAGGCTGAACCCAGCTCCCCTTCATCGCCTGGTCAAGCGCCAGTACAAAACCCCCACCAGGGCCAGCGGAAAGCCCGCGGCGGCCATGAGCGACTCCACCGGCACAATATCGGCCAAAGGACCAAAAAGCAGGATAGCTAAAGGCATGCCGCCGGAAGCGAGAATCTGCACTATGGAAAAAGCGCGCCCAAGCACCTCGGGCGATGCTGTCTGCTGGATAAAGACATTGCTCACGGTGGCGAACACAGGCATGGCAAAGCCCGCTATTCCCATGAGGGAGAGGAACACCAAAAAGCTTTCCGTTAAGCCCATGAAGCCCGAAACCAGACCGAAAATAACCACACAGACCGCTATGGCCCTGGGTTTATCCTTGTATTCCGCCCGCCAGGAAATATACAGCCCGCCCAAGACCGACATCCCCGACCAGGCAAGCTCGGTGAGCGTCAACCGCCAGACGCCCCCTCCAAAACTGCGGACCACCATTAAAGGGCTCAGCAAGGCGGAAGGCGCCATCAAAAAGAAAAAAGCGCCATAGCACAAGGCAAGGAGACGCAATTGCCTGTGCCGGAACATATAGGACAAACCGTAGCGAATTTCCTCCATGGCAGGGCGGCTCTGCGCCCGGCGCGGCACATGCGCTGTTTTGATGCGCCACATGATAACAATGGCAAAAGCCGCTGTCAGCACATCCACCAGCATTATCCGGCCCAAATTCATGCCGCTCAAAAGAGCCCCTCCCGCAGCCGGGGCCAGAACCATCAGCACCGCATTAACGGTTTGGTTAATCCCCTGAACCTGGTTGAGACGATCCGCCGGAACGATTTGAGGATACAAAGCGGCCGAGGCCGGGGCCTGGACGCCGCTGCCCAGCGCGCGCAGTCCAAGAACCACGAGTATTAAAAAGAGACTTTCCGCTCCGGCCAAAAAAACAAAGGCCAGGCCAAGCGTCACCAAAGCGGCGAAACCGTCTGAAAACATGATCAAATAACGGCGGTTATACCGATCCGCCCACACTCCGCCCCACAGCAGCAGTAAAGCTTGCGGCGCGGTGCTCGCTATCATCGCCAGCATCATCCAGATGCCGGAAGCCGTTTGCAGCGTGATATGCCAAACCAAAGCGAAGCCGACAACGGAAGAGCCAAAAAGCGACAGATTTTGACTAATGAGGAAAAGCGCGGCCTGCCTTTTCCACTTAAGCGGCAACGCATCCGCGCTGAATGCGGAGCTTTCCGGAAGCGCCAAAACCGCCGGAGAAACCGTTTCGGCGGTTTTGGCGAAAATCGGCCCTTTTTTTACCCGGCCGTTCAACCGTGATTTTTTAAAGGGCATTGCCTACCTTCTTGATCATCTGCTCTATGAAAAATCGTTGCTTCATGGAAAAGAAAACCTTTTCCTTTTAAGCCGCCTTTTATGCCACGCGCGACTGAGCGAGCGAAGAATTTTTCCCCGTGCGGGAGATCAACTCGTGCAAACCTTTTGCTTCCGCCGATATTTCGCCTATGGCTTTAAAGGCGGCTTCCATTCCCCGCTTTGTTTCGTTTGAAATCGCACCCACTTCTTCCAAAGATTTTCTGATGGCCGAACTGGATGCGGATTGCCCGTTGGACGAAGCGGCCACAGCGCGAATCTGCTCCGCTGTTTGTCCGGTAACCTGCAAAATCTTATCCAGAGAAGCGCCCGAAGACTGCGCCAGGGAGGCGGCTTCTTCCGTTTGCGTTGCCGCTCTTTCCACCCCCTGGATGCTCTGCTGCGCATCTTTTTGAATGGCCTGGACAGCCTTGCCCACTTGAGAGGTGGCTTCCATGGTTTTTTCCGCCAGTTTGCGCACCTCATCCGCCACAACGGCGAAACCGCGTCCGGCGTCACCCGCGCGGGCCGCTTCAATGGCGGCATTAAGGGCCAGCAGGTTGGTTTGATCGGCAATGTCGGTAATAATCTGCATAACAATGCTGATGCCGTCCACTTGTTTGCCGAGCTGGCTCATGCTGTCCCGCAGGGAGATGACCTCTTCGCCCACTCTGCCTGTGGCGGACAGCATGGATTTGACCACGGCGACCACTTCTCCGGCAATGCTTTTTGCCGCAAGGGCATCTTCCGCCGCGCCATCGGCATGGCGCGACATCTTCATAAGAGCGGCGTTCATGTCATCCATGGATTGCGATGTCGCATTCAGGCGGGCGTGCTGCCTGTCCGCGCCGTCCGTCACGTGGGTTACCTCCGCCGTCAGTTTTTCCGACGAGGTGAAAAGCCCTTGGACTATTTTCGCCGCTTCCTCGTTTATGGACTTAATGGCGGCAATGAGACGCCGGCTTTCTTCTTCCTGCCGTTTGGCTTCTTCCAAAGCGCGCCGCGTTTCTTGCGCGCGCGCTTCCACATCCGCATGGGCGGAAGCCTCATCAAGAGCCTTGCGCAGGTTGCCTACCATGGACTCCATCGCATCTTTCAACGTAAGCAATTCATGCGAGTATTCGCCTTCCGGATGGGCCTCGTAACTGCCAGAAGCCACGGTTGTGGCGTAATTAAGCAAATTGTCCAGGGGGCGGAACAACATCTTGCGAATCATGAGTATAAAGAAAAGCAAAGCGGCCAGAGCCAGCGCAATGCATACCGCTTGCGCCTGCAGCATAAACAACACTTTCGCCTCAGACTGAGATTGCATGGCTTCCACCGCGCTGTTCAACGCGCCCAGCAGCTTGCCTTCCAGCTCCGTTTCCTCGGCATTGCGCATCTCGCCCGCCGCCTGCCTTGAACGGACAGAAGAAAGAAATTTTTCCGCAAGATCGCCCGCAACCGTCAGCTTGGCGGAGGCTTCCCCTTCGGCCTTGGGCAATGCGCCCTGCGGTCCCGTGGGGTTCAAGCTCAACGGAGCCGGCCCGCCCCCGTACAAGGCATTGTGGGTGCGTTCAAAAACATCAATGCTCCGCGTAAATTGCTCGGCAATTTTCTTTTTCTGTTCCGCATCCTTGGCCACAAGCGTCAGCAAATACTCTTTGGTAATTTTTTGCGTCAGCATCCGCTGCCTTCCCGCAAGGTTAATCACAAGCGCATCCGTCTTTTGCAGTCCACTTACATACCAAGTAACGCCAAACATACCTATCACGCAAAACAGCAAAAGATTTACCACAACAAAAATGCGCCGCCGAATATTCATTAACCCCCTCCAAAGATCAAAAAAGATGAGTAATACCAACTTGCCGCTATCTGTCTCTAACTCATTGAAAATATAGTGGCGTATATACGAAAACTTTTTGCCGCCATTTAAGCGCAGTGTATGCGGCGCTCCCTCTTTTTTGTCAACGCAGTTATAGTGAGCAACTTTTTATTGTTTCCACAAAAACCGCGCTCCCGAATACTTTCAACATTTTTCCAAGGACATTATAAATATGCGCTCAAGATAACATACTGTTTTTAGCATCCGGACAAGCCGCTTCCGCATCCGACCCATACAGCGTTCAACCTTTTCGGCGCCGGGCTGCGAAACAAACGACCCGACGCGGCGTGCCGCGTCGGGTCCGGATTGATGGCAAATGCCGAAGCCTTACGCAAAAAATCGTATCCAGAATCGCGCGCAAAAGGCCTATGCGCCGTTTCCGGAGCGCAAAAGCGGTTTGCCGACGGAAAACGCCTGGCCCACAGGGGCTCCTAAACTGTAATAGCGGCTTGTTCCCGCATCAAATATCAAGGGCGAGATAAGGGCCGGGTCCGGCTTGCCGGTTGCCGGATCAAGGCAATCCCTATCAGCTTTCACATCCAGAATCTCCCCAATCATCATGGTATGGACGCCAAGCTCCAAGGTTTGGGAAAGGCGGCATTCGAGCACCACAGGGCATTGCTCCACATAAGGCGCATCCACTTTTTCCGCTTTTATCGGAGTAAGCCCGGCAATGGAAAACTTATCAAAGCGGCGCCCCGAGGCCATGCCCACATAGTCCGCCTCGCGCGCCATGGCCGCTGTGGGAATGCTCACAGTAAACGCCTTGCGCTCTAAAATCGCTTTATGCGTCCAGCGCGCCGGGCGCACGGACACATACAGACTCACGGGATCGGAACTGCAAATGCCTCCCCAAGCCGCCGTCATCACATTGGGTTTGCCGTCGCCGTCATAACTGCCCACAAGCAGCACCGGCTCAGGATACAAAAAGGGATTGGGCCCGAGAGAAACTTTTTCTTTCATGGACGACATGTGCTCCTCCAGTGCTTTAAGGTGACAATTTTTTTGTATACCTTGCTTGTAATGTAATTTATGAACCGATATATAGTATAGTATGTTACGTTTCAATGAGAAGCGCTTTCATAAATCCCATTTTTGTTCTTCCGCAAAAAAATGTTTTTTGAAATGACTTTTATGCATTTTTGCCACCCTCCGATCGATACCGCCACCCGAGGAGCCGGGCGGAATTGAGCACGATGAACAGAGCTCCGGCGTTATGCGCCAACGCGCCGACAACAGGCCCCATAAGGCCCATGGCGGCCAGAAACACGGTGACTATATTCAGCAGCATGGACATGGTAATATTGATTTTGATGGTCGCGGCCGTTTTTCTTGCCAACATAATAAGCTGCGGCAACCGTTTGATATCATCCTGCACGAACACCGCATCAGCGGCGTCCACGGCTATGTCGCTCCCCACGCCCCCCATGGCAAGGCCGACATAGGCTGCTTTCAACGCCGGCGCATCATTTATGCCGTCACCAACCATGCATACTTTATCGGCGTCGAGTTTTTGTAATTCGTTTTTAATAATGCTGACTTTATCCTCGGGCAATAGTTCGGCTTTAACCTGATTGATGCCTGCGGCTTCGGCAATGCTTCTCGCGGCCTGGGTATTGTCGCCAGTGAGCAGCGTTGTCCAAACTTTTTCATTATGAAGACGATTTACCATCGCCTGGGCGTCAGGGCGCAAGGTATCGGCAAGAACGGCAATTCCGGCAATGGCATCATCAGCGCCGATGTAGATGACCGTACGGCCAAACTCTTTATGCCGCTGAGCGGCGTTGCGGATTTCTTCCGTAGGAGCCATGCCGTTATCAAGCATAAGCTGCAGCGTGCCGCCCAAAGCTTTTTTCCCACCCGTTTCCACCAGCACCCCCTTGCCGGGAATGCTGATGAAGCGCTCCAAATTTTGCGGGGTTATACCCAGACCCTTGGCATGGCGCACTATGGCCTGCCCGAGGGGGTGCTCCGAGCGCTGCTCAACGGTGGCGGCAAGGCGGATAAGCTGCGCATCGGTCAGGCCGGATGCAAAAGAGCGCACGGCCACAACTTCCGGCTTACCGTGGGTCAGAGTGCCTGTTTTGTCGAAAGCGACGCGCGTGACCTTTGCCAGGCGCTCAAGGGCATCGCCGGAAGATATCAGAACGCCGAAGCGGGTGGCGTTGCCGATGCCGGCCATGATGGCAGTCGGGGTGGCAAGCACGAGAGCGCAGGGGCAAAAAACAACCAGTATCGTTACAGCCCGAATGATCTCGCCGGTATAGAGCCATGTGCCGATGGCTGTGAGCAAGGCGGTAATGACGATCCACGTGGCCCAACGATCCATAATACGCACGATGGGCGTTTTGGAAGCATCCGCCGATTCCACAAGGCGGATCATGCGCCGTAGGGAGCTGTCCTCTTCCACTTTGGTGGCGCGCATATCAAATGCGCCCAGTTGATTGACCGTTCCACTGAAGACCTCATCATTCACGTCTTTATCCACAGGCAGGGATTCCCCGGTCAGCAAGGACTGGTTGACCGTTGTTTGCCCGAAGGTGATGATGCCATCAACGGCAATGGTTTCACCCGGAAGCACCCGGAGCATATCCCCGGCCTGCACGTTTTCCGCAGGGATGACGGCCTCGCGGCCGTCACGCAGAACACGAGCCGTGCGAGGGCTTAAATTCACCAATTTTTCAATCCCTTCACGGGCCTTACGCACGGTTCGCTCTTCAAGCAGTGAACCGAGGGACATGATAAACGCCACTTCCCCCGCCGCAAAGGTTTCGCCGATATAGACGGCAGCGACCAACGCCATAGCTACAAGCACGTCCGCTTTGATGTCAAAGTCGGTTACAAGGCCGGCAAAGGCTCCTTTAAGGATGGGAAAGCCGCAAAGAATAATGGCTATCCATGCCGGATTGAAAAACAACGGGCCCCTCATGTTGAAAAAACTGCATATCAGGGCGCTGCCGCTTATGACGGCAAACAAAATACGCCTTTTTTCCTCATTCGTAATCCATGCTGCTGCCGCGCCCATTCCGATGCCTCCTGGAAACTGCTTCGTCGATACTTCTTTTTGCCCGTATAACGCTGCCGACCGGCCCTTTTACTCCGGCCCCATGCCATAAAAGAACGCTCACTTCATAAAAAAACCGATTTACCGCTCCTGAAGCACGAACTTTTATGTAACAACGGCCCTCAGCTCATGCGGGAAAACTGTTCTATGGCATTCGCTAATTTTTTCAACGTGCTATCGGTATTGCCCTCGGCTATGCCGGTAAGCACGCAATGGTGAAGGTGCCCTTCCAATATCACCTGCCCTGTTTTATGCAGCGCGGATTTGGCCGCCCCAATCTGGACGAGGATATCTTCACAAGGCACGTCCTTTTGCACCATATTCATGATACCGCGCACCTGCCCTTCAATTCTTTTTAAGCGGGCAACCACGGCATTGACGTCCATACATTCACGCATAGCAACTCCTCTTATATTACCCAATACCCCTATAGGGTATACTGACAAAATACGCATGTCAAGCGCTGCCGAACGTAAGGCCGCGCATTGCCCCGAAAGACAAGCGCGGCCCCTTTTTTGAAACAAGACTTTCGTGTGAGAGAGACTGGAAAAACCGGCCGCTGGCCGATTCATGAAGATCGCTTCGCCGAAAAACGTGGTTTTCGGCTCGCTCACGCCGCTATGGGCGCGTCGGACTGCAGTTCGGCGTTAGAAGTCATGCTCTCATGAATGATGAAATGGCTTCTAGTCTTTAATTTATGGCCGCCGGACGGCTTCAATGGCTATCGCTTCACCAGCAGCAAAGAACAAGGCGTTTTCCCGGCAATTTCGGCCGAGGTGTTGCGCATAATCTCCAGGCCACGGGCAAAGGGATCGGCCATAATGAGAAGATCGTATCCCTCGCGGCACTCCTTGAGAATTTCTTCGCGCACGTTGCCGGCCCGGGTTTTTTCCTCGTAGGGCCACTCCCCGGCAAGGGCACGGAATGCGGCCAAGGCCGCATTCGCCGCGTCGAGTTCCTCTTTTTTTATCCAGTCGAGAAAATCCGCGCGTGAGCCGCTTCCGGAAAGCCAGTCGTGCCCGACATAAACATTCCAGGTAGCGTCAAGCACGAAAAGTACCGTTAACTCGGCCTCGTACCGCCGGGTCAGCTCCAGGGCCGCGGCGGCGGTACGAAGGCAAGAATCAAGAGCGAGCAGAACGCGCATCAGGGCAAGGTGCCTTTTTCGTGCTCAAGCTCAAGGATGGGCGTTTTGCCCTTTTTCACCTGGGCGGCGGGAGCGGCAAAAATTTGAATGACTTTGCCGTTGGCCTTGGCTTTGATGAGCTTTTCCTTAACGCTTTCTTCAACTTTATTGTCGCGCCATTTCTTTTCAACCACAGCCAGGGTGTAAAGAGGGTCGCCCTTTTTCACCATAGCGCCGGCCGCTACTTTGACATCCCGAAGCGTGCCGTCGGAATCGGCCTTAACGGTGACTGTCGGGGCGATGAACGCCATATAGAAAAGGACCACAATGACGATGACGGCGGCCAGAATGATGGCCGCAATATCTTCATGCCGGTCGGACTTGAAGACTGTAAGGGATTTTTTCTTTGCGCTGTCAGACATGACGGCTCCTTGTAATGAATGCATCGTAGCAAAAATATGCGTACCTATGCGGTTATTCTCCCGGAACGCCAAAGAGGCGTGCCCATCGAACGTTCGCAGCCCGCTGCCCGTTAAAAGCTGCCGTCTTTGGGCACCAGCAGCAGGATAACAATAAGCGCAAGGATATATTTGGTCGCCCCCGCCGCAAGGCCAATGCGCAAGGGCGCGCCCCCGGCCGCCCTGATCTCGCGTACGTCAATATACGCGCCAAGGCCGACAAGACCTATCCCGAATACCCATTGCATGATCTCACGGATAAAGTGCAAGGTCTCAGAACCGCTCGCCCCGAGCCAGCCGAGGGAAGACAAGGCCGTCATGCCGAAAAAGCCGAGCACGAATATGGGAAACTTCTGGCAGAAAATCTGACCGAGCGAGAGGCACTGGCCGTCGTTCTCGCTTTCGCCCCGCCAGTACCACACGCTGAGAACAAAAACCACAAAGGGAATGGTAATAACGCGGACAACGTTCCAAATTTCCCCGTAATACAGGGCTGTTCCTTCCGCCACAGTGGGGTTGAAGGCAAGGCAAGTCGCCAAAACCTGCCCGGAATTAAGAATGCCCGTGCCCACCCAGGCGCCGAACTGAGCGTCCGAAAGGCCGATGGCTTTGCCGATAAATGGGCTGATAAACATGGTGAGGATACCGAAACCCAAAATGGTGGCCACGGCAAGAGCGAGATCCACAGGTTTAGCCCGCACGCCGGGGCTCGTGGCCACAGCCGCCGAGACCCCGCAAACACCGCAGGCGGCCGCCATAACAGCCACTACGGAACGGTCGGCTTTGAACAAACGCCCGAGCATAAGCACCAGCAGAACCGTGCCGAAAACAAAGGTTAAGATAAGGAGCATGGCCGTCATGCCCATGCGCAGAAGATTTTGCACGGTATATAAAGACCCCAGCATGATAACCCCCGCCTTGATGAAGAGACGGGTCGTCCGGAAGCCGTCTTCCGCCCAAGCCGGGATGGTTCCCCGGAACAGCACGTTACGGTAAAACATGCCCGCGATGATGGCCAGGAGGATATAATTCAAGCTCAGTACGCTGGCGAACCACCCCTTGACTCCGAAGAGGGTATATGACTTCATCCAGGGTTCAACGTAGGTCCGCAGCAAATACAATGTCCCCGCCAGCATGACGAGGCCTGGAATGACTCCAAGGATCTTGGAAACCAGCCCTTTTTCTTCCATGACGATCTCCTTAAAATAGACTTAAATGACGCTCTCTGCATGGGGAGAATGCCGTTGCTATGGGTGGATGAAAAATAGACAGGCGGCGGCAGAGCCGCGCACAATCAGAAAAGAGGCATTTTGCGGCAAAAGGCCTGCCATGCAAGGCGCGCCGAAGACGAAAAAGCTTTTTTGCAAAGGAAGCGTACGCGCAACGTATCAACCAAAGCAAAAAACAGCTTTGACAAAAACTTCACCCACGAAGCGGCTCTTGATGGATAAGCCAAAAGTCAGCAAAACCGCGCTCCTATCCGGATGGCATATGCGGTTTGCATCACCCCCTCCCCGCAGAACCTGCCGGACGCGGTCAACAAAAGATCGAACGCGTTTTTCGTGAAAAAAATACAATTTTTATAGCCATACGGCAATCTTGGGAGAAAAGTCAATTTATATATATATTAGCGCGTGCCGCAATATTTTTTTCAAACCATTTATCCTTTCGATAACGAGGCGAACCCGCCGCCATTTCTTTTCATTATCAACACGGCTCAGGGGCTGTGAGACTGTTCGGCTCCCTCATTTTTTACGTGAATACCGGGTCTGCCGACGGCAAGAAGGCTTCAGGCAAGAGCCCTTCACAGCCTTTACCAACTGGAAGAAAAAATCGGAGCCGCTATGCTCGGCAAGCAAAAACCCAAACCCGTAAACAACAGAACCGCGCCCGCCGAGCCGCATTATGTTTCCGACCGCCGGGCAAAATCGGCTGAACGATTATAATAGCATTTTTTCAATCTTCGCCAAATATTCCGTAGATATCATCCATTTGGACGATGCGCCCCTTTGCTTTACATTCTATAAGGTTCCATACCGTCGGCATACCACAGTTCCGACCACGGGACGGTGTTTCCGCACGACGCGCACCCCCAGGGAGGGCACCCATGGCGCAACCGGTGGAAAGCTTCATCCGCAAGACCGGCGTGACAGCCGGGATTTTCAACCTCGTGCTTAATCCTTTTTTCGCCTGGCTCGGCAACATGGAGATGGCCGACGTGCCGCTGGCCGGCGCTGCCGCCGTGGATACGGCCATTACCTGTATGGCCATGTCGCTGCTGGTGACTCTTTTCATTTCCGCCGACACCCGCCGCGCGCTCAAGATCGGGAGCCTCGAAACAGCGCAGAGCCTTCCGCGACCCGGCCGCCTGCTATGTCGACTGCCCGGCCGCCCTTGGCAGCTGGGACTTCTGCTCGGCCTCGTCGCCGCCGCCGTTGTCACTCCCTGCCTGGTGGGATTTTTTTCCGCCCTCGGCGTGGTCTCGTTTCCATTTTCGGCCTTTGCCTTGCTCAAAGCCGTGTATACGCCGCTTGTGGCCTATGCCGTGGCCCGCTGGGCGATCCTGCGGCAGCTCGCGTCCGCCGTCGCCTGAAGGCGCGGCCTCCGGCATCATGCGGGCTGTTAACACGCCTAACCCACCAGGAGAAGCGCCATGTTCATGTTCGAAGACGACAAGTGTTACCGGATGCCGGCCCACTTCGGCGGCTGGGCCTATCAGCCGACGGAGACCTGCTACCATGACGTGGTCAATATAACCTTTGCCTATACGACCGATGGAGATCGCCTGTCCGACTATATTCCTCAGGGTTTTGAGCTGCTGCGCCCCGAGGTGTCCGTCGGCTACAGCCAGTGCCGGGAAGTGGACTGGATGGGCGGCTCCGCATACAACCTGATCGACGTGTCCGCCCCGGTGCGCTTCAACGGCAAGCATGATCGGGTTGAAGGCTGTTTTTCTCTGGTGGTTTGGGAGAACAAGACCGCGCCGATTCTCACCGGCCGGGAGGAGACCGGGGTTCCCAAAATTTATGCGGACATTGAAGATTTGCACATCCTGGGGGACAAAAGGTTCACTGTCGCCGGGCATGAGGGAAACACCTTTTTGCGGCTGGAAATGACCGTGACCGGCCCCATGGACGAAGCCGGGCTGGCGCAGCGGCGCAGCCTGCCGGTAAACTGCCTGAACCTGCGCTATATCCCCAAGGTCGGCGGCCCGGGAGCCGACCTGATCCAGCCTATCCTGTTCCCTCAACGCATTGAAGCGCGCAGCGTCCAGTTGGGCGGCGGCATCGTCCAATGGAGCAGCCTTCGCTATGAAGAATGCCCCATGCAGGCTCATATCATCAAGGCCCTGGCCGAATTGCCCGTGTTTGACATCTCCCCTGCCGTGATGACGCATGGAGCCATCTTCCTGATGTCCTCAATGGCCCGCGTCCTGGAATAGCGCCTGTTGCGGAAAACGCAAACATGCTTTTTTGAAAGGAGGAATTATGGACAGTTATTTTCGGGATAAAGTATGCGTCGTGACCGGCGCTGCTTCCGGCATCGGCCTGCAGCTTGCCAAAGACCTGCTGGCCGCGCGGGTGGTCGTGTTTATGGCCGACGTCAATGCTGACGCTTTGGCCCGGGCCCGGCATGAATTGGGAGATGGCAACGCCCATGCGGTCGTCACTGACGTGACGAAAGAAGAGCAGGTGCGCGCGCTGATTGAGCAAGCGGCGGCCCATAACGGGCGGCTGGACATCCTCTTTAACAACGCCGGGATAGGCGCGACCAAACCCTGGGAAGAAATCACCCTGGATTTCTGGCGCAGAGTCATGGACATCAATTTATGGGGAGTTATTTACGGGCTGCATTATGCCGTGCCCATCATGCGCGCCCAGGGGGGCGGGCACATCGTCAACACATCGTCAATGGGGGGCTTACTCAACATTCCGTACCAGGCGGTGTATTGCGGCAGCAAAGCGGCGATCGCGGCCATCGGCGAATGCCTGCGCTTTGAACTGGCGGATGAAAACATCCATGTCACCACCGTGTATCCCGCCAATGTGGCCACCCCCATTTTTGCCGAGGCGGGATCGATACCCGACGACGCCTTACCCGTGGAAGAGGCGGTAAGCATCATTCTGGAAGCCGTCAGCCGCCGGGAAAGCATGGTGATTTTTCCCGAGGGCGCACGCCTGTGGGCGAAATCAGTGCAAGCGGTCCCTGAATTCCGGGAAAAAACCATGCTGGAACTGGCCAGGGAACGACGCCGCAATTACCAAACCAAAGGGCGGTATTTTTAAAAACCATTTCATAATTCATCAGGAAATGATTTCTAGGGGCTGTTTCTAAATAAAAGATTTTGCGCCAAGAGCAAGAAATCCAGCTCTTTTTGCGAAGGGAGTGTACTCTTACGGTACAGGGCCGGAGAAAAAAGAACTGGATGACGCAGCTCTTTGGACAAAAGATTTATTT
>JAVBOT010000031.1:0-56865 GCA_031550225.1 Desulfovibrio sp.
AATAAAAGATTTTGCGCCAAGAGCAAGGAATCCAGCTCTTTTTGCGAAGGGAGTGTACTCTTACGGTACAGGACCGGAGGAAAAAAAGCTGGATGACGCAGCTATTTGGACAAAAGATTTATTTAGAAACAGCCCCTAGAGATATAGTGATTGAACCGGCCTAAAAAAGGCCTGACCATCCTTGCCGCTGTTAAGCGCCGCAGTGGGCGTGCCTCTACAAACCCGGCTTTTGCCGGGTTTGTCATCATTTTCAACCGCGCTTTGGCGCGGTTTTTGCTATTTATAGGCATAGCCGCTCCGGAAGCCGAAAATTTGACTTAAGCTAGGACGTTTCAGGCGCGACGCAAGGGAAAACCACGTACCATTCCTTACATATTCAATACTCGTGTTGAGTTACACGGGAGGCCTCCATGTTTTTTCTACCAGCTTGCCTTTGCAAAAAGCCCCAACAGGCGTCGCTGCCCATTTTGCTGCTGCCGTTACTCGTAGCGGCTGCTCTTTTTGCCGCGCCCGGCGCAAGCGAAGCCGTGCGCATCAAAGATATCGCCAGCTTCAGCGGCGTGCGCGACAACCAACTGGTGGGCTACGGCCTGGTGGTGGGCTTGTCCGGCACCGGGGATAAGAAGGATTCCGCCTTCACCATGCGCTCCATGGTCAATATGCTGGAAAAAATGGGCGTGCGCGTGGACATGAAGCAGATGAAACCCAAAAACGTGGCCGCTGTCATGATTACGGCGCGTATGCCGGTGTCGGCCAAACCCGGAACCAGGATGGACGTGACGGTTTCTTCGCTGGGCGACAGCACAAGTTTGCTCGGCGGCGTGCTCATCCAGACGCCTTTAAAGGGCGTGGACGGCAAAGTATACGCCCTTGCCCAGGGCGCCCTTACCGTGGGCGGATTTTCCGTATCCGGCACCCAGGCGCAGGCCCAGAAAAATATCGCCACTGTGGCGCAGGTGCCGGGAGGGGCCATTGTGGAGCGCTCCGTGCCGTTTGAGTTTAACAGCCAGGATTCCTTGACCTTAAATATGAATGCGCCGGATTTTTCCACCACCAATCAGGTGGTGGAGCGTATTAATAAAGCCCTTGGAGGCAGTTTTGCCCGCTCTGTGGATATTGCCACCGTGACGCTGGAAGTACCCGGGGACTTTAAGGGCAATATAGTGCCGCTCATGGCTTCTTTGGAAAATATAGAAATTACGCCGGATTCCGCGGCCAAAGTGGTGGTGGATGAAAAGACCGGCACCATTATCTTAGGGCGTGACGTGCGCATCTCCCGGGTGGCCGTGGCCCACGGAAACCTGCAGGTGATGGTGAGCGAAAATCAGGACGTATCACAGCCCGGGCCTTTCAGCGGCGGCAGCACTGTGGTCACGCCAAGCACGGATATTGCCACGCGCGAAGAACGCCGGAACTTGAATATTCTCGAAGGCGCAACACTGCAGGAACTGGTGGACGCCTTAAATTCCGTAGGCGCGACGCCCCGCGATCTCATCTCCATTTTGCGCAGCATGAAGGCCGCGGGCGCTTTGCATGCTCATCTGGAGGTCATTTAAATGTGCCCCATACTCCTTGACCCCTCCCTTGCCGCGCAACAGGCTGATCAAAGCGATCTTGTGCGGCGCAAGCTGGAAATGGACAGCTTGCGTAAGCGTCTTGGAGATTCAACAACCAAGGAAGAAAAACTGCGGGAATCCTGCGAGGGCTTTGAAGCTATTTTTCTACAGAAAATGTGGGAGCAAATGCGCAAGACCGTGCCCAAAGAAGGTTTTTTGCACAGTAAAGACGAAGAGGCGTACCAGTCCCTTTTTGATGTCGAGCTGTGCAAAAAAATGGCGGGAGCGGGCGGCATAGGCCTTGCCGACATGTTGTACACGCAGCTTTCCCAGCAGCTTGAGAACTCAGGGCGCACCACGCGGCCCAGCGCGTACAAAGGGCCTTTGGATGCGCCGGCAACGGCGCCATCCGGCGAACAGGCGCAAGCTCCCGCACAGAGGGCGGCTCTTGCCGCCGCAACGCCGGAGCAAAGGCCCGGTAAAACCGGCCAGGCTTCAGACAAAAAACTGACGGTCGAAGAGCTCTACAGCCCGTTGCCTGAACATTCCGAATCCGGAACGGTGGGGAAAGAACCGGCGGTTGATCTGGTGCAGGGGGCGCTCAATGAATTTCGTACGGACCTTGGCCTTGCCGCCCGTGAAACGGGATCTTCCGCTTTGTCCGCCGAAATTTTGGCGCAGGCAGAGGCAAAAAATACAAAAAAAAGCGCTTTGCCCGGGCAAAACGGGATAATTCCTCCCGCACCCGCGCACAGGCTGGAAAATTCGACCAAAGCGACGGAAAAGGGCAATGTGGTCGGAAACGCGGCCCCTGGATCGGGCAATTCAGGGGCCGCCACCGCAGCCGCCGCTCAAAGCCCGCCGGTAGAGGCGCCGCAAGCAGAGCCCGGGATCCGGATTTTTGGACGCGATAAAAAACGAATGAAAAGCCCCAAGACGGCGGCGATGGAAAAAACCGTCCCGGCGCAGCCGCGCGGAATGGCTCCGGAAGAAACTCTGTGGCCTTTGAGCGGCAGCGGCGGAGCTATAACAAACCATTTTGGATGGGAAGATGACAAAGCAAGCGGCGAGCGGCGCTGGAACGCCGGCATTCGCATTGCCGCCCCGGAGCAGACCCCGGTACGCGCTGTGCTTGACGGCACAGTTGTCTATGCGGGCCAGCGGGAAGGGTATGGGCATACCGTGGTGCTTGAACATAAAAATGGATTTAGGAGCTATTACAGTAATTTAGAATCTGAAAACCTTAAAGTGGGTGATAAAGTTGCCCATGGCTCGGAATTTGCAAAAATAGCGACACAGCCCGCAGCTTCCGGGCAGGGGGCAAATTCTGCCTCCCTGCTTTTTGAACTGAAACGCGGAGAGATGGCGATCAACCCTGAAAACGCTATTCGCCGCAACGAAGAAGGCAGTGGGCGAAACATAATCAGTGTAAAAAAGTAACGGCTCCACGGACACACAAGGCATAAGGCAGGACAGCAAGCATGTTTGAATATATTCACGGAACCCTCACACGGCAGTTCAAAGGGCTTGAGCTTTTATACAGCCTTTTGGAAGAAGAATTCGAATTACTGCGCAAGCGCGATACCGATGCCGTGGCAACCCTGGAGTTTTCCATCCATGAACTGCTGCGCCAGGTGGCTCAGGAACGCGTTTTTTTGCAAAACACCTTGCAGGGAACAAAACTTATGGAATATGCTAAGATGCTTCCTGAAGAAGACGGCCAGGAAGTGGTGCGCATGTTTCGGCTTATAGATTCCTTGGAGCAGCATTGTTCTCGGCAGGCGGCTTTGAATACGGAGCTTTCCCTGGCTCTTTTGGATCAAAGCCAGTCGTTGCTGGTTTTTTTGCATAAGCAGATTACGCCCAAGCAAACGAGCTGCTATGGCGCCAAAGGCCGTATGGTCAATGACAGACCCGGCGCGGCGATTTACTCAGGGAGGCTGTGATGGCTTTTGGCGTCAACTCGGTACTGAACATGGGCGTGGGCGCCCTGTTCGCCTCTCAGGCTGCCATTCAGACCACAGGCAACAACATCTCCAATGTGAACACGCCGGGCTATTCGCGCCAGGCGGTCCTTTTGGAGACGAAGTACAGCATCAATTATTACCCTGGTCAGGTCGGCCAGGGTGTGGAAGCCAAAGAGATTATCCGCTATTTTGACGCCTTTGTGGAAGAAGGCTATCTGGACAAGTTCGGGTCGGCCAAAAACTACCAAACCCAATACGATCAGCTTCGCTATGTGGAAAATCTTTTTAACGAGGCCAATGTGGACGGCCTTGGCAATGCTTTGGCAGAAATGTTCAACTCCTGGAACAAGCTTGCCCAACAACCCGACAGCGCGCCCTCGCGCGAGGCGCTGCTTGCCTCCACCAGCACGCTGGCCAATTCCATCGCCAATGCTGACGCTTCTTTGCTTGCGCTGCAGAACGAAATAAATAAAGCCGTTCAGCAGGACGTGGATACCGCCAACAGGCTGATCCAGGAAATAGCCGCGCTGAATAAAGAAATTGCCATCAATTATACCGAAGGCCGCAACAATCCCAACTCTCTTATGGATATGCGCGACGCCAAGGTGCGCGAACTCGCCGGTATTATTGATGTTACTGTGGACGATAGAGGCCCTGGGGCCTATACGGTAAAAATGAAATGCGGCAATACCCTCGTGCAGAATGAGGTGCCTTTTTCTCTGGAAGTCAGAAGCCCCGCGGTTGAAAACAACCTGCTGGCCAATTCTCCCTACAAAGCCACAAATGGAACCGCGCACTTTAACGGTGCGGACAGCCGGGAATATACCGTGGAAATGCTGACCGGCGGCGCCGTTGGCGGCGGCGCGACATTCAGGGTTTCCGTAGATGGTGGAAAAACCTGGCTTTTGGATGACGCCGGCAATGAACGGGTCTTTAACGCCAATGAAGAAAGCGACAGCGTACGGGCAGGCAACCTGGACATCTGGTTCGACGCCGGCTCCGTTGCCGCCGGCGATCGTTTTGTGATCGCCCCTAAATCCGATGTTTACTGGATAAGCCCCACTGCCGGGCCTATTGATATTTCTCCGCAGTTGTACGCGGACGGTTCCCGCAATTCCTCGCGCATCGTGGGCGGCTCTTTGGGAGGGTATCTTGAGTTTCGCGATTACCGTGTCGGCGAATACAGAGAGCGCCTGGATGCCCTGACGGGCAGCATAGCCTGGGAAGTAAACCGCATTCACAGCCAGGGCGTGGGGATGGAGCCTTTAACTTCGGCCATGGGCACCAGCCGCGTGGGGAATGTGACGGCGAGCCTGGGCAGCCCGGAGGCGCGCTTTTCCTGGGCGGACAGGCTCCAGTCCGGCAATATTTCCTTTGCCGTCTTTGACTCCGCAACGGGAAAATCCATGCTGCCCTATCCCGGGCTTGAGGTGCTTTCCCCTTTGCCCGGCGGCAATTTTGATCCCGCGGCGCACAGCCTTGAAGACGTGCGCGACGCCATTAACGCCGCCTCCTTCACGGATGCGGGCGGGGTCACGCATACTCCGTTTGTGGCCACTATCATGGACGGCAAGCTGCATGTGGGCACCACCAGCTCTCAGTATGCGTTCAGCATTACCTCTGATACCACGGGACTTGCGGCCGCTCTTGGCATCAACACTTTTTTTGCCGGTGAAAGTCCGGACACCCTGGCCGTACGCGATGAACTGCACACGAACAGCAACCTCATCAATGCGGGCCGCATCAGCACGCCGGGAGAAATAACCGTTGGCGACAACCTTACGGCACGCGAAATAGCCGCCCTGGCCACCAAAAAAGTCAGCATCGGCACGGTGTGGAATAAGGCGACGAGCCAGACCTTAAGCGACTATTACGCCACCTTGGTAACCCGAGTGGGCGCTGACACCGCGGGCGTCAAATTTACCGCGGCCACGGAAAGCACCATGGCGCAGGATTTGCATGATCGCCAGGAAGAAATCAAAGGCGTGAACCTGGATGAGGAAATGAGCAACCTCATTAAATTTCAAGCCTCATACAAAGCGGCCGCCAAGCTCATCACAACAGCCAACGAAATGATGCAGACCCTGTTGAGCATGAAGCCGTAATACGGATAAATTTTTCGCGCGTAAGGAGCTTGCCCCATGGCCCTGCGAGTAACACAAGGCATAATGTATTCCTCGTTCATACAAAATATGAACGGCAGTCTTTCCAATCTCATGGAATCCAACGTTCAGGCTTCCAGTCAAAAGAAGGTGAACCGCCCTTCTGACGATCCCGTAAGCTCAGGCCGAATTTTAAGCACCCGGGCCACGCTGTCGACAATTTCCACATATGGGGAAAATATCAAACAGGCCGCCGGCTGGCTGGCTCTGGCCGACGGCATTGTGGGTTCGGGCAACGGTTCTGTGCAAACGGTGCTCGCCCGTTTGAGCGAACTCGCCGAACAGGGCTCTTCGGAAACCTATGACGCCACGAACCGCGAGCAAATCTCCTTTGAAGTGCGGGAGCTGTATAAACAGATTATTAACCTTGCCAATACCAAATTTGACGGACGCTATATTTTTGCCGGGCAAAACACCGATACGCCTCCCTATGAGGAGGCGTTGGCCGTAACCTGCCACGACTCGGACAGCGGCAACCCCAACGCCATTGATACCGCCTCTTTTCATGTGGAAGGCGCGGCGGCCTCCACGATGATTATTCAGGCAACCAGCACAGGAGCTGCCGGAAGCGCAGGCTACCGCTACAGCGAAGATAGCGGCAAAACCTGGAAAACAGCCACAGTGAACGATAATACGCCCGTTGCCGGGCAATGCGTCATTGAGGCCGGCGGCGTTCGCGTGCTGGTGAGCGATAGTTCCAAAACTGTTACCGCTGTCGATCAAGCGGATATGCAGCGCCGCGATAACGGAACTTGGCTCTATGTGCGGCCCACAGCCCGCTATGCAGGGGACGACAACAGCGCGCAAGTGGTGGCGGGCTACGGCACGAGCGTGACCGGCACGGCGGAGGGAAATTTTGCCCGTGACGTCTCCGTACGTATTGATGCCGTGTCCGGCTCGGAAATCAGTTATTCCTACAGCATCGATGACGGCAGCAACTGGATTCAGACCAAAGTGCCCCAGGGAGTCTCTTTGCCGGTGCCGGGAGGCTATCTTACGCTGAACGCCGTGCCGAACGCCGGGGATCAGTTCCAGATCCATCCGCACCGGGCGGATATTAACTTTCAGATAGGAGATTCGGACGTCATCACCGTCAATATGGTGGGCTCGGATATTTTCGGCGGCCTTTATGACTATCCGCAGGACGGTATTGAGTATCCCGTGCCCGTTACCGGCCATGCCAACCTGTTTGAGGTGGTGGGCAATTTGGTGGCCGCCGCCGAAACCAACAGCCCGGACGATATGGGCCAGGCCTTGGATGACTTGAAAGCGGTAATGAATGTGGTGCTGACCAAGGCCGCGGACATAGGCGGGCGGGAAAACCGTCTCAGCGTGACTCAAGGAGCGCTTGTCATGCGCAGTTTCAGCGAAGAGGATAACTTAAGCCAGATGGAAGACGTGGATGTGAGCGAACTTATGACGCGGCTTTCGCAACAGCAGATAGCCTATAACAGCGTGCTGAAGTCTTCTTCCATGATCATGCAGATGAGTCTGGTGAATTTCTTATAACTATAACCCATTTCATAATTCATTTGAAATGGGTTGTGCGCTGCGCGCGGGCTTTTTTAGCGGGGGCATACGGCAAAATCATTTCTTTGACGGCCGGGGCGCATATGCCGTGCATGTCGGTTCACTTTTTTGATAAAGCGCATACTCTTCCCTATTTACATTCATGGAAAAGCCAATTAAGTTACCCCTGGATTCACTTTTTAGAACTAATGGAGGAGGAGTCCTCCATTCTTTACTTTTTTGAGAAAACTTCCTCGACAATGCTGTCTACAGCGCGGCAGGACTCATGCTTATACTCAGCCGGCGTGCCGGAGAAAGTCTGCATATAGGCGATAATATCAAGATCACCGTGTTCAGCATACAAGGCAAACAGGTGAAGATTGGCATTGAAGTGCCTGGGGGAACCTCGGTATATCGGGAAGAGGTTTACATGCGCGTATGTGAAGAAAACAGATTATCCCTTCTCGCCAGTGGAGAGGACTTGCTCGCGGCGGCGTCATTATGGAAAACACCGAAATAAAGCTTGTGGAAACCCGTCTCGGGCCGCGGGAAATCCGTTTAGATAGGGTGGTGGGCTTCCCCCACGGCCTTATCGGCTTTGAGCATTTGCGCGAATTTTCTCTGCTCCAGGTTTGGGAGGACGCCCCCTTGCTCTTGTTGCAAAGCATGGAAGAGCCGGAACTCGGACTTTTGGTGGCAGACCCTTTTTCCTTCATTCCCGATTACAAACTCAGCATCGGCAGCGCGGAGCAGCAAACGCTGCAAGCCTCGGACGCCGGTCATCTGGCCGTGCTCGTCACAGCCTCCATCCCCCCGGGCAAGCCGGAGGAGACCTTTTTAAATCTCCTTGGCCCCATCCTCATTAACCACCGCGCGCGCATAGGTCTGCAGGTGCCTCAACCTGAAGACAGCGGCCCCGCGCACTACTACGTATATAAGCAATCCCAGTAGAGCCAGGCGCTTGCGCGCCGACGGGGCATATGCCATTAACAGGGAAATGCTCTATTCTATAGTCAGGTAGCTGGTAACGCTTTTCACCCCGGGCACCGTTTTGGCTCTGCTCACAAAAGTGCCGATTTCCGTTGAGTTCTCCGTTATGCCTGTGAGCACGACATGCCCCCCCCAGACGTCCACAGCTATTTTTCTGCCCCGGATGTTTTCGGCGAACAGCGGGTTGGCCGTGATTTCAGCCTCAATGACGGCATCTTGCGTCGCTGTGGCGGTTCCGGTGGGGAACCAGTGCGAAGTTACCCGGACGACGCTTTCGGACTCTTCCGCCAGCGCCAGCGCTTTTGTCCTGAATCCCGTGTCCGCTTCCCCAATAAGAAAGACATGACCATTAAAACAATGCACGCTCACGTCATTCGCTTTTGCGGGAGCTTGATTGAGGAGCAGGGCGCAAATGCCGGTTTTAATTCCGGCATCGTCGTAGCGGGCCGCTTCGCTGCTTATCGGCGCCGGTTTGCCGGAAACCGTGGCGCAGCCAGGCAGGGCGCAGATAAGGAGCAGCGCCCAGCAAAGCGGATGGATACGCATGCGCGATAAGGCGGAGAAAAAAGACGTCCGAAGAAAGCTGCGGCAACAGCCCGGTAAGGCGTGAGACGGTGATTGCATGAAAGGGTCTCCTCAAAAAGGCGGACAGCGGCGGCATGCCCTAAAAAAAACGGCACAACGGGGATATGGGAAGGCCTTGACGAAGGTGGAAATCATGTCGCGGGGTAGATTACCCGGGGCGGTCGGTCGCGTCAACTGAAGAGGCGTGGGAGCCCGGTGCGCCGCGATGTACGGTGTTTCACGGCAGAGGGGCGCCTTTGGCTCCCTCATTGCCCGCGCACGCGCGCAGGCGGGGGAGCAGGGCAGATGAACCGGGCCTGTTGCAGTAAAAAGTGGTCGGGGTGGAGTACCCCTGACCGATGGGGTTCCGGCTGAGCCTGCTTTTCACCAAATCAAGCAGGCTCTTAACCGGAATAGGGGGCGATAGAGGGAAAACGCCCTCCTCTTCAGTCGCCGTAGGCGCGGCTATCCCTGTAAAGGCTTATGGCAGAACCACCAATCATAACCTTCATATTCTTGAAGCCGCTTTTGCGCTTCTTGCACACTGCAAGCGGGCGGCACGATCACGCGGTCGCCGATTAATTCGTTATTGGGCCAGTGCGCGGGCATGGCGCCTTGTTTATCCGAGGTTTGCAGGGCTTTTACTATGCGGAGAATTTCATCCACGTTACGCCCGATTTCCTGCGGATAGTACAGCATAAGACGCAATACGCCCTGCGGATCCACTACAAAAACCACACGCACTGTGTTGGTGCCTTTACCCGGATGCAGCATGCCAAGCTTAACGGCTATGCTTTCCGTTCCCGCAATTACCGGAAAGGTGATTTCAACACCAAGTTTTTCTTTTATCCAGTCAACCCACTTAATATGAGCAAAAACCTGATCAATGGAAAGCCCGATTAGTTTGCAACCCAGCTCGTCAAACTCTTTCATGCGCTTTTGAAAGGCGAAAAATTCCGTTGTGCAGACAGGAGTGAAGTCCGCGGGGTGGCTGAACAGTACAAACCAAGAACCTTTAAAATCGCCCGGCAGCTTCATAGCCCCATGAGTGGTAAGTGCTTCAAAAGAAGGAAGAGGCTCGCCAAGAAGGGGAAGGTTGGGCTTTACGCAATCAGACATGGCAATCTCCTGAGTCCCCTGGAGGGGAGAAAAAAGGATAAAGGGAAGTTTATTTATTGACTAACAGTAATAATTCCTGCTAGCATTTATTTAATAGGCTGGCAAGTTTTTTTTATCCTTCACGTGGATTTGTTTGCGGCCCTCTTTACGCCGCGCTTTCCACAAGCGGCACACCCTTTCCGTGTGTGCAAGGAGGCACGATGTTTTTACAGCAAATTACAACCCCCGGGCTTGGCTGCTATTCCTATATAATAGGTTGCCCTTTGGCAGGCGTCGCGGCAGTGGTGGATCCTCGGCGAGACGTCGGCATATACCTTGAGATTGCCAAAAAGAATAACATGCGCATCACGCATATTTTCGACACGCATGTGCATGCGGACCACATTAGCGGAGGCAGAGAGCTTGCCAAAGCAAGCGGGGCGGATATTTACATTCATGAAGGCGCTCCGGTCGGGTATGAGGTTAAAAAACTTGCCCATGGTGAGGAGTTCTCGTTCGGCAATACCCATATCAAGGTGTTGCACACCCCGGGGCATACGCCGAACTCCATCTCCCTCGTGGTTTTCGATTTTGCCCGCTCGCCAGAGCCGGAGCTTATCCTGACGGGCGACTTGCTCTTTGTCGGCGACATCGGCAGACCGGATTTGCCGGGTGAAGAAATTATGGATGAGCAGGTGCGTAATCTTTATGACAGTCTCCACAGCACGCTGGGGGAATTGCCGGACGGCGTGGAAGTCTACCCCGCCCACGGACAAGGGTCTCTTTGCGGAAGCGGCATGAGCGGCAAGCCTCACAGCACCCTCGGCTATGAACGCAAAGCCAACCACAGGCTCACGTTGAAAAACTTTGAGGATTTTAAAAAAAGCGTGCTTTCGCATCTGCCCATGCGGCCTCAAAGCTTTTCCCACATTATCTCCACCAACCTCAAAGGCGCGCCTATCATATCGCACTGTGGATACAAGAAAAAAGGGTTGAGCGTGGAAGCTGTGGCGTTTCTCGTCGCGGAAGGCGCACTTGTTCTGGACTTGCGGCATTCTTTAGCCTTTGCCGCTGCGCATATCCCCGGCAGCATCCATGTGGACGCCTCCGCGCCGCCCGCCCCCAACTGGGTGGGGACAGTCATACCGCCGCATTCGCGGCTTGTGCTCCTGCTTAACGCGCAGGAAGAGTTTGAAGCCAGGCTGACGGAACTTCGGCGCATCGGCTATGACGATGTGGAAGGATTTTTGGAGGGAGGTATAGACGCCTGGATTGACAAGGGCAAAGCTGTTCAGTCCATTCCCTATATCGGTGCTCTTGATCTGCAAAAGCGTCTGGCGGAACCGCAACCGCCCACAGTGATCGATGTGCGCACAGACGAGGAAAAAGCCGCCTTTTCCATGGAAGGAGCGCTGCAGATGCCTTTTGAAAAGCTCCTGGCTTCGCCAGTTTGTCCGGACTGCCCGATAAAACACAAAGTCGTGGTTTGCCAGAGCGGCTACCGCGCGGCCATCGCCGCCAGCCTTCTTCAGGCGCGCGGTTGCGAAAACATCAGCATTCTTGCGGGGGGCGTAGCGGCATACAGGGCGCTTTAGAGCAATTTACATTGAAAATGTATACTTGCTCTGCAAGGATTTGCCCGTAAATCCTTGCCTTGAGATTGCCGTAGGCGGGCTTTGCCCGCCGTTAAACGACAAATTTCAAAGGTAATCTGCTCTAATTGACAGAGCGGACGCGCCGATTAAGCGAAAACGGCACAAAACACCTCCTCGCCTCCGCTGATGGGGGAACGAGGAGGTGTTTTGCGCCGAGCCTCTTGACAGAGAGGCGTTTGACGGCAATGCTGCAACAGGCGCTGTAAGGAGGCCCTGTTGTGCGTACGGTATTTTTTATCCCCCCCCTCCATAAAGATTCCGGCGGCCTTGCCTCCATCCGGGAAATGGCGCGAATTTTGGCGCGCCAGGGGCATGCCGTGGCTTTGGCCTTGCCCGAGCAGGGCGCTCCTGGCCTTGATCAGAGAGGTTCCCTGCATTCTGAAGAAGCGGCATGCAGCATGGAATACTTGCCTTGGAGCGCGCAAGGCTTTGAACGCCACCTCTCAGACAGGGATATCTGGTGCGTGCCGGAGGGCTGGCCCAATGCTGTGGTGCCGGGGGTGCGCGCCGGCGCACGTACGCTTTTGTATGTGCAAAATTGGATTTTTATGATGACTGTTTTACCCGGAGGAGTGCGTTGGGCGGATCTGCCGTTACGCTATTTCGCGGTTTCCCATCCGGTGGCCTGGTTTATGAAAGAAGTGCTGGGGCTGGCTTGCGATGCTATATTGCCCCCCGCTGTGGCGCCGGTGTTTTTTCAGAAAAAAAGCCGCTCCTTCCGCCGGATTCGGATTTGCTGGATGCCGCGGAAAAATAAGGCCATGGCCGGGCAAATTCGCGATATTGCCTTGGCGCGTCTCAGCTTGTTGTCTTTTGACGTTCCTGTGGATTTTATTGAAGTGCATGGCCACTCCCTTGCCGAAGTGGCCGAGGTTTTCGCGAGCAGCCATATTTTTCTTTGTACCGGATTTCCTGAAGGTTTTGGGCTGCCTCCTGTGGAGGCCATGGCTTCGGGGTGCGTGCCTGTCGGCTTTGCCGGACTTGGCGGCTGGGAATATATGCGCAATCCTGAAGATTGCCCGCTGTCGGGATTGTATTCGCCGCCTTTTGTTCTGGAAAAAAAGGCATGGAGCGGCAATGGCTTTTTCGTCTCGGACGGTGACGTGCTCAGTGCGGGGCTTGCATTGGCGTACGCGGTCGAACTGGTTTTCCGGCAAGATCCGGGCTGGCGGGTGCTGGAAGAAAACGCCAGACGTACCGCTGCGGAATATTCCCGGGAAGTTCGCGAACTTCGCCTTGCAAGCCTCTGGCCCGCGTGGATGCAATAGCCGGCGAAGAAAATTTTGATAGCGTATGTAAAAAGGCCCGCACGATTTTGTCGTGCGGGCCTTTTTACATACGGCTTAAGCCGCGGGTGAGCGGAGGAATTAGGCGATCAGCAGGCCGGACTGGAGATACACGTCGAAGTTCTGCTGGTTAAAGTTGACGGTGTAGTGGTCAAAATCCACCAAATTAGAGTTCGCGTCAGTAACGCCGTCCACATGCACGCCGGTATGAGCCGCAGCCACAAGCTTACCGCCGGCGGCAACGGTATCCAGGGCGGCGTCGCCGGTGATGATTAGGGAAGACAGACCTCTGTTGTAGTAATTCAGCGAAGTGCCTACGTTCAGCAGGGCATCAAGGCTGGTGGCGTCAGCGGCCGTATCGTTGAAGTCAAAGCGCAGAGCTTCAAAATTCTTCGGCGCTATTTGGCCGAGTTGCGCGAAGCGGCTGGCATCGGAGAAGTTGCCTTCAAGGGACAGGATGTCGCCAAGATAGGCGGTTCCGCCGTTAGCGCCGGCTTGCTGCACGGCGTTGTTGGTACCGCCGTCCAGGTACAGTTTGGCGCTTAAGGCATAGTTGGCGTCGGCAAGCGCGCCCGTATGGTTGAGATGGATTTGATCGTTGCCCGCGCCGCCATAGATGTTGGCGCTGCAAGATTGAACCAGGGTGCCGGTGGAGCTGAGGCTGATGTCGTCATTGCCGTTTCCGCCGTCAATAGCGCCGTCGACCATGGCGACCGCTTTCGCGCCGATCGCGGCGGAAGCGCTCAAGGAGATGGCGTCATTGCCGTCGCCGCCGCAGATGTTGCCGCCGTAAGCGGCAATGGCCGTACCGGTTCCAAAGGCGGTGCTGACAAGGGCAATATGGTCGTCCCCGCCATAGCCGTAGAGGCTTGCGCAGTGCAGGCCGTTTGCCGTGCCCGTGCCGGTGCTTGTGGCCTGGAAGAAGATTTCATCAACGCCGCTGCCGCCGACAATGGAAGAACCGCGCATGCCATAGGCCGCGCCGTCATAAGATTGCACGGAGACGTTGATAACATTGTGGCCGTCGCCGGGGCGAATATCGCAGGCGATGCCGGTGGCCACGCCGCTACCGGAGGCCATGGCGGCGATGTCGATATAATCATTGCCGGAGCCGGCATAGATGCTGGCGCAATGCATGGCCGTGGCGTTACCGGTGGCGGATTCGGCCAGGAGCTGGATCGTGTTGTCGCCGTCACCGGCTTTGATATAGCTGCCGTTCAGGGCATAGGCATTGCCGGAGCCGGCGGCGGTGGCGAGCAGTTTGATGTCGTCAGCGCCGGAACCGGCGACGATGGAGGAAGAAAGCAGGGCATAAGCCGTACCGTTCACGGAGTCCACATCAACCAGCACGGTATTGTTGCCGTCGCCCGCGTTGATGTCGCAGGCCACGCCCGTGGCGACGCCCTTGCCGACGGTTTTGGCGGTGATGGTGATGGAATCCTGGCCCACGCCTGTATAGATGCTGGAGCAGTACATGGCTGTGGCGTCGCCGCCGTTGGCTTGCGCAGCGAGATTGATGGTGTTGTAACCGTTCCCGGCCTTGATGGCGCTGCCGCAGAAAGCGGTGGCGTCGGCAGTGGTATTGTCGGTAACAGCGCTGATTTTGATTCTGTCATTGCCCGCGCCGGCATACACTGTCATGCAGGACGTGCCGGTGGCTTCGCAGTCGCGCGAATAGGCGGAGAGCTCCAGCGTGTTGTTGCCGTCATACATATTGATGAGGCCGCCGGCATGGCCGGTGGCGGAGCCGAGGGAATTGGCTTCGGCTTTGATGATGACGGTGTCGTTATCGTTGCCTGTGTAAAGCCTGCTGTCATACACAGCAACGGCTTTACCTTGAGCTGCGACGGCAAGGATGCTTAAGCCGTCTCTGCCCAATGTGGGGTTGTTGGGCTCACTGGCCGCGGGCAGGCCGCCTTCGCTCTTGCCTATGTCCATAACGCTGCACACCACGCCGTAGGCGGAACCCTTGGTGAGGCTTCTCGCTTCAACCGTGACGTTATCTTCGGATACGCCGCCGATAACGCGGGAGCAGTCCACAGCTCTGGCATCGCCGGTGTTGGAAGAAGCGAGTATCCCCGCCATGTTCTGACCTTCGCCCAGTTCCACGCGAGAACCGCCAATGGCTTTGGCAAGGCCCGAGCCGGTGGCCACGGCTGTAACCGTCACCTTATCCGCGCCGGAGCCGGTAATAAGGCTTGAGCAGATCAGACCATAAGCGGTGTCGTTGTGAGATTGGGCCGCGACGTTTACTTCGTTGTTGCCATTGCCGGCATATATTCCGCAGGCGACGGCGGTGGCATTGCCGTAACCGCCTGTGACGGCGCTCACATTGATGAGATCATTGCCGGAGCCGGTGTAAATGCTGGAGCAGGACATGGCCTGAGCGTTGCCGGTTTCGGATGCGGCAAAAACTTTCACGCTGTTGTCGCCGTCGCCGGCTTTGATTTCGCAGGCCATGGCGACGGCGGTTCCTCCGCCCGTCGTCGTGGCGCCCACGGTGATTTGGTCATTGCCGGAACCGGTGAGAATGCGGGAGCATTCCATGCCCTGGGCTCTTCCGCCGTGAGATTCGGCAATCACCTCAACCACATTGTTGCCGTTGCCGGCATTGACTTCGCAGGCGATGCCGTAAGCGTTGCCGTTGCCGGAAGCTTTGGCGACGATGGAGATGGTGTCATCCCCCGAGCCCGCGTATATATCGGAGCAGGACATGCCCCTGGCTGTGCCGGTGGCTGTTTCCGCCAGCAAAGAAATACGGTTGTTGCCGTTGCCCGCCTTGATAGCGTCGCCGGCAAGGGCGACGGACAGGCTGGAACCGGAATAAGAGCCGATGCTGATGGTGTCGTCGCCATCTCCGGCAATGATGCCTGTGCTGTAGGTGCCGTAAGCGTAGCTCTTGGCAGAGGATGCAAAAATGGAAAGCTCGTTGGCGCCGGCGCCGAGATTGATGGCGCCCCCGTAGGTGCCGTTCACAAGCCCGCTTGTTGATTCGGCTTTTATGGAGATAGCGTCATTGCCCGCTCCCCCGTTGACGTTGGAGTAGTCCATGCCTTTTGCCGTTCCGGAAACGGAAGACGCGGCGATTTCCACAACGTTGTTTCCGCCCGTCAGGTTCAGCGTGCTGTTGTCCATGGCGTAGGCGAGGCCGTACGTGCCGGCTTGCGCCGCCAGATTGACGATGTTGTTGTTGGCGTTGGCGGTAATGGTGGAGTAATACATCCCCCGCGCGTAGCTTGCCGAAGAGACGGCGCTAATCTCAATGAGGTCATCAAGAGCGCCTGCCGAAATTTTTTTGCAATTAAGCGCGGTCACGCTACGAGAATCATTTGCTTTAAATGAAATGGCCACGGAATCCCTCCGAATTGTAAAGGTGGTCAAAAGATGTGAAGTCCCCCAAAAAGGCAGGGAAGCGACCAATGAATTGAATAAGTAAGGTCCTTCCCAATGATAATGTGGCGTGAATATATAGAAAAATCATTGCCTGTGCAAGCGCAAAATTGATAGTATTTTGTCCTTTTATGCTTGTAATCTCTGGTATTTTGAAAGAAAATTATCCTTAGCAGTGCGTCGGAAAATCTATGTACTATATATGCATAAACGGCACATCAGTATAGTATTCCGCAATTTTTTGCTTGTATTGACGCTTGTTCAATTTGTACTACAAAAATTATGCTGAATGAATATGCTACATCTTTTTTTAATAAGAATTTGATCGTCGTATTTTATATGATAGCATGGTTTATATAGTAATTTGTATTTACGATGCGGTTTTCATGCATTTTCACTGCAGCATGCCCTTTTGCCGGCTAGGTTAATACTGTAGCTGTAAAAAGGAGAAGCTTTGCCGGCGCTAGTCATTGCAGCAAATGAAGATTTTTCTTTTAGAGCAGGTGTTACGCTTGAGATTGCCGCTTAACGGCGGGCGAAGCGCGCCTAGGGCCATCTCGCGGGCCTTGTTGCGCTTCGCTTCACACGATCAGAGCCTTTTACCGGTATGTCTAGCTGCAAAGGTAAGATGCTATAAATATTACGAAAAGTATGTGACACCATGCGGTTTGCCGCAAAAACCGGCGTTCCGTCGCAAAGCGTCGAAAATGAAAACCAAACCGTTCTATGGGGCGGACTTTGTTATCAGCCATTCCGGCCAGGCCGATCCTGAATAGGCGGATTGGCTTTGCGAGGCGGCGGCAGGGAGGGGACCCGGCGGCGGCAAGAACGGGGCCGGTACGGCGCGGTTTCTTCTGCCGAGAACTTTTTCGAGGGACAGCGGCATGGGTTTTGATGTGAAGGCGGCAAAGCCGGCTTCAGCCTGTTTTTGGATTTGTCCGGGGCGTGCGAGCATGGCGGCGGCGGTCTCCGGCAGTGCCTCATAGGCTGTAAAACAGCAGGCTTCCTGAAGGTGATCGGGAATTTCCGTATCCGCTCGCCATTCGGAAAGGACGGCTTTTTTGTTTGCCCAGACATAGCCCAGGCGCACGAGTTCCAGCCGGGCGGGCACGAACTGATGTATATTCAGGATGAGCCGGGAGTGGGCGAGCAGCCGGTCCCGCATATTGCCGAAAGCTTCCTGAGTCGCAAGGATGTGGATGCCCGCCGCCGTCATCCGGCTGATCACGGCATGACGTCTGTCCGTCATAAGGCCGTAAAACAGCATGTCCACATCCTCGGCGAAGCCGGAACGCAAGCGAGTCATTTGCGGCACATAGCCCAAAGGCACATGCACCGCCTGGGACAGCCCCGCATCCGCAAGAGCGCTCACATTGGCGGGGCTATAATCCCAGACGGTAAAATCGTGCAGATGGGCAAGATAATCCTTGTTGCACCATTTACTTTCCGGGGTGATCTGCTCAAGGTTAAATATGACGCTGCCTTTCGGAAGCATTCTGCCTATTCTCCTCGGCGCCATTGCAGATCCGAAGATAATGTTTTTGCTTCTGGCGTTGACGGAGTTAAAGAGAATTTCAACGTCGTAACCGAGGCTTTGCAAGGAATAATACAGAGGGAAGATGGCATCGTCAAAACCGTGTGAGGGCATGAGATCATCGGGATTCATTTTTACAAGAGAAAAATGCATGGAACACCCCGGGATATCCTGGATCGCCGTTGATAAACATGTTATAGTGCCTTTCGCTTTCAGAACAGCTGATATGTGACCGTCTATGGCGGCCATGCAGCGAGCCGCAAGGGCTCCCCGCGCATGCAGGAACTTGCCGCGGCTGGACAAATGGCTTCCCTTGCGTAAGGTTCTTTAAGGTTTTTACGGCACTTATACCACATTCGCAATAAGGCCTGCAGAGTATGTCCGATGTTTTTCACTATAATAAAACCGCCGTTGCCATGCCGTCGCCGCGGGATGTCTGGGCATTTTTGCCTGAGGTCTTACGTTCCGCCTTTCTTTTTTCCGGCTCAGGGGCCTCTTGGCTCACGGCGTGCAGCGCCTCTCTGGCCGCGGCAATCAACGAGGCCTCGCCTCACGCTCCGCAATTACGGACCATATTATCAGATGTGGCGCTTCACCTGTGGGAAACGGATCTCCTCTCCAGCCAGGCCGCCGGCATTGTACTGCAACTGCATGGGCAAAGCCCTTTTTTAAAGCGCGAAATTGTTCCCCTGTGCAAAATGTGCGCTTCGCTGCAGCCTGAAGAAGGCGCCCTAGCCGGTAAAATGCGCGGCCTTTATGTCAAGGGTAATTTTCCAAGTATAAAAAAAATGCTCGACCGAAACATCGGCCCAGGCCACGGCAATATTTTTTGGACGCGCTACGCCTCGATAATCGGCTTGCATCTTGGAGATCTTGACTGGTACGAGCCCTGGGTGGCTCAGTCCGGGCTGCCGGATCCCCTGGCTTTCGTCTTTCGGGCTGATTACGCCTTTGCCCGGGAAGACTGGGATTTGGCGGCTGTGCTCTATTCTTCCGCGCATGCCGCCACAGGCATGACGGAGTGGCTCGTGCGTGAAGGAGAATGCCATAAGCGCGCCGGCCGGCGCGACGAGGCCGCGCAATGCTGGCAGCAGGCTCTGGTACGCCGCCCCTGGCAGGTGAATCTTTTATTGCGCCTTTCCGACTTGCTGCACGATCACGACCTGCCGGGCCCCTTGCCCCAAGGGCAGGGATACATTCTGTTTTATTCCTGGAACCACGCCGTTGATCTGGATAGCGCCCTCGGCGCCCTTGAAGCCTCGGATCTGGGGGATGCCGGAATTATCGTGCTGAACAACGGCAGCGTTGATCATACGCCGGAAGTCATTGGGGCCTGGGAGGATCGCTTCGGCTCGCGCATGCGTGTGATTACCCTGCCCACCAATGTGGGGGCGCCGGCGGCGCGTAACTGGCTGCTCAGCACGCCTGAAGCGCGCAAAGCCCATTGGCTCGTTTTTTTGGACGACGACGCGCTGGTGCCTCCGGACTGGTTGGGCTATATGGGCGCGGCACTCCAGCGCCATCCTCGGGCGGGCATTGTCGGCTGCCGCGTTGTGGGCCACTCCACCCCCATGAGCCTGCAAAGCGTGGATTTGCATATCAATCTTCCCGGAGGCTCCAAAAACGGCAGACAGGACAACGGCCTCAGTCTTATTGACGTGCATCTGCACGATCTTGATTTTGGCCAGTATAGCTACATGCGCCACGCCCTTTCCGTCACCGGATGCTGCCATTTGCTCACCAGAGCGGGTATTGCCGCCGGCCCTTTTGATCTTTTTTTCTCCCCTTCGCAGTTCGATGATCTTGAACGCGATCTGCGCGCTGTCCAGCAGGATATTGAATGCGTGTACCAAGGCCATTTGCGCGTGGAGCACTGCAAAAGAAGCGGCGGAACACTCGCCATGAGCCCCCGGCAGATTATTAACGCCAAAGGAAATTTTCATAAGCTTAACTTAAGCTATCCGCCGCATCAGTTGGATAAACTCTACGAAAAAGACGTCGCCAAACAGGACGTCCACCTCATTGCCTGCCTGGATTCCCTGCTGTAGCGCGCCGAAAAGCGTAAAGAGCGCTGGGCGGACAAGGCCCGTGGATTGTCGCTTAACGGAGTTTGCGGTACAGCCAGTTCCCCGTGGACTGAATGCAGCGCACCAGCGCCAGCAGAGTCAGAATACACCAGAGGGTGACATCCGTTTGAAAGCGGTTGTATCCGAGGCGATAGGCCAGATCCCCTAAGCCCCCGCCCCCCACGGCGCCGGCCATGGCCGAATAGCCGATGAGGGCAATGGCCAGAACGGCGACGTTGAGCACTATGGCCGGCAAGGCCTCAGGCAGCATTACCCGGAAAATGATTTGGAGCGCGCTGGCTCCGAAGGAACGGGCCGCTTCCACCACGCCCGGATCCACTTCCAGAAAATTCGCTTCAATAATACGCGCCGCAAAAGGGGCCGCCGCAATGGTCAGGGGCAGGATGGTCGCGGTAGTGCCGATGGCCGTGCCCATAATCAGGCGCGTAATGGGCATAATGGCGATGATCAAAATGATAAAGGGCAAAGAACGCAAAACATCCACAACGACATCCAGCGCGGCGTATACGCGCGCGTTGGGCCTGAGCCCGCGCGGGCCGGTGGCGATCATGACCGTGGCCAGGAGAAAGCCTAAAATAAAGGAAAACAGGGTGGAGAAAAATACCATGTACAGTGTCTGCCCAAGGGAGAGTATCAGATCATCCTTTATGCGCAGGTAAGAGTCGGCCACCACGGTCCAGGCCTTTGCCGGGGTAAGATCCAAAAAGAAAAGCAGGCCGCCGAGAAGGATGCAGGCCGCGCCCATATAGGGCAGCCCTTTTTTCAGCCGCTGCAAAATGCCGCGCGCGCTTAAAGCCGCGAGGACGGGCGCGTCAGGCGTCATTGTCCATCACCTCCCAGAACAGTTGTTCTTTCTGCAGGTAGTTCAACACCTTTTCCAGGTGTCCGTCGTCCACATTGATAATCAAAAAGCCGTGCACGTCATCAAGATACCGCTCCAGTTTGCCGCCCACGATGGAAAAATCTATGTCCAGGGTCCGGGCCATACCGGTGATTACCGCGTCCCGGGAAATTTCCCGGGGAAACCAGAGGCGGATATTTGTGCCCGTGGGGATAAGGGTGAACTCATCCTCAATGAGCTTTTTCAAATCAGATGTGGGAGCCAGAAAAAGACTATCCGTTTTGCCGATGCCCTGAGTCAGGCCGCCATCCAGCAAGAGCACACGGTGACAGGCCCTTTTCACCACTTCCATCTGGTGGGTGACAAGGACAATGGTCAGTTTCAGATTCTTGCGGATACTCTCCAGCAAATCCAGGATGGCGATGGTGGTTTTGGGGTCAAGGGCGGAGGTGGCCTCGTCACAAAGCAAAATGCGCGGAGAAAGGGCCAGTGCTCTGGCAATGCCCACGCGCTGCTTTTGCCCGCCTGAAAGGCTCTGTACCCGCTCATGCTTCTTGTCCGCAAGCCCCACCAGGTCAAGCAGCTCCAGCACGCGCCCGTCACGCTGTTTTTGAGAAATCCCCCACACCTGAAGAGGAAAGGCCACGTTGTCGAACACGTTTTTGCTGTTCATCAGATTAAAGGTTTGAAAGATCATGCCCATATCTCGGCGCAGGCTCTTCCTCCCCTGGCGGTCCAGCTCCTTTACCTCTCGCCCCATAACTTTGACGCTGCCCTGCTCATAACTTTCCAAGGCGTTGAAGCAGCGCAGTAGAGTGGATTTTCCCGCGCCCGAGTGCCCCACGATGCCAAAGACTTCACCTTCGGCGATGGAAAAGGTGATGTCCTTCAGGACAATCTTGTCGCCAAAGCGTTTTTCAAGCCCGGATACTTCAATCATGGCTTTGCCCGGTGTGCCTTTTTTTCCGGCAGGTTGTGGTGAGTGTTGCGGAAATCCGAGGCATCCTACATGAGGGCGCGAAGAACTTCAACGCTGCCGTGAACAGCGGTAGTGGCGCAGGTTGGCGCGGCGCATCGTCAAGCAACTTTTTTTTGTTGGAGTCATGCCGTGCGAGTGGGTTCCTCCAACAACAAGCCCGCCTTGCGCGCCTGACGTCAAACCGCATCCGCCTCTTAAATCGCGCAAAGCGCGACAATGCCTAGAGCCGCTTTATCCCGGGCATGCGCGTTCAGCAAAGCCTTTGAGCGGTCTTCTATTTGCGCTTCCTTTGCAATAGGCCTCGACATATTCACATTATCAATGTAATTTTTTACATTAGCAAAAAGCGGATCTTTCCCTTTTAATTTTTCGTCGTTTTGGTAGGGTCAACATTCTAACGCAGTTTATCGCCAATACCGCCGCATATCGCTGAAAAATCGGATTGCGCGGCATCTTTAACGAGCAGCTTCACTTTGAGAATTGTCGCTCAGCGGCGGGCAAAACCCGTCCGTGACAATCTCGTGGCAAGGATTTGCCTGCAAATCCTTGCAGAGCAGATAAACATTTTCAGTCTTTCTCTGCTCTAACCCTTAGTCTCGCAAAAAAAGCCAATGAAGCGTATGTAACGGCGGCCTGCCCGCCGGGCACTTTAACGTGGTTTAGGAGGAAGTATGGCGTTCAATGCAACCATGCCTTTAGCGCGTCCTCACCGGGACGCCTGCCTCGATTGGCTGCAAATGCTGTCGGGTGCGTGCCTTGTACTTTTTATGTGGTGTCATATGATTTTGGTTTCGTCCGTTGTTATAAGCCCCAAAGCTATGAACGGCATTGCCTGGTTTTTTGAGGCCACCTACATGGCCCAGATTGGCGGACCCATCATTTTTCTTGTATTCATAGGACATTTTGTCCTTGCGGCGCGCAAGATTCCTTTTACCGCCAACGGTCAGGAAAGCGCCTGGGCTCATGCCAAAATGCTTCATCACCGCGACACCTGGCTGTGGCTGGTGCAGGTGGTGACGGCCATGGTGGTGCTGGTCATGGGCGCGATTCATATGTGGGTTATTCTTAACGATTTCCCCATTACTGCGGAAAAGTCCGCCGCGCGTGTGGCTTCAGGCGGCTGGCTGTGGTTTTATTTTATCCTGCTGCCCATGATTGAGCTGCATGTCAGCATCGGCGCTTATCGCATAGGGGTTAAGTGGGGTCTCATAACCCGGGAAAATCGCCCCAAAGCCAAGCGCATTGAGCTGTATTTGTTCTGCGCGTTTACCGTTATAGGCGTGGTTACGCTCCTGGTCTTCAATTATATGGCAGGGGCCGTAGCCAAGGCTCAAGCCGCGTATCTTCTTTTGCCGTCGTGCGCTTTATAGGAGGAAGCCCATGCAGACATATTATTCCGATCTTCTTGTCATCGGCGCGGGGCTTTCTGGAGAACGCGTGGCTGTTGAATCCGCGGCCAAGGGGTTTTCCGTCACCTGTCTGTCCATTGTGCCGGCCCGGCGTTCTCACTCTTCCGCGGCCCAAGGCGGCATGCAAGCCGCCCTGGGCAACAGCGTGATGGGCGAAGGCGACAGCGTGGATGTGCATTTCGCTGACACGGTAAAAGGCTCTGACTGGGGCGCTGACCAGGAAGTGGCCCGGCTTTTTGCCGATGCCGCGCCCATAGAAATGCGTCGCCTGGCGAGCTGGGGAGTGCCTTGGAACCGGGTAGTGGCCGGCAAGGATACCTACTTTAAGGGCGGGGAACAGTTCGAGAAAGAGGAAAAAAAGGAAAAAGAAGGCCTGATCACGGCCCGCGCTTTCGGCGGCACAGCGAAGTGGCGCACCTGCTACACTTCCGACGGCACCGGCCACGCGGTCATGTGCACCATGGACAACCGCTGCGCCCAGCTCGGCATCGCCGTGCTGGACAGAAAAGAAGCCATAGCCCTTATCCATGACGGCGCGGTCTGCTCCGGCGCCATTGTGCGCTGTATGCGCACCGGAGCTTTGGAAGTCTTTCAGGCCAAGGCCACCGTCATCGCCACAGGAGGATTCGGCCGCATCTACAAGGCCACGACAAACGCGGTCATCTGCGACGGTATGGGGCATATCATCGCCATGGATACCGGCATTGTCCCCATCGGCAACCCTGAGGCCATTCAGTTTCACCCCACCGGCATCGTGCCTACGGATATCCTGGTGACCGAAGGTTGCCGAGGCGACGGCGGCACTCTTTTGGACGTGGATGAAAAACGCTTCATGCAGATTTATGAGCCGGAAAAGGCGGAACTTGCTTCCCGGGACGTGGTTTCACGCCGAATGACCGAACATATGCGCACCGGCAAGGGCGTGCCCAGCGCCTATGGCGAGCATCTCTGGCTGGATATCCGCCACTTGGGGGATAAGCATATTTCCACCAAACTGCGTGAAGTTGATGAAATCTGTAAGTATTTTCTCGGAGTGGACCCGCGTCATCAGCTCATCCCCGTGCGGCCGACCCAGCACTACACCATGGCCGGCGTGCGCACCGATAAAGACGGCGCCGCTTATGGCCTGAAGGGGCTTTTCTCCGTGGGAGAAGCGGCCTGCTGGGATATGCACGGCTTTAACCGCCTGGGCGGCAACTCTCTGGCCGAAACTGTGGTCGCCGGCGGCATTGTGGGGGTTAAGGTTGCGGAGTTTTTGCAGGGCTACGAGCTTACGTTGCGCACCGCGCACATGCGCGAGGCTCTGAACAAAGCCTCGAGCCGCATTGACAGCATCGCGCGTTGCGTCAACGGGCGCGAAAACGTCTATGCCGTACGTCTTGAATTGCAGGAAGCCCTTATGGAAGGGTGCTTTGTGTTCCGCAATGAGCAAGGGCTGCTCAAGTGCATTGATCGTCTGCAAGGCATCCTTGACCGCGCCCGCCACGTTGGCCTGACCAGCAACGGCAAGGGCGTTGCGCCGGAGCTTTCCGCGGCCTTGCGCATTGAGGGACAGGTAAAGCTGGGGCTCATGATCGCTAAAGCCGCTCTGGATCGCAAAGAATCCCGGGGCAGCCACAACCGTGAAGACTATACGGCCCGGGACGATAAGAACTGGCTTAACCGCACCTTGGCCCTTTGGCCGGAAGGCGCGAATATGCCCACGCTGAATTATGAAGACGCCAGCCCCGTGTTTGAACTGCCTCCGGGCGAACGCGGATATGGCGGCGGCAAGATTATCCCGGCTGACCCCAAGTTTGTGGCCGACCGGACAATTACCAAGGGCTAGCGCCGCGTTTGCGAAAAACTGTTTGGCCGCAACGCGGCACGAAGCAGATTGAGCGTGAAACCCGCGCTCAAGGCGTATGCCCCGGCGTAAAATGATTGCGCCCGCGCAAGCCCTGCCAGGCAAAGTATGACATGCTTAAGCCCCTCCCGGAGGAATTATGGGAAGAAAAATTCAGTTTGAAATATTCCGGTATAACCCGCATGACGCCGCGTCACTGCCGCGCATGCAGACTTTCTTTTTGGAAGAAACCCCCAATATGACCCTGTTTATCGTGCTGAACCGTCTGCGCGAAGAACAAGACCCCTCTCTGATTTTCGATTTTTGTTGCCGAGCCGGCATTTGCGGCTCCTGCGCCATGGTCATTAACGGCCGCCCGGGGCTCGCCTGCCAAACGCAGATCAAGCTCCTGCCGGATAAAGTGACCCTGCACCCCCTGCCTGTGTTCAAGCTCATCGGCGACCTTTCCGTGGACACCGGGGTATGGTTCCGCGAAATGTACCAAAAAACGGAATCCTGGATCCATACCAACAAGGAAGTGGACCCCACGAAGGAAGAATCCCGCATGGACAATGCCGTGGCTGAGGAGATCTATGAACTTGAGCGCTGTATCGAATGCGGCTGCTGCATAGCCGCTTGCGGCACGGCGCGGCTGCGCCCCGACTTTATGGGCGCGGCCGCCTTAAACCGCGTTGCGCGTTTTATGATCGATCCGCGTGACGAGCGCAGCGAGAAAGAGTATTTTGACATCATCGGCACCGACTTCGGCATTTTCGGCTGCATGGGTCTGCTCGGCTGCGAGGATGTCTGCCCCAAAAAGCTGCCCCTGCAAGACCAACTCGGATTTTTGCGGCGTAAAATGGGCATTACCGCCCTCAAGCAAATTTTCAAGAGAGGTTGAGCATGCGAACCTTGCATACCGATGCGGTCGTGGACGCTGTGGCGCACATGTGCGTCCATGCCAACCGCTATCTGCCTGAAGATGTGCGCAAGTGTTTTGCGGATTGCGCTGCCAACGAGAAAAGCCCATCCGCCAAGGAGATATTTAGGCAACTTACTGAAAATTATGAGCTTGCTGCGTCTTCAGGGTTGCCTCTTTGCCAGGACACGGGGCTGGCCGTCTTTTTTGTGGAAATGGGGCAGGATCTGCGTCTGGATGGTATGAATATCCGGGACGCCATCAACCAGGGCGTGCGTAAAGGCTATGAAGAAGGCAAACTGCGCAAATCCGCATGCGATCCTTTTACCCGGGCCAACACAAAAGACAACACGCCCGCTGTCATACACTTTGACATCGTGCCCGGCGATAAACTCAAAATATACTTCATGGCCAAGGGAGGAGGGAGCGAAAACATGTCCCGCGTGACGATGCTCTCTCCTGCTCAAGGATGGGAAGGCATCAAAAAGTTTGTGCTCCAGCGTGTGGCCGAAGCAGGCCCCAATCCCTGTCCGCCCACTATTATCGGCATAGGTATCGGCGGCACCTTTGACTATGCGCCCATTCTGGCGAAAAAAGCCTTGCTGCGCAAAATCGGCGACAGCAACCCCGATCCTAAGCTGGATGCCATGGAAAAAGAGTTGCTGACCGAGATCAACAAACTCGGCATCGGCCCTATGGGCCTTGGCGGCGCCACCACCACTTTGGATGTGAAAATTGCCGTGTCGCCCTGTCATATCGCCAGCCTTCCCCTGGCTGTGAACGTGCAGTGCCATTCGGCACGGCACGAGGAGGTGGAACTGTAATGGCTGAATATCATCTGAATGCCCCCTTGTCCGATGCGGACGCCAGAAAATTGCGCGCCGGGGATGTGGTCTTTTTATCCGGCACCATCTACACGGCCCGGGACGCCGCCCACAAGCGCCTTATGGAACTGCTCGACGCCGGTAAAGAATTGCCTTTCGCGCTGCAAGGGGCGGCCATTTATTATGTGGGACCTTCTCCCGCGCCCGAGGGCAGGCCTATCGGCTCTGCCGGGCCCACGACCAGTTACCGCATGGATTCTTACGCTCCCCGGTTGCATAGCCTGGGGGTCAAGGCCAGCATCGGCAAAGGCAAACGCAGTGATGCCGTCAAGCAGGCCCTTAAGGATCACGGCGGCGTATACTTTGGAGCCACCGGCGGCGCTGGGGCGCTCTTGTCCATGTGCATCACCGCGGCCAAGGTTGTAGCTTTTGACGAGCTTGGCCCGGAGGCTATCCGAGAGTTGACGGTAAAAGATTTTCCTCTCCTTGTGATCAATGACTCCGTAGGAGGGGATTTGTACGTAAAGCCGGATCTGAAAGCTGTGGGCCTGGAATAGAGCCCTACGCCCTGTCTTCATCCATACTGTAAGGAGAAACGCTATGGCTTTGTTCACGCCTCAGGAGGCGCTTGACTATCATTCCCAAGTCCGCCCCGGTAAAGTGGAAGTTGTGCCCGTAAAACCCTGCCGTGATCAGAAAGATCTTTCCATGGCTTACAGCCCCGGTGTTGCCGAGGCCTGCAAAGCCATCCATGCCGATGCGGAAAAGTCTTATCTGTATACCGGTAGGGGCAACCTGGTCGCGGTCGTTTCCAACGGCACCGCTGTGCTCGGCCTTGGCAATATCGGCCCTGAAGCGGGTAAGCCGGTTATGGAAGGCAAAGGCGTACTGTTTAAAGTTTTTGCCGATGTGGACTGCTATGACATCAACTTAAGAGTGACGGATCAGGATCAGTTGTGCGAAATCGTCAAGGCCCTTGAACCGACCTTTGGCGGCATCAATCTGGAGGACATTAAAGCTCCGGAGTGCTTCTACATAGAAGACCGGCTGAAAAGGGAAATGAATATCCCGGTGTTCCACGACGATCAGCACGGCACCGCTATTATTTCCGGCGCGGGTTTGATCAACGCCCTGGAAATAGCCGGCAAGAAAATTGAAAACATCCGTGTGGTGGTGAGCGGCGCCGGCGCGGCGGCCATTGCCTGCTCCCGCTTTTATGTGCGCATGGGCGTGAACAAAGAAAACGTCTCCATGTTTGACTCCAAAGGGCACGTGCATGCGGGCCGCTCAGACCTCAACGCGGAGAAAAAAGAATTCGCCCAGAAAAAGGCCTATGCCTCCCTTGCTGAAGCCATGCAGGGCGCGGATGTATTCCTCGGTCTTTCCGTGGCCGGTATGGTGACCAAAGATATGGTCAAGAGCATGGCCCCGCATCCGGTATTGTTCGCCTGCGCTAACCCTGTGCCGGAGATCAGCTATACCGACGCCAAAGAAGCGCGCCCTGACGCCATTATGGCCACGGGCCGTTCGGACTACCCCAACCAGATAAACAATGTCTCGGGCTTCCCCTTTATTTTCCGCGGCGCCCTCGACGTGCGCGCCAGCACCATCAACGAGGAAATGAAACTGGCGGCGGCCAAGGCCCTGGCTTCCCTTGCCAAAGAGCCTGTGCCCGACTATGTGCTCGCGGCTTATGGCGCCAAAAGCTTCACCTATGGCATAGATTATATTATTCCCAAGCCTCTGGATTTGCGTCTCATTGAATACGTTGCCGGCGCTGTGGCCGAAACTGCCATAAAAACCGGCGTTGCCCGCAAGCCTGTGGATATGGCTTCGTATCGCGCGGGATTGCGGGAGCGCCTGGCACAGTCGCGAGCGCGCATGGAAGGCGTACTCAAAGGTTATGGGTTGTAGTTCCCACAAGTCTCAAGCAGTGTCTCTCCGCCGTTTTTTTTCGAAAAAACGGTGGGGAGGCCAATTACCGGCAACTTTACTGTTTTTGGGCGCATTATTGCTGGCAGCCTGCGAGGGCACGGTTCCGGAGCCGGAAAGCCGGGCCGCGTTCAAACATCTGCTGCAAACGAATATCCTCAGTAAAAAAGGCATCCGCTTTCTTCCTTTGAATGAAGAGCAGAAAAAAACGCTGGGGCCTTATGCCGAATCCTACACTCTGCTAGGGGCGTTGGGAGAGGACCCGGAACTGCTGTATAGTTTTTCAGGTTTGCCCGCTTTGCAGAGAAAGTTGATGCAAAGTTCGGATCCTGAGGTGAAAAAAAAGCTCATTTTGGAAGCCCGCCAAAGTATGACGGCGATCAGGGAAAAGCTTATCGCCGCCTTCAAAAAGATCATGGCCAGGAAAGAGGGCCTGAATCTTCCCCAAGACGCTCAAAGCATTTACGATGAAGCTTTTTTAAAAGTAGTTCGGGCGCCCACGGATCTGCTGGTGAATTTGATCGAGCAGAGCCTTGACGCCGTGGCGGCCGCGGAGGCTCTCAATTCCTATATTTTGCAACATCCTGACGCGGCCGTTTATCAAGGCTCGACTGTGATTGTTGAAAAAAAAGAAGCGGAAGCGGATATCGAGCGTTTTATCAAAGCGTATAAAGTAAAATCCGAACAGGCGCTGATGACCGTGCGCGAGCTGAACAACCTCAGTTGGTGAACAGCCTCTGGCGTTCGCTCCCGCTTGGCGCCTTGTTGCGCAAAGGTTTCCGCACAAGTCGTTTTACAAAAAAACCCCCGAATTATCATGATAATCTCGTGAAATTCCCTCTACATGCCTTTACTCAAAAAAAACTTGCGTCTATGATGCCCTCATAGGGATTAGAAGTCATTTCATAATTCATTAGGGAATGACTTCTAACGCCGGACGGCAGTCCGGCGCGCCGCGGTAAGCGGCGTGAGCGAGCCGAAAACCGCGTTTTTCGGCGAAGCGATCTTCATACATCGGCAGTGGGCCGATGTATGAAATCAGTGCCAGAAGTCATTTCATAATTCATTAGGGAATGACTTCTAACGCCGGACGGCAGTCCGGCGCGCCGCGGTAAGTGGCGTGAGCGAGCCGAAAACCACGTTTTTCGGCGAAGCGATCTTCATACATCGGCAGTGGGCCGATGTATAAAAGCAGTGCTAGAAGAGTGCGTTTGCTCCTGGTGACGGATAAAGTTACAGGTAATAACCGCCCAAAAGTTTTGGATCATATTGTGGAATCAACGCTGACCAGCAAAGACGTGAATATCGCGCGGGCCTTGCCCGGTTCTGATCCCGCCGAGGGCGCATGCGCTGAAAAACTCAGCCGCGAAGCGATTAACTCCTTGCCCCTTTTTCACTACACCGGCCAAATCACTTTGGTGCGCACCTCTTCTGAACTGGATGAGGCCATACGCCGGCTGCGGGAAAGTGCGGAAAACGGCTTAGGGCAGGCTTATCCGCCCGCTTTGGAGGAATCGTGGCAAAATGGAGCGCTATTGCCGGTTGCGGCCGACGCCGCCAAACCGACAAGCGTTTCCCTTGAGGAAAACGGCAATAAAGCGCCATGCCCCAGGCAGGTGCTCGGTTTTGATACCGAAACCAAGCCGAGTTTTCGCAAGGGCAAAAGCTACATGCCCTCGCTCATACAGCTTGCCCTCGCGGATGAGGTGATTTTGTTCCATCTCAAATGGGTACCTCTGGATGAGCGGCTTCTGAGCATTTTTGAAGATCCCGCCATTATAAAAACAGGCGTCGCCGTTCATGAGGATATGCGCTCATTAGCCAAGTTGCTCCCCTTTAGCGCCCGCTCCGTCATCGATCTCGGAGAAGTGGCTTGCAGAAATAAAATTGAGAACCGAGGCCTGCGGGGGCTGGCGGCATTTTTCTTAGGCCTGCGCATCTCCAAAGGCGAACAATGCTCCAATTGGGGGAACAGCGCGCTTTCTCCCCGTCAGATCCGCTATGCGGCGACGGATGCCTGGATCAGCCGAGCCATCTATTTTCGCATGCGGGAAATGGGCATGCGCTTTGATGGTCTTGGATCGTTGCCTTTTCGTCCTAGAACGGTCCTGAAACGCTCTTTGCGCAAGGCAGGGGCTGTTGCAGCGCGGCAGGCCAAATAGGGCGCGTCTTTCCAAACCTCCTTCAGAGCCTTGTCACAATCTGAGGTTTCTTTGCATGTTCCCTATGTTGTGTGACCGCCCTCTTTATTTTCAGGAGAACATTCGCCATGTCCAGTACTTTGACGCCGCGTGAAATTGTGCGGGAGCTTGATAAGTATATTGTCGGACAGCATGATGCCAAACGTATGGTGGCCATTGCCGTACGCAACCGCTGGCGCAGGCAGAAGCTTGACCCGCTTTTGCGTGATGAAGTCTCGCCTAAGAATATCATCATGATGGGGCCCACCGGTGTGGGCAAGACGGAAATAGCTCGGCGGCTGTCTAAGTTGTGCGCCTGTCCTTTTATTAAGGTGGAAGCGACCAAGTACACCGAGGTCGGCTATGTGGGCCGGGATGTGGAATCCATGGTGCGCGATCTTATGGAAATAGGCGTCTCCTTAGTGCAGGAGGAAGAACGTGAGCAGGTGCGCGTTCGGGCGGAAAGCGCGGCGGAAGATCGCTTGTTGGATCTGCTGATGCCGAGGCAAGGCCTTGCGAGCAGCTATTTTGATGAAGGCGCGGTTGGCGGAGAAAACGTTCCCGCGCAAGGAACACGCGAGAAGTTGCGTGCCATGTGGCGCGGCGGTCGGCTGGATGATCGTGAAGTGGAGATGGAAGTGGAGGTTTCCGGCGGTCCGCAGGTGGAAATGCTCGGCATGCCGGGCATGGAACAAATGGGCTCGCAACTGAAAGACGCTTTTTCCCGCATGTTTCCGAGCAAAAAGAAACGCCGCAAGTTCAAGGTGCCGGAAGCCTATGAAATTTTAGTGCAGGAGGAATCCGAGCGCCTTATTGACCAGGATTCGGTCATTGAACGGGCGCGGGAACGCGTGGAACAAACCGGGATCGTTTTTATTGATGAAATCGATAAAATAGCCATTCCCGCCCAAGGCGCTCGAGGCGGAACTGATGTGTCGCGCGAGGGTGTGCAGCGTGATTTGTTGCCCATTGTGGAAGGGAGCGTTATTACCACAAAATACGGTATGGTGCGTACAGATCATGTGCTGTTCATCGCCGCCGGGGCCTTTCACACCTCTAAACCTTCGGATCTCATCCCGGAATTGCAGGGGCGCTTCCCCTTGCGGGTGGAACTCTCCGCCCTGGGCAAAGAGGAGTTTTTGCGCATCCTTAAAGAGCCGCACAATGCTTTGACGCTTCAATACGCGGCCCTTATGGGCACGGAAGAAGTGGAGCTTGATTTTACCGACGATGCCCTGGAAGAAGTGGCGATTTTTGCGGAAGAAACAAACCGGCAGACAGAAAATATCGGCGCGCGGCGATTGTATACAATTATGGAAAAAATTCTTTCGGATCTGTCTTTTGATGCGCCGGAACGTCAGGGGGAACGGGTGCTTGTGGATCGCGACTGGGTGCGGGAAAAGCTTGCGGACGTGCGTGAAAATACCGATCTGAGCCGGTTTATCCTGTGACGCGTGCGGGAGGCGCTTTACATGGCGCTGGCCGCTGCAAGACGCTCTTCGATAGCGGCGCGCGCCTCTTCCGGCAGGGCGACAAGGAGGGGGGCCACAAGGGCGGTTCCGTCAAAAAGTGTTAGGGCAAGCGTTCCCTGTCCGGAATCTTCCAGTTCTTTACGTGTCCGGGCGAGGCTTTGCGCGGCTTCCTGCCATTCCCGCCGCGGGACGTCTTCAGCAAAAAAGGCGTCCGGCAGGGAGCGGGCCAGTTGTAAGATAGCCCACGCCGCCATGCCGCAGATTTCTCTCTCTTTTTGCTTCAAGGCCGTGAGCAGATGCGGCAGGGCGGGCCTTGCCGCTTCCGGATTGGCCTGCGCAAGGCGCCCGATACCCCAGTATAGGCCTGAGCGTAAGGGACCGTGGTCGAGAAAATTGTCATCCTTGCCGGTCTCATAGCCATAGGAAAGGAAAATCCGTCCATATTCCTCGGCCAGGGCGGGGCTTTCCGCCAGAATGCAGCCCATGGCCTCAGGGATTCCCCAGCCGATATTCCCCGACTCTTCATTTAAACTCCACATGAAGCGGCGTACGATAACGCGGGCCCGTTCCATATCGTTTTGCGCCAGCAGGGCCAGGGCACGCCCAAGCCCGAAAGCCGCCTGCCAGCGGTATTCTTGCCGGTTCAGCAGAGAAATCAGGGGGTTTACGGATTCTTTGGCCTGTTCCGGGTTGGCAATATTCTCCTCAAGAGCTTGTCGCCATTGAGGCAGCGAACACAGTAAGCTGAACCGCTGTTTTTGTTTTTGGAAACGCGCCATGATCTATCCTTATGTTACGAAGATAATTGCATCTGTTTGAACTTTACTGTATGCTCATATGAATTGTTTATGAAAATAGATGCTTAGCGCGCTATGTGCGCGTTGCGCATTGCCGCGGCATGCGCTACAGGAATATACCGCGCCTTACTTGAGTATTTTCATTGGCGGCGCGCCGCATTTTTTTTTGCGCTGCACATTTGGGGTTGCGTTTTTTTACTATGCGTCTGTTGACCTATTGCCATATTTTTACAGGCCTGAAAACAGCAAGCGCCCGCGCGGATGCGTTTTCACTGAAAAATCGCGGAAAAGCATGTTATCTTGAGCGAGTTTGCCGATGACGATACCCATGCGAAAGCGAAGCCCGGAAGTCTCTTCCTCCTCCTCGTCCTTATTTTTTACGGGATATTTTTACGGCATTTGCGCCCTGGCGGGTTTTTGTTTCGCTTTGGCGGTATTCGCTTTGCTCAGTTTTGGCGAATCTCTGGAGCGCGAGCGCCACGCCGAGGTCAGAGCAAAGCGGGCGCTGGGTTCCGTACGCGAGATGATAGGCGCTACCTGGGAGCGCGCTTCGTACTGGGTGGAACAGGCCGCCTGGCAACTGGGCGCGGCCGATAAGGAGAGCCTGCCCTTGATTTTGGCTCAGTATCAGCGCCTGTGGCCTGAAGCGGGCTTCACTCTTTATGATCACAGCGCCATGCCTTTGCCTGTGGCTGGCGGAGGGGGCGCGCTTTCTTTGAATATGGCTGGCGTTATGACCCCCGGGCTGCCGGGTGTGAAAAAGATGGTGCTCAGCGCGCTGGATGGCGAAATCACCAGAGGCTACACCCAATTTCGCGGTTTTTTGAGCCTCGGAGTCGCAGCGCCTGTGCAGGGTAAGCAGGTGCGGGCGGTTGTGATTTCCGTGCCGTTGGATTCCTTTTTCCTCAGCCGGATGAAAACGGTTCTTGCCGCCAATGTCGCCGTGATTCCTTTTGACGCGGGCAACAATATTCCCATGGGAGATATTTCCGGAGCCGGCAACACCTTTACTCAGCCCGGGGAAAATTTGGCCGGATTGTGGGCCGAGCTTGTGCTGCTGCTTAAAAAGACTCGTCTGGCGGAAGGCGGCTCTCTTTTGTTGCGGGAAGATACTTTTTTTGCCGGGCTTGAGCCTTTGATGGATGCCTCCCAGGCGCCGGTGGGCCTGCTGCTTGTCGCGCCCTCACAAAAGATGACGGAGGGGATTCCCCTTTGGCATTTTTATGCCGCTCTCGCCGCAGGCCTTTTGGGCGGGCTGCTTATGGCTTTGTGCCTGCGTTTCAGAGAACGGCGCATGGCGGCGGCCATTGCTGGAGATCTGTACCTGCTTTCGCGCGATGAGGACGCGCAGCCGCGCAACACATGGCCGGTGACTTTGGAGAGCGCTTTTCGCAAAATGGGGAATAGTCTGAAGGAATACCGAATTTTGCTGAAAAATGCCGCCAGGGACAATAAAGAACCGCAAGAGGAAAGCCGGCAGGACGATGGCACGCAAAAATCGCTCGATGCCGGCGAATATCAGCGCCTGTTTGATAGCCTGCCCATAGGGGCCTTTCAGGCCACTACGGATGGCCGCCTGCTCAGGGTGAATTCCGCTTTCGCCATGCTTTTGGGGTACGATTCCCCTATGTACTTGCTCACGGAGTGCGCCTCTTTTACCGATGTATGCCTCTATGGGGACAGTATCCGCAATCCGTTAAGCATCATCATGGAACAAGGCAGCGGCAGGCATATCCTTTCCTTGCGCAGGCGCGACGGCAAAGTGCGGCACTTTTCGCTCATTTGCGCTGTGCTTACTTCGGAGAAGGGAGATCAGGCGGGCATTTTGGAGGGGTTCTTGCTGGACCGCGAACTGGAAGAGCAGATCGCCCGGGTGGGGAGGGAAAGCGAATACGCCAAGCAGCAGCGTGAATCTCTGGCCCTGCTCCTGGCTGCGACGTGCCGCCAGACCCAGAGCTATTTTATGCCGCCGCAAGCTGTTGGTGCGGAATGCCCTCCCGGACAGGATAGACGGGGCTCCAGGCCTGAAGAACGGCTGGATGCTCTGGCGCAGGCAGGGGCGCAGTGGGCGGATGAGGCTGCCGCAAGCCAAAGCGGATCTCCTGATGAAGGTGAAAATGGCGACGAAGAGCGCCTGGAACGCAGAAAGAGCGTGTTGTCGGCCAAGGCCGTGCTCAGCGATATTTATCAAATTGCCATGACAGAGGTGGAAGGGGCGGCCCCCGTGGATGTGCCCATGGATTTTCGTAATTTTATGAAACGCCTCTGCCGCCAAGCCTTGCCCACCATGTTTGCCAGAGGCATCTCTTTACGTTGCGAAATTGCTGAGGAACTGCTCATGCGCCTAAGCGGGCCCGCGCCGCTGCTGCGCCACGCGCTGCTGCGCGCACTTTTGGCAGTGACCGGCCCTGTGCAGGGAGGTTGGGCGTGCCTCAGCGTATCCCGTGATCCCAACGCTCCTCGCTCGGCGGGCGTGTCGCGTCTGCTTTTTTCCGCCTCCTGGAGCTACCATTCCCCGGAATCCGGAGCGCCTTACCCGCTGCGCCTCGGCAGTGAGCATATTATGAACGCCGGAGAAACAGGGTATGTAGCCTTTATGGCCGAGGCGCCGCCCGCAGGCACGGACCACTCCACACAGATCTTGTCAGGCGCTTTGGACATAGCCTCGGAGCAGAGCGTTATCCGCTATCTTGCCCAAAAGATGCGGGGCTCTTTGCTTGAGGGAGTCTTCACCACTGATTTGCGTAGTCTGCAACTCATTGTGCCGCTTGAACATGTAAGCGACGGCGCCGTGCCTGAACGTGGGCAGAGCCCGGCGTCCTTACATTCGGCTATGGAGCGCAAGCCCGATGTGCTCATCGCCTATACCGAGGATAAAGCCGTAGACTCCTCTCCGGCAACAGGGCAAAAGACGCAAACAGCCGTGCCGGAGTTGAAGCTCACGCCTGTTACCCTGGGCGCGGCAAAGACGCTGGAGGCGGTTGGAGAAATTGAAGCGGCGGACGTTCTCGGCACAAGCGAGTCTTTTGCCTTAAGCAGGCAGCAGGCCGTTGCTGAGGCTGCCGGACTCACAGAGGAGCCGCAGCCGAGCAGTCTGAATCTGCTCGTTATGGATGGGGATGCCGTAGCTGAAGGCTATGCCGCCGATACGGTCCTGGATGAAGGAAGCAATCCTGCGCAAATCAAGAGCCTTGATATTTTGCTGATCGATGCGAACCTGAACAACCGGCTCCTGTTTTCCATGTTCCTGCGCGATACCAGGCACCGCATAACCGAGGCCCACGACGGCCAAGAAGGGGTGGAAGCGTTCCAGCGCGGTCATTATGACGTGATTTTCATGGATATGGAAATGCCCCTCATGGACGGCTATCAGGCCACGCGCATTATCCGCGCTTTGGAGGCGGACACAAATCAGCCGCCAACGCCCATTGTGGGCATGACTACCTATGCTTTGCCGGAACTCAGGCGAGAGTGCATGCTTTCCGGCTGTACGGAGTTCTTGTCTCGTCCCTTCAGTAAAAACGCCCTGTTCACGCTGCTCAAAGCCATTGCCGGGCTAAATGAGGATGCTGAATAGGCTTAAGGGTTGTTACCGCTATGTCTTTACGACGCCGTATGAATTTTCAGGCGGAACCTTTGTACGTCATGGATGGTTCCGCCTTTATTTTTCGCAGTTTTTACGCTTACCGCAGCATGGCGCGCTCCGACGGTTTTCCCACCAACGCCCTCTATATGGTGGTGCGCCTGCTGCTCAAGCTTTTACGTGAGGAACGCCCCGAGCTATTTGCTTTTGTCATGGACGGGAAAGGACCCACTTTCCGCCATCAGCGCTTTCCCGCCTACAAGGCCCAGCGTTCGGCAACGCCGGAGCCGCTTGTGCTGCAGCTTGCTCCCTTGCGCTCTATGCTGGAGTTGCTCGGATTGCCTGTACTGGTATCCGACGGGTGTGAGGCGGACGACTATATCGCTTCACTGGCCTTTCGCTTCCGCGATGAATGCCCTGTGGTGATCGTGGGGGCGGACAAGGATCTGAAGCAATGCCTGCATGAAAATGTGTTGCTGTGGGATCCGGCGGGCAAGGATGAAAAGATCACCACCCTTGAGAGCTTTCGGGCGCAAAGCGGCATGGAGCCCTCCTCTTGGCCGGATTATCAGGCCCTGGTGGGTGACTCCAGCGACAATATACCCGGTATCGCCCAGGTGGGCCCAAAGAGCGCTGATGAACTCATACGGAAGTTTACAACCCTGGAAGAACTTTTTAACCGCCTGCCCGCCGTGCCTCCCAAACTGCGGGCCAAGTTGGAAGGGCAACGGGAGAATGCGCTGCTGTACCGGGAACTGACACGCCTGCGCTGCGACACTTGCCCTGTAACGAGGCTGGATGAACTGCGGCCCCGCCCTGTGGATATACACGTCGCTTTGGACTTCATGGCCGCATATGAACTGCGCTCCCTGGCCAGGGAACTTGAATCCATGGGGCGCATGGGCTTTTTGCGCGGTGCGCTTCCTGTGGAAAAGGAGCTGAACGGCGTCCCTGAATTGAAAACCGCTCCCGCGCCGTCCGCGCGGGCCGCGAATCCGGACAGTTCCAGCACCGCTCCTGTGGCGCAAGGGTTTCTTGCCGGTTCTACCTCAGGGCCGCAGCCCGTCTCTCCCATACCCGGAGCGGCTGGGCAGGCCACAGGCGAGCAGGGGCGTCTTTTGAACGCCCTGTTACCGCCCGCGCGGTTTACCGCCGCCGTTTCAATCGCGGATTTGCCGCCATTGCCCCTTGCTTCTGGCTCTCTTCCCCGCCCTGCCCTGGCTCTGCTTGGGACTTGCGATCTGAAAGGACTGCGGGAAGGAGAAATGCTGTTGGCCTGCCGGGACTGGGAACGTCTGTACAGCGGGCCTGTGGACAGCCTTGCGCATATGCTGCAAGCGGCAGAACACCTCACTCTGATCATGCCCGACAGCAAAGCTCTGGGCAAGCTCCATCCCGCCTTGCGGGCTCTGCCGCCGGAGCGCTGCTTTGACTTGTGCCTGGCGGCCTATCTTTTGAGTCCCGAAGAGCGAGGCTATGCCTGGGAACAGCTTGTGGCCCGCTACGCGGAGCAAAGCGGCGGCGATGAGAGCGCGCACGAGCATCCGGGCAACCTGGCCCTTAATTTGTTCCGTTTTTTACAAGAGCAGCTGAAAGGCGCGGGGCTGGAAGGAATTTTTCACAATCTGGAAATGCCCTTGGTCCCGGTGCTGACCAACATGGAAGAACGCGGCGTGGATGTGGATAAAGCCGCCTTCGCCGCTTTTTTGGAAGAAGCGCACGCCGAACTGGCCATCCTAACACAGCGGATCCATACTCAAGCCGGGCGGGTTTTTAATATTCGCTCTTCCCAACAACTTGCTGATGTGCTTTTTGCTGTGCTGGACCTGCCCAAAGCGGGAAAAACTAAGGGGGGGGCCATGTCCACCTCCCAGGACGTCCTTGAGAAACTTATCGGAAAGCATCCGATTATTGAAACTCTCCTGGAATTCCGCAAGCTGGAAAAACTCCGCTCCACCTACCTTGAGCCGTTGCCGCGTCTTGCGGATGCAAGCGGCCGTATCCATACGACCTTTAACCAAACAGCCACAGCCACAGGGCGGCTTTCATCCAGTAACCCCAATCTGCAAAATATCCCCATCCGCGGTCCTTTGGGCACGCGCATGCGCGGCTGCTTCACCGCGCCGGAGGGGAAGCTCCTGGTCTGCGCGGACTATTCGCAGATCGAATTGCGCGTTCTGGGCCATTTATCCGAAGATCCTACGCTCCTGGAGGCTTTTCGTAATAATGAAGACATTCATGCCCGCACAGCGGGGTTGCTCTACGATCTTCCCCTTGCCCAGGTGACGCCGGACATGCGGCGCAACGCCAAAACCATCAACTTTGGCCTCATCTACGGTATGGGAGCGCAAAAACTGGCGCAAGAACTGCATACAGGCATGAAAGAGGCCAAAGCGTTTATTGAACGGTATTTTGAACGCCTGTCCCGGCTTAAGTTGTTTTATGACGCTGTGGAGGAAGAAGCCAGACAAAACGGCTTTGTTTCCACCATGGCGGGCCGGCGAAGGCTTATTCCGGACATCCTTTCGCAGAATACCCAGTTACGCGCTCTGGCGCGGCGGCAGGCCATCAATACGCGCATTCAAGGGAGCGCCGCGGATATTATCAAAATGGCCATGCTGGCGGTGGAAGACGATGCGCTGCTGCGCGAGCTTGAAGCGCGTCTGCTGCTTCAAATTCACGACGAATTGCTGCTGGAAGCTCCGGAAAAGAACGCCGAGGCGGCGGGCAGGCGTCTGGCCGAACTCATGAGCGCGGTCAAACCGGGAGGCGAAGCGCTTTGCGTGCCGCTCCTGGCCGAGTGGGGAACCGGCAAGCGTTGGAGCGACGCCCATTAGAGCAATTTACCATTGAAAATGTATACTTGCTCTGCAAGGATTTGCCCGTAAATCCTTGCCTTGAGATTGCCGTAGGCGGGCTTTGCCCGCCGTTAAACGACAAATCTCAAAGTTAATCCGCTCTAGGAGCGCTTCTCAATACATCTTTTGTCCAAAGAGCTGCGGCATCCGGCCTTTTTTTCTCCGCTCGAATACCATAAGAGTATGCTCTCTTCGCAAAAAGGGCCGGATTCGCTGTGCTCGGCGCAAGATTTTGTTATTGAGAAACAGCCGCTGGCAGAGGGAGTATCTCCTTGGCGGAGGTCATGGGGAGGCAGAGCCTCCCCATGACCTTTACGCCGGCGTCACGGCGTTTTTTACGTTTGTGGGCCTGCCGTCAAGGAGGTTTTTGATGTTGTCGTACACGCCTTGCATCAGCCTGGCGCGTGCTTCCACGCTGGACCAGGCCACGTGCGGGGTGATAATGCAGTTGGGGGCGAGGCGCAGGGGGTTGGCGTCGGGCATGGGCTCTTGGCTCACCACATCAAGCCCGGCTCCGGCAATGTAACCTTGCTCCAGGGCGTCTCTCAAATCCGTTTCATTGACGAGGGGGCCGCGCGCCGTGTTGATGAGCAGCGCGGTCTTTTTCATGGTGCGGAGCGTGGCGGCGTTGATTATGCCGCTGTTTTCCGGCGTGAGCGGGCAGTGCAGCGTGATGACGTCCGCCTGCCGGAAAAGTTCGGGCAAATCCACAAAAGCAAAGGGAGAGTATGAGGGAGCGGGTTTTGGCCGGGGGGCGTAAGCGAGCACTTTCATGCCGAAGGCGTGAGCCGCGTACCCCACTTTTGAGCCGATATCCCCAAAGCCCACGATGCCGACGCTTTTGCCGTGCAATTCAGTAATGGGTTTGTCCCAGTAGCAGAAATACTTGCTTTTAGCCCAATCGCCCCGGCGTACTGAAGCGGCCAGAGAGCAGACCTGGGAGCTGAGGGCCAAAAGCAGAGTGAACACATGCTGCACCACGGAGTGGGATGAGTAGTCCGGAACATTGCAAACCGGAATGCCGCGCTCAGCCGCTGCCGCGATATCCACCTGATTATAGCCTGTGGCCAGTGTGCCGATGTAGCGCAGTTTGGGGGCGGCTGCTATGTGCTCCGCCGTGATGACGATCTTATTGGTAAGCAGAAAGCTCGCGTTACGGATGCGTTCAATGATTTCTTCCGGCCGGGTGTTTGCATGCATGATTACTTCGCCAAAATGCGAGAAATCAGGCCAGGTAATGTCGTCCCCGATACTGCCGCTATCCAAAAAAACAAGTTGCTGTTTGTCCATGGGGTTGTCCTTGTGCTGTAAAGAATATTTTAAAGTGCAAGTGGTTACGGTCCAAATGCTTGGGGTCTTGAGAAGCGGCCTTCACCGGCATGCTTGAAAGCTGACTCATACAAACCCGTGTAAAGGTCCGCCTTTGGCTCCCCAAGCATCGACGCGCCGTTCCACATCCGGGTCTTCCTCCAGGGGAGGGGCATGGAAGGATTTTTTGCGCGCATCCATAATCAACGGAGCGGCGCATGACCAGTGTTTGCAACGTATGGATTCATGGGCGCCGTAAAGATCCGTCGCGGGATCAGAGCGGGTGAAGGCTGCCCAGAGAAAGTTATCCCATGAGGCGCGGACAAAATCCACATCATCCACAACAACAAAGAGGGGGATTTCCGGCAAAGGGAAATCACGGGCCAAGACAGTCTGAGGCTTGGGCCGCACGGGCAGGCAGTGGGACAGGTGCGCGGCAAGACGTTGCATGGCCGGATCCTGGGTATCTTGTGGAGCTTGGTGCCGCGGCCCTTGGCAGAGCAAGATGCCTGGGGCGAAGATATGGGCATGGCTGAAGCCTTCAGGCAGGGTGCAGGACGAAGGCGTTTCTATCGCCAGGCGGCGCACGGGCTCCCCCGCGGCGGCCCAGAGCAGTTTGGATCCCTGATTCAGGCTGATGCCGCTGTAATCCAGGGTATCCATAGTCGTGCGGGTGATAAAATGCAAATCCCGGGCAAAGTTCGTGCGGTAGAGCATATGGGCGAAAAAGTCCGGCACATGATGGGCGCTTAAGGCGCCATTGTCTTCCCTGGCGGCGATGAGCAGGTATTTGCTTAAACTTGTCTGGGTGCTTCCGAGCAGAGACAGGCCGCAGGTGATAAGTTCCTGAGGGGTGCGTTCCGGGGCGAAGGGGACGTAGCGTTCACTCCCCACAGCCAGGAGCAGGGGGTGGACTCCCGCCGCATCCACGGCATGCACTTCATGCACGCCGGTGAAGACTTTGGGCACGAGATCCGCCGTGAGTTCGTGGATAAAAGCGCCGAACACCGTATCTTCCTGGGGGGGGCGACCTACTGAGGTAAACGGCCAGATAGCGTTTTTACGATGGTAGACGCCATCCACCGTAAGTGCGGGAAAATCATGAGCCAGGCTGTAATACCCGAGGTGATCCCCGAAAGGGCCTTCTTTTTTTATATGGGTGAAGCCTTCTTTGCCCGTAAGCCGTCCGTAAATGCAAAAGTCCGCTTCCGCCGGCGCGGGAAGGCGTAGGGCATTGCCCTTGCCCGGCATGATCATGGCAATGCGGCGTCCGGCCAGGGCGCCCGCGAAAGAAATTTCCGGCACGCCTTCCGGCAGCGGCATGATGGCGGCAAGAGTCAAGGCGGGCGGCCCTCCCACAAAGATATTGACCGGCAAATCCTCCCCGCGCGCAAGGGCCGCGGCATGGTGCGGACCTATGCCCCGGTGGATCTGGTAATGCAGTCCGGCTTCCTGGTCAGGAATATAGTCATTGCCGCCAAGCTGCACGCGATACATGCCGAGGTTGGAGCTGAAAAAGCCGGGAGCGTGCGGGTGCTCTGTGTATACCTGGGGCAGGGTTATGTAAGGGCCGCCGTCTTTTGGCCAGGATACCAGACGCGGTAACTGGGACAGGCGGCAGCGCTCTTCCAGCAAGGGGCCGCGGGTTACTTTTTGCGGCAGCATATGGAGCAGGGCGCGCGGCAGGGCGGCATAGCGCCAGGGACGGCGCAAAAGTTTTGTTGGATCCGCCTTTATTTCAAGCAAGGCTTCCACGCGGCGCAGGCTGTGCCGAAAAATGTGGCGGATGCGTTCCATGCTGCCGAAAAGATTGGCCAGCATAGGAAAAGCGCAGCCTTTAACACGGCTGAAAAGAAGGGCCGGCCCGCCTTTGCGATAAGCGCGGCGCTGTACGGCGGCGAGGTCAAGGAAGGGATCTATTTCCAGATCCGTTATGCGCGCAAGCATCTTGTGTTTTTCGAGATCGCGGACGCAGTCGTGCAAGCTGCGGTGGCTCATGTGGGTGCTCCTTTGCCGGGCAACAATGGCAGAGCAAAGCATGAAGCGCAAGCTTCTTGCAAACGGAGCACGTCCTATGCGCAAAAAGACGAATTACAGCTTGAGTTTTTTAGAAGTCATTTCATAATTCATTGGGGAGCGGCTTCTAACCCGGACGGCAGTCCGGCGCGCGGCTGTCAACTGCGTGAGCGAGCCGAAAACCATGTCTTTCGGTGAAGCGATCTTCATAAATCGGCCATTGGCCGATTTATGAAGTCAGTTCCAGAAAACGCCGGCTCTATTTTGTCGCGTTCGCGGGTTGGCGCGGAAGTTGCGAAACTTTGCGTTGAGAGATGATTTTGAGTATTTACTCATTGAATTGATGCATGTTTTCGGGTATGTCGGCACTATAATCTACGTGTGTGGCTTTTGTATATTGCGATCGGAGATTACATAGAGTTTTTTAGGACTGTCGGCGCGCGGTGAAGGCACGGGTTGGCCGCGCACTTGGAAAAGGTCGTGATGTGACCTGAGTAAAGGGTATTTCAGCCTAGAGATGCTCCGCCGTTGTGGAAAAATGCCGCAGCGGCCAACCCTGCAAGCGCGGATGCGACAAAATGTTGGCGTTGGCGCTAGAGAAGAGCGTCTCAACTCTAACGTGTTTTTAAGGAGGTTTGAGAATGCGATTTGCCGTTGGTCTCGCAAGGGATGATGTGGAAGAGCGGCTTGAAGCGCGCGGCATCGATCGCCGCCAGTTTATGAAATACTGTACCGCTGTGGCTGTCGCCATGGGTATGGGGCCCGCTTTTGCCCCTGAAGTGGCAAAAGCCCTCACGGGAGGAAGCGGCAAAAAGCGCCCCTGTGTGGTCTACCTGCATAACGCCGAGTGCACGGGCTGTTCCGAAGCTCTTTTGCGTACCGCCAATCCCTATCTTGATGTCCTGTTGTTTGACGCCATCAGTTTGGAATATCAGGAAACAATCATGGCCGCTGCGGGCGATGCCGCTGAAAAAGCGCTGCACGACGCCGTGAATAACCCTGACGGCTTCATCGCCATAGTGGAGGGAGGCATCCCCACCGCTGAAAACGGCATTTACGGCAAGGTGTCCAACCACACCATGCTGTCCATCAACAAAGATGTGCTGACCAAGGCCAAAGCGGTTATCTCCTATGGCACTTGCGCCTGTTACGGGGGCGTCCAGGCCGCTGCCCCGAACCCCACCGGAGCTAAAGGCGTGAACGACGCGTTGGGCTCAGCCGGGGTCAAGGCGGTAAATATTCCGGGCTGCCCTCCCAACCCGGTGAACATTGTGGGCGCTATCGTCTACTATCTGCAAAACGGTAAAATGCCCGAGCTTGACGATGTGGGCCGCCCGAAAGTGTTTTTCGGCAAATCCGTACATGAGCAGTGTGAACGCTTGCCCCACTTTGAAGCGGGCGAATTTGCCGACTCCTTTGATTCTGAAGAGGCGCGCAAGGGATGGTGCTTGTATAATCTTGGCTGCAAAGGGCCCAGCACCTACAACAACTGCCCCACAGCCAAGTTCAACAGCATAGGCGACAAGCCCGGAGTAAACTGGCCCGTGGGGGCCGGGCATCCCTGCATTGGTTGCAGCGAACCCAATTTCTGGGATCAAATGTCACCTTTCTATGAAAGCTAACATCAGGCGCCAATCAGGGAGGAAAGCCTCATGGCAGAAATAAAATCCGCAATCGATACTTCTTATAACGGACCCATTGTGGTCGATCCCCTTACCCGGATCGAAGGCCACCTGCGCATAGAAGTGGAGGTGGAAGGCGGTCGGGTGACGAAAGCGTATAGCTGCGGCACTTTGTTCCGTGGCTTGGAAATAATTTTGAAAGGGCGCGACCCGCGCGACGCTCAGCACATCACCCAGCGCGCTTGCGGCGTGTGCACCTATGTGCATGCCCTTGCTTCCACACGAGCTGTGGACGCGGCTGTGGGGGTGAAAATTCCCCCCTTGGCGAGAATGCTGCGCAATCTGGTGCTGGCCTCCCAGTTTTTGCATGACCATGTGGTGCACTTTTACCACCTGCATGCCCTGGATTTTGTGGACGTGGCCAATGCCCTGCAGGCAGATCCGGCCAAAGCGGCTAAAATATCTTCGGACATCAACCAGCGCAAAGTCCGCACCGAAGACATGAAAGCCGTGCAGGACCGGTTAAAAAAGTATGTTGAAAGCGGCCAACTCGGCCATTTCACCAACGCCTACTTCCTCGGCGGGCACCCGGCGTATATGCTCCCGCCCGAAGTAAACCTCATCGGCACGGCGCACTACCTCGAAGCCCTTCACCTGCAAGTGCGGGCGGCGCAGGCCATGGCTGTTTTCGGCGGCAAAAACCCCCACCCGCAATTCACTTTGGTGGGCGGCGTAAGCTGTTATGAGGCGCTTAAGCCCGCGCGCATTAAAGAGTTCTTGGATCTTGAGAAGCAAACAATAGAATTTGTTAATAAAGTATATATTCCGGATCTGCTGGCCGTGGCTGGGTACTACAAAGATGTGGCCACCTATGGCGGAACCAGCAACTTTATCTCCTTCGGCGAATTCTGCAGCGATGACTCGAAGCGCGATTCCGGCTTCTTTAAGCCCGGCACGCTCTATAAGCGCGACTTGCAGAACTTGAAACCCTTCAATCCCGATAACATTACCGAGCACGTGCGCCACAGTTGGTATAAGGGCGAAGATGCCCCGCACCCATACCAGGGTAAGACCGAGCCGCAGTTCACCGACCTGCACGGTGATGACCGCTACTCCTGGTCCAAAGCGCCCAGGTATGAAGATTTGCCCTTTGAAACCGGCCCTCTCGCCCAAATTCTTGTGGCCTACGCCGGAAAGCATCCGGCGGTAGTGCCTGTGGTGGATATGGTGCTCAAAACGTTGGGAGTCGGCCCGGAGGCGCTGTTCTCCACCTTGGGCCGCGCTGCTGCCCGCGGTATAGAAACCGCAGTCATTGCAGGGCAGGTGGAAGGCTGGGTTAAGGAGCTGGAAGAGCAAATCGCCAGAGAGAAGAATCCCAAGATCGTGGAAAAGTGGGAAATGCCCAAATCCGGCCAAGGCGTGGGCTTTGTGAACGCGCCGCGCGGCGGGCTTAGCCACTGGATTACTATTGAAGGCGGCAAAATCGGCAATTTCCAGTTGGTGGTGCCCACTACCTGGAACATGAGCCCGCGCGACTTGAAAGGCGTTATGGGCCCCATGGAAGAGGCCCTGGTGGGAACCCCCATCGCGGACCCGAAACGGCCTGTTGAAATCCTGCGTACTGTGCACTCTTTTGATCCGTGTATCGCCTGCGCCATACACGTCATCGATCCTGACAGCAACGAAAGGCGTGTGTTTAAGGTTTTGTGACAGTGAAACCGGGCGGGCGGCGTAAGCCGTCCGCCCGGGGTGACGGCAAACCCCGCAAAGCCGGGTTTCGTAAAGGCACGCCCTCTGCGACGCTTAAGGGCGGCAATGAATGCCGTCCGTTTTGCTTCACCCTATAGCCACAAGGGTTTTTCCATGGGCGAAGAGCGCATCCTTTTGCTCGGCGTGGGCAATATCCTCTATCAAGATGAAGGGATCGGCGTGCATGCCTTCCGGCATCTTGACCAGCATTACGCCATGCCGGACACAGTCACCCTCATGGACGGCGGAACCATGGGCAAACTGCTCATGCATGTTCTTATGGAGCATGATTTTGTTATCGTTATGGACGCCGTCTTAGGTGGAGAAGCGCCCGGTTCCGTCTATAGGCTGGAGGACGAAGGTTTGCGGAAAAGTCTCGGATTTCGGGATTCCCAGCACCAGGTGGATTTTGTGGATACCTTGATAAGTTGTGAACTTATCGGAAAGCGCCCGAAGGCAGTGGTCATCGGCATGGAGCCCGCGGAGTATAAGCAGCTCGGCATAGAGCTCAGCCCGGTATGCCGGGACAAACTCCCCAAATTTATCGGCCATGTCTTGGAAGAACTGGAAGCCGCCGGTGTTAAGGCGGGCCTTAAGGCGAGTTGAGCAGGCGCGCAATGCGGTTACTGCAATTCATTATTTTGCAGTGCGCGAAGATTCGCAACCCCCATGCCGGGGGGCTTGAGATTTTCAAATATATTGGCCCGGGCCTTCTTGTTACTGTGGGCTTCATCGATCCCGGCAACTGGGCCGCCAACCTTGCGGCAGGAGCCACATACGGGTATTCCCTCCTTTGGATGGTGACGCTGTCCACCGTTATGCTCATTGTGCTGCAACATAATGCCGCACACCTGGGCATTGTGACCGGCCGCTGTCTTGCCGAATCCATCACCTGCCATTTGCCTCGGGTTTTGTCCGTGCCCGTGATGCTCTCCGCCTTTGGCGCCTCCTCCATGACCAGTATGGCGGAAATATTAGGCGGCGCCATTGCTTTGCGTATGCTCTTCGGGCTGCCCATTGCCTTAGGGGCCGCCCTGGTCACTGCCTTTGTGCTTGTGATGCTGCTCACGCACTCCTACCGCAAAGTGGAACGCTGGATCATCGGCTTTGTTTCCTTGATTGGACTCTCCTTTTTATACGAGCTCTCCCTCACGCATGTGGGGTGGAGCGCCGCGGCCAGGGGCTGGGTAACGCCCGCCTTTCCCGACGGTTCCATGCTTGTGATCATGAGTGTGCTCGGGGCGGTGGTCATGCCGCATAACCTTTTTTTGCATTCCGAAGTGATCCAAAGCCGGCAGTGGAATCTTGAAGATAAAAGCGTCATCAAAAAACAGCTGGATCTGGAATTTCTTGATACGCTTTTTTCCATGCTCGTAGGCTGGAGCATCAACAGCGCCATGATTGTTTTGGCTGCCGCCGCCTTTTGGACAGCCGGGAGAGAGGTATTTGAGCTGGAACAGGCTCAAGAGTTGCTGCGGCCGCTCGTGGGCGAAAATGCCGCCTCTATTTTTGCCGTGAGCCTGCTCATGGCAGGCATCGCCTCTTCCGTCACCTCAGGCATGGCCGGCGGCATCATGACAGCCGGCATGGCGGGAGAACCCTACAATATCCGCGATAAACACAGCTTGATCGGGGTGGTGGGTTCTTTGCTCATCGGTTTTATCGTTATTGTGGGCATCAGCGATCCTTTCCAAGGGCTTTTGTTTTCGCAAATGGCGCTTTCCGTGCAGTTGCCCGTGACCATGGTGGCGCAGATTTACCTGACTTCTTCGCCGGCGGTTATGGGCGAATACGCGAACGGTCCCTGGACCAAGGCTGTGCTGCTTGTGCTTACTGCCACTGTCACCGGGCTGAATGTGCTGCTTTTTTTGAACGGGATCGGCGTTTGGGAGTAGGCGCAATTTTTGTGGGGGCCTTGAGCCCTTCAAAGCTTCTCCGGCAGAGGGCGAAGAGCTCTTCGCAAATTCCGAAACGCAATAAAGCCGCTTTTCGGCTAGAGCAGAGTAACTTTGAGATTTGTCGTTTGACGGCGGGCAAAGCCCGCCTACGGCAATCTCAAGGCAAGGATTTACGGGTAAATCCTTGCAGAGCAAGTATACATTTTCAATGGTAAATTGCTCTATAGGGGCAAGGGGATGTAATCTCCTTGCGGGGTTTGGGGCAGCGCCCCAAAAATTTAAAAAATTCCCTGCAAATGCGCCATGGTCTGCGCAAGAACCTCTCCCGGCGGCACGGCGGCGTCCACAATTCGAAAGCGCTCCGGATGGCGTTGCGCCCAGCTAAGGTAGCCTTCGCGGATGCGTTTATGAAAGGCGAGGTCTTCGGCTTCAAAGCGGCCTTCGCTAATGGCGGTGCCCATGCGCAGGTTGCGGTTTTGCGCGCGCATGAGGCCTTCTTCGGGAGCAAGGTCAAACAAGAGGGTGATATCCGGCCAGAGGCCGCTGACGGCGGTTTCGTTAAGATGGAAGAGCGTGGAGACATCAAGACCGCGCCCAAACCCTTGATACACAATGGTGGAGTCCGCATAGCGGTCGGAGAGGACAAGCCCGCCCGCGTCAAGGGTAGGGCGGATAACTTCATGCACATGCTGGGCGCGGTCGGCAAGATATAAGAAGAGTTCCGCTTCAGAGGCGAGCTTGTTGCGCGCGTCCAGAAGCAGGGCGCGCAAGGCTTTACCGAGAGCGCTGCCCCCGGGCTCCCGGGTGCGGGTAAAGGCAAGGCTTTTTTGGGTAAGGACAGCGCACAGGCCTTCAAGAGCCGTGCTTTTGCCGGAGCCTTCTATTCCTTCGAAGCTGATGAACATTGGCTGAATAACGGCAGTTCGCTGCCGGGGTTTATGGCTCGCGGAGCCGGGGGATTAGGGGCATTTTTGCCGGGCGCTTTTGCAAAAGAGGCATCCCGGGAAAAAGGTTCAGGAGGGGAGGGCAGGGGCGGCTCAGGATGATTTGCTTCCGTCGCTTTGGGTATAGAGGCAGCTTCGGGTGCAGGCGCGCGCGATTCCTCCTCCGGGGGTTCCGGGAGAGTCTGCGCGCTCGGCGTCGGTTTGGCGCAAAAAAGAGAGCGTTCCAAAGCGGGGATATAGGGAGACCAGGATTGCTCCTCAAGCCCGGCAAGGGCGTTTTCCACCTGGTTGAGTTTAGCGTCCAGGATATCCGCATAATGCAGAACCAGCGCTTCCGGCGTGGAGGGCAGGCGGGAGGAGCCGAACTCATAGCTGCCGTGGTGGCTGAGAATGAGGTGCTGGAGGTGTTCCGCAAGCTCGGGCTCAAGGCGGGACTCTTTGATAAAAGGAGCCAGGCGATCCAGGAAAAGGGCGATATGCCCCAGAAGTTTGCCCGCTTGGGTATAGTCAACGGCAAAACCCGGGCTCAATTCCCAGAGTTTGCCCAGATCATGGCATACAGCCCCGGCAAAAAGGGTTTGCCGATCAAGGCCGGGATACTGATCCGCCAGACGCAGACAGAGCCGGGCAACGGAGAGAGTGTGCTCCAAAAGACCGCCCGCATAGGCGTGGTGCATGGCTTTAGCCGCCGGAGCAAGACGCAAGGCCGGGCCGATTTCCGCGTCCGTGAGCAAAGCCGTAATGAGCGCGCGCCATGGGGCGTGCAGCAGGGTTTTGTCCGTCAGGGCCAGGAGTTCTTCCATCATCTGTTCGGGATTATGCGCGGAAGCGGGCATAAAGAGGGCCAGGTCCTGCCGCGCGCATTCCTCTTCATCCAGCACGCGCAAGGACTCTACCGCCAACTCCAGCTTATCCCGGTAAGTTACCACCCGCCCCTTGACCTGCACCATCATGCCGGCGGCGAGTTCCGCATAGTTCTGGCTTTGCGGGCTCCAAATCTTGCCGCTGATGTTGCCTGAAGCATCGCAAAAATCGAGACGCCAGTAAGGGCCGTTGCGTGCCTGCCCCTGCTGGGCTGAGGCAAGGACAAAAATATCCGCGACTTCCGCGCCCAAGGATAGTTCGCTGACCATGCGCTTGGCGGAAAGGGGCGATGCAAAAGAAGAATCAGGCATAGGCGACGCCGTTAAAAGGGCTTGGATCCGGGCGTTATGAAGGGTGTGCGAGGCCGACGTTTTGGGTCGCCCGCGCTGCCGGGACCAGCCGTGCATTATGCTGCCGAGATCAATAAGGTGTCAACAAAATTCCCGCAATGGCCGTTCCCCAAAGTTTGCTGACGGCACAGTCTGGGTATGCTGGTACTGGACGCGGCGTGGCATCAGGCGGAAGTTTTTTGTTGGGAAAGTGCGCTCTTATGGTGCATGCCCCAGCAAAAAATGAAGCTCGACGCGGAGCATCGCGGGACACTGCGCCACTACCCAAGGTTTGTTGCGCTTGTGGTGATATCGGCACATATGATAGCAAGGATATTATTGGAATTTTACCGCGGGCGGTGATAATTCCGGATCCGGGAGGGAAGGCATGAACCAGGAGAGTATTGTGATTGACGATGGGCGCGCAAAACTTTCCGACCTATGGAAAAAAGAAGATTTCTGGGCGATCTGGCTTGGCTTTGCAGTGCTCATTACCGGATATTTCCTGTTTTGCACGCAAGTGCCGCCTCGATTCACCGAAATTTTGGACAAGGCGAACCACATTTTGCAAGCCGAGTCCGCGAAATCCCCCTTTTATACTATAGAATACTACGCCGCCGAGGACTCCAAAAAAAATTTGCGGGCTAGGGACAACGGCGCGGGCAAAGCGGTTTCCCGGTATTTTACGCACTCCGGCAACTGGTTTGCGAATCCTTTGGAGTTTTTTTACATACCTGCGCCTGTCGCCAGAGCTGACGGCGAAACGGCGCGGCCCGCGGCGGAAAAGGCCGGGGCCGAGCTTGCCGCCGCGTTGAAAGCCGCCAAGGATGCGCAAACGCTGGCCACGGACGCCGGATATAAAAACAGTGAGCTGAACGCCGGGGCTGAAGCGAAAATAGCAGCCTGGCGTAAAGCCCAGGCTGTTTTCACCCGGGCCGTTGCCGTGACGAATCAAAAGCCCGTGAACCTTTTCTCCTCCTTAGGCGCTCTCATGGTGGGGCTGATTGTTTTTTTCAGCATCGGCATGGTAAGTATGGGCCATAATGTGACCCAATACAGCGTGGGCTTCATTTTCACCTTTGTTATGGCTGTGCTGGCCTTTATGCTGGGCTCGCAGACGAATCTGCGAGCGTGGGGCGCGGGTCCGGAGGTATGCGCCGTTATTCTCGGCCTTTTCATCGCGAGCACCGTGGGTACGCCCGGGTTCGCCAAACCGGCCCTGCAAACGGGCTACTACATCAAAACAGGCCTTGTGCTGCTCGGAGCGGAAGCGCTGTTCGGCAAACTCGCGGCTATCGGCATCCCGGGCATATGCCTGGCCTGGGCGGTGACGCCCCTTGTTTTTATCTGCACCGTTTTTGTTGGACAAAAGCTGCTCAAAATTCCTTCCAAAAGTCTGTCCGTCACCATGGCCGCCAGCCTCGGCGTGTGCGGCGCTCCGGCCGCCCTGGCGGTTGCCTCGGCCTGCCGGGCCAAAAAAGAAGAGCTTGCCCTGGTGACCGGTCTTTCCCTCATCGGCACGGTCATTATGCTGCTTGCCATGCCCGTGCTCATTAAAGCCGCGGGCATGCCTGAAGTGCTTGGAGGAGCCTGGATGGGCGCTTCCATCGACGCGACAGAAGGGGCTGCCGCCGCCGGGGCCATATTGGGGGAAAAAGCTTTGCCGGTGGCCGTGTCCGTCAAAATACTGCAAAGCATGCTCTTAGGCGTGGTTGTTTTTGCCGCTTCCCTGTACTGGAATGCTGAAGGGGAAACCCATGGGGGCGGGAAAGCGGGGAAAAGGCCGCGCATCAGCGAAATATGGCACCGGTTTCCCAAGTTTGCGCTGGGTTTTTTTGCCGCCTCCATCGTCACCTCCTTGATCAGCGAAGCCCTTGGCGCGGATTTGGCAGCGGCCATGGTGGACGAAGGCCTGCTGCAAGGCCTTGTCTCTCCCATGCGCGACTGGTGCTTTGTCCTCGCCTTTATGTCCTTTGGTTTGCGCACCGATGTTCGCGAACTTGCCCCGCATTGCAAAGGAGGCAAACCTCTTCTCCTGTACGCCTGGGGGCAGAGTTTCAACCTGCTGCTGGCCCTGGTTTTGGTTTACGGCGTATTCTGCCTGGCATTTCCGGACATTACCGCCACGCTGTAAGCCTTGTATCCAGACTAAGCCAGTATCGGCTCCACCGGGGCTTTGCGTTTGCGGGAAAAACAGGATACGCAGCTGATCACGGACACTGTTCGCGTGTTTTTCCGCAAACAGCGGGAGCCGGTACTGGCCCAGTTTGCCGTAATGCGGCGTCAGGTTTCGCTTTTCGCTCCTGCCATGTGCCATGAAAGCACACTCCCGGAGCAAAAAACTCGCCTCTCTTGCCTGACGGCGCACCGCATCCAGTGCCAAGATTTTCAAACTGAGCAGTACCCGAGAGCGCCGCTTTTTCTCCCCCGCCGCCCGGGGAAAAGCCTTAAAAAAACTCGCCGTATTTTACCGCACGAAGGTCTCAAACTAAGGCAGCTTTCATGATCGTTCTTTCCGTGGTAAGCCCGGTACACTGTGAAGAAACGGGCATTGTCGTTTTTCTGGATCGCTTGGCTCAAGTCATTACTTCTCTGGCTGTATCCTTTGAAGTTATTCTGGTGGACGACGGCTCCACAGACAACAGCTGGCGCTGTATTGTAACGGAATCGCGGCGGCGCCCCTGGCTGCGCGGCCTTCGTCTTTCGCGCAATTTCGGCAAAGAGGCGGCTCTCGCAGCCGGTATTGAGGCTGCCCGGGGCCAGGCGGTGCTTACCCTGGACAGCGATTTGCAGCATCCCCCCGAGATGATCCCTGAAATGTTCCGCCTTTGGCGCGAAGGCAGGGCCGCTGTGGTGGAGGCCCAGAAGGAAAAGAGGCAACGAGAATCCTGGATTGCCGGTTTTTTTGCCAATACTTTTTATGCTCTTTTTGCCCGCCTTGCCCCCTTTGACCTGAAAGGCGCCAGTGATTTCAAACTGATGGACCGGCGCGCTGTAAACGCTTGGATCAGCCTCGGGGAACGGCGGGTGTTTTTTCGGGGCATGAGCAGTTGGCTGGGCTTTACGCGCATCAGCCTGCCTTTTTCGCCCCCGGAACGGGAAAGCGGAAGCTCGCGCTGGTCCTTCGCTTCCAAATGCATCCTGGCGGTGGATTCGCTCAGTGCATATACAGCGAGCCCTTTGATGTTGATCTGGGTGCTGGGCTTTTTTTTCATCCTGTTCGCCGTGCTCCTGGGAGGCGAAACCCTGTGGGCGAAATTTAACGGCGTTGCCATGACCGGCTTCACCACGGTTATTTTGCTGATTCTGATAACCGGCGCTTCATTATTATGTTCAGTGTGCCTGCTTTCTTTATATATCCGGCAAATTTTTCATGAAGTGAAAGGCAGGCCGCGCTATCTTGTGAGCGAATCCTTGGAGGACCAGCGGCCCGCAATGACCGCCGGAGTCGTCCGCTTACAGAGAGTGCGAACGGCTGTGCGGCGCATGCGCCCCAAAAGCGGAAAAAAGCCGCGCGCGCTTAGGGGAGCTTTACGCGGCCGCGCGCGCACCTGAAGCCGCCGGACTTGGCCGCCTTGTGATCTCTTCCTTCATGCTGATTTCGGGGGCTTGCTTGTATGCGAGTGCTGGTACACGCCGATGATTGCGGCTTAAGCGCCGGTCTGAACAAAACCATACTGGATTGCCTCAAAGCCGGGGCTATCCACGGAGCTTCCGTTGTGGCCGGGGGTGACCATGCGCAGGAAGCGGCAAAAGTTTTGAGATGCGGCCCTGCACGTATGGGCGTGCCCCCTGTAGGCGTGCATCTGAATATTTTGGAAGGGCGCGCTGTCTGCCGGGCTGAAGAAATTGCGGAGTTGGTCCATCCGGACGGGTACTTTCGCCATAGTCTGGGCAGCCTTACGGCCTTATTGGCCCGCCCTTTCTCCCGAAGCCGCGCGGCATTGCTTAAAGCCGTGGCGAAAGAGTGGTCCGCCCAAGTGGAAAGCATCCGCCGTGCCGTGCCGGATACTCCCTTGTACCTTGACGGGCATCTGCACGTGCACATATTGCCCGCGCTCAGACCTGTGCTGCTGTCCCTTGTGGAGCAATACGCCATTGCTTACGTGCGCGTGCCGCGAGAAGAGCGCTTCTTTGCGCCTGCCCCTCCGGGCCTGCGCCTCGTTGGAACCTTGCGCCGGGAATTGCTCTTTTTTTGGAGCAGAGGCCTGCCCGGACAGTTGGCAAAACGCGGCGTCCGCACGCCGGACTATTTTATCGGGGCTTTTTGCAGCGGAGCCATGACCCTGCCGCGTCTTGCGGCAGGGCTTGCTTATACCGCTAAAAAAGCCTCTTCGGAGGCTTTGGTTGAGATCATGACCCATCCCGGAAGCTTTGCGCCAGAGGAGCGGGACGCCGCCGCCTTGAAATATGGAGCGTTCTATAGTTCGGAAAACAGAGCGCGCGAACGCGCCATGCTGCTGTCGGCGGATTTTCGCAATACCCTTGCCCGGTATGACGCAAGCTGGCAGGAGCGGTCTGTATGATGCGGAGTTTTTTACCGCGCATGCGGCGCCATTTGGCCTCGCCCCAATTTGCCGTCCTTTTTCTCCTGTATTTTATGGGGATTTTTTCCATCTTGCGGGCCAATAGGCTGTACCTGGACGATCTTGGCAGAGCCCTCTACGGATATGCCGACTGGGTGGCCGCGGCCCGTCCACTGGCGGAGTTTTTATCCTGGCTCTTTTATTTGGGGCCGACAACGGTGGACGCTTCGCCGTTAACGCAGATCCTGGCGGCTTTTTTGCTGGCGCTCGCCTCCTTCATGCTGATTGAAACCGTACGGGCCCGTCCTTCCTGGGGCGTCGTGCTGTGCACCGTGCCCGTGGGGCTTTCTCCTTACGGGCTTGAGAATCTTTCCTACCGTTTCGATGCCCCCTGGATGGCCCTTGCCGTTGTGCTGGCCCTGATCCCCGGCTGCCTTTACCGCAGCGGGCAAAAAGTTTTTTTTCTCGTTGCCGCTTGCTGCCTGTTCGCTTCCGCAGCGCTCTACCAGCCGGCTCTCGGGGCTTATCTTGTTGTAGGCGCTTACGCTGTGCTCACGGATTTGGCTTCGCGCATGCGCATGCGCCTTGTGGCTATACGCGCTCTGCGCTTTATCCTGCCTTTTATTCTCGGGGTCGGGCTCTATGCGGCCCAGGCCTCTTTTTGGATTCAAGAGTCGCAGTACGACGACTACGTCTTGTTGCACGTTATTTTGCCCGAGCTGGAAGCCCTTCCGCGCGTGCTGCTGGAAAATATCCGGCACTATTTCTCGCTTCTGATACGCGACTGGAGCGGTAACGGCATCGGCCTTGTCTTAGGGCTGATGATTATGACTTTTACCCTGACTATGCTGCTGCGGCATGCGCGCAATTTGCGCTTTGGCGGGAGCGTTTTTTGGTGGGGGCTGCGCTTTGTGTTGCTTTTGGCGCTCATACCCTGCTTTTTACTCTGCCCCTTCGGCATTCAGTTCGCTCTGCAAAATCCGGTATGGACGCCGCGCACTTTTCAAGGCTTTGGGGTAGCCGCCGCGCTGATGCTGCTTTTTTTATACGGCGCGGCTAAGCGCAATTCTCTGCGTCAGGTCTTCAGGGTCGCGCAACTTTTGTTGCTGCTGCAACTGTTCATTTTCGCCCAGGTTTACGGCAACCTCCTTGATGCCCAGGCGCAGTGGGAACTTTCCCGCATCGGGCTTTTGGCCTCGGATTTGAACCGTTTTATCCGGGAAACGGGCTCGAGCCGAGTGAATTTTGTCGGCAGCATGGGGCTTTCTCCTCTGGTGAGAACCCCCGCGCGCAAGTATCCGCTGCTGGAGCGTCTGGTTACCGTGCCGTTGACCCGTGACTGGCGTTGGGGCTATGAACAGCTTAATACCTTTGGCGTGAAAGTGGAGCCCGAAGAAATTGCAAAATCTTTGGAGCAAAGCTCTGTAACGCCTTTTTTGGAAACACCGGCTTACCGCATAGAAGTGACGCCCGACGGCGTGGGGCTGATCACGTTTTTGCCGCCGCCTCTCCCCAAACCCGTGCCCCGGAAGCCGTATTCGGCCAGGTAGCTCTTTGATGAAAGAATCGGTGCGCTTTATCAAATTTTGTTGTGTGGGCGTGGGCAATTTTTTGGTGGATTTTGTCGTGTACCTCGGCGGCAGCCAGATCATGCCTATTTATCCCGCGCGTTGCCTGGCTTGGGGAACGGCTTGCCTGTTCAGCTATCTTGTAAACCGGCGCTGGACCTTTCATGCCAAAGACCAGGGCCTTATGCCTCTTATCCGGTTTGCCGTGGTGAATGCCGCCAGCCTGGGGCTGGGGCTTTTGCTGCTGCGTCTTTTTACCGGCCTTGGCGCCGGGCATATCCTTGCCTATCTGCTTTCTCTGCCCTTTACCATCATGACGAACTTTTTGGGCTACCGATTCTGGAGCTTTAGAGCAATTTACCATTGAAAATGTATAATTGCTCTGCAAGGATTTGCCCGTAAATCCTTGCCTTGAGATTGCCGTAGGCGGGCTTTGCCCGCCGTTAAACGACAAATCTCAAAGTTAATCTGCTCTACATCTAGATGTAGAGTGTCAACACGTTGTTCACCCTCGGCTCAGTCGAGAAGCCGGAGGCTTTCTGCCAAGAGCGCTGTGGGGACGCTGGAAATTGTAGCGCTGCGTCCACACGGGCAGGTTGGCTGTCCTTTCCCGTGAGTGGGTGT
>JAVBOT010000024.1:0-20206 GCA_031550225.1 Desulfovibrio sp.
AGAGCAGATTAACTTTGAGATTTGTCGTTTAACGGCGGGCAAAGCCCGCCTACGGCAATCTCAAGGCAAGGATTTACGGGCAAATCCTTGCAGAGCAAGTATACATTTTCAATGGTAAATTGCTCCAGTCTAACAATCCACTATTTATAATTGTTTCTAAGAAAAAAACACGATTAGGCTTTGTTCATTCATCATACGTATCCAGATAGCAGCGCCATTACCGCTAAAGGGTCGACAAGGGAACCAACAAAAACTCCGACAACCGGCAGGTCGTTGCGGGATTAAAAAAAGCGAGGAGAGCATGAGTACTGCGCTTACTATAGAGTTCGCAGGGATACATTTACCGAATCCCTTTATTCTTGCTTCAGCACCGCCCACAAGCTCGAGAGAAATGATCGAACGCGCCTTTGCGGCAGGCTGGGGTGGAGCGGTAATCAAGACGCTGGCTCAAACAGAAAGCACGGCTTTAAGCAATGTGCGCCCGCGTATTCAGGCCATACGCTCACGGGGCAAAATAGTATCTTTTGCAAACATTGAATTAGGCTCCATGCGCACAACAGAAGACTGGCTGGACGATATTGCCGCCATACGACGCGGCTTTCCGGATCGTGCGCTCATCGCCAGCCTGCTCTATGGGGGAGCGCCCCGGGAACAGGGATGGCGAGAGACCGCGCGTATGTGTGCCGAAGCCGGTGTAACCGCTCTGGAGTTAAATGTTTCCTGCCCCCATGGGTTAGCGGAAGAAGGGGGTTTGTCGGCCATAGCCAACAAACTGGAGTTGCTCGCTGAGGTTGTGGGCTGGGTGCGTTCTTCAGTCAGCCTGCCGCTCCTGGTGAAGCTGCCCATGGCCTGCGATCTGGAAGCAGCGGCGCGCACGGCGCAACATGCGGGAGCGGATGCCATAACCGCCATCAACACCATCTCAGCTTTGCCGGGCATTGATGTGGAAAGCTTTTCTCCCAAGCTGGCAGTGGACGGCCACGGGGCCTTTGGCGGTCTTTCGGGACGGGCGATCAAACCCATAGCATTACGCTGCGTTGCCCAAATCCGTAAGGCATGCCTACTGCCGGTGAGTGGCTGCGGCGGGGTTTACACCTGGGAAGATGCGGCTGAATTTTTGCTTGCCGGGGCGGGAAGCATCCAAATCTGCTCTGCGGTCATGGAATATGGCTATGGCATTATTGACGAGTTGCTTGCGGGTCTGTCTTCCTGGCTGGAGCGAAAAGAACTTTCTTCTGTCCAAGCCGCCATCGGACTTGCCTTGCCGCACATAGTGCCGCACCGGAGTTTACGCCGCGCCGCGGCTTACGCCGTATGCAATGAGGAAAAGTGCGCCCGGTGCGGCATTTGCTCCACAAGCTGTACAGATAGCGGATATCAGGCGATATCCTGGATTGCGGAACAGCACCCGCAAATTGACGCCGGCCTTTGCGACGGCTGCGGGCTGTGTCTACAGGTATGCCCGACAGGGTGCCTAAGCCTTGCTGCAGCGGGCTAGGTGTTTATTTTGCAAACAAACACTACAAAACCCGCCAGGATTTTGCACCGCGATAAACGGCGTAAGTTGGCTGAAAATCACATTTTTTAGCCGATGATCTTTGCAAAAATTCCTCATAAATTAAGAGTTGAATTTTTGCAATCAGACACGAGAAGCCATCGCAAAGTCTCTTTCCCGGCAAGAAAGCGAGCTGTGCGACAGCGGCGGAAAAAACGATGAAGGCCCAGCAGCGCTGCACTGAGGAGGTTTTTTTCTTCAACCCTTGTGCGGCCGGATCCCTAACTCCTGAGAAAAGCCTTACCCTGGCGATTCAGTTTCTTAAAAGTTCCAGCGCAGTCCCACGGAAGCTCCTTGGGCGTTTTGCGTTCCATCAAGGCGGGAACTGTCCACCTCGCTATACTCTCCCCCCATCTGCAATTGCAGATCTTTGCGCACGTCGAGGTCCACATAAGCGCCGCCCGCGTTTAGGCGCGAGTCTTTTTCCACCGGTCTGTACAAAGGGGAATTTTCATCTTGCGGGTTGGCGATAACGCGGGTGCGCGCCTTTTCCGTGACCTTATACGCCATGCTCACTTCTGTGGAAGGTTTGCTGTCCATGTACGGCAAGGTGTGGTAACCGCCGGAAAAAGCGGTGCGCTGGAGGGTAAGGCGGTTTTCCGGAGCTCCCTGGGTTTTGCTTGAAACGCTCAGCCTTCTTTCTGACATGGTTAAAGTTCTTTTTCGCCCCGCCAAAGCGTCGGCTGGATTTTGTCCGGTTTGGAAAAAAATGGAATCGCGTGACTTAAGGGCAAAAGGATCGCTGGAAAAACCGTTAAGGCCACGGGGCAAGGACCCCATATTTTTTTTATTTATCCAGCCCCCCGGAGGAGAGACCGGGGTTTGACGCCGGGCAAGGGCTTGTGCCGTGTTGGAAATCTTTTTTCCTGGCGCAAGAGGCTTGCTCGCCGCCGGCGTCCGCTCCGCAGCGTTTCCGGCGTCGTTGAGCGGCTTTTTCTTCTCCAGCGGTTTTCCCGCGTTATCTTGTAAGGATCCGCTCTTTACCGGTAACTCTTTACAAAACTCGGCCTTGCGGGGTTTGCGATCACTGTGTTTTATGGGATCGCGCTTCTTTTCCACGTTCTTTCCGCCAGGGGCAGGCGCGCCGGGTTCTTTTTGCAGGCTGCGGCCGCTCCTTTGCTTCACCGCTTTTTTATGGCCGGACTTTTTTTCGATAGATGCTTTTTTTTGCGCAGTTACCGCATTTTTTTGCTTCATGGCTGTGGTCACAACGGGCAAGGTGGCGGGACGCCGCTCTCCCGCAAACCCGACGTTTGCATGCACGCCGCGCGGCAGAATGAAAAGGATGCAAAACGCAATGCAACCAAATGCGATAACGGCCCAAAGCCGCGATTGTTCATTGTGTTTGGGCCGAAACGGAACAAAGGTCAGAGCATTCCATATCATGACGGTCCACCCCGAAAAGATTCTTCATAACGCCGCAATGATGCACACGCCCGGCAAGCGGCCCACAGCTGCCGGCAGGGCGTCCTCTTACAGGCCCGTCTCATAATCAAAAAACTGCGGATTGCGCCTAAGAGGATATCGCGCAAACAGATGCTGAGATAATTGTATATCCACTATCTAGACTTTTGCAATACTTTCACCCCCTCTTCTGCAAGCGCCTTAACACGCGGCCGCAACGGATTTTCAAGGTTCTGCCTGAACCGCGCTTGTCCATTCCGATAAAACATGCCATAATTCGAGTGTGTATGCGCCTTAAGTGCGGTACGGCGAAAAAATCAACCGGAGCCGCGGGTCCGGCGCTGACGCGACAAAGTATTCGCTGGCGTTTTGTGAACATGTGACACGCTATTTTGCAGGAGAGCCATGCTTTCTCTGATCGTCTTTCTCAACGGGATGGCGATAATGGTGCTCGAAATGGTGGGAGCTCGGTTGCTGGCTCCTTGGCTCGGCACCTCCATTGTGGTTTGGACCAGCCTCATCGGCGTGATTCTGGCGTGTTTGAGCCTTGGCTACTGGCTGGGCGGCAGATTGGCGGATGCGCATTTGCGCGGCGACCCCGCAGCCCAGGGCGGGTCAAAAGCTTTGGAAAAAGCCCGCCGCGCCGCTGACCTGCACCCTGCCGCCCGTAATGCTCTGCGCGCGTACGGCATTCTTTCCCTCATACTGTTCTTTGCCGCCATTACGGTTTTTATTGCCGCCATGGGGCAAGCTCTGGTTTTGGAATTTTTGTCGTCCTTTCTTTCTTCTTTATATGTTAAATCCGTGTGCGCGGCCCTGCTGCTGTTTGCGGTGCCCAGCGTCCTTTGCGGCATGGTTTCCCCCTATGCCATCCGTCTTGCCATCACCAACAGCGATACTTCCGGCGCCATCATCGGCCGCATGAACGCTTTAGGTACAGTGGGGAGCATTGTCGGCACCTTTTTGGGCGGCTTTGTGCTCATATCTTGGTTCGGCAGTGTGGAAACAACCCTTGGCGTATCGGGGCTTTTGCTTCTGGCCGCGTGCTTAACCCGCCTGCGCCCCTTACTGGGCAAAGCGGCCTTTGCGCTCTGCCTTATACTGGCCGTGTTCGGGGTGCGCAGCTATGCCGCCTACCAAGCTGGGCAAGGCTCACATACGGTTGAAAGCCTTTATTCTTCCGTGCGCGTGGTAAACGGCAGCATGGAGGGACGCTCCATGCGTCTTTTGCTCACGGATCCGGAGAGCGCCCAATCCGGCACCTTTGTGGATGCCCCTGCGGATCTTGCTTTTGAATACACCAAATTTTACGCCCTCGGCACCGGCATGAACCCTGAGGCCAAACGCATTCTGATGCTTGGCGGCGGCGGGTATTCCGTGCCAAAATGGCTTCTTTCCGGACGCTCGGGCCTTGCTTCCAAGGATTTTTTGCTGGATGTGGTGGAGCTTGACCCTGTTATGACGAGTGTGGCGCAAAACTATTTTTATGCTCCTGCGGATGATCCGCGCATGCGCGTCCATCATGAGGACGCGCGCTCTTTCGTCAACCAGGCGGCACAACTTGTGCCGCAAGGGGAATATGGCGAATATAATCTTATTTTCGCCGATATTTTCAATTCCTGGTATACCGTGCCTTTTCACGTGGGCACCCGGGAGGCCGCAACGGCTATCCATAGCCTTTTGGCCAAAGACGGCATCTATATCATGAATATCATCACAGCGGTAAACGGAGATAACGGCAGGCTGCTTCGCTCCATCCGCAACGCCTTTGCCGAGGTTTTCACAGATGTGCATATCTTTCCGGTACAATCCAAGTATGCGGGAGAACTGGTGCAAAACGTCATGCTTATGGCCTTTCGCACTCCGCGGGCTCTGCCTGACCTCATGAACGATCGCGTGCCGCCGCACCTGGCCAGAATGCTGCGCAACCGCTGGACCGCTCCTTTTCCCCCGCCGGAAGCGGATGTCCCCGCTCTGCGCGACAATTTTGCCCCTGTGGAGCGTTACACCCTTGGCTTCAAACAATAAATAACCTCAGCCATATTGTTGCCTTTACCGCACACACTATGAGCTTTTGAGCACAAAAGGCATCCGCCATGTTCCAAGTTCTGCCCTGGCTTGTAGCTATCAGTTTTTTTATGCAGACTCTGGACACCAGTATTCTGAACACAGCCCTACCCGCCATTGCCGAGGATCTGCACACCAGCCCCTTACAGATGCAGGCGATAATCATATCCTATATGCTCACCGTGGCTTTAATCATCCCCACTTCGGGCTGGCTTACTGATCGTTTTGGCGCTCGGCGGATTTTTCTTGCCGCTATAGCCTTATTTACTTTGGGCTCTTTAACCTGCGCCCTGTCTCCCACGCTGGAGCTTTTAACGGCATCGCGCGTGCTGCAGGGTATCGGAGGGGCCCTAATGGTACCGGTGGGCAGGCTTGCCGTGCTTAGAGCCTTTCCCCGCGATCAGCTCGTACGGGTACTTGGCCTTATCACAATCCCAGGCCTTATCGGCCCCTTGCTGGGGCCTCCGCTGGGCGGATTTCTCGCCCATTACGCTTCCTGGCATTGGATCTTCCTGATTAATATCCCGGTAGGGATAGCCGGCTTCCTGCTTTCGCTGCGTTATATGCCGGAGCTGCCGGCCACGGACGCTCCCGGGAGCTTTGACTGGATAGGTTTTGTTCTTTTCAGCCTCTTTATGATCGCTATCACGGTTTCCATTGACGGAGTGGGCGAACTTCATTTCAGTTCCGCCTATATGGGGGCGCTGGGCCTGTTCGGCCTGTTCTGTTTTGCCCTGTATTGCCTGTATGCCCGCAAAGCGGCAAACCCCTTGTTCAGTCCGGCCCTTTTCCATATCCGCAACTTCCGCGTCGGCATTATCGGCAATCTTTTTGCGCGTCTCGGCAACGGGGCTATTCCTTTTTTAACCCCTCTGCTGCTCCAGGTGGGGCTTGGCTATAGCCCGGTCAAATCCGGCCTCACCATGCTGCCCATTGCAATGGGAGCCATGCTGGCCAAAAGCATTGTGGGCAGGCTGCTCAAAATTTTCGGCTACCGCTGGTTTCTCTGCCTCAATACGCTGCTCATGGGCGTAGTGATCGCCGCCTACTCCATGATAGACGCCTCCACGCCCTACCTTGCCATACTGTTGCTTTTTATCTGTTCCGGCATCGTCAATTCGTTGCAATTCACCAGCATGAACTCCCTTACCTTGCTGGATCTGCCCAACTCCCTTGCCGGCAGCGGCAACAGCTTGCTTTCCGCCACCATGCAAATGGGCATGGGTATGGGAGTGGCCTGCGCCGCGACCATCCTTGACCTGAATACCTCATCCGGACAAGAGCTTCTGCCGGCGTTCCGTAATACCTATCTTGCCATTGGGGCCATTGGAGCCATTTCCTCGCTTATTTTTTTCCAGGCCCGCAATACCAAAGGCTACGGCTGCTGCTGATTGGAAGCCATTTCATAATTCATCACTGAAGGGCTGCTAACGCCGGAGGACAGTCCGGCGCGCTGTTATGTCTTTGTCGTCTTTTCCACCGCTGCCTGCTTAACGGCGAGCAAAGCTCGCCGGCCTTGTTGCGCTTCGCGTCACAAGGCCGGAGCATTTCACCGGCATGCATAATTTCAAAGTTACAATGCTCTAAACGGCAAACGGAGCACGGTTCCGGCGCCACAGCCCTTGCAGTTCCTTTTTAAAAATCCACATCAGAGAGAAAAAACCGAAAGCGACATTGGCCAGCCAGGCGGCAAGGGACGGAACAAGGAAGCCCTTTTCTCCCAAGGCAATACATACGGTGTTCACTGCATAGTAAAAAAAGGTAATCACCAGGGACAAAAGCACAGCGAGATAAATATTGCTGGTTGTGCGGGATACGATAAGCGCCAGCAAGCCCATAATCAGCAATGAGCAGGCATAAGCCAGTTTGCCGTGCCAGGCTGTGCGCAAACGCTCAACATTGGAACCGGCTTCTTCCAGACGGTTAATGGTATCGGCAAGTTCCTGCAGGGAAAGGTCGCTTGGCCGTATGGCGCTTGTTTTGGAACCTACCTGAAATGCGCGTAAATCCTGCGACAGCGATAACGATATGCTCTCAAAATGCGTGGAGGCATACGTCGCCGGAACAATCCGGCTGCCGTTGCTGAGCGTCCAGTTATTGTGCGCATCAATAACATAGCTTTTAGCTTTCACTATTTCAGTAATGCCTATTCCGCTTTCATCCAACGAATACACCAGGATATCGCTCCCTTTTTTCTGCAACGGGTAAGCGACGCCAATGTACACAATGCGGTTTTTTTCCGTAAACCAGAGGCCCTTAAGTGAAGCCTCCTCCAGCATGTTGCCGCGTACGTCCTCCTGCCAAATGCGCGACGCGGCCTGCTCCATCGCCACACCTATAACCTGGGCAAAGAAAAATTGGGCACAGCTCCAAAGCAGGCTGTATATTACGATAAAGCGGACAAAGGTCGCCGGCGATATCCCTCCCGCCGTCAAAGCGATCAACTCGCGGCCGCGGTCAAGCATGTTCAACTGCGCCACCAGAGCCAGAAGATAGACCGCCGGCAAAATTAAGGCGATAATCATGGGTATTTTATACACAAAAAAGACCAGAACAACGCCGAGCCCTACGTTGCTGTCAAGAAAATGATCAAGACGCTCGAACATATCCGTCAGCAAATAGAGGGCCGTGCCCACCAAAAGAATGACGGAAAGCAAAAAAACATTCTGGCGGATAAGGTAGCGGTAAAGAAGGCTCATTCTCCCTCCCCTCTTAAGCGCGTACCTGAACCTTTCTTCGCGGCAAACAGCTTTACTGAATGTTGCCTCAGCCGCAGAATAAGGCGAGCGAGCGAGGGGGCGCGCTCTTTGTAGGTCAGATGCAAGCCCGCCATCGCTGCCAGGGCAAAAAGCACATTGGCGGACCAGATGCCCACAGCAGGAGGGAGAAGGCCGAATTCTCCCGTGGACAATCCCAAAGAAAATACGCTGTAGTAAAGGAGAAAAAGCACCAAAGCGAATACAATGCCGAGCTGCCGTTTCAGCCCTTCAAAGGCGCAGGCCAAAGGAAGGGCAAAAATACCCAGCACAAGACAGGCCACCGGCAAGGCCCAGCGTTTTTGAATTTCCACCTCCACCTTGTTCTGAAAGCGCTTGTCCGGGGCGTTTTGCTGCGAATGCATGTTGAGCAGGGCCTCCCAGGACATTTCTTTGGGCTTCAAATCCCCAAGCTCCATACTGGAAAATAATTTATTCAAATCAAGCCTGATGGAGTATTCAAGAAATTCCAGGATGCTTACATTATCATTATCCACTCGGTAAATGCGGCCGTTGTGCATATTGAAAATTAAATCTCCCCGGTGTTCATCCGTGACTATTTCTCCTTCAGGCGCGAGCACGGTGATGCTGCTTTTATCGTCCCGGGTATTGTCTTCAAAAATTACTTGCTGCAGCCTGCCCGTGGCGGGATCAACCTTACGGGCAAAAAGCGTCAGGCCGAACATGTCCCGGTTAAACACGCCGGGCTGCACCACAATTTTGGCCCGTGTATTGGCTATATGCAAAATAGTGAGGCGAAAGTTATTCATCCCCCAAGAAATAAGGTGCAAAGAAATGAATAATGCCAAACACATACATACAAAAGAAAAAAAGGCCGGCGCTCGCAACATCTGGTAAATGCTTATTCCGCCGGCTTTGAGCGCTACAAGTTCCCTGTCTGTGCTCATACGCAAAAAGGCGAGAAAAACGCTTACCATACAGGAAATAGGCAGCACCATGATGAGAAAGCTCGGCATCATGAATAAAAAAAGCAGGGCGATATCGGAAAAGGAGAAATCCAAACCAAGAATAAGCTCACGCATGTGCAGGCCCCTGCTGATGAGAATGAGAGACAACAGGGATGCCACGCACATCACAAAGGTCTGCGTCAATTCACGCAAAAGACTGCGTTGCAGCAGGGAAAAAAAGGGGATATTCAGAACAGTCCCTTCTTTCGTTTTACGAGTTTTTTTTGGAATCTGAGGCAAAAAGGCGCTCCAACGCGCCCGCATCCAGGGGCGACAGATTAAAGCGCATGGCAGCGTCATCAAGAATGGCCGAAAGCTTTTTTTCAGGGTTCTCTTTTTGTTCATCGCTGACATAACTGACAGCGCGGCGCAAAAGCTCTGAGGGAGGCATAATCGTGCTCATAACAGCTCCGGGAATATAGTGGCGAAGCTCCGCCTGGCGGAGCGGGAATATAAGGAGGGGCGCTTTATGGTTACAAAACCTGAGCCCCATTTTCCGTAACGTGGTGGGATATCATACAACAAGCGCAAGGCCTACGCAACCAAGCAGGCAAAAGGCACGGGCTCAGTTTGAAGATGCTGGTGCTAAGCGCGATGTACCGTCAGACAACCAAAAGGTGACGCCGCATCACGGCAAACCGCGCCAGTACCCGCAAAAAGCTTGCATCGTGCCGGGCGCTGGGGTATGGCAACGCGGGGTGAGCCTGCGGCCGGGCCTCGCCTCTTTTTTCGCAATAAACGCAAAGCATAACGGATGAATATGAACGAATACGCCTTTCCCGCTCTGCTCGGCATCGTGCAAGGGCTGACGGAATTTTTGCCTGTTTCGTCTTCCGGACACCTTATCATAGCCAGCTCCCTGCTGGGGCTTGACGGCGCACGCATCAAAATCTTTGAAGTGGTTATCCAATTCGGCTCCATTCTCGCGGTGGTGCTTTTATACTACCAACGTTTTTGGGGGCTTATTTTTCCGAAAAAAAAGCCGGCTTTTGAAACCGATCTTGCGGCGCAAAGCCCGGACATGCGCCGATCTTTTTCCGGCGTCAGAGGCATTTACTTACTGATGCTCAGCTCTTTACCCGCCTGCATTCTCGGTTTGCTGCTGCATAAATACATCAAGACGTATCTGTTCAACCCCATAAGCGTCGCCGCCGCTTTGGCCGTGGGCGCGCTTTTCATTCTTTTCGCGGAACGCTGGTCAGGGCAGAAGAAAAAAGGAACATACGAAGATAAAGACGCTCAAACAGGCAAAATATGTTCCCTTGATGAAATCACCCCTGGCCTTGCCTTCGGCGTGGGGTGCTTTCAATGTCTTTCGTTATGGCCCGGCTTTTCGCGCTCCACGTCCACCATTATGGGAGGCTTGCTCCTTGGGGCCAACAGGGCTGTGGCGGCGGAATATTCCTTCATGGCCGCGGTGCCCATTATGGCCGCGGCAAGCGCCTACTCTCTGTATTCCGGCATAAACGAGCTCAGCGTCGCCGATATCCCGTTTTTTGCCGTGGGCAGCCTCATGGCTTTTCTCTCCGCCCTGGCGGCCATTAAAGTCTTTATTGGCCTCATCAGCCTCTTTTCCTTCCGCCCTTTTGCCTGGTATCGCCTGTTGCTGGCGCCTTTGGTGTTCTGGCTCTGGATGTAGGCACTGGCGCAGTTGGCCGTGCTGCTTCGTCAGGCTTCGTGTTTTTGCTCCGGTCATGCTCGGAGCAAAAGAGGCAGGACTTCTCGCCCTTGGCGCAAAAACTTTTATTGGGCATATGACGCAGCCAGAAAGGGCAAACGGGCTGTTTGTCAGCAGGCTCTACATTTGTAGAGCGGAAAAATCCGCCAGGCGCCCAAGGGGCTCCACAAGGGCTTGCAGCAGGTTCAGCCGGTTGCGGCGCAATTTTTCATCGTCGCACATAACCATAACCTGCTCAAAAAAAGCGTCCACAAAGGGCCTCAGATCCCGCAACAATGTAAACAGTTCGGCGTAGCGATCGGCCTCCCACAAGTTTGTAAACACAGGCGCGATGCGCTCCAGCTCCCTAGCCAGGGCTTGTTCCGCCGCGTCAGTCAAAAGAGCCTGCGCATAGCGGCCATCATAAGCAACTCCCTCTTCTTCCTGCCCCTGCTTGCGGATAATGTTGGCGGCACGTTTAAAGGTAAGTACGCTTTGCGCAAAATCAGCGGTACGGCTAAAAGAACTTAACGCGGCGAGCCTGGCTGAAGCCGCCCAGACATCATCCGCACCGGCCTGAAGCACCGCCTCCACGAGTAAGGTCTCCGCTCCGTCAGCAATAAAATGATTTTTCAGGCGCAGGGAGAAAAATTCGTTCAAACGCGGCAACACCTGCTCGGGAGGCAGCTTCCATTCCCGTTGCCCATAGCCTTCCAGGGCTTTGGCAAACAAAGAAAAAATGCTGAAGCGCAAGCCTTTTTCCTGGGCAATGCGGGCTATGCCGAGAGCGGCACGCCGCAACCCATAGGGATCGGCAGCACCGGTCGGGATCATACCGAGTCCAAAGCATCCGGCCAAGGTGTCAGCCTTGTCCGCTATGGAAACCAGGGCTCCGCACAGACTGGAGGGCACAGGGCTGTCCGGCCCGGCCGGCAGGTACTGCTGGGCAATACCCTCGGCAACTATAGGGCCTTCGCCAAAGCGCGACGCGTAAATACCACCCATAATCCCTTGCAGGGAATCAAATTCCTTTACCATTTCCGCAACGAGATCCGCCTTGGAAAGCCGCCCCGCCCGCATCGCTTCCTTTTTGCTTAAGGCGAATTCCGGGCCGAGATCATTTTCCGGCGTGTTGCAGCGCACGTTATCCGCAAGCCATCCGCAAAGCTGTTCCACGCGCCGTGTTTTATCTCCCATACTACCAAGGGGAGCCAGAAAAATCACTGTATCCAGAGCGTGCAGCCAGGCATCAAAGCCGCCGAGGGCAAGATCGCTTTTCCAGAAAAAGCGGGCATCTTCAAGGCGTGCGCGCAGCACCCGCTCCCATCCTTTTTTCACCAGACCGGGATTATCAGGCGTAATGTTGAGCACGGTGAGAAAATACGGCAAAAGCCTGCCTTCTTCTCCTTCAATGCCAAAGCTTTTCTGGTGGCTCTCCATGCTGGTAAGCAGCACTTCGCGCGGTATTTCAAGATAGCTGGGATCAAAGGCGCCCAGGATCGGGGTTGGCCGTTCGCACAACCCCTGCACTTCATCCAAAAGAGATTCTTTCCAGAGCACAGAGCCTTTTCTCTCAGCGGCCAGGGCATTGCCGCGCTCTTTGATAATGCGGCGGCGTTCCTGCCCCTGGAGAACGATACCGCACTGGCCTTCCAAAACATTCCAATAGTCCGCGGCGTTCTGGATCGTGATTGAGCCGGGGCTGTGCACACGGTGCCCAAGGCTGACGGATGAGGAAGTCACCCCTCCCAGTGTGAACGGCACCAGTTGTGTGCCCAGCAAAGCAAGAATCCAGCGTATGGGCCGGGCAAAGGTAAAATCTCCGTCGCCCCAGCGCATGCGTTTAGGGAAAGGCAAAGCGGCGATAACCGCCGGGCATATCTGGCTCAGTAGGGCCAGGGCGGCCTCTCCTCCCTTGTGTTTGCGCACAGCAAGGTATGCGCCTTTTTCCGTATCCAGGGTAAAGGTGTCCTCCAGTTCCACTCCATGGGTTTTGGCAAAGCCTTCAGCCGCGCGCGTGGGCCTGCCGCCCATATCGAAGGCGGCCTTTACGGGTGGGCCTGTGATAACTTCTTCCCGGCTAAGGGCGAGTTCCGCCATCTGATTGCTGTACAGCACCAGCCTGCGCGGCGTGGAGCAGCAAACAAGGCCGGAAAAGACAAGACCGGCGCCGTTTAAAGCAGCGCTGAGCCGTTCAGTCAGTTCTTTTTCAGCCAGGGGAAGAAAACGGGCCGGGAGTTCTTCAGTGCCAATTTCAAGAACAAAAGCTGGCATGGACAATCCTTATTATGTGGAACATGTTTCGTGTCGGCCAAGGCGTGTACTTTCCTTCGCCGATCAGAGCCTATGCGTGTGAAGGGCGCAGCAGCGGGTAGCCCATATTTTTACGTTGTTCGGCATAGAGCCTGGCAACGCGGGAGGCGAGATTGCGCACCCGGCCGATGTAGCCGGTACGTTCGGTAATGGAAATAGCCCCGCGCGCGTCAAGAAGATTAAAGGTATGCGAGGCTTTCATGGTATAATCATAGGCGGGCCAGAGCAGTTCCTGATCCGCAAGGCTAAGTGCGGATTTTTCAAAATCGGCAAAGTGCCGCAACAGCATGGCCGGGTCGCTGGCTTCAAAATTGAAACGAGACTGCTCCACTTCATTTTGGTGATATAACTGCCCGTAGGTGACATGCTCATTCCAAGCCAGTTCGTAGACGGATTCCTTTTCTTGCAGGTACATGCACAACCGTTCCAGGCCGTACGTAATTTCCGCGCTGATGGGGGAAAGGTCAATACCGCCCACTTGCTGAAAATAGGTAAACTGCGTCACTTCCATGCCGTTCAGCCACACCTCCCAGCCAAGCCCCCAGGCCCCCAGGGTGGGAGATTCCCAGTCATCCTCCACAAAACGGATGTCGTGTTTCGCGGCGTCAATGCCAAGGGCGCGTAAACTTTCCAAATACAGCTCCAGCACCGCATCCGGAGAGGGTTTTAAAACAACCTGGAATTGAAAGTAATGCTGGAGGCGGTTGGGATTTTCCCCATAGCGGCCGTCTGTAGGGCGGCGCGAGGGCTCCACATACGCCACATTCCAGGGTTCCGGACCGATAACCCGCAAAAAGGTGGCCGGGTTAAAGGTGCCGGCGCCGCACTCCACATCAAAGGGCTGTTCAATGATGCAACCGCGCTGCGCCCAGAAGTTTTGCAAGGTTAAAATGACATTTTGAAAATACATGGCATCTCCAGCGAAACAAGTGACGGAATACGACGTTTTTGTCATACCCGGACCGTTCTTGCAAGTATTGCTTAGAAGCCATTTCTAATTCATTGGGGAATAGCTTCCAACGCCGGACGGCAGTCCGGCGCGCCGCTGACGGCGCATGAGCGAGCCGAAAACCACAGCTCTTCGGCGAAGCGATCTTCATCAACCGGCCGGCGGCTGATTTATGCAATCAGCCGGTAGCTGCTCCGGAAACAGAGCGCCGGAATGACGCTTTGCCGCGCCCCGCGCATGCCTTTGCCCCGGGCTTATTGCCTGATAAACCGCCCTCGCTCCCAGGCAATGCCTACATGATGCTGTATGAATCCGTCCATGGCCCGGGCAAAATCCCGGGAGCTCGCGGGCGAGAGCTCGAGCGCTTCCCATTGTTCTGGAGGCAAAAGGCGCAGAGACTCAAGGCCGGTCAAAACTTCGGGGTTAAGAAACACGCCCTGCCCCGGGGATGCGGCGGCGCAACGCCGGCACATAATGAGCCCTTCATGCAAAAAGAAAAACGCCCCTTCTTGCATAAGTGCACGCCCGCAGCTCCTGCAGCGGTCTCCATAGAGCGCATACCCATGATCAAAGGCCAGCCGGACGCGAAAAAAAAGAGACAGCAGCCGTGGAATCCGCTCCCGCTCTTCCAGCAAGTGCAGCGTTTGCAGCATCAGTTGATGGGCGATGTCCGCCCCTTCGCGAGCAACGCCAAAGCTTTGCAAAAAACGCGCGCAATTGTTTGCTAAGCCAAATCGCGGCCAATCCCGGCGCAGCCGGGATAAGCCTCTAATGAGCACGCCTTCTTGCAGGGCAAGGTAGGCCCCGCGTCGGGTGGAGTGCGCCTTCACGTGAATTTCATTAAAGGTATCAAGGCACCCCACAAAACGCCTGCGGCTGCGGCTGCCGCCAAAGGCGAAGGCGGAAAGAAGTCCGCGTGTGGGCGACAAAAAGCGGACCCAAAGATCCGCTTCTCTGAACTTGCCCACTTGCAGCACAAGTACCCGTTCGGAAAACTCCATCATACGCACCTGTGCGCGGCAGCTCTCGTTGGCTTTGATTAGGTTCAGCCCCTAGTGTTTGTTTTGCAAACAAACACTCCAAAATCCGCCAGGATTTTGCGCTGCGATAAGCGGCGTAAGCTGGCTGAAAACCACACTTTTCGGCGATGCGCTTTTCATAAATCGGCCAATGGCCGATTTATGAAATCAGTACTAGTTCCCCGGCTGCGGGAAGTGTAAATCCACCCGCTGGTTGCCTTTTCCCGCTTTTCCGAGGTTTTTGCCGTTATGCACCACGGATACGCCCCCGCCGTTACCGAGGGTCAGATCCAAACTGCCGTTGTAGGTGAGCACAAAGCTTTCTCCCGGCCGCAAGGTATATTCCCGGCCTTTTCCCCCGTCCGCGCGCGAATACATCCAACATTCCTCCCTGGCTGTAACGAGCACTTGATTGGGGCTTCCCGGAAGGGGCGCGGCAGAAACGGCAGACGGCGGCATTGGAGTGGTGTTTTCAGAACCGGAAATATGAGCGGTCGAAGAAGAGGCGGGGGAAGAAGCGGAAGGCGGAACGGCTAGGGGAGGCACCGCGTGTGAAACGTTCGCGGGATCCAGCCGGGCATCTGTCGGGACAGGGAGCGCCGGATGAGGCTCCGCAACGCTTCTGGAAACAGAAGAGGTGCCGTTGACGCCCCCGCCTGAGGAGGGACCGGTCTGCCCTTCGGTTCTGTTGGCGGCAGGTCCGCTGACGGCGGAAAAAGGCTGTTTAATGAGGCTCCAAAGATGAGGGCCATAATTTTTGGCCACAAACCAGCCGCCCGCGGCAAGGCCTCCGAGCATGACCAGCACAAGCAGCAGCAAACCAATGCGTTGAATGCCGCCATAAGCGGGAGGCTCCATGCGCGTAAGCAGACCATAGTCGCTGCGGTTTTCTTCAAGGGATTCCGGCGGAAACACAATATCAAGCTTGGTATTCAGATCATCGGGGTTATAGCCGATAATTGTGCCGAAAGAACGAATAAACCGCTTGGTGTATACCGCATGCGGCATGCCCACCATGGAGCCTTCTTCTATGGAACGCAGGATGCGCGTGGAAATTTTGATGCGGGCGGCCACATCTTCAATGGAAAGACCGGCCGCTTCACGTTGTTCCCTGATGGATTGTCCCAATTCCTGTAGAGTCATGCGTATTCCTCAACCCTGTCTGAGCATTTGAGATGTACTTTCCGTCGCGAGCGGCATGAACATTTTCCGCATTTTGTCTCTGACGCGCGCCCGCGCCCTCCTTACAACCACCGGCAAAAGCGAGAAAGCGGCTCTGTAATGCGGCTCATTCCGAAAGACGGGAACAAAACCGGCTCTCGGTGAGGCGGGCAAAGGCGCTTGCGAAAAGACATTGAACAAAAAAGACGATGTAAAGAATAAACGGTATAGGGTTACGGTTGGCGAAGTTCCGTTTTTGCGCTCTATAAACGAATGTCGATAACAGCTTTACTGCGCAATTGCGACGTATACTCCTTCAGCCGTTCTTCAAGAAGAGGCGCGCGGAGGATATCCTCAATACGAGGAGAGGCCTCCTGCAAAGAAAGCATAGCGCCTTCCGTGACGCTGTTCCGGCGGATCACCACAGCCCCTCCTTCTGTTCTCAGCAAAGGGGACATTTGTCCGTCTTTAAGAAGGGACAAAAGCTTATGCATGTCCGGAGGCAATTTTTCCCAGGCCGCGCCGCTGATGCGCCCTCCCTCCTTTCCGGATTTATCGGCGGAATATTGGCGAGCGGCGTCTTCAAACTTCAAACTGCCGGAGCGCAATTGCTCATAAATATTTTTGATGGGAAGCTTTTCCGGCAGCAGCAGGATGGAAAAGTCCGCGATAGTGCTTCCTTTCATTTCAGACTTATGCTTGGCATAATAGTCGGCGATTTCTTCAGGCGTGACAAAGACCTTGCGCACCACCATGTAATTGGCCATACGCTGCCGCAGCAAGGTGTTGCCGAGGCGTTCCTTGAGCAACTCTTTGCTCATGCCGTCCTTTTTCAAGGCCTCATAAAATTTTTCCGGCGGCATACCGCTTCTGGCGATGGTATTTTGAAGCTCTCCCTCCACTTCCGAATCAGAGACCGATACTTTGAAGCGTTTGGCTTCCTGCCGGATTAAAATATCGTTCACCAGGTTATCAAGCACATCCTTCTGGATGCTTTCAATCCGGGGATCTGTGGGGGGCAGGTTTCTGCGCGCCATTTCCACCATGGTGTGGCGTCGCAGTTCGTGCATAGTGATCATATCACCGTTGACCACAGCGGCTATCTTGTTGACGGTCAGCTCCGCCGCCCGCGCTCCCACAGTGAAACAAAAAAATAACAAAACAAAAACCGGAAATCTATAAGGCATGCTCAAGGCTGTTCTCCGGGAGTTTTTTAGGTAAGGACTATCAATTATAAACTCTTTCGCCACAATATGCAATCATCGCCCCTCAGAGCCTGAGGGCTGCGTTTCGCCCGGTTCCGCTTTTTTCGCATGCGGGGCGGCGGGTGTGAAGCTTGCGCCTTCAGGTTCCGCCGGGGGGATGGCGGAGCTTGCGCCTTCAGGTTCCGCCGGGGGGATGGCGGCGCCGTTCGTCTTCGCCCTTCCCGGAGCGGATTCAGAAGAATGCGGGGGAGAGCTTTCCTTAACAGGCAGAGGTTCGGCAAGGGCCGGCGCTATCTGGATATCAGCTTTAGCGATACGCTTTTTCATCCAAGCGGCATAGGCGTCGCGCATTTTTTCTTCCGCCAGGGCCTGCTCCACGCGCACAGACATAGTGGCCGCATCCAGCATGGTTGCCGGCGCTTTTTCCATGAGCACGAAGGTACGGAACAAGCCTTCATGGGATTTTATCTTTGAGCCCTGCCAAAGCCCGAGGCCGGCAAGTTCACGGTTGACGTCTTCCGGCAGCAAGTCTTTCCCCATACGGATGTCATGAATGGTGACGAGAAATCCCTTTTGCACGGCGGTCGCGTTTTTTCCGGCGATAAAAGCGACCTGGGCGCGCTCGACATCTTTTTTTTCCAGGCCCGTAATCTGCATGAAGTGCCATTGTTCGGGAATGATGAAGTCCGCGCTGTGTTCGTGGTAGTACTGCTGCACTTCATCGCTGGTGATGGAAATTTCAGGCCTGAGCACCTGTGTCAGAAAGCGTTCCATCTCAAGTCGCCTGCGGATATTCTCACGCCACAAATCAAGACTGATGCCTTCTTCCAGCAGCATCTCCTCAAAAGCCCCTTCGGGATAATCGTTGCGGATGCGCTGTTCTTCGGCTTCCACCAGTTCGGGAGCAACAGCAAGGCCTTTGTCGCGCATAAACTGGCTGATCAGGAATTCTCTGATGATTTCCGCCACAATATAGCGGTACTGGGTCTGCAGCGTGGCGTCATCAAGCTGTCCCTCACTTCCCGGACTGCGATGCGCGAAAAGAGAAGCGCGGCGCGCTTCAACCTCACGAAAAGAAATCCCCTGCCCGTTTACAGAGGCCACGTCTCCCGGCATTATGGAAGACTCCACGCAGGCGGCGAAGGAGAAAAGACACAGAAGCGTCAGGGCAAAAAACGCTGTGGGGGGGATCTTTCGGGCTATACTCATAATGGTGCGGCTGTGTGGCTTTCGTCATCGGCGAAAAGAATAGGGGAAAGCAACGTGCGGGCGGCGTCAAGGGCGGCTTCCACACTGCTTCCTTGCACCGGCAACTCCAGAATGGCGGGCGGGTGCAGGCGCGCGTTCAGCCCTTTTTGCTGCAAATCCATGACAAAGGCAATAAGCTTTGTCGGGTCGACTCGGGTATTTTCAGAAAAGATCAGACGGACTTTGTCAGGAAATATATCGGCTTTTTGCACAGCAGCCTTACTTAAACAGCGTTTAAAGGCAAGCACGGCGATAAAATTTTCCAATTCCGGCGCAAGCGGCCCGAAGCGATCGCGCATTTCAAACACGATATCCCTTTGGGTCGCCTCATCGGGGGCGGAAGAAAGCAGCTTGTAATAGCGCAGACGCTCTTTTCCGTCAGCCATGTAGCTTTCGGGGATAAAGGCCGGAACGCCGATGGAAAGCTCCGTTTCCTGATGGATATGGATAGGAGTGCCCCTGAGCTTGGCAACGGCCTCTTCCAGCATTTCCAAAAAGAGATCGAGGCCAAGGCGGTTCATATGCCCTGTCTGGGACTCTCCCAAAATATTTCCGGCGCCGCGCAGGCGCAGATCTTCCATGGCCACTTGAAATCCCGCGCCCAGATAATCCAGTTCCAAAATAATCCGCATGCGCTGTCTGGCCTGTTCAGGCAGTCTCTCCGGGTCCGGGGTGATAAACACGGCAAAGGCCTGCCTGTCCGAACGCCCCACTCTGCCCCGCAGTTGATATAATTGCCCCAGCCCGAACAATTGCGCCTGGTCCACTATCAGCGTGTTCGCCCGGGGAAAATCCAGGCCGGATTCGATAATAGCGGTACAAACCAGAACATCCAGCTCACCATGCCAGAACTTGTGCATGGTTTCTTCCAGCGCGCTTTCATTCATCTGCCCATGGGCCATGCCCACTCTGGCCTGCGGCGACAGGCGCTTTACATACTCCGCCGCCCGTTCAAGCCCCTGCACGCGGTTGTATACCCAAAACACCTGCCCTTCCCGGGCAAGCTCGCGCTCTAAAATATTTTTAAGCGTGGCCTCATCACGGTCGATCAAGGCTGTGGCCACGGGCTTTCTTTCCGGCGGCGGGGTTTCGATAATGGAAAGCTCACGTATGCCGGACAAGGACAGTTGCAAAGTGCGCGGAATGGGCGTTGCCGTCAGCGTCAGGGCATCCACGTTTTTGCGCATTTCCTTCAGCCGCTCTTTGTGGCGCACCCCAAAGCGCTGTTCCTCATCAAGAATGAGCAGCCCAAGGCGCGGAATCCGCACGTCTTTGGACAATAAACGGTGTGTGCCGATGATAATGTCCACCTGGGCCTTGTTCACGCCTTCCAGCACTTCTTTTTGCTTTTGGCGGGGCACAAAGCGCGAAAGCATGCCTATGTTCACGGGAAACCCGGCCAAACGGCTGCGAAATGTCTGGTAATGCTGTTCCGCCAGGATGGTTGTGGGGCACAATAAAGCCACTTGCCTGCCTTCCAGGGCGGCGCGAAAAGCGGCTCGCAGGGCCACTTCGGTTTTGCCGAAACCCACATCGCCGCAAACCAGACGGTCCATGGGCACGGGCTTTTCCATATCCTCCAGCACTTCCTGGATGGCCTTGGCTTGATCCGGGGTTTCCTCAAACCCGAAAGAAGCCTCGAACTCCCGGTACATTTCGCCCAGGGGGGAATAGGTGAATCCCTTGGCCACCTTGCGCCAGGCGTACATTTCCACCAGGTCGGCCGCGATTTTTTCCACGGCCTTGCGCACTTTTTCCTTGCTGCTGGTCCAGGCGGTGCCGCCCAGACGATCCAGGGAGGGCGCCGCGCCGCTGCCTTCCTCCGCGCCTTTGAAGCGCTGAACCACGGACAAACGATCCACGGGCAGGTATAGCTTGGCGTTGTCCGCGTATTCGATAAGCAG
>JAVBOT010000005.1:0-11022 GCA_031550225.1 Desulfovibrio sp.
CACTCACGGGAAAGGACAGCCAACCTGCCCGTGTGGACGCAGCGCTACAATTTCCAGCGTCCCCACAGCGCTCTTGGCAGAAAGCCTCCGGCTTCTCGACTGAGCCGAGGGTGAACAACGTGTTGACACTCTACACCTAGAGCAAAATTGGAGCAAAAAATCAAATTGACACAAAAAACGCCAAATCAGCAATTTTATTTTTATGCTAATTTGGCGTTTTTATTAATTTTATTTTTTTCTTGGCGTCTTTTTAATCCTCAACGGTTTTCAAGACCAGTGCTATCAACCGCTCAGCCATCCCTCCGTGGCAGACGACTTTGCCATGAACAGAAAATATTACACAGAGTACGGCAAAAACTCAAATAAAAAATTGATGTTAAGGCATTTCAACTTTGAAATGCCTTATGCCGGTATACGCGGCATGGACAATCGCCAACAAGGAGCAACAGGCTCTTCGCCTGCCGTACATGATGGCAGGGCGGCGTTTCAAAGTGACTCTCCCTACAAACCGTTCGAGCCGCCTGCTGGGCGGCTTTTTAAAAAATTGGCGAAAACGCATGCACGCCGGCTAAATCGCCCATTGGCCGAACAGCAATCCCCTGGCTACTACAATAAGGCTCAAATGCAGCGGATAATAAACATAAAACAGGTATTTCGCCGGCCTTCCCCTTTGCCCGTTGTAGTGCGCGAGCAAAGGGATAACCGCGAGAGAGCCCAGCACATAAAAAACAAACAAGGGCAGGAAACTGGTAACGGGCGCGCCGGGGGTGGCCTCTTCAAATCCCGTCAACCCGTAAAGCAGCGTTGAGACAACGGGGGTTCCGGGCGGCACAACGGTGTTGAGCCACAAAGGAAGCGCCGCGAATATCCAGATAATGGCGGCAGGCACCACATAACGCCATGCGCTGCCCTTCAGCGCATGGTAGGCCAGAATAATCGCGATCCCGGTAAAGTACCAGTCGCACACCGCGCTGCAGCACGTGATTAACGCGAACGCCAGCCAAAAGGCCAATCTGTTGCGCATATGGTCATAGAGATATAGGGTCAGAAGGCCGAGCAACAAGGTGAACATGATACTCAAAGCCCGCATGCCGGTCGCCATAGTAAAGGGCACAATTGACGCCATGCCAAAGCCCAGCAAGCGTAGCGCATAGCCGCGCAGACTACGGGTATAACGGTACCCTTCAGACAGCAAAAAAGCCATGATGGGGAAGGTCAGCCCTCCCAAAGCCAGAAGGAGTATATGTGGCCAGAAGGAAAGCTGATCTTCAAACGCCACGCCGATGTGATCGAGCGTCATGGCGATAATGGCGATAATTTTGAGGTGGTAGGAGGAAAAGCCGGTCTGCCGCATATGAAGATCCCCCGCAACAAGTAAAGAAGAAACCTATGGAGCGCGGCCGTGACGTTGCATAAGGCAAACCGCGGGCTCTTTGCAGGCGCATATAGCACTGGCGAATGTGTTGAGACAACTCCTTTATTTTCCGAACATGCTTCACCGGAGAAAATGCCGCCTGTCTTTTTCCGAACAAGCGACGAGATACGGGCGGTATTAAAACGACGGGGGGAGGAAATGACGTTTGCTAAGCTAACAAAACTTCTTCAAAAGCATAAAACGGATTACCCTTTTTTCGCTTTGCGCAAAACCTGGGCTGAGCAGTTGCAAAGGGGCGACACTTTAGGGCCAAGCCGCCGCTGGTGGGATGGCGAGCCGGTCTATGTGCATAAATGGATTAAACCGGAGGAGACCCAACAATATGAAAAGCAAGGATATATTGTTTACCACGACAGAGATGAATGGTGCTACCACAATCTATCTTACATGCTGGAGCACGATTTTGATCTTGTCATTGCGGTGAATAAGAACGCCTACACCATGGAAGCCGGAACATGCGGCATTGAGGTCACGCTTGATACCATTGAACAGGCCCTTACCCTCATAACCAAATACAACGGCGATCAACTTGTTCTGATGGCAGGCGTTAGCGGCGAAAAAGGGTATGATAAAGGCGAAATCATCATTGCTGACGCAAAGGCCATAGCTGTCTGGAAAATTACCAAGGGCGCAAAACCGCCCCCACAATACTAGGGGCTATTGCACGGGCCTCATTGTGCGGCCCTAAATAACAAGGGCGGCTTTGCCGCCGCCCTTGAGTCGTTCTAAAATTCACCCGCTCTAATGCAAATTCAACCCGGGGCTTTGCGGGTGGCTGTGCATTCTCTCGTTCAGCGTGCTTGCTCTTTTGCGTTTGTAAAAGGCTTCAAAAAGCAGATTCCGCTTTTTCTCCGCATTGCTTTCAAGCTGCGCCAGGGAAGAAAGGCAATTGCCCCAATTGTTCCAGGCATCTTGATTTGCCGTATTAAGCGTAGTGGCTTGTTCAAATTTAGCGCCGGCTTCGGTGAGCAGCTCACGTTTTTTGCCCAGATCAGGCTCAAGCTCAGCCAAAGAGAAGAGACTGAACCCCCAGATATTCCAGGCCGCATCGTCCGCTTCATTCAGGCTTACTGCCTTACCGTGCCTGGTGGAAGCTTCAAGCAACAAAGGACGCTTCTTGTTCATATCTATTTCAAGCTTTGCGAGGGAAGAAAGACAGAGACCCAGGTTATATGAAGCCGGTCCATCCTCGCCGCCAAGGGTAATGGCTTTTTCATACATCCCTTTGGCCTCTAGAAGCATGGCGCGCGCTCTGTCTTCATCCGCCTCAATTTCAGCCAAAGCAACAAGACTCTTGCCCCAGTCATTCAACGAGGCGTAACTTGACCCGTTAATAGCCGCGGCACGTTCGTGCTTGAGGCTTGCCTCAAGCAACAACACACGTTTTTTCTCTTCGTCGGCTTCAAAATCGGCAATTCCGGCAAGGCTGCTGCCCCAGTAATACCAGGCCGTGCCGTTATGGTCATTGAGCGCCACCGCCCTTTCCTGCCGAGCGCTTGCCTCCATAAGCAAGGCGCGTTTTTTATCCGCTTCACTCGTCAGCGCGGCCAGCTCAAACAGGCAGGTTCCCCAGTTACTTAAAATAACATCGTTTTCCGCAGTGATGGCGGCGGCTTTTTCATAGCGGGACTTGGCCTTAAGCAACACATCGCGCCGCTTTTTGGGCTCGCTTTCCAATTCCGCAAGGGCTGATAAGCAACGCCCCCAATTGCCCCAGGCAGCGCTGTTTTCTTTGTTTAAGGTGGCGCTTCGGTAAAACGCCGTTATCGCGTCGTGGTACAGGCCTCTTTTGGAAGCCGGAAGCTCCGTTCTGGCCGCTATTTCCAAAAAGACGCTGCCGCGCGTGTTCCATGCATCATCGTCGGAAGGGACAGCCGTGGTCATTTCTTCCGTCAGCATGCGCACATCGTCAAGTACGCGCAAACTTAGTTCGGGAGACGCCGTTTCCTGAGAAAAAGCCCACAAGTAGCGCACCCAATTTTTCATCGCCGCATTGCCGTCTTGCCCCGGTAGGGACCAGATGAACCCTTCGGCGGATTTCTTCAACTGCTGCGCTTGTTCCGCATCTGGCGAAAACAAGGACGCGCGGTAGGTTGCGTCCGCCCAATGCCAGCGGTAATCTCCATAATCGGGCAAATCGGGCGTACTGCTTATGCGGCTGAAGCTGTTATGGCTTTCCATAAACAGCTTGTAGGCAGCGGAACCATCCTTTTCTCCCATGCCCTGCTGCAGCAAGCACCATCCTGCAAGGTAAAGCACCGTGGAGTTCTCCGGAGCAACAACCAAATATTTATTCCAAAAAAAGGCGGCTTCGCCCCAATTTTTTTCAATCATGGCAAGCCGGGCGTGGTAAGGGAAGATATAGGCAAAAAATCCGGAATCGCGCAATACCTCAGGAGCAAGACGCAACAGCTCCGCAAGGGATTTGGGGCATTCCTGCCGGATCCGCGCAACGTCCTGTTCAGTTTCATACAACTTGCGCAGCGGTTCAGAGCCATCGCCGATATTGTTTTGCAAATTCTCGGCATAAGCTTTGACCTCTTCCATTTCCTGATATTTCCCTTCCAAAGCGGCAAAGGCCATATCCAGGCTCACCAATTTTTCTTGGCATTGCTTATTCCGCAAAAACAGCCAAACGCCAAACGGGGCCAGCAGTAGGCAGGACAGCAGAAAAAAGACGAGAAACAAACCAAACCAGCTTGGTAGCCCTATCTCCTCCGTCGCATCCGAGAAAAACAACAGCGATCCTACACCGCCAGCGGAGTTTTTTTGCTGTTTCTCCATTTCTTCCAATTTTCTGGCCAGGTCGGATTGATCTTTCCCCAACTTTGTCAGCCATCCTTCTATAACAGTGGCCGCGTCGATTTGGATCTTTTCCAACGCCAGCATTCTGTTTTCCATATCAGTGGAAAAGTCATCCCACTTTTTCTCCAGCGGCGGAGCTTGGATCTCTCCCCCCTCCTCCGCAAAGCCGCGCGAAGGACTATAACAAGCCGCGGATACTATAAAAAACAATATTAGCGGTATAGCTTTCTTACGGAAGCTGGCGTCTATTGTCGGCATACCTCTCCTCCCCTGGTTAACTCACAAGCAACCGGATGTTTCAAATGAAGATTATGGCATGCGCTACGAAAATGCAATGCCGGATAGTTAAAGAAATAAGCAAATTTCATCTCAAAAGGTAAGCGCAATGACGAGGTTGGCTATGTGTAATGTAATACTATTTAGAAGTCATTTCATCATTCATTAGGAATGGCCTCTAGCGCCGGACGGCAGTCCGACGCGCCGCCAACAGCGGCGCGAGCGACCCGAAGACCAGGCTTTTCGGGGCGCGATCCCTCATAATCAACAATCCAAGAAGAAAATGGCTCATAGCGCGCCGAACTCGTTTTTATTCAGAAAAAACTACACGAAGCATTGAATTTTCAGTATATTATCATATAGCCTTGCCTAAAATTACGAGAGCGTTTATGGTTCGCCGACCCACTTCTATAATGCCGCTTCAGGTACGCCGGGAAATCCGTTTTCTGGTGTGTTCTGCCTATATGCGGGCGGCAAAACGTAATTTTTCCGTCGCCGCAGCGGCTGATTAATGAGGAGGAATAGATAATGCAACTTTCCGCTATTCGCGCAAGGTTAGGAACGGTGCTCAACGAAGCCAACGCCCGTTCCAGTCCCTTGGCGTTTAAAGTTCAAACACTGCTGTTTTCCATGATCATCATAAGCTCTTTGAACTTGATTCTGGAAACAGTGCCGGAGCTGGCAGGCTGGCGTACCGTTTTTCTTATTGTCGAAGCCGTGACCATGATCTTTTTCACCATTGAATATATCGGCAGGCTTTGGTGCTATCAATATCTCAATGGCGACGTCCCGGGACTTAAAGGATTTTTGAAGTATCTTTTTTCATTTTACTCCATTATCGATATTCTTGTCCTTGTGCCTTTTTACTTTTTTGTTTTTACAGGCATGCAAACGGATTGGATGCGCATTTTACGGATACTGCGTTTGATCCGTATTACAGCCTATATGCATTCGGATAACATCATGCTGGCCGCATTCAAAAACAAAAGTCTGGAGATGAAGATTTCTCTGGAGCTTTTTTCTTTTCTTGTCATTGTCATTTCCGTTGTCTTCTTTTTTATAGAGCATAGCGCCCAGCCGGAAAATTTTACCAGTATCCTCAGCGCCTTCAGTTGGTCACTGTCTAAGCTGATTCGCGGCATAGGCGGCTATGCCGACTTCAGCCCCATAACCATACCCGGCAAGATTCTGGCTACCCTGCTCGGCATACTACTCATAGGCCTTTTCGCTATTCCCGCCGGCGTGCTGGCCTCCGGATTTGTGGACGAGATCAGCAAGCAAAAAAAACGCGCCAAAGGCAAAGAAATTTTAGAGGATTTGCGCGAAGCCTTTCGCCATGAAAACCTTCCTCCCCATATTCGCGCCAAAGAAGAACACAACATCACCGGCGTGAGGAAGTACCTCACCTTGGCTGACGCCAACACCAAACTCTATATCCCCATTGAAGAGCTGCTCGCCGCCATTAAAAACGGGAATTCCTTCCGCCTTAAAAATTATCGCTTCCATCAAATCGAGCATACCATCATTGAGCATTTTGAAGAAAACGCCCCCTACGGCGTCTTTTTTGATCGCGCTTCCCCCATCACAGTCATTGCTACCTACTCGGGCGATCAGGCTTTCATCGGGCATCATACGGCCCGGCTGGCGGAAACGCTCCAGGCAAATTACATTTCCGCTGAAATGTATTCCGCCGGCTCTCTGCGCGACAAATACCGCCTGAATTTTTGCGACAACCCGGGATTCGCCGCCAAGGCTTTCGACGCCCCCCCGGTTTTTACCGCGTTCAAAAGCGATTTAGCCAAGCTGGTCAGGCCCGGCAGCCTGGCTGTGGTATTCAAGGAAGCTGAAGAAACACTCGAAGAAGGCATCCATCTACTAAACGGAGCTCCCGAGCGGGATGGGGACGCCCAGCACCTTTCTTGCCGCGCGCGGCTTTTACGGCTTTTCGCCCAGCAGCTCGAAGAAAAAGCCTCCGCTCTCTCCCTGGCCGTCCACATTCATGAAGATCCTGATGCAGCCGCTTCCACAAATCTTGAACGCTATCTTCACGACGGCTGCAAGGCGGAATTGGTCTGCCTGCACATTACGCCCTCGCTCCTTTACGGGTCACCCGACGCCTATTACGGCTCTATCCGGCTGCTGGCGGACTGCTTGCAAAAAATGCAGGCCGAACGTTAAGCAACCCGGGGGAGCGCAGCCCCCTGCACCCGCAAATGCCGCTGTTAAGCGCCGCAGTGGCGTGCCTTTACAAACCCGGCTTTGCAGGGTTTGTCATCAATCCCGAAAAAGCGGCTTTGCCGCTTTTTCGTTTATGGAAGAGTGAGGAGTCTAACGCCCTCTATTCCCCCGCATCCACTGAATAAGCTCAGCCGCTATGCTGACCGCGATTTCCGCCGGGGTCTGCGCGCCAATGGCAAGCCCAACGGGCGAGTGCACCCTATCCAGATCTTCCCGGCTAAATCCGTCTTGCAGCAAAGACGCATACACCCCCTCACGCTTGCTTTTACTGCCTATCATGCCCACATACCCTGCTCCGGCGCGCAAGCTCGCGGCCAGCACATCACGATCGTGAGCATGCCCCCGAGTGACAATGACAATGGCGTCTCGCGTTCCAAGGCTCTTCCGCGTGAGCCAGTGCCCCGCCTGCTCTCGCCCGAGATCCGGAAGCACCACTGCCCGGCAACCGGGAAAACGTCCCGGATCCGCAAATTCCGGTCTGTCATCCAGCGCTGTGACATCAAAACCCAGCCGCTCCGCCAACAGGGCCAACTCGCGTCCCACATGCCCGGCCCCAAAAATATGTAACCGCGACGGCGCGGCCACTCGTTCCAAAAAATATTCCTTCCCCTGCAAAGAAAACTTCGCGGACTCGCCTTCAGCAAGACTTTTCGCGCGGCGGCTCACTTCTTCCGGCAAAGCGTCCGTCGCCCTAAAACGCCTCACACGTACGGATACCGGCATGTCCGGAGCCGAAGGTTCTTTTACATCCCTTTCTATAGAAAAGACGGTGACAAACGTAAAACTCCCGCCCCGCTCCAGCGCCGCATCGGCCACGGCAAACACCGCGTCGACCTCTGCATCGCCCGGTAAAAACTCCAGCAAAATACTGATCTTGCCGCCGCAAATCATATCCATATCTTTGACGCCGCGCAGGGAAAAAGGCAGAAGCAGACCGGGCAAATCCTCCCGGCTGCCCTCAGAGCCTCTCGCATGCAAGGCAAGAGCTGAGGTGATGGTTTCCGCCTCGTACCTGCCCCCCCCAACACTCCCACGGATAGTCCCATCCGGCAAAACCAACATACGCGCCCCGGCGCCGCGTGGAGCGGAACCATCCTGATCAATAATGGTGGCCAGCACCACGGGGATGCGGGCAGCGGACAATTCGGCAATATCACGATAAAACGCGTTCATAGGTTCGCCTCCTGAAACAAACACGTATCCGTTGCATGTTTTCTCCGGCAAAAAAGCCTTCGTACCCAGCGCTACGGCACCCGGCCTGAAAAAGCAAGATGATGATGAAATCCGCCGGAACAAACTCCCAAAGCCGCTCCATGCGTGAATTGAAAACAAGGAAGGGGCGGGCTTGCTTTTTCCGGACAAAGGCTTATCTTTAGAAACGCACGTCGGGGCGGCGTCCTTAATTTGTGGCGCTGCTCCCTTTGTCCGGCGGCTTAGTCAAAACGTAATGGACGCGCCGGGCAGCCCTTGTGGGGGCGCACTGGTTTCGACGGGGATGTGAACCCCGTATACCGCGGGCCGAGGCGCCGCTGGCCTCGTAAAAAGCGGCAACAAAAGTAATTGGCAACGATTACGAATACGCTTACGCAGCTTAATTAGCTGCGCCGGCACGCGCGTGGATGTCTGATAAATGCGCGGGCCGGACACACTCATCAGGCTTTGTATCTGCTGACGCTCTCCGCAAAAGATACAAGACTGCTTAGGAGGGCTGGTCGCAAGAAGCCGCGTCTGAGGGCCACGCTTGCGATAAGAGGTAATCTCAGACTACGCCCGTAGACGTTGCGGCCGACGCTTCTCGGACGCGAGTTCGATTCTCGCCGCCTCCACCAACTCACAATCTTTCGAGATTCAAGAAAAGCCGAATTCCCTTGAAAATAAAGGAGTTCGGCTTTCTTGTTTGCCCCTGTTAGGCTATCAAAACCCCGCACAATCGAATAGGAGCGTTGGCATTCTGTTGGTTGGCTGGTCAAAGGGGTTACCCCTCAATACCAAAATATTGCTCGGGATAGCCGTTCTTGGCGTCGTAGCTCTCATGTATGGGATATTGAGGACGACGTATTACTCGGACGACGCGATAGGCTCCCGGCGAGACGAAGCCGCCTCGGAACGGCATCTCCGAATTATGAGGTGCGAGCAGCAGGTAGAACAAAATTTCTATGGGCGGCTCAACACCCCGGAATACAGGCAGGCGTTGCAGGAATGCCGCAGGCGATAAGAAATCGTCACTCGTCAAGGGCGTTGATGATGAAAGGGTCGCTCCTGGAAGCAGCCCTTTCTTTTTGGAGGGATGCGGATATCATAGGAAGGAGCCTTGCGAATGGGGAGGTCGATCAGGATTGAGCCGTTTAGCGAGAAAAATCAGCAGGTACACGTGTTTAAGGCAAAAAACCTTTGATTGCGGTCTGTATTTTTTCTCCAAATACGCCAGCAAGAGCAAAGATGGTTGTAAATATCAGGAAAAAAAAATTCCCAATAAAGCCGAACCAAGCATCCTGGTACCATTTAGTTGCCTTGAGGTTTTTTGCAGCATCAAGGATATGTTTTTCAACGTCAATTTGAAGCTGATCAAGAACATACTTAGTAAGAAGTTCTTGTTCTTTTTCAGCATCTCCTATGTAGAGATCCACATGTTGTATAGCGAAGTCTACAAAAGGGGATAGTTCATCGCGTCGCGGATCTCGCTGTAACTTACTGCGAAGCTTTACTATCTCTTCTTGCTTTTTTGCCTTGTATGCACCGTATGCGACTGAAATCGTAAGGTTAGAACACCCAATTTCTTTTTGCTTATCTAGTAAGGCAAAATAGAAAGGAGAAAAACCTCCACTATTTTCGGAGGAATAGTCGCCAGTGCTGGTACTTTGTGGTGGCTCTGTCATTTGCTAGGCAGGCTGTTGAAGGAGACTCATAGTTACGGATAATTTGCAGAAGGTTTTTCTTGGGAGGTAGCAATTTACTCCAACCCTCAACTGTTTGAAAAGAAATCTTTTCTCCCTTCTCAACAGCAGCCAGCTTCTTATCGGCGGCTTTGACAATCTCACTTAAATAACGGCTCATCTTCACCTCGTTGAAAAAATTATATACGCATAAACCGTGCACAAGTAAAGGATGGATCGTTGATAAATATTCCCGGTCAATCCCACTTCACCCCAGGGTGCGCGAGGTCGCGCAACGGGCCCGCCAATCCTCTCCGAAGACTCCGGGCTTGTCATGCCGGCAGACCCTTCACCTACGCGGGAAGCCGGGAAGGCCGCGCCACGGCGCAATACATGGCGGTAGGGCCGAAGGCCCGTATAATAATGTTCCCCGACAGGGGATGGTGAGGCACCAGCATCAAGCGAATGCCTCCCCCTCCCCCGCCGGGGGAACACTGTTGGAGAGGCGAAATGCAAGGAGACCTAAGATGCAGACCGCCGATATCCAAGCCATTGCCGCCGAGAATTACCTGGACGCCGACGCCTTCGCAGCCTTTCTCGAATATGAGGATTGCGACCTGGACGAAGCGCCGGACCTCTTCAATGACCAGTACGCCGGGACTTTCGACTCTCTTGCGGCATGGGCTGAAAACCTTGCCGACGAGACCGGCATGCTTGAGAGCGTGCCGGAAAGCCTGCGCAACTACTTCGACTTCGAAGCCTGGGCGCGCGACGCCGAGCTTAACGGCGATGTATGGACAGCGGACGTTCCGAGCGGTATTGCTGTTTTCTGGAACCGTTAATAACGGCCTTAGGAGTACCACGCATGAAGGAAGATAAAGAATTGCAATCCATGATGGACATGTTCAGCGACAGCTCAGGCTTCGGCGATCCCGATGCCCGGCGCAACGCAGAGCTACGCCTTCAGGTTCTACTTGCTCAGCAACAGTCGAAAACCGCAAGCCGCCTGAACTTGCTCACCTTTTTGCTCGTACTCGTAGGGGTATTGAATGCGGTTATCCTGGCCGTTCAGGTTTTGAAGAATTAAGTTCCTTGCGGAAAGATGGGAATCGAATTAGGGTTTGCTAACGGACCACAGTTCGGTTCCCTCAGGGGAACCAAATTGAAATTTTACCCCCGAAAACACCGTTTTCCGGCAAAAGGGTATAATCTTAGGTACAAACTTCTTCTTTCCGATTTTTGCAATCAATAAATTCAGCATGTTAAATTGTGTGTTGGGTGGCCGCCGCCTCCACCATCAGCTTATCCGGTAAAGACCGGATGAATCCCGAAAGTCAAGCTATTAGCGGCTTTCGGGATTTCTCTTTTCCAATCGAATCCAGGTTTGGACAGGGA
>JAVBOT010000059.1:0-52136 GCA_031550225.1 Desulfovibrio sp.
CCCGGCCATAAATGAGCGGTGGGGAAAATGGATTCTGGCGGAAGAAATCACTCGCCACGGCCTGAACTGGAAAGCCGTGGGAAAATATCACTCTCCCGACCCGGAACGCGGCAGGCAATACGCTTGGCTCGTTTACCGGCATTACGCGGGCCAAAGAGCCTCCCAAACTCCAAAGGAGGCTCCCCATGCCGAGCAAAAAACGCATACTCAGAACGTATCTGACCCCGGAGGAATACGAGGAGATCAGGGCATCGGCCAGCAAAGCGGGGCTGTCCCTTTCCACGTTCAGCAAAAGGGTGTGCCTTGGGTTTTCCGTCCCAAGTCTGGAGCATCAGGAGGCACGGATTGAGTTGCGCCGCCTCAAAGGCGACCTGGGCAGACTTGGCGGGCTGGTGAAGCCGTTTTTTTCACTTTTTAACCCACAGGGCTTGTTAGGGGGAGATCCTGCGCGTCATATAAAGCAGAGCAATCGTCAGTACGCAGAAACAGGCTCCCGCGTAAAACGTATAGGCAGCTCCAAAGCTGTCCCACAGCCATCCTGCCGCTATGCTGGCGAGCAACAGAGCGGCCCCTGCCACGAGGTTGAAAAATCCGTAAGCTGTTCCGCGCAGGTCGGCGGGGGCCGTTGCCGCAATCATGGTTGCCAGCAAACCCTGGCTCATGCCCATGTGGACGCCCCACAGAGCCACACCCGCCAGCATCACGCCCCAATGTCCGTCAAGGGACAGGGTCAAATCGGCGGCCAACAGCACCACAAGGCTGAACGCCAACAGCAGTTTATGGTTCATTTTGTCGGACAGTTTGCCGAAAGGATAGGCGCAGAGAAAGTATAAGAGGTTCATGGCGACCATGACCAGCGGCACAAGGGACAAGGGTATGCCGTTTTGTTGCGCCTTGAGAACGAGAAAGGCTTCGCTGAACCGAGCCAGGGAAAATGCCGCGCCGACGGCGACAATGCACCAGTATGCGGCTCCCATGCGCATGAGATTTTCCCGGCGTATGGGGTTGCCGCGTTTTGCCGTATCCCGTCTCTTTGGTTCATGCAAGCCGACCATCAGCAGAAAAACCGCCAGCAAGGCCGGGGCAAACGCCGCCCAAAAAACCCACCTGAAATTATTTGCCCACAGCAGCATCAGCCCCGCAGCGATTAAAGGTCCGAGTAACGCTCCCAACGTATCCAGGGATTGGCGCAGCCCAAAAGAGGCTCCCCGCAATTCCGGCGGAGAAAAGTCGGCCATTAGGGCGTCCCGTGGTGCGCCGCGTATTCCTTTGCCCACTCTGTCCATGAGCCTTGCCCCGAGAACAACCCAGCCGAGCGCAGTCAGTGCGAAAAACGGCTTGCTGAATGCGCCGAGGGCGTAGCCGAACACGGTCAACCCCTTGCGCTTCCCGATGTAATCGCTCAAAACGCCGGAAAAAATTTTGACCATCAGCGCCACGGACTCCGCCAGCCCTTCTATCAACCCGACGGCGAAAGCGCTCATCCCCAGGGTTGTAACCATAAACAGCGGAAGAATGCTGTGAATCATCTCCGATGAGATATCCATCAACATGCTCACCAAGCCGAGAATCCATACACCTTTGGGAATTCGCCGCAAAACGGAAGCACTTTTCATGGAACACCCGTCTGTATTTACAGAATCTTTCGCGAATCGCGCAGCGGTCCGCGCGTTCGCTTAGCTTCCCCTACGCCACTTCTTGCCACATGCAAACATAATGTACTTTTGGCATGCTTTGTTCTAATTTTTTACGTCAATCAGACAATTTACTTTAGGACAGGCGCTCTTTCCCCCAATGCCCCGTTTTTTGTGTTGTTGTTAGAAGCCATTCCCTCAAGAGTTCAGGAGCTTGGCAATGTCGCAACTTAGTTTCAGAAGCTTTTTTGTGCAATGGCTTGGACCTGTTAACGCCTATCCGGAATATCCGTGGCGACTGCATGCCCTGATACTGGCTCCTCTGTTTGCGATAGTCGTTTCTACCTGTTTGATGCATGGATTTTGGGGGGAGGGGCCGCGTCTGCACTATGAAGCTTTGCGTTTTGCGCATGATTCTCTCACTCCATTTTTTCGGGTGATATCTCGTTATGCGGATAAAGTTCTTCATGCGATCTATGCTTGTATTTTTCTTTATGCTTTCTGGAAACAGGAAAAAGAAGGGCAAGGTTTTGCTCTGCGGTATGCTTTGGGCTCCCTATGTTTTGCGCTGCTTTTGACGCAATTGCTCAAAGGGTGTTTCGGCTTGCCAAGGCCGGGCAACCCGTTGCCGCCGATTCCTTTCAGCATGCAGAGCGCGTATTGCTCATTTCCGTCCGGGCATACGGTAACAATCATCACCGCCGCTTTGCCCTTGGCTTTGTGGTTTCGAAAAATATGGGCGGCTGTTGTCTTATCCGCAGGGATCGCGTTGATGGGATATTCGCGGATGTGGCTTGGGGCGCACCATCCTGTGGATATTTTGGCAGGCATGGCCGTGGGTAGCCTTGCAGCACGCTTTATTGCCGTTAAACGCAGCGCATGAGTTACATCTGTGCCTCGGTCCCGCGAGGTCTTGCAAAACAACGTCGTTCGGAGAGGGGAGATACAAAAAAAGCGCCTTACGAAACATACTTTCGTAAGGCGCTTCACAGCGGCTTTTTAGCGTTGGAACAAAAAAATTAGGGAGTTGCCGGCTTGTCGGTATGAGCCGGAGCAGTGGCGTTGCCGGGAGCTGCCGGCTTGGCCGGAGCGGAAGGATCGTTCAGGGGGATGTCCACCACTGTGGATTGCCGGGTAGCAGCTGTGGATGTGAGCATATTATAGCCAATGGAGGTAGCCAGAAAAACCATAGCCATAAAGGTGGTGAGTTTGACCAGGATGCCTCCGGCTCCCGTGCTGCCGAATAAAGAGGAAGAGCCGCCTCCGAAAATGACGCCCATGCCTTCCTTGCCGGACTGAAGTAAAACCAAGATGACAAGGATTATGCAGACAATGATGTGCAGCGTTAAAATCAGCTTCTCCAAGGGAATTCCTCCTCAATACAGGCTATGAAAAAATCTGGAGCATATGCGGCATAAAGGCATAAAAACAACCATGGCCGTGAAGCCGCCGGGAGATGGCAAAGCACACCCTGCCGTTTAGGCGAGTGCGATGGGGCTAAAGCTTTCCGCCTGCAAAGAAGCACCGCCTACCAAGACTCCATTGACATTGTCAAGGCTTATTATTTCTTTCGCGTTGTCAGGTTTGACGCTTCCCCCGTAAAGGATGCGGATGTCTTTGCCTTGCAGCGGAAAACGCATGGCGAGGTAATCACGCACCACGGCATGGGCCTGCGTTATTTCAACAGGACCGGCCACACGCCCGGTACCGATGGCCCACACCGGTTCATAGGCAACGGAAAGTTCCGCCGCGGAGGTATTGTCCGGCACGTCCGCGAGCCCGGCCGCGAGCTGGCGTACAAGCACATCCTGTAGTTTGCCGTTGTTGCGCTCTTCCAGTTGTTCCCCGACGCACAATACGGCTTTTATCCCCTGAGATAAGGCGAATGCGGTTTTTTCACCCACAAAGGCGTCGGTTTCGCCAAGGAGCATACGGCGTTCGCTATGGCCTGTCAGCACATAATCACAACCGCTATCTTTAAGCATGGCCGGAGACACTTCTCCGGTAAAAGCTCCCCAAACGGCAGGATAGCAGTTTTGCCCGCCAAGGGATATGCCTGGGACTTTGGCTAGAATTTCCGCGCAGGTGGAAAGAACGGTGAACGGGGCAAAAATAACCACTTCGCGTTGCTCCGGCAGAGCGGATAGGCTGTTGACCAGAGACGTTACCGTTGCGGCGGCTTCGGCTCTGGTTTTAAACATTTTCCAGTTGCCGGCGATAAGCAGTTTCATAACAATTTCCTCCAATTCACCCTATGTTGTTTGGAATAGATGTTTCGCCTTGCGCAAACGCAGTATACCCGCAACCCGGCCTCTTGTTCAAGCAGGGGAGGAGGCCTCCAGGAGTAGGGAGCCTGATGGCCTATGGTTGTGCTTTGAGATTGCAGGAAAGAACAAGGGCATCTTCGCCGTTGTCGCGGTAATATCGCCTTCGGCGGCCAATAAGGGTGAAACCGGTGGAGGCATAAAGGGCGAGAGCGGCCTTATTGCCTTCCCTCACTTCCAATAGGACTTTTTCAAAATTGTTTTGGAGGCTCCATTCCAAAACATGGAGCAGGAGGAGCTTGCCCAGCCCTTGGCAGCGAAAAGACTCCTGCACGGCGATATTGTAAATTTCCAGCTCCCTTGCACCGGTATGCAGTCCAACATTGATGTAGGCCACAAGACTGCCGTCAGGGGCGTGCATACCCCATGTGGCTTGGGACGAGAGAGCGGGGGAGGGCGTATCTTGCCGCAAAAAAGAGCGGTACTGCTCCTCGGTCCAGGCGGTGGAAAAACAGGCTTGTTCAAGTTTTACCAGCCCAGGAACATCTTTTTCTTCAAGCAAGCTGATGCTATAATCGGTATGTAGACGGCGCATGCATGAGAATGTATCGCGTTGCGGTAAAAATGCAAAGGTTTTACACAAGGGTTTGGATATGCAGGATCAATCCTCGCGCATAGGGCAGACAGGTCAGAAAATCCGGGTGCAGACAAAGGACGTGCTCTCCCAAGAGGTTTTGCCGAAAAAACGTCCGAAACCCGCGAAGAAAATGCACATGCCCAAGGCGGAAGGCAATGCTCTGCTTAGTATGAGCGAGCGGGCTCGTCTTATTGAAGTGACGGATATGCACGATCGCCCCTTATTATGCATGCCGCCTGAAGCAGCTCTGCGCCAAGGGCTGTGCCGGCGTTTAGCGCTTGTTGCCGTACGCACGCGCGCGGGCAGACTCGTGTTGCATAAAGACAGAGACCCATGTCTTGGATACGCCGGGCGCTGGGATGTATATGCTGATTTTGTTATGGTGGGGGAAGGGCGTGAAGATGCCGCCCTACGGCTTTTAAACCGCATGGGCCTTTCAGGAATACTTCCTCGAAAGCTCACGGCGGCTAAGGCGGAAAAGGATCGCCCCATCCATTACGCGCTTTTTAGCGCGGATTTGCCCGTAGGGCTTTACCCCACAGCCTTGGCTGAGAATACGGACGGCGTCTTTGCGTGGACAAACGAAAAAAACAGCGCGCGGGAGCCGGCTGCACCTGAATTGCTGGAAGTGGACGCGGATGAACTGGAGGGACTTGTGCGCCGTGAAGCGGAATTGTTTACTCCGGAAGTGCTCTGGGCAGCGGGTACAGGGCTTTTGTTCCGGTGAGAGGTTGCGGCAAATTTTAAAATACATTTGCCTTTTTCAGCCAACGCTCTTTGCAAAAACTCCCCATGAAATTATGTGTTGCATTTTTGCAACCAGACGCTCGTGTTTGTTTGCAAAACAAACACTACAAAATCCGCCAGGATTTTGCGCTGCGATAAGCGGCGTAAGTTGGCTGAAAATCACATTTTTCAGCCAACGCTCTTTGCGAAAACTCCCCATAAAATTATGAGTTGAATTTTTGCAACCAGACGCTAGTTGATAAATACACTGCTGTAAAAGCGCTCGCTGTCCAGTGTTTTGCCTGTCCCGCGCACGACGGTGGTCAGCGGGTCGGCATCAATTGAGATGTTAAGCCCTGTACTTTTATGGATAAGAGTATCCAGGCCCTTGAGTAAAGCGCCCCCCCCGGCCAGGAGAATGCCGTTGTTGAAAATGTCGGCCGCAAGTTCCGGCGGGGTTTTCTCCAAGGCTTTATGCACCGTAAGAAGAACGGTGCGCACAGGTTCGGTGAGCGATTCGCGTATGTGGCCATCGGATACGCGCACCGAACGAGGGGTTCCGGTCATCATATCTTTGCCGGAAACTTCCACCACCAACTGCTCAGGCAGGGGAAAAGCCGAACCCACGGCAAGTTTGATGCGCTCGGACATATTTTCGCCGATGACAAGCTGAAATTCATTTTGGAAATAGCGCTGGATGGCCAGATTCATGGCATCGCCCGCAACACGCACCGATTCGGCATAGGCGATGGCTGAAAGAGAAATAACCGCTACCTCCGTGGTGCCTCCCCCGATATCCACCACCATATTCCCTTGGGGCTCATGAAAGGGAAGGCCCGCTCCAATGGCCGCTGCCATGGGTTCTTCAATGAGGCGCACCATGCTCGCTCCGGCTTGCTGGGCTGACTCCACAACAGCGCGTTTTTCCACTTGGGTGATGCCTGTGGGAACACAGATAACCATATTGGGACGGGCTAGGCTGTAACTGCTGATGGCCTTTTTGATGAAAAAGGAAATCATTTGCCGGGTAACTTCAAAATCCGCAATTACGCCGTCGCGCATCGGGCGGATGGCCTTGATGCTTTTGGGCGTGCGGCCGAGAAATTCTTTAGCCTCCCGCCCAACCGCAAGCACATGGCCCCGCTCGGCATCAATGGCCACGACAGAAGGCTCATTGAGCACAATACCGTTTTGGCGCGTATAAAGCAGTGTATTGGCCGTCCCAAGATCCATGGCGAGATCTTTGCTAAAGAGATTCAGAAGCTTACGGAACATGGCGGTCTCTATTTGCAGATTGTGAACTTTGGGACGGATGCGCGCATCATGCAAAAAGCAACGTTATAGTATACTCAAAGGAGCTACGGACGCAAGGTATAATACATTATTATCCCTTCCCGGCACGCTATTCATCTTGGGCAAGACTCGCATCAAGGGTGCGTTCATGGTGTAAATCCCGCAGGCGGCATTTGACATAGAGATTTTCCAGAAAAAGCGACAGATGTTCCGAAGCCATACGCACAAAGTCTTGCGTCGCCTGATGGCTGCGCATGGGCAGATCGTGCGCAAGGCACAGCACGCCCCTGGTTTTACGCTGAATAACCAGAGGCAGAGCCAGAATGGACTGAAACTGCGGGATATCCGCACCTCTGCCCACCAGCAGATTTTCCGGAGCTCCTTCCGGCCCGTCGTTGCACACTTGCGCGCCGTTACGAAAAACCCAGCCCACGATGCCATGGCTCATGGGGAAAGAAGGACCGGCGTTGTTTCTTTTTTTCATCAGCGCGATATTTTCGCCTTCCACGCTGTAACTGGTGCCGCTGTAATCGCGTGTAAACAAAGCGCAATAGCCGAAACCCGTGACCGCGGCCATAAGGTCCAGCAGGTGGCGCAAAAATTCCGACCAGCGCGAATAGCGACGGCGCAGCGTATAAATAGTGCACAACGCGGTGTAATATTTGAACACCATAATTTTTTCTTCGGTATCGCGGCTTTCTTCTTCCAATTTATCCAGAAGATCGGCGAAAAGATGCAAAATTTTTTGATCTTTTTCTGAAAAAGAATACTGCCGCTTGCTGTCCACGCAAAGGGCCCCTTTGCCGTCGGGCAAAGGATACCCCATAAAGGCCTTGATGCTGGCCTCTTCATTGCCGGTGTAGTAGTTGAGGTGGTTTTTGTGCCGGTCAAAATTGGAGACAAGGAGCGGCTCTTTATTACGTAAAAGCCAGCCTACAATGCCGCGCCCTTCCTGGATGCGAACATTGTAGTCAAGGCTGTCTCCCAGGCTGAAGGCTGAGGCTATGGCGTAGGCGCGTTCTTGGTGGGTTTCCTCAACGGGCAGAAACAGCACAGTCGAATAGGCGTCAAGTACGCTGCATAAAATTCCGAGAATGCGATCATACGTGCTCTGCTGCATGAAAAGGCCTTTTTTGAAGCTTGCGCTCACAAGTGAAACTGTTCGCCCGGCAATTTCTTTTTGAAAGTACAGGTCACGGCTTCATAGTGCAATCCGCTCCATCAACCCGGAGGAGAAAGGCGCACGCGGCTTTTTGCTGTTTCCGCTTTTATTTGGCGATTTTTGCACGCCGGTATTGGACATACGCGTCGCGCACGGACGTGTACGGTTCAATAGCTGCCCGTTTAAGTTCGTCATAATGATCAAGAATGTCATCCAGCTCATTAAATATTTTGCCGCCTTTAACGCCAACACGCAAGCCCCAGGGGCGAAGATAGCTTGTGGGTTCCAAGAATGTGTCCGCTACAAGGCCGGTGGTGTCCCGGACCGTGCTCGGGCCGAGCAAGGGCCAGACAATATAAAACCCTTCGCCCGCGCCCCAGGCTCCCAAGGTTTGCCCGAAGTCTTCATCTTCCACCGGCACAACAGGCTCATGATACTTGGCCACGTCAAAAAGGCCTCCAAGCCCCGCGGTGCTGTTTAAAATAAAACGCGACATTTCCACCCCGGCGGCTTTGCCTTTGCCTTGCAGCAAATTATTCACAAAACGCACCGGAAAAGAAATATTATGGAAAAAGTTTTTGATCCCTGTGCGCATGAACTGCGGCGTTATATAGGCGTATCCTTGATATACAGGACGGGCCACCTGGTCGAGCATGAAGTCGTTGAAACGAAATACCGCCCGGTTCCATGGCTCCAGAGGATCAGGGACAATCGGGGGTTCGAATTTGTCCAGATAGTCGTCATCCGAATCCAAGGAGGAAGGCTGGGCCGGGGCCGCAAAGGCCGCACTGCCGCAAAGGGCGCATAGAATGCAAAGGATAAGGGAAAAACGGGAAAAAAGCGCCTTCATAATTCGCTCCGTTAACCTTTGCTGTTCGCTCGCGCTTCTTCCGCTTTGGCGCGCACTTGCTCAATGAGTTTTTCCGCGCCCCCCTGAGCGAGGATGCTCTGGAACTGGGAGCGGTAGTTTTGCACCATGCTGACGCCTTCTATGATGACATCATATACCATCCAGCGGCCTTGCTTGAGCATGCGGTAATTCACCGGCACAGGCTTGCCCTTAATATCCACGCTGGTTTTTATCTCCACTTTGTCTCCCTTGCTGCTGCTGCTTTCACCAAGGAAGGAGACGCGCTCTCCGTTGTACCCATCTAATTTTTCCAGATAGTTCACGCGCAGCAAGGTCTCAAACGCACTGGAAAAACGCTGCCTTTGTTCCGGAGTGAAGTTTTGCCATTCCGGGCCGACCGAACGCATGGAGAGTTCCTCAAAGCTGAAAAGACCGCGGATAATGGTTTCCACCTCCGCCAGAACAGCGCCGCGTGTGGCAGGATTTTTCAATTCCGGTTTGCGCAGCTCCGCCAGCACCCGGGTGACGGTATTTTCAAGTTCGCCCCGGGCTTCGGACATATTGGCAACAGCTTGGCTTTGCTGGAAAAAAAGTATGAATGCCGGCACAATAAAAAGCAGCGCCAGTGTATGCTTTACAAAACGCATCACTTTACACCTCCGAACACGTATTTGCTGATGAGGGCCTCAATATCAACGGCGGATTCAGTTTCCGTGATCTCATCGCCGTTGGTGAGCAGGACCGCGGAACCGCCGCGAGAGATGCTGACGTATTTATCACCTATAAGGCCGCTGGTTTTTACAGAAGCAATGGAATCTTCGCTTAATTTCACCGAGTTGTCCAATTGCAGAGAAATTTGCGCCAGATAGGTTTTGTTGTTCAGAACAATGCTTGTGACCTTGCCGACGGAAACTCCGGCGATTTGCACGTCGGCTCCTGTTTTTAAACCGGTGACGGAGCTGAAGTCGGCGGTGAGGGTATAGCCGTCTTTGCCGAAAACCTCCATTTTGCCGAGTTTTACCGTCATGTAGCCAAGGCAGATAAGCCCGATGAGCACAAAGATGCCGACAGAAAGTTCAAGAGAGTATTTTTTCATGACAGGTCCGGTTGCTAGCTCTTTACAAGAACGTCCGGGCGTGGGCAAGCGGCCTGAGCTATTGGGAGCCGCGAATCCACTGGTGCAGGGATTATCCCTGGTCGAGCCAGTTACCCAGGGCTTTATGCATGTGTTTGCGCGTTTCTTCCGATAATGTGCGCCGGGGATCTTCCATATTTTCTTCCTGCAAAGGTGTTCGGTCAAGAAAACGGCGCAGATACGGGTTGCCCGAAGCTTGCAGCCCGGCAAGATCCCCCGCATAGGCAATGCCCTTATTATGCAGCACCAGCACGTAATCCGCAACATTCTTTACACTGGCCATGTCATGGCTGACGGAAACAATGGTCATATCCGGAAAGCGCGTTTTCATTTCCAGTAACAGTTCGTCCATCTGGGCGGCATTGATGGGGTCAAGGCCCGAAGTGGGCTCATCACAAAGGAGTATGGGCGGATCCGTGACCAGGGCCCGGGCGAGGCCGGCGCGTTTACGCATGCCGCCGGAAAGTTCGGAAGGGTAATAATCCGCAAAATCCCCGAGCCCCACCAGAGCAAGTTTGTGTAAAGTGATTTCGCGGATGAGCGGGGCGGGAAGTTGCGTGTGTTCCGTCAGAGGCAGGGCTACATTTTCACCCACAGTCAAAGAGCTGAGCAAAGCCCCGTCTTGAAACAGCACGCCCATACGGCGGCGCACCTTACGGAATTCTTTGCCGGACAGCGCGAAAAAATCTTTTCCGCCAAAGGAAATAGTGCCTCGCATAGGGCGGGACAGGCCGATGATGTGTCGCAGCAATGTGGATTTGCCTCCGCCGGAGGCCCCGAGGATAACGGATATTTTGCCGGCGGGAAGAGTGGCGGTGATGTTGTCGAGCACCACCGTGTCGCCATACCCCAGGCGGAGATCTTGCAATTCAATCGTCCAGCGTAATGTCATGCCGGCCTACAACAGAAAAGAAGTGAGCACATAGTCAGCCACCAGCAGCAAAATGCAGGACAGCACCACAGCCGATGTTGTGGCGTTGCCCACCGCGGCCGCGCCCATGCCGTCCCGTCGCATATGGGCAAAGTAGCCCTTATAGCAGGATACCGTCACCACAATGAGGGCGAAAAACAACGATTTGCTGAAACATCCCATAATATCCGGCCAGCCCACGCTGCTTTCAATACGCGAAAAATAGATGCCCTGGTTGATGCCAAGCATAAGCACGCCCGTGACGTACCCGCCGAGGATGCCTATAGTATTGAAAATGGCCGTGAGCAGGGGAAAAGCGATGAGTGAGGCGCTGATGCGCGGCGACACCAGATAGCCCATGGAGCTGATGTCCATCACTTCCAGGGCGTCGATCTGATCGTTGATGCGCATGACGCCGATTTCCGCCGCCATGGCCGAGCCCGCTCTGCCCGTGATCATAATGGCCGTGAGCACAGGGCCAAGCTCTCGTATCAGGGTCAAGGCCACGGCTGAACCCAGAAACCCCTCGGAACCGAACTTGCTCAGCGTGTAATAGCCCTGCAAGCCCAGCACCATGCCTGTGAACAGAGCGATAAGGGCAATGAGGAAAAAAGAAGCGGCGCCGATGATGTATATTTGCTTAATGACCTTAGGAAGTTGCTTGGGAGAGGACAGCATGTGCCGCATGCCGTGCGCAAGAAACAGGGCCAGAGCGCCCATTTCCGACACAAAGGTCAGAAAAACACGTCCAAGACCGGTCAGGGCGGAAATAAGGGGACCGGCCGCGGGGGAATGGTTATGCTGCATAGTCCGTTTGTGACATGCCGGTGTATGTCGCCAGAAGTTTGTTGGTGGGAAAACCTTCGCTGACCCGGCAAAAACAGGGAATACCCGTATTTGCGGGCAAAGAGCAGGCTCTCCATAAAGCGCATTACTCTAACACTATGAAAACTCTAAGCAGTTCGGAAGGACAAGTCAATCAACTGACTGCGCGGCCCTGTCTTCAAACTGATCCGCGTGCCCGGCCCGTTAAGCCGGTTTCTTTAACGTTATTGCACCGGCGTTTTGCTGCGCAGAAGAATTTTAGGCACGCCACGGGCCTGCATTCCTGAGCGTAAGGCGTCGGTTTCTTCCGGAGTGCCGATAAAATCAAGCATAACCCTATACCATGCGGCGCCTTTTTCGATGCTTTTCTCCGTACGCGCGTTAAAGCCCGCCTTTTTCAACCCCGCGACGTATTTGTCCGCTGAGGCTTGATCTTTGTAGGAAGCGGCTTGATACGTATACCGAAACCGCTGGCCTTTGGCGTTCGTCTTTTGTTTTTCAGACACAGAGGGCTCTGTTTCCGGCTTTTTTTTCAAGGCTGCCTGGGCGGCGGCTTTTTTTGCTGCGCCGGTTTTATCCTGGCCGCTTTTTGCATCCCGCTTTTTCGACGGATTGCCGGCAATAAGGCGGGCATTTTCCGGCTTTAAGCTCTCCCGGTAAGCAAGCTCGCCCCTATCCATAATCCCGCCTTGCGGTGGGGGGGCGGCGTTTTTATCAGCAGAGGGATCGGACCGTTGCGGCGCTGTGCCGGAGTCCTTCTCCTTGTTTGCATTTTGTCCGGCTTTGCCCGAAGCCTCGGTTGCGGCGACTTGCGCGGCCGGTTGGGGGTCTTTTTCCGGAGGGGGTTCATCTTTGGCAATGACTTGCGGGGGTGGAGTCTGCGCTTGTTGCGGCAAAATGCGTTCAAGCACCGGAAAGCGGGACTCCAAAGGATAACCGCTGCCCAGAAAGAGCCCCAAGAGAAAAACACAGAAAAAGCCGCCGCATAGTATGACAAAACCGCCGACAACAGTGGGCAGCCCCAGTGTGAAGGAGATTACCCTGCGTTCCCCGGGTTGTCTTTGCGGATATCTGTCCTGACCTTCCATAACCCTCTACATGCTGTCCGGAGCGGACACGCCTAAAAGTTCAAGGCCGTTTTTCAATGTTTGCCCCACAGCGCGCAACAGCCGGAGCCGCGCCGCGATAAGCTCCCTGTTTTCCGCTCCCAGCACTTGATGCGCCGCATAGTACCGGTGCAGCAGCCCCGCAAGCTCCATCAGATAATAGCTGATGTAGTGCGGAGAGCGGTTAAGAGCCGCGTCTTCCACCACCTTTGGCAAGCGATCCAGAAGGCGGAGCAGATCCAGCTCTTCTTCACAGGTGAGCAAGGCAAGCTCTCCAGGCCCGTCCGGCAAGAGCCCGCGTTCAAAAGCGCGGCGCTGCACAGCCTTGATTCGGGCATGGGCATACTGCACGTAATACACAGGGTTGTCCATACTCCGCTGCCGCACCAGCGAAAGATCAAAGTCCAGTTTGCTGTCGCTTTTGCGGGAAAGAAACATAAAGCGAGCCGCGTCCGTGCCGACTTCTTTTATCACATCCGCCAAAGTTTCAAAGGCTCCGGCCCGGGTGGACATGGCTATTTGTTCGCCTTCCTGCAGCAAATTCACAAGCTGCACAAGCACGACATCAAAACTTTCCCGAGGCTGCCCGAGAGCCGCGACAGCCGCGCGCATGCGCGGTATATACCCATGGTGATCCGCTCCCCAGACATCGGTAATGGAAGTGAAGCCACGTTCATATTTGTTTGCATGGTAAGCTATATCCGAGGCGAAATAGGTAAGGCTGCCGTCGGACTTGCGCAGCACCCGGTTTTTATCGTCTCCGAAGGCCATAGTGTTGAACCATAAGGCGCCGTCTTCCTCATAGGCATGCCCGGCCCGGCGCAAACGCTCCAGCGTTTCTTCCACCGCGCCTTTATGAAGCAGGCTCAGTTCCGAGAACCAGACATCGTGATGCACGTTGAAGTCCGTCAAATCATTGCGGATCCCTTCAAAAATAACCCGCATTCCGTAGGCATAGCATGTGTCGATGCCGGCTTCTTCGGTTGATAGATGCAATTGTTGATCCGCCGCGAGCATTTCCCGGGCGATGGCGACAATGTAGTCACCCTGGTAGCAGTCTTCGGGAAAGGGCAGGGCGTTTTTGCCGGACAATTCCAGAACCCGCAGCCAGATGGATCGGCCCAGGGTGCGCATTTGCTTGCCCGCATCGTTAATGTAATATTCCGCCTCCACCGCATACCCGGCAAAACGCATGATGCGGGCGAGGCTATCGCCCACAGCGGCGCCCCGGCCATGCCCGATATGCAAAGGCCCTGTGGGGTTGGCGGAGACAAATTCCACCTGGGCCTTGCGGCCTTCTCCGATATTTGAAGCGCCGTAAGCTTCTCCGGCATTTTCCACGCGCAGCACGGCGGATTGCCAGTAAGAAGGAGCAAAGGTCACGTTCAAAAAACCGGGGCCGGCCACTTCCACCCGGGCAATATGCTCTGATGCGGCACGAAGCCGTGTTGCCAGCTCTTCCGCCAGAGCACGGGGATTTTGTCCCGTTTCTTTGGCCAAGACAAGGGCGCAATTGGCGGCGAGATCGCCGAATTTTTTGTCCTTGGGAGGCTCCGCCAACGCCTTGTCAGGCCAGGCATAGCCGAGATCGTCCGTTGCCCGCCTCAGCAGAGAAATGAGAAATTCGCTTGCGCGCATCTAATACAGCCTTGTCATGGATGAGTTACAAAAGAAGGAGTGCTGTCTATACCCCTTTTTATTCCGGCTGAAAAGGCCGGTGCCGGGTGCTGTTTGCCGTCAGGCAAGAAAGGCTTTTTTATTGGGGGAGTATTCTCTTAGGGTACAAACCCCTTTTAAAGGCGTTGCCGTGAGTGCTGTAACCCCTCGCTTGCCAAGGGATGCGGCGAACCGTCTTTAGAGCGGATTAACTTTGAGATTTGTCGTTTAACGGCGGGCAAAGGCCGCCTACGCCAATCTCAAGGCAAGGATTTACGGGCAAATCCTTGCAGAGCAATTATACATTTTCAATGTTAAATTGCTCTGGAGCAGATTAACTTTGAGATTTGTCGTTTAACGGCGGGCAAAGGCCGCCTTGCGGATTTACAGAAGGCGGCTCTTTTGCTACAAGGCGCACGTTCTTGCGGTGTTACGGCATTATTGAGTGCTTTTTTAGAGCGTATATATAAAAATACTGTAATTCTGTACCCATTGTAGTACGTATCCCTGTTAGGCGCCTTCTTGTAATTTCTTGAAAAGGGGAATTACGAGATAGGGCTCGTTATCACAATCACGCAAAAACGGAAAATGTGTATGTCTGCTAACGCTCTTTTTGCCCGGGCGCGGTCTTTTTTGCTGCGCCCAGCCACGTTGCATAGTTTCATTCAGTCCGCTTTTTTATTGTTTTTCGTCTGGGTGGGGCTGCGCTTTTACCAGTATGCTCAATGGGCCATGGGCGAAAGCCCGGTCTATGTGCAAAAACCCGCCTCTGTCGAAGCCTTTTTGCCCATCAGTTCCCTTTTAGGAGCCAGGCATCTGTTCCAGACCGGCGAGTACGACATTATCCACCCCGCCGGGCTGGCCATTCTGCTCATGGCCTTTGCCGTGGCCCTGCTGTTCCGCAAAGGCTTTTGCGGATACCTTTGCCCTGTGGGGGGGCTTTCCATGCTTTTGGATCGTCTCGGCAAGCGTCTTGGCATCAGCCGCCGTCTGCCGGAATGGCTTTCCGTTCTGTTAACCTTGCCTAAATACCCTTTGCTGCTCTTTTTTATCTACTTGCTGTTCCTGAACATGGATGCCCAGGATGTGGCGGCCTTTATCCGCACCCCCTATAATATGGTGGCCGACACCAAAATGCTGCTGTTTTTTCTGCACCCTGATATGACCTTGTTTGTGATTATGGGCGTGCTCGTTGTCGGGGGTATGCTTTTTCCGGGCTTTTGGTGCCGGGGGCTTTGTCCGTACGGGGCGCTGCTTGGTTTGTTTTCCCTGTTTTCTCCCCTCGCGGTGCGAAGAGACGCGGAAAGCTGCACAGGATGTCAGCGTTGTTCCCGGGTTTGCCCCTCCCGCATCATCGTACATAAAAAAACGCGCATCTCAGGCCCGGAGTGCGTGGGCTGCACAAAATGCACGGGAGTTTGCCCGGAACAATGCCTGGATGTGCGCCTGGGATACACGGCAAAGGCCCGGAAACTGCCTTTTTGGTCCATTGCCGCGGGCACGCTGGCCCTGCTTTTTGTGTTCTATTCCGGTGCGCTTATGTCCGGCAACTGGAACTCGCGTATTGCCCCGGAAATGGTGCGGATGATGCATAGAAATGTTCTCCAGATGCAGCACCCTTAAAGGGCTATACCTTCCAGGCATGGTAACGTTGCAATGCGCTATAGCTTAGGAGGCCCGAGGACGATCATTTCCGCCAAGGTCAGGTTCACTCTGGGCAAAGGGCGAGGCGTTTTTTGGTGGAGCTCCAATTCAAGGGCCGCAAGCTCTTGATAAAAGGGAGTGCGGTCAAGGGTGGGGCAGGAGGAGGAAAGGCCTGCGGCTTGAGGCAGAGGAGCGCTTTGCGCGCAGGGCAGGGCGGTAAAACGCCCGCAGCCGGGAAAAATTTGCTGCCCGCCGTCAGGGAGCCTCAGCAGGTTGCGGGTGCCGTGCATACGGCAGATCATGAGCCGGTGCGCGTACAAAACGCAAAGACCGTCTTCATTCAAAGGACACATGGCCGTAGGCTGTATATCCAGGGCAAGGCTTTGCCGGGCTTCATAAAGGTATTCTTCCGCCCGCTTGATAAAGACTTTGCGGCGCTCCTCAGACAGTCTGAACAGGCCGCGCCAGAGATAGGCCCATTCCACATAGGTATGGTGCCGGAAAAAGCTGGTGCAGCAATTGGTTTCACAGCCGCGGCAACTCAAGCCCGCGGCCTCGGCGCAGGCGTTGTAAGCGGCTTCCATATCGGCGTAAAGCTTGGCCAGCCGTGCATATATGCTTGGTTTCGGGGCGTTTTTGGCAGCACGTTTGTTTTTTGCTCCGGCGCCGGAAGTTGCCGTATGTTTTGCGGCCACGCGCGCAAGCAGGGTTTTGCGATCAGGCGAGTTCACGGCCGGGCCAGCCACGCGGCGATCGTTTCGGCATAGACGGTCGCCGGAGCTTCTCCCCCTGCTACGGTATAATCCGCAAACGTTTCGTAAAGCTTGACCCGCTCGTGATAGAGATCTTCCACTGTTTGTCCGGGCGCAATGGCCAGGCCCCGTTCAGGCTTTCTGGCAATGCGCCTAAGAATGACGGGCAGAGGAACGGCAATGTAAATCAGCGGCCCAAGGGAGCGCAAATGCCGCATGGCCGCTTCCCGGTATACCGCGCTGCCCCCTGTGGAGATGATGCAGCGCTTGACGGTGAGCAGGGCGATAATGCTCCCTTCTATATCCAAAAATTCTTCTTTACCGACGCTTGTGGAAAGGGCCTGGAGGTTCACTCCGTAAGTGGATTCAATAACATGATCCGCATCCACTTGCGGCCAGTCGATGAGGGCCGAAAGTTCGCGCCCGATGGTGGTTTTGCCTGCAGCGGCCATGCCGATGATGCTGATACAGCCCCTGGGGGATACTTTTTCCGGGTGGGGAGTATATAAAGGAGTGCTCATGCGGACTCTCGGGGCGGAGCGGGACGGTTCCGGGTATGGATCATGAAGTCCGTTGTAATAGTCGGCGAAGCGAAGGCTTGTCAAGGCGCCGCTGCAAACCGCGCCGGCGCGGTTTGCGTAATGTGGACGAAGCCGCCTCCTTGGTATAGAAGCCTTTGCACTATGAAACGCCCCGGTCCGGCGTGTCAGTCGTACGTTCATCAGGTGGAGCAGGCATGGCCCTTCCTAAACAGAGTTTTTTGACCCGAGCCCAGGGCATGGGGGCGGCCGCCGTCGCCCTTGGAATCAGCGTGTTCCTTTCACGCATTCTCGGTCTTGTGCGCGACAAAGTAATTTCTTACTACTTCGGCGCGGGTACGGAAGCGGACATCTACTTTGTGGCGTTTGTGGCGCCGGATTTTTTGAATTATCTGCTGGCCGGAGGATATTTTTCCATTACCCTGGTGCCCCTGCTGGCCGCGGCTTTTGCCGGGGACGAAGAGGACGGCTGGCGCTTTTTTTCCGCAACGGTCACGTGGGCTTTTTTGGCCATAAGCTTTTTGTGCTGCATCGCCTTTGCGCTTGCGCCTTGGATAGCCGCTTTGCTTGCGCCTAAGTTCAGCGCTGATGCGCAACTGCGGTTGACCGGCTTTATCCGCATCATTTTACCGGCGCAGGTTTGCTTTTTGCCCGGGGCCTGCTTTACTGCCCTGCTGTATTTTCGCCGGCAATTCACCGTACCTGCCTTAACTCCCCTTATCTATAACGGTTGCATCATTCTTGGCGGCATAGCCGGTTTATATGTATTTCCGCAAACAGGCATGGAGGGTTTTTGCTGGGGCGTGGTCGCGGGCGCGGCCCTGGGCGGCCTTGCCCTGCCTGTGCTGGCAGCGCGGGCCGGAGGCTTGCGGTTTTTTCCCGCCTTTACGCACCCGTGGCTGAAAAAATGGCTGCTTCTGGCTTTGCCCCTTATGCTCGGGCAATCCATCGTGGCCCTGGATGAGCAGTTTGTCCGTATTTTCGGCTCGCTGACCGGAGAAGGAGGCGTAAGTCTGCTCAGCTATGCGCGGCGCATTATGCTGGTGCCGGTAGGCGTTGTGGCCCAAGCGGCAGGGCTTGCCTCGTATCCTTTTCTCGCCGCTCTCGCCGCCTCCGGCGAACGCGAACGCTTTGACCAGAGCCTGAACCGCGCCGCTGTCAATACCTTGCTGGTGGCTCTGCCCCTGTCATTATGGATGCTTGTGGCGGCTGAGCCCACCATGCGCCTTATCTTCCAGCAGGGCGGTTTTACCCCCGAAGACGCCACCCGCTCCGGAACGCTTCTGGCGATTATGCTGGCAAGCGTGGCTTTTTGGGCCGTACAACAGCTTTGGGGCAGGGCGTTTTACGCGCATCAAGATACCCTGACCCCGGCCTTCACCGGCTCCGCGGCGAGCCTTCTTGCCTTGCCGCTTTACTGGTTCGGCGCCCGGCAACTCGGCGCCGCCGGCGTGGCCGGGGCCGGCTCGTTTGCGGTGGTGCTCTATACCCTGGCGCTTTGTTATATCTGGAAGCGCAAGTTTGGAGGAGGAGCTTTGCAAGGTCTCGTTTTTGAAGCGGTGCGCTCGTTATGCTTCTGCCTGCCCGCTTGCGCCGCCGCTTATGGCGGCATCATCCTGGCCGGGCGATTTTTCATGCTGGAATCGTTATGGGGAGCGGCGGTAAAAATAGCCGTGAGCGGGTTTGTTTTCGGCCTTGTCTATGGCGGCCTTGCGCTTTTGTTCGCGCCGGCCTTATGCGCCCCGCTTCTCAGTTTTTTTCGCAAAAAAACTCAATAAATTTTTGGGCAAATGGCCGCGTCATCCGGCAGGCTTCGTTTTTTTACCGCGCCCATTTCAAGACGATATGCTGCTCCATTTCCGCATGCAGGCTTTTATGCACCGGGCAGGTGAGGGCGGCGCGCTCAAGAGCTGTTTTTGCATGAGCGTCATATTCCCGATCCGGCATAGTGATGAGCACATCCAGGCGCTGTATGCGTCTTGGCGGCGCTGAAGCCATGGTTTTGGTCGCTTGCGCCGTCATGCCGGAGACGTCTATGTTGTGATTTTTTGCATAGATGCCGATTAAGGTCATGGCGCAGGAAACGAGGGCCGTTGCGCAAAGATCCGTGGGGGAAAAGCTTTCTCCCTTGCCCTGGTTATCCGTGGGCGCATCGGTCACAAGCACGGCGCCGCTTTGCGTATGGGTGCATTCAACGCGCAAGTCACCGAGATATTTTGCCGTTACAGTGGTCATAACAACTCCTTACGATGTGGATTATGCGTTCGGCCGCGGCATCCCCGCAAGGCTAGAGCAATTATACATTTTCAATGTTAAATGGCTCTAGACCTCAAAGAGCATTTCCAAATCTTCACGCGAGAGGGATTTCCAGGCTTCGGCGCCGGGGATAATGGATTCAGCCACGCCTTTTTTCGCTTCCTGCAAGCCGAGGATTTTTTCCTCCACCGTATTTTGGCAGATAAGCTTATAGGCAAAGACCTGACGGGTTTGGCCGATGCGGTGCGTACGGTCTGTGGCCTGATTTTCCACAGCCGGATTCCACCAGGGATCGTAGTGGATGACGTAATCGGCGCTGGTAAGGTTAAGCCCTGTGCCGCCGGCTTTGAGGGAAATGAGGAAAATGGGGATATCGTCACTGTTGTTGAAGCGATCCACTTGATCGAACCGGTCTTTGCTCGAACCGTCGAGATAGCAGAAAGGCATTTCGCTGGCTTGAAGCCAGGAACGGATAATTTGCAGCATTTGCACGAACTGGGAAAATACCAGCACCCGGTGCCCTTCTTCCACAATGTCGGTAACCATATCTTTAAAGGCATCGAACTTGCCCGAGGGCAGGTTGGTGGAAACGCCGGGCAGATCGATTTTGAGCAGGCGCGGGTGGCAGCAGATTTGGCGCAGCTTGAGCAGGGCGTCCAAAATGGACATTTGGCTCTTGGCAATGCCGTTTTTGTCCACAGTGTTGAGAACCTGTTCTTTGAGCTTTTTGGCGAGCAGGGCGTACAGCTCCGCTTGCTCCTCAGCCAGGCCGCAAAAATAGGTGTTTTCAATTTTGGGGGGCAGATCTTTGGCCACTTCCGACTTGGTGCGCCGCAAAATAAAGGGGCGCACGCGAGTCCGCAAAAAGGTAAGGGTTTCGTCGTCGCCTTCCTTAATGGGTTTGACCACCCCGCGTTTAAAGGCATGCTGCGCGCCCAAAAAGCCGGGCATCAGAAATTCAAACAGCGACCAGAGTTCGAACAGGTTGTTTTCTATGGGTGTGCCGGAAAGACACAGGCGCATATTCGCCTTGATGTGGCGCACGGACTTGGTTGTGATCGTGTTGGGGTTTTTAATGTTTTGCGCTTCATCCAGGATAATGGTGTTAAAGTCGTATTTTTGCAGCTCTTCTAAGTCGCGGCGCAAAAGCGCGTACGTGGTGAGCACCAGATCGGATTTTTTGATTTTTTTGAACATCCCTTCACGGCGTGTGCCGTAAATGGTGAGCCTGCGCAGATCAGGCACAAAGCGTTCCGCTTCCCGCTCCCAGTTGGGCAGAACCGAGGTGGGCACCACAATAAGGTTAGGGGCGGTGGCGCCGTTTTCCACCATATGCTGGATAAAAGACAGCGTCTGCACAGTTTTGCCAAGGCCCATTTCGTCCGCTAAGATGCCGCCAAAGCCATATTCTCGTAAGAAATTCAGATAGGCAAGGCCTTGTTTTTGATAACCGCGTAAAGTGGCGTTAAGGCCTTTGGGGGGAGATACGGCTCTTATTTCCTTAAAAGTATGAATTTTTTCTCGCAGGGTGTCCCAAAAAGAGTCCGTCACCGTGCCGGGCAGGTCATCCAAGAGGCTGTCCAGCACCGGAGCTTCGAATTGAGCAAATTGCTCCTTGGGGGGTTTTGAAGGGTCAAGGCCAAGGGCTTGCAGCTTATGGGCAACGCGTTCCAGCCAGGCTTCAGGCAGGCTGCTGTATGATCCGTCTTTTAATTGCACATAGCGTTTGCCCTGGATCCAGGCGCGCCAGATTTTTTCCAGGGGAACGCTTTGCCCTTCATACTGGATGTCGATGTTCAGATCGAACCATTTTTCTTTTTCGTTGCTTTTCACCTCCGCCGTGATCACAGGCTGCGACAGGCGGACTTTATAGCGGCTTAAGGTGGACTCCCCGTAAACGCGGTAGCTTTCCACCAGCTTGGGATAGATATCCAGCAAAAAGTTGATGGCTTCTTCCGGTTCCAGGAACCAGATGCGCGCGTTACGCGGCTGAAATTTGATTTCCAGCAGCATATTGGTGAGGGCGGCCTCTTCTTCCTGCTGACGGCGCACAAGGTAGGTTTTGCCCTCAAAGCTGTAGCTGCCGGTTTGGAAATCCGGATTGGGGCCGGGCATGGGAAATTCGCCGTGTATGGTTTCGTAGATATTCTGAATTTGCAAGGTAAGGAGACTGCCCTCCTCATCCAAAAAAAGCTTGGGGTTGTAAATCGCCGGTACAAAATACGGCTCCATGCGGCGCAGAAAATCCTCCTGCCCGTAAAGAGCGGAAGAGGGCAGCCGGCTCCAGACGCGGTCAAGAAATTCCGAGATATCTTCCTCGGGAACGACCAGCGGCGTGCAAGTCAGCTCTTGCACCAGCGCGGAATCAATTGTGGAGTAAACCGGATAAAAGCAATGCTGCCAGCACACCCAAAGCGGCATCTGGCCGTGAAAAGAAGCTCCCGTGCCTTCAATGGAAACCGGAAGCTTGCCTTCACGGTGCAGCAGCACCTCAAAAGTCAGGCCCAGATTTTCCTGAAAATCAGGGCGGAATTTGAGTTGCATGGCCCGCTGCTCTATGCGGCAGGGGCTGTCGCTGTCTTCCCAAAAAAGATAGTATTCCTGGCGGATGGACCATAAAAACCAGGTGAGCAGGCCGTCGGGAATAGTGACCCTGTGTCCGGAATATTCCTCATGCCGGGCGATAAGCGATGCGACATACGGCAGGCTCGGCGACATATCGGATAATTCCGGCGAGGAAATGATTTGTTCAAGGGTAATTTCATTGTGGACCGAAGATAAGCCGGATTTGTTCTGCCTGCCCCGGAAAAAAGCCACCTGGAGCCTGCCCGGCTCCGGATAAAAGCGCAGGATAAGGTAATGCCGTCCGGGTTCCGGCTCAATCTCATTGCTGAAAAAACTGCGGAAGGTCTGGCGCCAGTCCATGCGCGTTTTGGGGGGTTGCTCGGCGTTATCCTCGCTTAGCTCAAGGCTGCTCAAAAGCTTGAGCGCTGTTGCGGCTACATGGCGGCACGCGCCGGAAAAAGAATCCGGACAGTTACAGTGATAGGAGGCATTTTCCTCTTGCAGGGAAAGCGTCAGCCTGGGGCTGTAAATTTGAAAATCCTCACCCTGGATATTGCCTTCCACTTCCCAGAAGGAGTCATCCTTTTTCAGGGTAAGTTTTTGCACTCCCCCATCCGCAACAATATCTTGCGCGGCGTCCACAATATACTCGGGAACCGAATCGTGGATAAATTCCTGGAGGATAGTTTTTATTACGCCTTCGCTCATGCTGTTCCACTCGAAAAACAATTGAATTTTTACCGTCATCAAAAATGAAAGCGGACCTTTTTACGCAAGCCGGAACTATACATCATCTGAACATTTTTTACAAGGGGCTTGGATGATTATCATCATTCTATAACTGGACTTTTTAATTCAGAAACTTGGATAATGCTTGTTTTTCGCGCTATTTTGCCCTTTTGGGGTTTTACAAAATATGTATAGTGATAATTTCTTGAATTTATAGAAAAATTATTTGAAAAATAATATTCCGCTATTTATGATATAGAAAAATCACATTCAAAAGCTAAGTGTTTTTCTCTTTTATATAGCTTAAAGTAAAGCCGGACAGAATAATTTTGAGGTTTTCGCTTCTATAACAAAACATTTTTATAGGGATATCCGGGAGCAGAGCCCGCGCGCAAAAATATGGCCGCTCCTTTTGTTTATAGAAGTCATTTCATAATTCATTAGGGAACGCCTTTTCATGCCGGACGGCGGTCCGGCGCGTCGCGGGCTTTTTGGGGAGCTCCCTTGCTATTCTTCGGGCAGTTTGAGACACTGTTTTTTTGGAAAAACGCCGCCATGCCCACACCATGGCGGCTTGCGTATAGAGGTGAAAGGTGACGGGAAACGGGTTGCCGGGAAAAATATCCCGGGTTTTGTTGTGTTTTTTGGGAAGCATTTTTTTTTGCGGCCTTACCCACGCCATAACGGGTGAAGCCCTTGCCGCGCCGGAGCAAAAACCTGTGTTTGGCGATACCGCCATTACAGGCATGCTGGGTGAACCCAGCAACCTTATACCGCATTTTGCTTCGGACGCTTCCTCCAGCACGATAGCGGCGCATTTTTATGTCGCGCCTTTGAAATACGATAAGGATCTGCGCGTTATTCCTTGGGCCGCTGAGCGCTTTGATATGCTCAATGAGGGCCGGCTGCTGCGTTTTACCCTAAGAAAAGGCATTTTGTGGGAAGATGGGGTGGAGCTTACCGCCGATGATGCGGAGTTTACTTACACGACCATGATTGATCCGGAAACGCCCACCGCCTATGCGGGAGATTTTAAAGCCATTAAGGAGTTCCGTAAGCTGGACCGTTACAGTTTTGAAGTGTGGTACGAAAAGCCTTTTCCGCGTTCCTTAAGCACCTGGATGGGAGGGCTCTTGCCTAAACACAAGTTGGAAGGGCTTGGGGGCAGCGGTTTGCGCAATACCCCCCTGGCGCGCAAACCCATAAGCTGTGGAGCTTACCGCATGCAGAGATGGGAAGCCGGTTCACAAATTCTCTTAACCTCCAATCCGGATTTTTTTGAAGGCAGACCCTATATAGATCGGCTCCTTTATAAAATTATTCCCGACACGACGACCATGTTTCTGGAACTGAAAGCCGGCAAGCTTGATATTATGGATTCCATGACCGCCCTTCAGTATAAATACCAGGCTCAGCAAAAATCTTTTACCGACCAATACGCCACCTACCGCACGCTGGCTTCCTCCTACACTTATCTTGGATATAACCTGAAAAGCCCGCTGTTTTCCGATAGGCGCGTACGGCGCGCTTTTGCCCATGCCATTAATAAAAACGATCTCATCAAAGGCGCGCTGCTTGGGCAGGGGGAGGCCACCATTGGTCCGTATAAGCCTGACTCATGGGCTTACAACCACGCCATTCAGCAATACCCCCATGATACACGAAAAGCTCTGGAGCTTCTTGCTGAAGCGGGCTGGGTGAAAGGCAAAAGCGGACTTCTGGAAAAAAACGGCGTCGCGTTTTCGTTTACTTTGCTCACCAATCAAGGCAACGAACAGCGTATCAAAACAGCGGTTATTATCCAAAACCAATTGCAAAGTCTTGGCATAGAAGTCAAAATACGCACAGTGGAGTGGGCTGCTTTTTTGAAGCAATTTGTCCTGCCCGGATATTTTGACGCTGTGGTTCTGGGATGGACTATCCCTCACGATCCTGACGGCTATGACGTGTGGCATTCCTCGCGCATAGGCCATGGCCTGAATGTGATAAGCTATGCGGACAAGGAAGCGGACGCCTGCCTGGAGGCGGCGCGCTCCACTTTGGACCAGGCGGCCAGAAAAAAAGAATATGACCGCTTTCAAGAAATTTTGCACCGGGATCAGCCGTATTGCTTTTTATATGTTCCGTATGCCTTATCCGCCGTGCAAAAACGTTTTCGCGGCATTGAACCGGCGCCCATAGGGATTTTTTACAACACCAACCAGTGGTGGGTGCCACTGGACGAACAACGCTATAGGGTTGAGTTCAAATGATCCGAATTCAAGATATCCTTGATAAAGTGCTTGCATACCAGGGACAGGAAAATGTGGAACTGGTGCGGAAAGCCTATGTCTTCGCCGCTGCAGCCCATGCCGGGCAGACGCGTCTTTCCGGCGAGCCTTACCTTTCCCATCCCTTGGCTGTGGCCGACTCGTTGGCGGAAATGCGTCTTGACGCCGCCTCTGTCGCTGCCGGTCTTTTGCACGACACCGTGGAAGACACCAAGGCCACTATAGAGGATATCGACGAATCCTTCGGCGAAGACGTGGCGGATATTGTTGACGGGGTCACCAAAATCAGCATGCTCAGCTTTGACAGCAAAGAAGCCCAGCAGGCTGAAAATATACGCAAGATGATCTTGGCTATGAACGAAGACATGCGGGTGCTCTTCGTAAAACTGGCCGACCGGCTGCATAATATGCGGACCCTTGAGTACATGAAGCCGGAAAAACAGCGGCGCATCGCAGCGGAAACCATGGACATCTATGCGCCCCTAGCGAACCGTTTGGGGTTGCATAGAGTTAAACTGGAACTTGAAGATTTGAGTTTCCGCTATATTGAACCCGATGCCTACAAGCACGTGGCCGACTGGATCGAACGCCATAAAGCGGATGATGAGGAATATATCGCCTCGGTTATCGCCACGTTGAACAAAATTTTATCGGAAAACGACATTAAGGCCAGAATTAAAGGGCGTATCAAGCATATTTACAGCATCTACCGTAAGATGAACTCCTTAAACGTTTCTCTGGACGAAATGCATGATATTATCGCGTTTCGGGCCATTGTGGCGGATGTGAAGGACTGCTACGCGGCTCTTGGTATTGTGCACGCCACCTGGACGCCGGTTCCGGGGCGCTTTAAAGATTACATATCCATGCCCAAGGGCAACATGTATCAGAGTTTGCACACCACGGTCATCGGCCCCAGGGGCGAACGCATGGAAGTGCAACTGCGCAGTGAGGAAATGGATCGCCTGGCCGAGCACGGCCTCGCTTCGCACTGGCTTTATAAAGAAGGGACCAGCGTTAAGGCCAAGGATGTGGAGCAGTTTAACTGGCTGCGCGAAATGTTGGATTGGACAAAGATGGAGAGCGATTCCAAGGAGTTTTTACGCTCCTTGCGTTTTGATCTTTTTAAAGACGAAATTTATGTATTCACTCCGCGCGGAGCTTGTAAGGAACTGCCGGAAAACGCCACTCCCGTGGATTTTGCGTATCAGATCCATACGGAAGTGGGGGACCGGTGCGCCGGCAGTAAAATCAACGGCAAACTTATGCCTTTATCCACGCCGCTTAAAAGCGGCGATACCGTTGAGATTATTACTGTTCCGGGGCGGCGCCCCAGCCGGGATTGGCTGAAATTTGTCAAAACCGCTAAGGCTAGAACGCGTATTCAGCATTTTGTCCGTACTGAGGAGCGGGCGCGCAGCATCTCCTTGGGGAAGGAAATGCTGGAAAAACAGGGACGACGCTTTGGCGTGAATATTCAAAAAGCGCTCAAAGAAGGCGCTTTGCTGCCCATTGCGCAGGAACTGCGTTTTTCAAATGTGGATGAGCTTTTTTCCGCTGTGGGATATGCCCGAATCACCCCGCGTAAGATACTGGCTTTTCTTACGCCCAAACCCGAAGAAGGGCAGCATGCGCCGGCCGCGGAAGAGGCTCCCGCGCCGAAAACCCAGGCCGCCAAAGCGAGTAAGGCCGACAGCATCGTCATCAAAGGTGTGGACGATATGCTGGTGCGCCTTGCCAAATGTTGCAATCCGGTGCCAGGCGATCCCATTATCGGCTACATCAGCAGAGGCCGCGGCGTGGCGGTGCATACGGCTGATTGCCCCACCATCAGCCAGATGGAACCGGAACGTTTGTTGTCCGTATATTGGGAAGGCGGAGACGAGGCGAAACCTTTTCCGGCGCGGATTCATATGCTTTGTTTCAATAAGCGCGGCGTGCTGGCAAAAGTTGCCGGCGCCCTTGATGAGACGGGCGTGAATATAGACTCGGGTTCGTTTCGATCCCAGGTGGACGGGCGTACGGAAATGGAATTGGTTATTGAAGTCTCGGACGTGGCGCAACTACTTTTTACCCTGGACAGGTTGCGTAAGGTGGAGGGGGTTGTGGAAGTCTCGCGCATGACTACCACCAGCGAGGGGCACTCCTTTTCATAGGCCATGCCGCGCCTTTCGGCGAAGCGATCTTCATAAATCGGCCATTGGCCGATTTATGAAGATCGCTTTTAGAGTCTGAACCTAAATATCCGCCAGCACCGTTTGCAATTCTTCCGGCGTGATATCAAAACGCGTATTGTGTGGGGGGAGTTCCTCGTCCGTAAAGAACTCGGGCAGACGGTCGGCTGTTTCGGGAATGCCGGCCCGCTTGTTGAAATCCCGCTCCATGCGCAAAATGCTCCGGCCAAGAGTGACCACATCATCCGTGGTCAGGGTGAGCCCGTATTTTGCGTTGAGCATATCCACAACCGCCACAAGGGCATCGGGAATATCCAGCACGGCAAAGGCCACGAACAGACACAGCCCGGCGGCATCCACCGAGGCTGTGGCGATTTGCAGATTGCGGGAAAGCTCGATTTGTCCTTCGCTCTTCAACGGATCCACCGTGCCGCCCACGCTCAAAATGTTGGCCGTTACCGCATATCCGGCGGTATGGTCCGCACCCATGGGAGAGGTGGCGTACGTAACACCAATGCCCTTGACCGAACGCGGATCATAGGCGGGCAAGCTTTGACCCTTTACTGTGGGCACACGGCGCAAGCCGAACACGCGGCCCGTGGTTTCCGCTCCGCAGCCGAGAACACGGCCTAACGGAGTGCCTTTGCTGATTTCTCCCATGATTTTCAAAGCGCCTTCGGCATCTCCGAACGGCAGCACGCCGGCGTCCATGGCCAGGCCCAGGGCCACGCCCACGTCAATGGTGTCAACGCCCACATCGTCACAGATGCGATCATACAGGGCAATGGTGTCCAGATCGGAAATGCCCGTATGCGGGCCAAAAGACCAAATGGTCTCATATTCCGGCCATTTGCCGATGAGTTTGCCGTTTTTATCCGGGTACAAGCCGCTGCAGCGCATAATGCAGCCCGTCATGCACCCGTGAGCGACAACCCCTTCGCCCCCACGTTCCGTGGTGAGCTGGTTCATGGCCTCGCCGGAAACTTTTTCGTGCCCTTCAAAGCGGCCGGTCTTAAAATTGCGGGTGGGCAGGCCCCCGGCCTCATGCAAAATGTTGATAAGCACCGCTGTGCCGTAGGTGGGCAGGCCCTGGCTGGTCACGGGGTGTTCGCTGAGGGCTTTGGTAAAGCGCTTGGAAGCCGCCTTGAACGCCTCAACATGCACCATGGGATGATTTTCTCCCCCGGCGGGGTTGACTATAATGGCCTTAAGCCCCTTGGAACCCATAACCGCTCCCACGCCTCCACGGCCCGCATGCCGCGCGGGCCGCAGTTCACGGTCGGTAAAGGCGATGCTTGCCGCGGTGAGTTTGAATTCCCCGGCGCGGCCGATGCTGATATAGCTGCATTTTTCTCCGTAAGTTTGGACCAGCTTGTTGACTGTATCGTAGTTATCAAGGCCGGTAACCGTGGAGGGCACAAGCTTTGCCGCGCCTTTGCCGACCTCAAGTTGATACCAGGTTCCTTCGGGAGCAAGGTCTTCCACAATTATCGCCATAATGCCGAGTTTCGCCAGGTGTCCGCCAGGCTGACCACCAGAGTTGGATTCTTTAATGCCCCCGGTGAGAGGGCTTTTGCAGCCCACGGAAATTCGGTTGGAGTTGGGGCAGGTGGTGCCTCCAAGAAGACCGGGAGAAAAAATAAGTTTGTTGCGCCGTCCCAAAGGAGCACAGGTCGGCTCCACTTCGGCGCTCACAATGGCGGAAGTTAATCCGCGTCCTCCCATGCCGGCGTATTGGGAAGGAATATCTTCGAAGGTACATTTTTGAGTCGCCATATTGACGCGTAAAAGTTTAAACATGCCGTTCTCCTTCATGAGGGAATGGAAAAGGTGAAATTGGGCGGTTAGGCGCCGAAATAAAAGTGGACTAAAACTTACATGAATTTAAAATTCATATTACTGGAAAAAAAGAAGAGATGTCAATATAAATAAAATAAATTCAGTTAGTTATGTCTTATTCGACATAATAAAAAATTCGCCGGCGGGAGGTTTCCGCATACAAAAAAAAGCGCCTACGATTACTCGCAGACGCCTGAATTTGCTGGTGGGCCATGTAGGAATCGAACCTACAACCTCCTGATTAAGAGTCAGCTGCTCTACCAATTGAGCTAATGACCCACGCAGGAGAAACTACCTAGTCGCTCGCAGTGTAAATGTCAAGGTTAAAGTCAAACGGGCGTCGGCCTTCGTTGATGGCTTCTCAGGCGCCATGCGCGATCCGTAAGGACGCTTCACCGAAAATCTGTCGTAATATGTTAAAAAAAATGTATTTTATGGAGGATATACTTTTTATCTGACATGAGGTATACAGAGGCATTCCGGTAGACTGTTGAAACTAGCCGATGCTGACAAATAGTTCTTTTTTCCCTTCTGGTGCGTCAGATTTCGCCTGCTATTTCGGCCTGATGCCATGCCGGAGAACAAAATTGCTCATTTGTTCGCACTCCTAGCGTTTGTTTGCAAGACAAGCACTACAAAATCCGCCAGGATTTTGCGTCGCGATAAGCGGCGTAAGTTGGCTGAAAATCACATTTTTCAGCCAACGATCTTTGCAAAAAATTCCTCAGAAAATTATGAGTTGAATTTTTGCAATCAAACACTAGGGGCTGTTTCTAAATAAAAGATTTTGCGCCAAGAGCAAGAAATCCAGCTCTTTTTGCGAAGGGAGTGTACTCTTACGGTACTCGACCGGAGAAAAAAGAACTGGATGACGCAGCTCTTTGGACAAAAGATTTATTTAGAAACAGCCCCTAGGGGCGGACAGCATCCGGCGCCACTTTATCCAAGCTGAGCCGCTAGGCTTGCAACATCGGCTTTTGAAAAATCTTTTTCTTAATTCTCCTTCCCGCGCGGGAACCTGCCGATGGCCCGGGCGCTTTGTGCGATTCCCTCATGATTGCTGTTGACAAAGCCGCCCCGGCCCCTTACCTGAATTGTAAAAATAACGGAGGTCCAGGTTATGGTTACTGTGACAGATTCCGCGAAGAAGGAGCTGGATGCCTATTTCAAGGGCACGCCTCCCGGCTGCATTCGCGTTTTTTTAGCGGCCGGCGGTTGAAGCGGCCCGCGTTTAGCTCTGGCTCTGGATGAGCCTAAAGATACGGACAGCAAAGCTGAGGAAAAAGGATACCATTTTTGCATGGAGCGGGATTTGCTCGCCAAGGTATCCCATGTAACTGTCGATTACTCATTTATGGGATTTTCCATTAATCCTGATGTCCCGCTCAGCGGGGGCGGCGGCTGCTCAAGCTGCTCCATGGACAGCGGCTGCTCGTCCTCCAGTTGATGCGGCAGCGACATTGAGAGCATTTGCATAAAAGAGCCCTAGAGGCCACGGCGAAAAACGCGCCCGCGGATCCGGGCAAACAAGCGTACCGCCCGCCGTGCGGCCCTGCTCATAATAAAAGTGCTTTCTAAGCCCCAAGGGCTGCCTTGGCGGCGTCGTGCGGAGAAATATCTATGTTTGAACTTACTGATCCGGCCCGTACGGAATTAGATGCCTTTTTTGACGGGAAAGAAAAAAGCCCCATTCGCGTCTACCTTGCTCCCGGAGGGTGCAGCGGCCCCAGGCTCGCGCTGGCTCTCGACACCCCTTCTGAGAGCGATACGGTATTTACCGAGAAAGGCTATTCTTTTTGCATCAATGAGGAACTGCTCTCAGCGGCAAAATCCATTACAGTGGATTTTTCCGACATGGGTTTTTCCATTAAATCGGAGATGTCCTTCGGGGGCGGCGCCTGCTCCGGCTGCTCCGGCTGCCCCTCAGAAAACGCGCAGTAAGGCCGCGTTGCGGCAACAGCTTGCGCTTTCACGCGGCGGGCGGCGCAAACATCGCCGCCCGCCTTTATTTTGGCGGTGTTCCTGAAACTTTTCCCAACTTACTCCCATGCCGAGGGAATTTTTCCACAATAAGGGATTGAACCATGTCTGAGCTGCACCGGCTGGAAATTACCCTGCCTCCTGACCATGCCGGTGAAGACGGCGATATGCTCCGGGCTGTTCTTGCCCTCTGTGTCTCCCACGGATGGGAAGAAGAAAGCCTCCCCACCGGAGAACTGCGCTGTATTGTCCACTTTGTGCTGCCCGAACCTTGTGTCGATCTCAGCCGTCGGCTGCCTGATCTGCTGCCCGGCGTTCATCTGAACGCAAGCTGCGTGCGGGAGACAAACTGGGTGGAAGCCTGGAAAGAATACTTTACGCCCGTCACGGCCGGGGCCTTTCTGGTTCTCGCGCCCTGGATGCGGGAGGAACTTGCCGCCACGGCCCTTCTACCCGTTGTCATAGAGCCGAAAACCGCCTTCGGCACTGGGCACCACGCCACCACGGCATTGTGTTTGGAGGCCCTTTCCTTACTGTACGGCCGCAAACTGGTTCAGGCGGGCATGCGCTTTCTGGATTTGGGCACAGGCTCGGGCATTCTGGGCATTGCCTGCGCAAAGCTCGGCCTTACGGGTGACGGGCTCGACATAGAGACAGCCTCCATCGCCAATGCGGAAGAAAACCGGGCCATTAACGGCATAGACGCGCACAACTTCGCTTTGCACCTGGGCAGCGTGGAACTGGCAAGCGGGCCGTATCACCTTATCATGGCCAATATCCTTGCCCAGCCCCTCATGGATATGGCCGCACCCATCGCCGCCCTACCCGGCCCTTTTTTGCAGGACGGAAAAACCCGCGCAAAGCCTTTGCTCGTGCTTTCAGGCCTGCTGGATATCCAGGCCGGCGCGGTGGAGCAGGCCTACCTGGATCAAGGCTTTTCCCGGCTGGAGACTCTATGCCGGGATGAATGGCGGGCTCTGCTCTTTACCGGCTGATTCAAGGAGTAATCCCCGCACCCTGATACCGTCCAAGCGGGCTCTGATAGAGCCGTTCATAGCGGTTCCAGGCCTCGCGGCTCTCCTCCGCGGTCCGTGGACTGACGGGTCCGGCAACGATGCGCCCGTCCAAAGCCCCCTCGCTGTAACCGCGATAACCGGGCGCTACATACAGCCCACCATATGAGCCGCCGGACCAGAATCCGCCGGAAAAGCCCATTCCACCCCATCCTCCCCCTTCATGCAAGCCTATGCCAAGGCCGTGGCTGCCAAAGCCCACAGCCACGGCCGGACTGTGCCCGGCGCAGGATACAAGCCCCGGGCACAAGAGGCAGAGGCACAAGAGTGCCGCTAGAGCAAAGGAATATTGCAAATGTTCCTTTGCTCTAGCGGTCGGCAAAGTTTCCTTCGGGCAAAGCCCGCCGCGCAGGCGGGCTTTGCCCGCTGTTAAGCGGCAACTCTCAAAGCGAATCCGCGCTATACGGACAGACGCGGCAAACCGCGCAAAATCTGGCGTGCGCATTAATCGTCGCTCCCTTTTGCTTACCGCACCGAGGCTCTGCCGCCTGAAGAGCGGCCCGAGACTTCGGGCGTATACATTTCTTCCGCTATGGCGGGCCGGTGGGCAAAATCCCCCGGGGCCGCCGCCCGCAAGACGTAGGTATAGGTGTAGACTCCCGCGTCAAGATAAGGGGCATAAAGGAGCAGACCGTCATCATGCTCTTCCTGATATTGCCAAAGCCCGCTATTGCCCTGCGTCGCACGGGCGGCAAGATCCGTCCGGCTTGCATACAAAGGCTCCAGACCGGCCGGGAAGGGATCAAAAACCAACACATGGCGGCGAGGCGCAGGCACTGTCAGCGTCAGGCTCACCTGGATCAGGTCGCCCATTTCCCATGCGCTGTTCGGGCTCTGGTTTCGGGAAGCGGGAGGCAAGGGCGTTTGCCCCGGAGTCCGATCGACCGGTATAAGGGGGGGGCGCTTTTGCCCGGCAACAATCGCGCCCGGCTCTGCGCGCGCCAGTTCCCGGCGTATGGTAAGCCCGGCGCTCTGCGCGGACGGCGCCTCGTCTTTGACGGCATAGCGCAGGCGCGCCGTCCAGTAGGGAGTGCCCCGGACAGCCTCAAAATGCAACACTCCCTCCGGACCGCCGAGAGCCTCCACAGGCAGGGTCCACGACTCGGGCCGCTGCGTCGCGTGGCTAAAGTCCGCCTGCGTCCGCTCCTTGCCGTTCCAATCCACCCGCACGCTTGCGCCTTGCCCGCTGTTCAGACTTTGCAGATACGAGGCAAGGCCCCATACGCCAAAAGCCCCTTCCTGAGTAGAGAGGGAGGGTCGCTCTCCCAATTCCTGGCTAAGCCAGGCCGCCAGGCGTTCCGGCTTCGGAAACAGATCCGTTTCGGGCGGCAGGGCTTTCATGCACTCGGCCAGGGCGGCCAAAATAAAGCCGTTATCGCGAAGGCCGGAGCCCAAGGTCTGCCAGAAAAAGCCGGTATTGCGGGAAAGAAAGTAACTATGCACCGGGGTAGTTACCCGACTTTTATTCAGAATAGTCAATACAAGACGCATGCGCTCGGGCAGATCCGGCAGCGCCGCGCTGTCTGAGCTGTTTCGGGCAAGTTCCCGGGCGGTAAAAAGAAACGCGCCAAAAGCAAACGGGTTCAGATTCGCCTCTTCCCGCACAAGAGCTTCATACAGCTTAGGCAACAGCGGAACGGCCAGAGCGGGATCTTTTGCCGCCAGCACCCAAAGAACCATGGCGTCCACTTCCAGGTTCCGCGCGCTTCCCGCTTGCGCAACGGGGACTATATCTCGCCACGCTCCGCCGCCCTCAGCGGGATGGGAGAGCCCGCCGGATTTTGCACCGGAACCGGGCGGGGTTGTTTCTTTTTCCGCATAGGCTCCTTGCAGCATGCGGGCAAGGTAGCCGTAAGCCGCTTCTTCCACCGGGGCGGGCAGGGAAAAGCCCAAAGCCCTCGCCTGGCTGTTCACCAGAAGCGTATACGCGCTCACGTAAGGGTCAGCTTCTCCCGTGCCCGGCCACAGGGAAAATCCGCCCTCAGGGCTTTGGAAGTTTTGCGCCGCGCGCAAGGCTTCGGCAATACTCTCTCCGTCCGCCGGGTCCGGAGTCATGCCGAGCAGATCGCCGTGGCGCAAACGCAGGATGCGCACCCAAGCCCGGCTCATGCGCTGCTCAAGGCAGTGCCAGGGATATTCCAGAACCTGAGTTGCGGCCAGGGGCAGCCCCGAAGCGGGAGAAGGAGCAAGGATGACGGTTACCGCGCTGCGCGGATCCGGATTATCCGGCACGCGCAGGCGCAGGTCATGGGTTTTTCCTTCGGCAAGCGCCCCCGCGTCCGCCACGGTCCGCAACAGGGAACCGGGCAGCACGGGCAGGCTGAATTCAGCGGCGTCGCGCTCTTCCACCCCGTTGCCGCGCAGCACCCCTTGCACGAGCAGGCCGGCCTTGCCGGCCTCGCCCGCCTTGAGGGCAAAGCTCACAGGGGCGCTTTCTCCAGCCTTGAGGCGTATGCTCCGCTCCGCAGCTCCGGCAAGCGTGAGCCCCTCCTGGGCCTTTGCCGTGACCGTGACCTCGGCGTCGGTCTTGCTCATGTTTTGCACAAGGATGCGCGCCTCCAGCGCGTCTTTCGCCACAAGAAAGCGCGGCATGGATGAAAGAAGCTGCAAGGGCTTGTTCACGGCTATGCTCCGCTCGCTTGTGGCGAAGCGCCCTTGCCTATCCGCCGCAATGGCCACAATACGGTAGCTGGTTATGGTATCAGGCAGGGTGAAGGAGGCCTTGAACTGCCCCCGGGCATCGCTTTCTTCCTCCGCCAGCCAGAGTGGGGCGGGGTTAAAGTCGCCGCGCACGTCAACGCTCTCGTCTTTCGGACCTTGGGCCATTTTCGGCGCAGGCTCGGCCGCCGCGGCAAGAGGAGCAAAAGCGCGCTCCCGCAACATTGCCGCCTGAAGCCAGGAGCGGATATCCGCCGCTTCCACGCCGCACAGTTCCAAAGGCGCAAAACTGGCGCCCGGATCATAGTTGTGCTTTTCACCGGCGGCGCGCAGGATGCGTTCATCCACAGCCAGCAGGATTATTCTGGTTTTTTGCGGTGCGGCCTCAGCCTTGCCCGGGATCTGAAGCGCAACCCGCCCCGAGACGGATACCTCGCCGCCCGGGCGGTACTCTTCGGCATCCGCCGCTAGAGAAAGGGCAAGCGAGGGTTTAGCCGCCTCCACCCGCAGCGGGATCCGCGCATGGCGAACCTGCGGGAGCAGGGCCGATTCTTCCCAGGGGTGGAATGTCTCTTTCCGGGTCCGCGCCTCCTTGCCGCGTATGGCAAGGACGCTGACAAAGACAAAAGGCGCGTCATCCTTGCCGAGGGGGATCTCAAGATTTAAAAAAGGCCCTTTGAGCTCATGCAGCGCACGGGAGCGAACGCCGTCCCGCTCAAGGCTTACCAGGGCAAACGCCGGGCTTTTGTTTTCAGCAAAGGGGTTGGTGACCACAACGCGGGCCGTCTCCCCTGCCGGGTAAGTCTCCTTATCGGCAAAAAGCTCCAGGCCGCCCCGGCCTGAGGAAGAAAAACGCCCCGCTTCCGGCCCGGGCACGAACACGGTTACCCGGGTTTTATTTTCACGGCCTTGCGCATCCTTGATGAGGGCGTTTAAAGCATAGACGCCGCCCTGATCAAAGCGCAGTTCCGTGCCGTCTCCTTCAGCTTTCTCCAGGCGGAGGCGCTTTTCCCACACAAGTTTCGTCTTAGGCTCTTTGGAGTCGCGCGCTTCTTCTTCCAGGAGGCGTTCCGCCCGGAGCAGAAATTCTTTGCCGCCGACAAGTTCGTTGTCATGGCCCGCGGCTTTATACTCAAGACGGAAGGGCTTGCCCGCAAAGGCTATGTGTGGGGCGCGCAAGCCTACATACACAGCCGAAGGATGCAAAATGAACGAGCCCTCCCCCTGGCTGGCAAGGCCGGAAGCATCCGTAACCGTGGCTTCCAGATCAACGCGCAAGGGTTTGCCGGGTTTCACCTTTATGGGCGGCAGCGTAAAAGCCGCTTTGCCTTCCTTATCCAAAGCCGCCGGAGGAAGAACGGCGTTGTCCTCTTGGACATCGGCGTTGGAGGAATCGGGGAAAAACGGCCATGAGAAAGACATACCCACGGTATATCCGCGCAGCCGTTCAGGACAAAAATAGTCCCGTTGCGTGCGCAGCAGCAGCCCGGCTTTTGCCCCCGCGAGGGATGCGCCGGAAAAATAGCCGGCGCTCAAATGCGCCTTGAGGGGCGCATCCCGCCCCTGAGGAGGAAGGAGCGGCACGGGTTGGGGCTTCGGCGCAACGAGGTTCGCCCAAAAATCCGGCGGCCGAAACTCCGCCACGGTAAATACGCCGTAGCGCTCCGTAGAGGGCAGATCTTCCCCTTGAGCCCGGACGCGGTAAGCGCCGTGCATAGCGTCTTTCGGCAGCGTGAACGAAGCGGACAGCCCCCCGTATTCGTCCGTAAGCGCTTCTTCGCTATGCACGCTTTTGCCCCGCAAATCCAGCACCGTTACCGTAAGTTTTTTCTTTGCCAGCGGGAGCCAGGCCCGGGGCGCATCCTCTTTGCCGCCGGGTTCGCGGCTGTATTCCCTGGCAAACAGGCTAAAACGCACGTCCTGCCCGGGCCGGTACAGCGGCATTTGGCTGACCAGATGCACTCCCCAATGTTTATTGCCCACACGGGCCGTATAATCGCTAAACCCCGCATCCAGCCGCCGCATATCGCCATACAGCACACTGAAGGAAGAGCCGTCCCGGGCGGTCAAAAAAATCTCTTTTCCAGGCAGCTCCTCTTCTCCCGGCAGAGCGGCAAGCCCTTCGGCATCGGTCGTGCCCCGCCACAGCTCCCGTCCTTCTTTGCCGACAAGCTGCAACTCCACGCCGGGCAAAGCTTTGCCCGTGTCCAGATCCGTCGCCCAGGCCAGGCTCTTGCCGGGGCCACGCTTGAGACTAAGGCCCATAGAGCTGAAATACAGCCGGGCTTCCTGGCGCATTTCCCTGTTCATATCCCGGTTTGGCGCGCCGAAATTGCCGGAATAAACGGCATCGATAAGCACGAAGCCGCGCATAGCCCCTACAGAATCAAAACCCAGCATTTGGGGGATAGCAAGAATCTTTTCCACGGCTTTGTTGGGCTCTTCCGCGCTGGAATATTCCACCGTCTGCTCCCGATCAGGCACGGGCAGAACGTCATTTTCCCCGCCTGGGCCGTGCATGCCCTGCGCGTATGCGGCGTAGCCCTGCCTATCCCAGGCAAAATAGCGCACTCGCAGGGAGAGTTTTTCCAAATTTCGAAAAGTGACCGGAAACCTTCCTTCATTGGAATTTTCCAGCACCAGATCCCCTGAAAGCATGCGGAAAAAGGCCGGGTAATCCCCTGTGTTGAAGCTCCAGTTCGTGCCTTCCTTCAGCCTTGTTCCGTAAAGATCCTTCAATCCGGGGCGCAGGGTTATGGTATAGGCGGTGCGAGGTTGCAAGGCCACGGACAGGTATACATGTTTCGCGCCCGGATCGCGCCTGTTGTCAGAGACGGAAAATTTGGCCTGAGGCTCAATGCTGATATGATCCAGTACATCGCGCAGCCGCACAGGGTTATTGAACTCCAGGGGGATGCCCGCATTGGGCGGCAGGAGTGCTGCCGGCGTATCCCCGGGCTTTGTTGCCGCGCCATTCATCTTTGTCGGGCCAATGCCCGCAAGGCGTAAAGGCGCAAAGGCGCGCAAGGGAAAGCGCGCTTCTTCCTGAGACAGCGCGCCGCCTTGCAGCTCAAGGCCGGGCCGCACGTGCAAGGTCAGAGCTTGATTTTCGCTCAGGGTGTCTTCCACACTCAGTTCATAAAAATAGATTGAGCCGGATTCTGGCCAGGCCTTCCTGTCCATCAGCCGCAACGGCACAGAGGCGCCTGTGGAGTCCTCGCGTAAGGAAAGGCGCTTGCGCAGACTGTTTCTCTCCAAGGCGTAGTTACTGGTTAAAATCAACATCGCGCCTGTGGGCGGGAGTGGATCGAGGGGGGACTCCTCTCTGCCGGAGTATATATCGTCCACATTCTTCAAGCTCAGCTTGAGGGGAGGCGTTGCGACCGCCCAGGAGAGACTTTCTCCCAAAACGGCCCCCGAAAGAGCCTTGACCCCGGCGGAAACCTCCGCCCGGATACGGATAGGCACATCCACGGGCTTCTCAAAGAGAAAGGCCAGCGTGGCAGGGCCAAGCCAGCGCAGCTCCCCTTTGGGCAAGGGCGCTCCCTCGGCCGTAATCTTGAGAGGGGAGTCTTCCCTCCCTTGCTCCATAGCGCCAAGGGGCCGTATATTTTCGCTGAAGCTCACCACTATCTGGGTAAGGTTCGCAACCTCTCCTTCCGGCGTGTGCTCAAGTATCCGCAGAGGTTCCGCCCCCATGCCCGGATGCGGGAGGAAGCAAAAAAAAGCCATGGCCAGACATGCCGTAAGCAATAGGAATGTACCGTCAAATTTCAACATACCGGCCTCTCGGGTGAAGGGGAAAAAAGAATACCGGGAACCGCTCCATATAATAACGGAAAACACAGTACACTAAAAAAGAACATACGATTGTATCGTAACATAAAGAAGGGCGACGCGCAAAGCAGGAGGAATGGACGCAGTTTGCCGTGATGCTTTGTCCGGCAGCGTTTTCGGCTATGGGAACCAAGGGGATTGAATCCCCTTGCGGGGTTTGGGGCAGCGCCCCAAAACGCAAAGATTCAAAGGGAATATCGATGACGCTATGCTCTAAAAACCCTCCAGCCCGGGGCTCACGAGCCAAGCGCCGGAGCTTTTCGCCCCGTGCGTGTACGGCGTTTCGCGCGTTTCCCGCCCGGGCAGGAGAATGACCCGGCGCCCCTCAAGGAGCAGGCGTTTTTCCGCCAGCCATTGCAAAGCCTGCGGGTAAATGCGGTGCTCCAGGGCATGGATGCGCGCCATCAGGCTTTCCAGGGTATCGTGATCATGGACAGGCAGGGCGGCCTGGATAATCACCGGGCCGTTATCCATGCTTTCATCCACAAAATGCACGCTTACGCCGGTAATGCGCGCCCCGTAGGCGAGAGCGTCCGCACCCGCCCGCGCCCCCGGAAACGCGGGCAGCAGGGCGGGGTGGATGTTCAAAATGCGCCCGGCAAAGGCGCCCACAAAAAAAGGGCTGAGCAGGCGCATATAACCCGCGAGCACAACGCAGTCCGCGCCGGATTCCCTGATCCGGGCAAGCAGTTCCTGATCAAAGGCGACCCGGTCCGCATACTCTTTGTGATCCCGCGCCCACACCGGGATGCCTCTGGCCCGGGCCTTGTCCAGAACCGGCGCTTCAGGCGCGTTGGAGAGCACCAGCGCCATGCGCGCATCAAGGCGGCCGCCTTCAATGCAGGCGCAAATAGCCTCGATATTGGAGCCGGTTCCGGAAGCGAGCGCGGCGATAGTCAGGCTCATACCTTCTCCAGGGCGCGATTAAGGCGGGCTAAGCTTTCCTCTTTGCCGAGGGCCGCCATGGCGTCCGCCAAATCCGGCCCGCCCGGCGCGCCCAAAAGGGACAACCGCAACGCCGGGCCCACAGCTTTGAAAGCGACGCCCGCATCCTTGACATAATCGTGGATGCAGGCATGGAGGGCTTCGCGGTCAAAGCCGGGCAAGGCCGCGAGCTTGCCGCGCAAGGCAAGCACATGTCCCCTGCCTTCGGCCGTAAGCGCCTTGGCAAGGGCCGCGCTGTCATAGACAAGTTCCGCCGCCGGCGTCAGCAGAGAGCGCATGCCCTCAACCATGCCGAGCAAGGTTTCGGCACGCGGCTGCAGCAAGGGAATGGACCGCAGGATCAGGCCCTCGTCCGCACAAGCAACGCCCGCTCCGCGCAAAAAGGGCAGCAGCAAAGGCAAAAGGCTCTCAGGGCTGGCGGCGCGCAGGTGCTGGGCATTGACCCAGAGGAGCTTTTCCGGATCAAAGGCCGAGGCTGCGCTGTTTAAGCTCGTGCCGTCAAACAGGCGCACCAGATCCTCAAGGCTGAAAATTTCCTGATCCCCGTGGCTCCAGCCCAGGCGGACAAGGTAGTTGATCAAAGCCTCGGGCAGAAGTCCGTCCTTTTCATATTCAATAACGGCTTTTGCCCCGTGCCGTTTGGACAACTTCTGGCGATCCGGCCCCAGAATCATGGGCACATGCCCGAACAGGGGCAATTTTTCGCCAAGAGCTTGATAAATCAAGATCTGCCGGGGCGTATTGTTTACGTGGTCATCCCCGCGCACAACATGGGTAATGCCCATGTCCAGATCATCCACCACCACGGCCAGGTTATAGGTGGGCGCGCCGTCCGCACGGCGCAGCACCATGTCGTCCAGCTCCGTAACGTCAAAAGCGATGGGCCCTTTGATCAGATCGTCAAAGGCCACCTGCCCGGCAAGAGGAGCGGCCAGGCGCACCACCCGCCCCGGCCCAGGGCCGAGATTAAGGCTCCGGCAGCGCCCGTCATAGCGGGGCTTTGCGCCCTCAGCCCGGGCTTTTTCGCGCATGGCTTCCACTTCTTCAGGGCTGCACTGGCACCAGTAAGCATGCCCTCCGGCCAGGAGCCGGTCAATGTATTGGTTGTAGAGCGCGAAACGCCGGCGCTGATAAATGGGCTCGCCGTCCCAGACAAGGCCCAGCCAACGCATGGAAGCAAGAATGGAGTCGGTATATTCCTGCTTGGAACGTTCCGTGTCCGTATCTTCAATGCGCAGCACAAACTTGCCCCCATAGTGGCGGGACAAAAGCCAGCAAAAAATGGCGGTGCGCGCCCCGCCTATGTGCAGATGCCCTGTGGGGCTTGGAGCAAAGCGCGTGACAATGGAGGAAGCGCTCATAAGGCATGCCCTGAAAGGGCGGCGATAACGAGCCCTCCCATGGTGGAGCAGCCCACGGTTTTGCCGCCGGGTCCGGCGATATCGCCGGTGCGGTGCCCCGCGCGCAGCACGTCGCGCACGGCTTTTTCCACCGCGTCAGCGGCGTCCTGCATACCGAAGCTAAGACGCAGCATCATGGCGACGGAAAGAACAGCGGCCAGCGGATTGGCCAGATCCTTGCCGGCGATATCCGGGGCGGAGCCATGCACAGGCTCGTACAGTCCCTTGCCCCCCTCTTCAGCCGGGCCGCTCAAGGAAGCGGAAGGCAGCATGCCGAGGGAGCCCGCCACGGCGGCGGCTTCGTCAGACAAAATATCGCCGAAAATATTGCCCGTGACGATAACATCAAACTGCGTCGGGCGTAAAATCAACTGCATGGCGCAGTTATCCACATACATATGGGAAAGCTCCACATCAGGAAATTCCTTGTGCACTTCCTCCACCACCGCGCGCCACAGCCGGCCCACAACAAGCACATTGGCCTTGTCCACAGAGCAAAGACGCTTGCCGCGCTTTTGCGCCGCGGCAAAAGCCACCCGGGCGATGCGGCGCACTTCCTGCTCATTATAGATCATGGTGTTAAAGGCTTGGCGCAGCCCGTCGCGCACTTCTTCTCCCGCGGGCTGCCCAAAATACACATCCCCTGTAAGCTCGCGCACTACCAAAATATCTATCCCTCCTGCCACCAGAGAATGCTTAAGGCAGGACAGGGAGGCAAGCTCAGGGTATACCGTTGCCGGGCGCAGGTTGGCAAAGAGGTTGAGTTCCTTGCGGATGCCGAGCAGTCCCGCTTCAGGTCGCTTCGGCAGATTGTCCCATTTGGGGCCGCCCACAGCGCCCAAAAGCACGGCATCGGCCCTGCGGCAGGCCTCGAGCGTGGCTCCGGGCAAAGGTTCGCCCGTGGCGTCAATGGCGACGCCCCCCATAAGGGCGTCTTCCGTGCTGAAGCTTGCGCCAAAGCGTTTTCCAGCAGCGTGCAACACTTTAAGGGCCTGGGTCGTCACTTCCGGCCCAATGCCGTCTCCCGGCAGAACAACGATATGCTTATGCATGCAAGTATCCTTCACGTACGCTGGGATCTGTCTCTCAATAGCTATTCTGTCCAAATAGCCGCGTCATATGGCCCTTTTTTCCCCGGTCACGCGCTATAAGAGCACGTCCCCTCCGCAAAAAGGGCCGGATTTCTCGCTCTTGGCGCAAAGTTTTTTATTGAGAGACAGCCCCTAAGGGGTTTTTATAATTTTCTTGAGAGGTTGGAGCAGCGTCCCAAGAACACAAATTTATTGAAAAACAGCCCTACTGCCCGGCAAGGCGCCGCTTCACAAATTCCGCCAGCCCGCCCGCATCCAGGATGGCCCGCATGGATTCAGGCAAGGGAGGAAAAGGCACCACTTTGCCGCTGCTTTTATTCGTGATGGCTCCGCGTTCCATATCCACCTCCAGCGCATCGCCTTCCTTAAACTCGGCCACGGCGTCGCCCACCTCAATGGGCACCAGGCCCATATTAAACGCGTTGCGGTAAAAAATACGCGCAAAACTATGGGCGATGACCACAGGAATGCCCGCGCCCACAATGGCCACCGGCGCATGCTCCCGGGAAGAGCCGCAGCCGAAGTTGCGGCCCGCCACCATGATGCTGGCTCCGGGCGTCACTTTTTTAATCCATTGCGGATCAAACCCTTCCATACAGTGAGTGCCGAGTTCCACAGGATCGGTGCTGACCAGAAAACGGGCCGGGATGATGGCGTCCGTATCGATATGATCCCCAAGAACAAGAGATGTGCCTGAATATTTCATGGATTGCTCCTCAAAAGGTTCGGGAAAGGGGCGGGGCGGGACCGCACGGGGCAAATATCCGCCTGCCCTAGCCTATACGCGCTCCGGATGAGCAATCCTGCCCGCAATCGCCGTAGCGGCGGCCACGGCCGGGTTTGCCAGGTAAACTTCAGCCTCAAGGCTGCCCATGCGTCCTCGGAAATTCCGGTTGGTGGTGGCAAGGGCGCGTTCCCCGGAAGCGAGAATCCCCAGATGCCCGCCAAGGCAGGGGCCGCAGGAAGCCGGCCCGAGAATGCAGCCCGCATCCAGCATAATTTCAATAATTCCTTCGCGCAGCGCTTCTTTCCAGATGCCGGGAGTCGCGGGCAGCACAATGCAGCGTACATCCTTATGCACCTTGCGTCCTTTGAGCACAGCCGCGGCGGCGCGCAGGTCCTGAATGCGGCCGTTGGTGCAAGAGCCGATAATCACCTGCTGCACCTCTATGGCCCCGAGCTCCGATACCGGGCGCACGTTTTCCGGCAGATGCGGGCAGGCCACCAGCGGCTCCATGCCGGACACGTCATGGGAAATATGCCGCTCATAGACAGCGCCGGGATCGGCGCTCAAGGGTTTGTCTGCCTTGCGGCCGGCCTTTTTGCAATATTCCAGCGCGGCGGCGTCCACTGCGAACAAGCCCGCCTTGCCGCCCGCCTCAATGGCCATGTTGGCCATGGTCAAACGGCCTTCCACCGGCATAGCGTCAATGATCGGGCCGTCAAACTCCAGCGCCTTGTAGCGGGCGCCGTCAACGCCGAGCTGTCCGATGGTCCAGAGGATCAGATCCTTGCCGCCCACGTTACGGTCAAGGTTGCCGTAAAAACTCACCCGGATGGTTTCCGGCACCTTGAACCAGCTCTCGCCCAAGGCCATCGCCCCGGCAATGTCTGTGGAGCCCATGCCGGTGGCAAAAGCCCCTATGCCCCCATAGGTGCAGGTATGGCTGTCCGCGCCCACCACGAGATCGCCCGGGCCCACCAGGCCGAGTTCCGGCAAAAGCGCATGCTCCACGCCGGCGTTGCCGCCTTCAAAGTAATGGGTAACTTGCTGCTGCCGGGCAAATTCACGGCAGCCTTTGACCTGCTCGGCCGAGGCAATGTCTTTTTGCGGCGTGAAATGATCCATGACCAGGGCGATTTTCTCCTTGTCAAAGACCTTTTTCGCCCCCATCCGGCGGAAAGATTGAATGGCCAGAGGCGCGGTGATATCATTGGCAAGCACCATGTCCACTTTACAGTTGACGATGCGTCCCGCCTCGACGTCAGCTTCCGACACCGGGGTTACGGCATGGGCCGCCAGTATTTTTTGAGCAAGGGTAAAAGCCATGCTTCCTCCAGCATATTGCGCACAACCTGAATTGGGGTGCGGGGTTTGGGGCGGAGCCCCCAAAAATTTTACATTCGCATACGCCGATGCGGCAACCGGCGCGTCCTTTCCCGCAAGCGTCTACTTTTTCGCCAGCCGGTTCAGCGCGTTCAGATAGGCCCTGGCGCTGGCGTTAATAATATCGGGGTGCGATCCTCGCCCCACGGCGGTATGGCCGTTTTCCGTCAGACGCACCGTCACCTCGCCTAAAGCATCCGTGCCGCCGGTGATGGCGTTGACCGAATATTGCTCAAGCTTCGGCTTATGTTGCGTCATATGCGCAATGGTCTGGAAAACGGCATCCACAGGACCGACGCCAAAGCCCGCGTGCTTCATCTCCCGGCCGTCAACCTCAAGCACCAGAATGGCGGTGGGGGGCAGGCCCGTGTCGCTGCTCTGCACGCCCAGATGCACCAGGGCGTACTTGTCGGGAATGCGGTAGATTTCTTCCAGCACCAGAGCTTCAAGATCTTCATCATAAATATCTTTTTTCTTGTCCGCAAGGCGTTTTACCGCCGCAAGAACAATCTCCAACTGCTCCGTATCCAGTTTATAGCCCATGTTCTCCAACTTAGCGCTCAGGGCATTTTTGCCCGAGTGCTTGCCCATGACAATGACATTGCTCGGCAGGCCGATGGAATCGGGAGTCATTATCTCATAGGTTTCCGGATGTTTGAGTACCCCTGCCTGGTGAATTCCGGACTCATGGGCAAAGGCGTTGGCCCCCACAATGGCCTTATTGCGCGCAATGGGCTGGCCGATAATGCGTGAAAGCGCACGAGCCGCCGGATAGATCTGCTCTGTTTTGATGCCGTGCGTCAGGCCGTAGTAGTTTTTACGCACGGTCAGAGCCATGATGACTTCTTCCAGCGCCGCATTGCCGGCGCGCTCACCGATGCCGCACAGCGTAACTTCCGCCTGCCGCGCTCCGGCGCGAAAAGAAGCCAAGGTGCAGGCCACGGCCAGCCCGAGATCGTTATGGCAATGCACGCTGATGACAATATTCGGGTCCACGCGCTCTTTCACATAAGCAACGCGGGCGGCGTGCTCCTCCGGCTGGGCATAGCCCACAGTATCGGGAATGTTCAAGGTGCGCGCGCCGTTGGCCACCGCCACCCGGCAGGCCTCCACCATAAAGTCCAAATCCGAGCGCGACGCATCTTCACAGGAAAATTCGACATCATCGCAGCAGGCCGCCGCATGCCGGACCCCGCTCTCAATCATCCTGAGCACCTGCTCCGGCGTTTTTTTCAGCTTATGCTCCATATGCAGGGGTGAGGTGGCGAGAAAAACGTGAATACGAGATTTTTTCGCTTGCCGCAAAGCTTCCGCGGCCTTGTCGATATCGCCGGGCACAGCCCGGGCAAGGCTGCATATCCGCGCGTTTTCCAACTCCCGGGACAGCGAGGCTATGGCTTCAAAATCCCCGGGGCTGGAGGCGGCAAAACCGGCTTCAATAATATCCACGCCGAGGGTTTCGAGTTTTTGCGCTATGCGAATTTTTTCCGTCAGGCTCATGGTGGCCCCGGGCGACTGTTCACCGTCGCGCAGGGTGGTATCAAAAATAAGAACTCGATGAGGATCGAGAGTCGGCATAGCTTTCTCCTTCAAGTATATGCTGTTCACTTACAAGCGGATGAACCGTAAAATGCCCGCTCCGGCGCGCGACAACGAACGGCGCAATCCTTCCGCGCCGGCATCAAAAAAAGCGGCCACCTCTTGCGAGGTGGCGCGCACAGCCGTTTTCACGGAAAAAAAGGATCCCGGTGCGCGTCCAGTTACAGGACGCGTAGAATGAAGCTGCTAAACAGGGCGAAACTCAGGGAGGCGAATATGGCAAACAAAACGGTTTCTCTTGCCGATGCGGTTTTTACAAGAGCGATGGTCCGGACCTGCCCTTCATTCCGTTGTTTTCGTATGTATACCTTTTTCATGGCACTTCTCCCACTCCGCCTTTTCCCGCATGAAATCGCGGGCAACAAGACGGTCTCTTAATTACCTTAGTTAAAGCAGCTTACCCAAAGGTCAAGGCTTGGTCAATTATTGTCTAAATTTTCTTCCCACATAAAAAATACCTTCGGGATCGTCAAAAACAAAACGAAGCCGGGGGTTTTTCTTATCTCCTTCGGCAGCGATACTGACCTTGGGCAAAATAAGCCGCTGCCCTTTGGCAAGGGTAAAGGCCAGATACAACGGTTCGCCGGCCGCCCCGTCCCAACCCTTGCCCGCACTGCCGGGTTCGTCCGCGCTGTCATAATAGCCCAGAGGGGTCACCGCCTGGAACGACTCCAAGTAATAGCGGCCAGAATCAAGGGTAAGGGTAATGGGGGCATATTCCTGCGGCGGAGCGTCAGCTAAGGTTCTGAGCATGGTCGTGCCCACGCTCGCCTGAGGCCCTATGCCGCCTTCAGGCTTCATCCGCCGCCAATAAGTCAGCGCCGTATACCCGGAACTTTCAAACCGGAAGGTCACAGTTCCGGGATCTTCGGAACTCGCCAGCCTTGGCGCGCAAGAAGCGGCAAGGCCCAGGATGAGCGGAGCCAGCATTCCCATGAGCAATGCGGATACAAATCGTGTCCTTATCATGCTGCCCTCCCAAAAAACCGCGCAAGGGCGCGGGCTATCCTTTACCGGCCGGGAAAAAGCTCCTTATTCGGCGCCAACGGCGCGACCAGTTGAATACGGTGGTCTATGACCAGCGGCTCTTTTGGGTTGAGCGTGCTTTTCCAGCGGTAGATTTTGACCCCGCCGGACCCGGGTTCGGCAAGCGCTTCCTCTGGTTTAGGCATGGACTGGGTGACAACCGTCAGGGAATCATCCCGTGCAACCGGAGCCGGATCTTCCAGCACAATGGATATCGGCTTTGACCGTGTATTTTTTACCGTAATTTGCCAATGCCAGGAACGGGTCTGCTCTTTTGTGAAAAACCCCTGCTCGCCGCTTGCTTGCCGCAAATCGCGCATGGTCGCCACCACTTGCGGGTCAGCCCCGAAAAAAATCTGCCCTTTATTGCCGTGAAAAGAAAAAACCCGCCCGCCCAGGGGGACGCCATCCACGGAAAATCGAGCCCTGCCCGGCGGCAGTTCCAAAGAGGCGGGCAAGGAAAACTCAGCGGTTAAAAAACCTCTGGGGCTGTTCATGGGCCTCAGCGTATAATAAAATTTAGCCGGATAGACGTCAGAGGCGAGGGGCAAGTGCGCCGGCACTCCCTGGACAAGATCGCGTTTGCCCACATGCCAAAGCCGGTAGATGCTCTGCTCCCGCGACTCAGGCTTATGGATCCGTTCATCGGAAAACCCGGCAAGGGGAGCTTGCGCAAGGGGCGCTTCCTCAATCGGGCTTGCGGACTTTTTGCGCAAGGCAACAGGAGGGGACATGGCCGCATTGGATTTATCCCGTAAAAACATTTGCCAGGGGGGAAGATCCTTTGGGCTTAAGGTGTTGTCGCGTGGGGCTGTGGATACGTACAGATCCACCCCCTTCCAGAAAAATCCGGAATTTTGGCTCAGTTCCGCATCCTGGGCAATGCTGAGCTCTCCTTTTTCCGGCCGGGCGTCAAGGCGGTAGTTCAGCGAGCTTGCGGCCGGCAGCACGTAGGAATAGCGCAAAGAGGCCTTTGCCTGCGCTATTCCCGCAAAGGGCAGCACCAGTATTTCGTTGCCGGTGGCGTGATCAAAGTCGTTTAAGGCCTTTTGCGCCTTGGCAAGGCTCTGCCGGGCGTCTTCCAGCGCGCGGCGGGTCTTTGCAATCTCAACATATAATATGGGGTAGTGCACGGCATAGCTGTTATCCAGCCTGACCGCTTCCTCCACAAAAGAGTGCTGGCTTTCGCTCTGCTCCCCGTAGCGCTGCAGCGTTTTTTTCCACAACGCCAGGCGATTTTCCGCCGCGGCCAGCTCCCCTTCCCGGCTTGCGGCCGCTTCAGCAAGAGGAAGAAGCTTTTCCAGCAAAGTCCGGCGCTCCGGGGAGCGCTCATTTTCAGGCAAGGCCGCCCGGCTCGGCACGGGCAAGTTACGGCAGGCAAAGAGCACTGCCTCCCGCTCCTCTTTATCTTCCAGCCAGTAATAATCTCCGGGAACCTCGCCGTTTACGGATAATAGAAAACTCTCCCGCTTGGCGCCCGGCGCTAAGACAAGCACGAAACCTTTGCCGCCTGAAGGCAGCGTATCCGGCTCGGCGCTTTCTTCCACCGTTATTTGGACCTCGTTGGGAAAAAAGAGGGCCGCGGCGGGCTGAGAAGGAGCGGCGCTGCAGCATAAAGCCCTGACGGGAGCGGCACAGGCGAAGATACCGGTAAAGAGCAGAGCAAAAAGCACGGCGCGTGAGGACGCGGGCATGGCGATCTCCTTATACGGCATGCGCGCATGCCCACGTCCTTACAAAGGCCGATCGCGCTCGAACTCCTCTTTTCCAAAGAAGCTTATGGGAGGAGTCTTGCGGGCATATGCGCTGTTGCAAAAGTTACAAACCCTGTTCTCGTATGCGGGCAATGATGGAGCTTGTGGAAAAGCCTGGCAAGAGCGGCAGCGAAAGAACCTTGCCTCCCTCTTTTTCCACAATCTCTCTGCCCACAATACGCTCCACAGGCCAATCTCCTCCCTTGACAAGCACCCGGGGCCTGACAAGGCGAATAAGCTCAAGGGGGTTGTCTTCATCAAATTCCGCAATAAAATCCACCGAAGCAAGGTGGATCAGCACAAAGGCGCGGGCGGCGAAACTGTTCACCGGCCTGTCCGCCCCTTTGCCCAAACGCCTGATGGAAGCGTCGCTGTTCAGGCCGAGGATGAGCGCATCCCCTTGCGCCCGGGCCCGGGCCAGCAGATCCACATGCCCGGGATGCACAATATCAAAGCAGCCATTGGTGAACACCAACGCTTTACCTTGCGCGCGCAGGGGAGCAAGCGCACGGGAAAGACGGGCAACGCGGCTCTCGCCGCTTCCCGGAGCGGTTTCAAAGTCCGGACCGCATTCCGCCCGTTCGCATGAAAATATGCAAGGATGCTGCAGAAGAGAAGAAGATGCGTTGCTGTTCATGGCGGAACTCACCTTGAAACATGCTCCGGCATGATGTCACCCTGCCGGGCGGCAAACGGCTTTGGCCGCGCCGCTGTGGAGAAAGGGTCCGCAAGATGGCAAAGTCGTCTGAGCGGACCATGCTTAAAAGAGGTGGAAAGACGGCTTTATCCGCAACGGTTTTCCGGACAAATCCGCATGCAACGGCAAGGCTCGAAAACGAAAGTGCCCACCTTGAGGAGGAGGGCACTCAACTCAATTGCACTTCCGAGGCGAAATCGCGACAAGAAGTATCGCTCCACGTAGGATAAAATTATACGCAGCCCGTAGGTTTGGGAAGGCCGGCCATCTTACAGGCCCCTTTGCCCGGACCGGAGGGGAAGAGCTCGTACACTTCCTTCAGCTTGTAACCGGTGTTCTTGGACAAAATACGCACCATGGGGGCAATGCCGTTCTTCTTATAGTAGTCTTGCAAGAAGTCGAGCACTTTCTGGTGATCAGGAGTAATTTCGCTGATCCCCTCGGAATCTTTCACATATTCCATCCAATCGGGATTCCAGTCATCAAAACGCAACAGGAATCCATCTTCATCCACCTCGAAAGATTTGCCCTTGTAGGTAACTTCAGCCATTGTGTCCTCCTTGGACGATGCTACGGTACATGATTTCGCCACATCCCCAAATTGCGGATGTGGGTTGATATCCAGCATATACAATAAAGATACTCGGGCGCCACCCGTTCTTTTATTAGCAGAATGCCGAAGTTTACCTCATACGGCCGAAAATTTCAAGCGCGGGACACCTTTTTTTTTCGCGCCCCGAAAGGCTTTGCGCTCGTGAGCCGTAAGGAGATAGCCTTTAGCATCATTTTTTCAATAACGCTAGTAGCCGCACGCGCCGTTGCTAAAGCCCCGCATCCCGGCCTTTACGCCTGTGGAAGGCCCGGCTTCCAATACAACAAGGTGCTGAACTGCGCGCCCAAAGCGGCAGCCACTTCTTTTTCCACCCCCGAAGGCATGGGCCGCAACCGTATATAAACACGGCGCGTGGGCGCGTCTTGCGCTTTTTGCGATGTCAGCACAGAAACAATGCTGTGCCCGCGCTCGCGCAGCGCATCCAGTATGGGACGCAGTGTGCCGGGTTGGGTGGGCAGTTCAAAGGCAAGCTGCATGCCGCCGCTTTGCACGCCCGTAATGCTCACCAAAACTTTAAAAATGTCGCTTTCCGTGATAATGCCGATGAGCTTGCCGTCGGCGTCCACAACCGGCATGCCGCCAAAACCCCGCTCCATCAACAGCAGCGCCACCGCTTCCACAGAGTCGTCCGCTTTAGCGCACACAGGCGACTTGGTCATGATATTTTTTACCTTCAACTCAGAAAGAAGGTAATACAATTCATGCATATCAAGTGTCGTCGCCTTGGAAGGCGAAGCATCCTTAATATCCCTGTCGGAAATAATGCCCACGACGGTCATATCACCGTCCACGACGGGCAGACGGCGTACCTTTTTCTCTTTCATCAGGCGCGAGGCCTTCATCATAGAGGTGTCAGGTCCGATAGAAATGACGTCTCTGGTCATCCACTCTTGTACCAGCATGCAAGCCTCCTGATAGCTATGAACATCGCGTCGTCCTGAAGCGGTGCAACGCTCCAGTGCTTTTACTCCTGCGCCGCTACGGCAAAAAGAGGGCTCCGGCCCTATTCAAAGGTAAGCTATATCTTCTTTATCACAATGAAACAAGGGGAGTTGCGGCCGTTCCGTTAGGAGCGGCCTCCGCCGTTTTTAGCTCATACCGAACTGTTTTTTTGCGTGGCGGCCCGGCGGGAAGCCTGATAAAAAGCTCCCAGATAAAGCGGAGCCCGCATGCGGGCTCCTGAGGCTTGTTGACAAAAAAGTCTTCTTTGGCAACAGCCCGCCACGCAGGCGCAGGCGGCATTCATTGCCGCCGCTAAGCGCCGGAGTGGGCGTGCCTTTACAAAGCCCGACTTTACGGGGCTTGTCATCACCCTGAAGAGCCCGCATGCGGCGGCGCTCTTGTAAATTCGCCCGTCGCTCAAGCTTATTGAGGATCATTATCATGCTCTTGCAAGAAAAACTGCGCTCTTGGACATCAAGCATACTGTGGAACCTTTTCCTCCTGACCGCAGGGGCGATTATTTCCACTTTTGCCCTGAAGTGCATTGCCAAACCACATGACTTTGTGGCCGGCGGCCTTTACGGCACCGCCATGCTTGTCGTTTATGGGACGCACACTCTCAACATAGCCGTCTGGTACGCCATCTTCAACATTCCTGTACTGCTCTTGGGCTGGTTTTTTCTGAGCCGCCGCTTCATGTTGTATACAATCTACTGCATAGTCGTCACCACCATCGCCACCCAGCTGATGACCTTTGAAGTGCAGATCACGGATAAAACCCTGGCCGCCATTGCCGCGGGGACTCTCTGCGGAATAGGGTCCGGCATCGCTCTGCGCTCTTTGGGGAGCGACGGAGGCCTTAACATCATCTCTCTTATCCTGAACCAAAAATTCAACCTGAGCGTGGGCACCTTCATCATCTTTTACAACTGCCTGCTCTTTCTAGCCGCCTTGCCCGTCATTAACGTGGATAACGTCCTCTATTCCATGGTCATCAGCTATTTTACGGCCAGTCTAACCAACTATTGCGTAGGGATGTTTGACGAACGCAAGATGGTGCTGATCATCTCCGAGCAGCACCGGGATATTGCGCAGCGGGTCATGCTGCACCTCGGACGCGGCTGCACAATATTGCACGGGCAAGGGGCCTTTACCCGGCAAGAGCGGGAAGTGCTGCTGACGGTAGTACACAATATCCAGCTCAAGCGCCTGGAAGAACTCGTCTACCAGGTCGATCCCCAGGCTTTTCTCATCATTGAAAATACCCATATGGTGCTGGGCAAAGGTTTTTCACAGCGCAAACAGTACTAGGGGCTGTTTCTAAATAAATCTTTTGTCCAAATAGCTGCGTCATCCAGCTCTTTTCTCTCCGGTCGAGTACCGTAAGAGTACACTCCCTTCGCAAAAAGAGCTGGATTCCTTGCTCTTGGCGCAAAATTTTTTATTCA
>JAVBOT010000056.1:0-23571 GCA_031550225.1 Desulfovibrio sp.
GGCGCTGCCCCGCACCCCGCAAGGGGATTGAATACCCTTGACCCCCAAGGGCCCAAAAGCGGCAAAGCCGCGGTTGGGGATTTGCGGATGCAGGGGGCCACGCCTCCTGCCGGGGAGGTCCGGAGGGGCGGAGCCCTTCCGGAAAGACTCTTGTTGGTACGTATATAAAAGTATGGCTAAGCTTGCTCTGAAAAAACACTCACACCAAGCGGCGCGCGTCGCTGCTCCGGATTGCGCCGCCCCGGGCGAGTTTGACAGGGAAGGCCCGGCCACGGGGGAAGACGGCGCGCCCGGCAAAGAAGAACTCGCCGCTGCCTGCGCTGCTTTGCGCGCCTATATGCGCATGCCTTCCCATGCAGAGGCGCGCGGACGGCTCAGGCGTCTGGCCCTTTTGCCTCCGCAAGTTCTGCTTTTGGAGGGCGGCACGGCGCAGGAGCGTCTGGCCGCCGCTCATTACTGGAGCCTGCTCCTCAATTGCCAATCGCGCCCGGAGCCGGAGCAGGGGCCAGGAGCGGGCGCCGAGCCCTGCCTGGCATGCTCGGCCTGTATCCGTATGCTCACCCATCAGCACCGGGACTGTTTTTTCTTTGACGGCCTTGCGGGCAGCATAAAAATTGATGAGGTCCGCGCCATGCGGGGAGTACTCGGGGAAGCTCCACGTGAAGCGCGGCGGCGCGTTGTGATTTTTTGGGAGGCGCAGGCGCTGGTCGAGGCCGCTGCCAACGCCCTGCTCAAATCTTTTGAAGAGCCGCGGCCGCAAACGTCCTTTTTGCTGCTGGTTGCGCAGAGAGAGCGCCTGCTGCCCACCCTGGCCTCGCGGAGTTTTTGCCTTACCCTGCCCTGGCCCAGAGAGCAGGACGCGGAGGAGGGCGCGCGCTTGGCCCCCTGGGAGTCCGCGCTCTGCGCGTTTTTAGCCACAGGGCGGGGCTTTTTTGAGCGCAGCGGCGTCAAAGGAGCGGTGGACGCTTCCTTGGTTCATTGCTTCGCCAACAGATGCCGGCGCGCTCTTGTCCACCGTCTTGGCGGGGCGGGCGCGCGCGCCGACGCTATGGGGGCGGGGCAACGCCCTGAGGAAGAAAAAAGGCTGGAAACCCTTTTGGCCCTTTTGCCCGACGCCCGGGTGCGCATGCTGGACGAAGCTTTGGCGGAGTGCCAGGATAGCCTCATTTTTGGAGTCAATCCGGCGCTGGTTCTTGAATGGCTGGTCACACGCATGTATTTTCTTATACCACGAAGATGAAGCGGGGGAGTTTTTTATGAAGGGCAATTTTTCTTCCATGGCCTTTCTCACCATCGATCCCATCATGCAGGCCATTTACAGCCATCCGTTCAATGAGGATCTGATCGACGGCGTTTTGTCCATTGAAAAATTCGTGTACTACTTGCAGCAGGACAGTCTGTTTTTGGTGGACTTTGCCCGGGCCCTCGCCGTTGGCGCGGCGAAAATGAGCGATGAAAAAGACACCGCGCTGATGCTGCATTTTGCCCAGCAAAGCATCCAGGCCGAACGCGAATTGCATGCTTTGTACTTTAAGCAGTACCGCGTCCCGCCGGCGGAGTTTCAAGGGCCTGCCGCCTTTGCTTACGGTTCCCATCTTCTTGAGCGTGCGAGCCTCGGCTCCGTGGCTGAAGGCCTGGCCGCCCTGCTGCCTTGCTTTTGGATATACCGGCAGGTGGGCACCCATATCCGTAAGCTGGCCAATATGGACAACCCGTATTTTCGCTGGATAGCCAATTATTCCGGCGCGGAATACTCTTTGTTGGTGGATAAGGCCGTGGATTTGATGGACCGCCTTGCCGTAAGCGCGGGTGACGAAGAACGCGACCGCATGTTCGCGGGTTTTATCATGTCCAGCCGCTATGAATTTTGTTTTTGGGATGACGCGTACCACTTGCGTTCCTGGCCCATCTGAGTTTTTCGGGCGCAAGCGCCTCGCCATGCAACAGGGAAAGCGGCAGCGTGAAATATATTTTTTCCCAAATGACCTTTTTTCTGGCGCAGCAAAGCAACAGGCGCAATATGCGCTTTATGCTGCGGTTTACTTTGTTCGTGCTTTTTCTGGTGCTGGCGTACAGCGGCCTTTTTCATGTGATCATGGAAAGGGAAGGGCGCGACTACTCTCTGCTTACGGGCCTTTATTGGACGCTTACCGTGATGTCCACCCTGGGCTTTGGGGATATCACCTTTCACAGCGATCTCGGCAAAATGTTCAGCGTGCTCGTGCTTATGTCGGGCATTTTGCTCTTCATGCTGTTGCTGCCGTTTACCTTTATCCGCTTCGTCTATGCGCCCTGGCTGGAGGCGCAAAGCAACGCCCTGATGCCGCGCGAGCTGCCCAAAAGCGTCCGGGATCATGTTATCATTGTGGGCGAGGACAGCACGGCCTTAAGCGTTGCCGAGCGCTGCCGCCAGTATTCCCTCCCGTACGCGATTCTTACCGACGACAAAGATAAGGGCATTGCCCTCTATGACCGCGGGTATACCGTAGTCCTGGGAGATCTGGACGAAACGGACAGCTATGCGGCGGTGCGCGCGGATTCCGCCGCTCTGATCCTGGCCCTGCAAGACGATATGAAAAATACCAACATCGCGGCCACGGTGCGCGAATATACGCAGCACACCCCCCTTGCCGGGAGCGTAAACAAGGCGGAATCCGAAGACATTTTACGCCTTGCCGGTTGCGGGCACGTGTTTCAATTTTCCCGGATGCTGGGTGAAGCCCTGGCCCGCAGAGTATTCAGCGTCCAGAGCGCATCCAATATTATCGGACGCTTTGAAGGTTTTTGCGTGGCTGAAAGCCCGGCCCACGGCACGGAATTGGTGGGAAAAAGCCTGCTTGATACGGATTTGCGCGGACGCTTCGGCCTGAATGTGGCCGGCATCTGGCAGGGCAATCAGTACATGCCCGCCCGGCCCGACACCATCATTGACGAAGGCGCGGTGTTGCTGCTCGCGGGCACGGCGGACATGTTGGAGCGGTATGACAGGGCAATCAGCCCTTCGACCGGGCCCGCGGAAAAGCCGGTACTCATCCTTGGAGGAGGGCGCGTGGGCATGGCGGTGGCTGAAACTCTGGAGCGCAGGCTGATCCCCTGGCGCATCGTGGAGCAAAAAGCTCCTCTGGTGCCCCTGAATGACTCGCGTTACGTGCTTGGCAGCGCGGCGGAGATTTCTGTTCTGCGCCAGGCCGGCATTGATGAAACCCATACTGTGATCGTCACCACGCATAATGATGACTTGAACATCTACCTGACCATTTATTGCCGCAAGTTACGGCCGGATATTCAGGTCATCAGCCGTTCCGCCCTTGATCGCAACGTGGCCTCCCTCTACAACGCGGGAGCGAATCTGGTGATGAGCCAGTCCGGCATGGCGGCCAACAACGTGATCAACTTGCTGCGGCCGGGGCGCGTGTTTATGCTCACAGAAGGCCTGAATATTTTCAAGGTTTCCATTCCCTCTTCCCTTGCGGGAAAAACCCTTGTGGACAGCGGCATCAGGCGCGATACCGACTGCAATGTCATTGCCATGCGCAGCAACGGCAAAGTGCTCGCCCCGCCGGAGCCGCAGACGGTGCTGACAAAAGAGGGAGAGCTTATCCTCATCGGCACGGCGGAGGCGGAGAGAAGTTTTATGGATAGATATCATTAGAGCAGATTAACTTTGAGATTTGTCGTTTAACGGCGGGCAAGGCCCGCCTACGGCAATCTCAAGGCAAGGATTTACGGGCAAATCCTTGCAGAGCAATTATACATTTTCAATGTTAAATTGCTCTAGGCGCTGTCGTTGCTGGGCATGGAGCAATCATCACCTGTGAGGGAGACGGTATGCGGTTCCGGGACAAAGGTTTTTTACCCTGGCTGGGGTGGGCGCTGCTGAGTTGGCGCGGAAGCATAAAAAGAATGCCGTATGCCGTCAGCTTTTTTTGCCTGCTGCTGGTGACGCCGATCTATGTCCGGATAGCGGCTGAAAGCCTGGCCGTGTATTTGTTGCCGCCTCCTCCGGGTGTGGAGTTGAACCCGGCCTATGTACGCGGGCTCGCCGGAAGCGCCGCCATGCTGCCTTTGTTGCTGCCTGTTTTGTATGTCTTTGTCGCGCTTGATATAAAGCGCCTGCGCAGTGCGGGCGGGCCCCTTATCCTTGCCGTGATTTTCGCCGTTCTTACCCTCGCGGGGCCGATCTTCGCGCCTGGCGCGGCGGAGATGCTCTCTTTGACGGGTTTTGCCTACCACGCCATCTTAGCGGTCATTCCGGCAAAGGAAGATCGCATCAGCCCCCAGGAGCGCAAGTACCGCACCTGGCGGGCCATCGCCACAGGTGACGGCAGCCCCAGGCGCCTTGCCGGCAAGGACGTTAAGGTCTGGCATGTCGTGCGCCGCCCCTCTGACGCAAAGAGCTAGAGGCAGCCCCTAACCTTTGCGCGCGCTCAGGGTTTCTCCCGGGCAATAATTCCCCCTGCCACAAGGCGCAAGGGATTATGCTCCTGCAATGCGCCCGCCGGGTACGGCATATAGATCGCGGCAATTTGGCCCGGGGCGGCAACGTTTTCTTCTTCTAAAAACGTGAGCCGCAAGGCTTCGGGCCGGCCGCCCGGGCCGGGGATGATCTCAGCCCGCGCCGCTTTATGCCGTTCCCGGTAACGTGTTTTGACCAGCAGGGTTTCGGGCCAGTGTTCGGGAGAAAGCAGAATATTGACATCCCGGCACAAGCAGGATTGCTCGGCCATCTCCGTTTTGGCGGCCAGGATAAGGGCGTTGCGCTCCATATCCTTGCCGAATACATACAAGGGTTCCTTCCAGGCAACGCCAAGCCCCCGGCGCTGCCCTTCCGTATAGCGCCACAGTCCTTTATGGGCACCCGTGATGCGTTGCCCGTCTTTGAGCAGCATCGGGCCGGGGCCGGGCAGAGGGATGCCGAGGGAGTCAGCCATGCCCGGCAAATACTCGCGGTATGCATCGTTGGGAACAAAACAGATTTCCTGGCTTTCTTCCGGCTGGGGCGGGATAATTCCTTGCCGGGCCAAGGACGCGAGCACATCTTTTTTGCTTGCCTCACCTAGGGGAAAGAGCGCTCGCGCCAGGCGCCGCGCCGGAGTGAGAGCCAGAAAATAGCTTTGATCTTTACCCGCATCATTGCCCTGGAGCAACGCGGGAAGATGAGCGTGAAGCTCCCGGGGCTCCGCAAATGCAAGGCGGGCATAATGGCCGGTGGCCATGAACCCGGCCCCCAAGGCCAAGGCATGGTCCTGCAACAGGCCGAACTTAATGCGCGCATTGCACAACGCGCAGGGGTTGGGGGTTTCGCCCCGGGCATAGCTTTGCACAAAGGGGCTGATGACCTCTTTCTCAAAGGCCTGGGAAAAATCCGCCAGAAAAAGCGGAATATTGAGTCTGTCACATTGCTCGGCCAGGCGCGCCCGCATGGCTTCCTGGCGCTGCCGGGCGGCGAGCTCCCCTGGCTTAAGAAAGATCCCATGCAGCGCAATGACCGGAAAGCCTTGCTCGCGCAAAGTAATCAGGCTGAAGAGGCTGTCCGCCCCACCGCTCACGGCGACGGCCACCGTTGTTTGCCGCATATCCATGCCTCGCGGGTATCTGAATAGCCGGGAAAAAACAAGGCAAAACCCCGGGCTTTGCATCGGAATGGTTTCCCTTGCCGGCTCCGGCAAAGGGCGCTGGCCCAGTTCGCATATGCCGGCACTGGACAAGCGTTGCTTTAGCCGTGTATTTTGGCAAAAAGCTGTTCCATCCGCGCCGGTGTCATAACCTTCCCCAAAAGATATATCCATGCAAAAGCCTAAGCTGATGACAGACAACAGCGCAGCGCTTTTAGACGCGTCCGCGCGGCGCGGGATTGTCGCGAACGGGCTTTGCCCGCCGTTAAGCGGCAAATCTCAGAGCGAATCCGCTCTCAAGACGAGCGCCTGCCCGCATCTGCTGTTTTTCAGCGGCGGCACGGCTTTGAAAAATGCCGCCCATGAACTTGCGCGCCACGAGCGCAACAGTGTTCATCTGATAACCCCCTTTGATTCCGGCGGCAGTTCCGCGACCTTGCGCCGGGCCTTCAATATGCCCGCGGTGGGTGATGTGCGGGCGCGCATTATGGCCCTTGCGGAGGATGCATTCCCGGGAACACTGGAAATATTTACGCTGTTTGCATACCGCCTGCTTGAGGACGCCCCGGAACGGCTGCTCAAAAAAGAACTGGCAAGCCTTGCGCAAGGACGGCACCCTCTGCTTGCGCAAATTGCCCCGCCGATGAAGGAAATTATCCGTACTCACTTGGATTTTTTCACGAAAGTTATGCCTGCGGATTTTCCCTTGGCCGGAGCCAGCATCGGGAACCTTGCCCTTGCAGCCGGGTATTTACGGAGTAACCGCCGCCTTGCCCCGGCCATCGCGCTTTTTTCACGCATTCTGCGGGCCCGCGGTTTGGTGCGCCCGGTGGTGGACGCCTCGGCCCATTTGGCCGTCCGGCTGGAATCAGGGCAGGTGATAGTGGGGCAGCATCGCTTTACAGGCAAAGGGGGAAAAGAGCCCTGCCATTCGCCCATTGCCGATATCTGGCTGACCCACGATGAACATTCGGCCGCGCCTATGACTATACGCATCAGTAAACGAATAGCGGCCCTCATCCAGAATGCCGGCTGCATCTGTTACCCGGTGGGAAGCTTTTATTCCAGTGTGGTGGCCAATTTGTTGCCGTGTGGAGTGGGCAAATCCGTGGCGGCCGGAAATTGCCCTAAGATTTTTGTGCCGAATCTGGGGCGGGATCCGGAATTGGCGGGGCATAGCCTGCAACTGCAAATAGAGCGGCTGTTGCGGCCCCTTTTGGCCGACGCGCCCGGCGCTCGGCCCCGCGACATGTTGACCCACGTGCTTGTGGATGCCGAAGCGGGTGAATATCCCGGCGGCATCCCGTATGAATGGCTGCGCACGCTCGGCATTGAATGCGCGCATCGCGGCCTGGTTATCAAAAACAAAGGCCCCCTTGCCGATGCGCGTCTGCTCGCCGGCGCTTTACTTGGCCTTGCCGGCCTGGACGGAGCAATCTCTTAAAACGCCGTAATCCGGTTTTAGAGCAATTTACCATTGAAAATGCATAATTGCTCTGCAAGGATTTGCCCGTAAATCCTTGCCTTGAGATTGCCGTAGGCGGGCTTTGCCCGCCGTTAAACGACAAATCTCAAAGTTAATCTGCTCTAGGGGGCGGGTCAGTTTGCATATGCCGGTACTGGATGCAGTTTGCCGTCAGGTGCGGAAGGCGAGTTTGGTGATGGGGGAGTGCACTCGTATGGAACATGACCACAACAACAAACAACGCCTGGCAAAGCATCTCGGCAAACTGAGCCGGTACCCGGTTGTAAAATGGCTGGACGCTGAGGACTTTCTGTCGTATTTGCAACAGGTACTATTGCACTTTGCGCAATTTGCCCGCTGGATGTGTTGGAGTGCGAACTGAGCCGGTATCCTTAAAGGGAGATGATATGACGGATGTGTTTACCGAAAAGCGCGTCTATGGGCGTGTCCCCCTGGATACGCCTTTTTTTGCCGTGCTCCGGACAGAGGACGGCGCGGAATTTTCCGTCCAATTGATCGACTGTGGCCGAGGGGGCGTGCAATTGGCGTTTTCTCCGGCGGAAACGCGAACATTGGATATAGTCAATAACGGCGTGCTTCTCCTGGGACTCCCTCTGCCTGCGCAAGAAAAAGGACACCTTGGAGTGGCCGGTTTTGTGGCCTGGGTGGGGGCCGGGCGTTGCGGGGTTCGTTTTGACAGGCCTCTTTCCCTTACAGATGATGAAATCAAACAAGTAACGGAGCGGCTTTAGCGCGGACGGCGTCATACTGAAGGCTGCGCCTGAAAATTTAATGCCCTGAATATTCAAGAACCTGGTTCAAGCTGCGGCTTGCAATCTGGAATGCGCCCCGGGTAAGGATGTGGCGGGTCAGGAGCCAAGCCTCCAAATCAAGCTGATCCAGCTTTCCCGTGGCGTTTGCGGGCAAAGAGCCCGTGAGGGCGTGCAAGACGTCGTCCAGAGGGAAATAGATTCCTTCAAAGCTGATGCGCAGCATGCCCTTTTCCAGAAAGAGCCAGGGTTCGTCACAGCCGAGAGCGCTTTCTCCGGCTTTTGCCACCGCGTCGCGGCATGTTGCATCCGCGGGCGTAAAGTCGGCGTATATTTTGATCAGCACCTGCCGCATTAGTCCTTTCCGCCTGAGTTCCCGCACTGCTCCGCGCTTCTGGCCCACTGCAAACCTTCACAATCGCCCAAGGCGCAGGCTTTTTTAAAGTCGGCGCACATATTCTCCTCATCGTTCAGCATAAGATATGCCGATGCCCGATGTATGCGGTAGGCCTTGTTCTTCGGGGCCAGGGCAACGGCGCGGCTGAAAGATTCCGCCGCCAACACAGGCAAGTGTTGGCGGAGAAGGGCGATGCCTTTAACGTCATGGGCGGCGGCGAAGTCCGGGGCACTTTTGAGGGCTTCGCCCACACGCGCCAGAGCCGGCGCGGGCCTGTCGAGGCGCAGTAAAACATCGGCCATGGCTGTCAGTATAAGCGGTTCTTTCGGGGCCAAGCCTTCGGCTTTGGCCAATTCCTTGTGCATTGTTTGCGCGGAGATGCGGGATTGGGCATATTCCGGGAGCAGATTACGGTATATATCGAGCGCCGTGATTTGATTGCAAATATTTTGCAGGCGGTACTGCTCTTCAAGCCCGCCTTGGAGAGAAGGCTTCAGAGGCAGGAGGGATGCGGCCAATTGGTCGTAGCTGGCGAGGAGGCTGCGCTGCCTGGCGAGAATCCGCTCGTGCAGTTCCAGCGCATTGGGCGTTTGCAGGGCATTGCGCAGGGCCTCCCGCATTTTTTCCGGCGGGAGCAGCCGTATGCGGGCAAAAGCGCGCATGTCAGGCGGAAAGCCCTGCACGCCGAGTTCCTCTACAGGAGTGGAAAAGAGCATCCTGGCAAGAGCGTCCAGGGGAATCTCCCCTGCGGGGAAAGAAGCGGGCGGCTCAAGCCGCGGCGCTAACGCCTCTTGGGGAACTTGGCTGTTAAGGAAGCGTAAATCCTGTTCTTGCGATAAGAGGCGCGTGGCGTGATCAATGGCGGCAAGTTCGGCCGCTGTCCGGGCCATCCGTTCCGCCATATCGCGCCGGACAAGGCCTCGGAACTCCCTAACCGCAAAAAACTCTTCGGGACTTTGTCCGGCGCCAAAGCTCTCGCCGGACGGCAAAAAGGCCAGAACGAAGACCAGAAGAACGCAATGGAATCCGGCCATGCAGGCAGAAAGACCGCGCAGCCATGGCGCGCAAGCTGCAAAGAGCCTTGCGGAAATGGATGCGCGCAGGCTTTTTTTGTTGACGGCGGAAGGCACGGCCTGGTGTCGCGTTGGGCGTTTCGCCTGTTTATCAGCGGTGCACCTTTTCATAAACCGCGCGGGCCATCGGCGTCACCAGATCGCTGAGAGATTCCGTCAACAGCTCTTTCGGCACAGAGGAACCGGGAACCACCCGGCGGGAAAGGCTGCTGGAAAAACTCCGGCTGAACAAATTCTTTTGCCCGCTTTTTATGACAAGCGTGCTGCGCAGGCGCGTTTCATATTCCGTGGAAGATTTTTCCGTCAGCCAGACCTCGTCCACAGTGCCGGTCACGATATAGTCAGCGTGTGAGGATTTGGCTTCCGCTTCCGAGGCGGCACGGGTAACGACAATACCTTCGCGGGCTATTTCCGTTCCCAAGGCCTGGGTAAACCAGGCGCTCACGTCCGATTGCGGCATAAAGTCGGTACCGTCGCTACGCTGACCGATGGGCGGGGAAAAACGCTGGTCCGTAAAAGCCACCACACATACGGAAGGCGCTCCCGCAATGGGCAGGGTGTTTTCCGCCGGAGAAGAATACACCAGCGGTACGGTATTTTGCGCGCACCCTATAAGCAGGGGGCTGTAAAGCAGAACGAGCAAAAAAGCGCTGACAAAAAACAGATTCGGTCGGGGGCCGGTGGAGGCGGGACGGTAACGCCGCATAAGGGATCCTCCCTTTAGGAAACTACAAATGGGGAGACGCGCTCCTTTAAATAGAAGCCATTTCATAATTTATCAGCAAGGACTTCTAACGCCGGACGGCAGTCCGGCGCGCCGCCAACAGCGGCGGGAGCGAGCCGAAAACCACGCTTTTCGGCGAAGCGATCTTCATAACTCGGCCAATGGCCGAGTTATGAAATCAGCACTAGTCAAGAGGGTTTCCCATGCGCGCATGGCCGCCGTGGAGCGGCCCAAGCGCGCGGCGCTTTGCGTAATAGCGAGAAATAGCGCCCGGAAAGCCTTGCAACATGCGCTGGATTACTGCTACACTATTTTTGCTCTGAACGCAAAGAGCAAAGCCCCGGCTCCATGGTTGGAGCGGTGTGGATATTATTCCGGTTCGTGATGGAGTGAGCGCTTGCAATGTGAACTCGTTTCTTAAATATCCTTAAACGCATTTTTTTTTACCTGATTTTTTAAAAACGGGGTTGACCATTGCGGCTGTGCTCTGTAAAACGCATCACATCTGCCCCTTTACAAAAGATGCAGGAAGCAGTTTCGCGACCTGCTAAAAACCATTGTTACGGAGAGAGCGATGACCAAAGCTGAACTGGTACAAAAAATTCATGCAAAATCCGGTCTTAGCACCAAGACCCAGGCGGAGGCCGCGCTGGATGCGCTCATTGCCACTTTGACTGAAGCCATGAAGGCCGGCGATTCCGTCACCTTTACCGGTTTCGGCAGCTTTAAGGTAACCAAACGTGCGGCTCGCAAAGGACGCAATCCCCGGACAGGCAAAGAAATTAACATTCCTGCCGGTAAAGCGGTCAAATTTACCCCGGGCAAGGCGTTGAAAGAGGCAGTAAAATAAATTTAGGGCAAGCATAATTTTTTAAGGGCTGAGCGGCAGAAGCCGCCCAGCCCTTTTTTCGTGAAAAAAGCCCGCCCGGGGCTATAGGCTTTCGGCAATGGCATGCAACGCCTTTTCCATGAGCCCGGTATCCGCCTGGCTGCCCATGTGCCCCAGGCGAAATACTTTACCCGCCATGGGGCCAAAGCTGCCGCTCACAATAAGACCCCGCTCGCGCAGCCGCTGCCTCCACTCGCTCCAAGATCTGCCTTGAGGAACGAGGGCCGCCGTGACTGTGGGCGAGTTTTGCGCGTCCTTGGCTGTGAACAGCTCCACCCCCAACCGGGCCAATCCCTCCCGGCATTGCCGCGCCACCTGCTCATGCCTGGCAAAGACGGACTCCGGACCTTGTTGCCGGATAAGTTCCGTTGCGGCTTTGAGAGCCGCTACTCCATGCCAGTAAGGCGTATAGGGGCAGCGCTCCTCTTGTTGCACTGTTTTAAAGGGCAAAAGAGAGTCGTAGCCCTGGTAGGCGACATCCCGCATGCGTTCCCAGGCCGCCTCGCTTACCGCTACCATACTCATGGAAGGCGGGGCGGAAAGGCATTTCTGAGAACCGGCAAGCAGTAGATCTATATTCCAGGCATCGGCCCGCAGGGGGACTCCGCCGAGGCTCGCCACAGCGTCCACATAGAGCAGAGGCACACCGAGATCTTTTTTCAGCCGTCCCAATTCCTCCAACGGGTTCAGCGTGCCGGAAGGCGTTTCACAGTGCACGGCCGTAAGCATGAGCGGGCGTGTTCGGCGAATGGCTTGCTCTATGCGCTCCAAGCTGTCCGCATGACCGATGGTGGTGTTGTAAGGCAGAGAAATGCGCTCTACCCGGCAGCCGATGGATGCGGCCATATCGCCGATGCCATCGCCGAATACCCCCGTACCGACGGCGAGCACACGATCGCCCGCCTTAAGGCAGCTTTTGAGCCCGGCCCATAGCGCAAGCATGCCTTCCCCGGTCATAAGAACAACATCATTGGCTGTTCCCATAAGGTCCGCCAGCGCTTTGCCCGTGCTGTCGTAAAGAGACAAAAAGTCCGCTTCGACCTGGCCGGAGCCATAGTCTTTGTTCATAGCCGCGAGCACTTCGGCAGGGATGGTGGTGGGGCCCGGGAGCATGGGAATGGGAGCGTAAGGCATGTGCATTTCCTTTGACGTAAAAAATCGTTTATCTGATTGGCGGCAAAGTTCGCGCAAGGCCGGGGTAAAGGCGCGCCCACTGCGGGGCTTTACAGGGCAATGAATGCCGCCCGCGCCTGCGTGGCGGACTGGCGTCGACGAAAACTTTGTCAGCAGTATCGCTTATGCGATCGGTTGTAATACGCTCGGGGGTATAATACCGGGATTGCTTTCGCTCCATTGCGCCAGAGCTTCACGCAAGGGGGCGTCAGGGACATGGAGGCTGAAGTCTATTTCAGGCTGCTCCGGATTTTCGGCAAGGGACCAAGGATCGATGCTGGTATGCATAATTTCCAAGATCCACTGCAAAAGCTGAGCAGCGGGAGCTTCAGCCAGAGTGGCCAGGAGAGGGCGTAAGCCTTCGGCCTTCGGCGGCAGCGCGGCGGCCCAGATGCGGCGGGACATATCCACCAACTCAAGGGCGAGGGTCGCCAGTTCATCCACCACTTCTTCCAAATCGTCAGGAGCGCTGCCGGAGAGTTCCTCCATGGCCGTGCGCATGGCGGGCACTATTTCCTGCAACAGAGCTTCGACATCGCGGCATAATTGGCCGAGATCTTCCGGCGCTTCCTCGGAGAGAGCGGCCACAGGGCGAACCAGTAGGCCCGCCGCCAGATTATGCGAAAGAGGGCTGAGCGCTTCAGCCAGATTTTGGAGGTAACCGGGACTGCGGTTCATGGGGCTCCCACCGGGCATCTTTCAAAAAAAAGCTTGGCCCCGGCAAATGGTTTGAGCGGTCGCGCAAAGAAGCGAACGGCTCCAATATACGCGTGCCGTTCAATATAGCGCAGCGGGGGCGCGTTGTCATCCTGAGGCGGACGGCCGGGTAGCGGCTTACAGATAATAGCGCCAAAGGAGCGTGGCGAACAAAAGCGCCAGGGAGACAAGCAGCATGCGGCGTACCATGGCTGGCCCCTTGCGCAAGGCGAGGCGGCTGCCCAGAATGTTGCCGGCGATATTGGCCACGGCCATGGGAATAGCCGCGTAATAAAAGACTTTGGCGTTCATAATGAACACCAGCAGGCTGCTTACATTGGAAGCAAGGTTAAAGGCCTTGGCCGTGCCGGAGGCGGCAAGAAGGTTGAGCCCGAGGACAAAATGCAAGGCGAGCAACATAAAACTGCCGGTTCCGGGACCGAAAAAACCGTCATAAAAGCCGATGGCGGTACAGATGACCGGCGTTAGGGCATAAAGAGCAAACGCGCTGGAGGGTTTTTCTGTTTTTATCTCTTTGCTCGCGGGCAAAAAGGTCAGCACTGCCGCAGCGGGAAGAAGCACAAGAATAATTTTGCCGAGGGTGGCGTTATCTGTGAAAAGAGCGGTTTGAGAACCGGCGATGGATCCGGCAAAGGAAAAAAAAACTCCCACGGCGACGATGCGCCAAATGATGGCTTTATTGCGGGCGTAAGTGAGAAAAGAGGCTGTGGTGCCGATGGAGGCCATAAATTTGCCCGTTCCAAGGGCAAGGTGCGGCGGAATGCCCACCAGGAGCGTGGCGGGCATGCTGATGAGGCCGCCGCCTCCGGCGACGCTGTCTATGAAGCCCGCGCAAAAGGCCGCGCCGACAAGAAAACAGAGGGCCAAAAGGCTCAAATGCACGGGGTCGGCGATTTCCACATGTTTTCCTTTGTTCAACATCAAAAGAAGCTGGAACCCGGGGCGTTCGTATCGGCAATAGCGTTAATTGCGCCAAGGAGCAACGAAAAAGCAGGAGCCGCTAACGCGGCTCCTGCGAAAACAGGAAAACGTTTAAGGGTTACTGGAGAATGCCGCAGCCGATACGGGCTCCGCCGCCGCCGAGGGGGGCGGGCGTATCGGAATAGTTGTCGCCTCCTTCATGGATCATGATGGCGCGGTTTTTAAAATCTTCACTTTTGACGCCTTTCACGCGCAAGGTTTCCTTGGCCGTGCCGTCAGCGCCGACAGTAAGCACAGGCAGATCGCCTTTATGTCCTCCGCCTCCGGGGCCGAGGTGCTTGCCGGTTTTATCCGGGTCATAATGCCCGCCCGCAGCGCCGGCGTGGGTTACTTTTCCGTCTTTGCTGACCGGGCCGCAGTCAGGTTTCTCGTGAATATGGAATCCGTGTTTGCCCGGCGGGAGCCCGTGCAGATTCGTGACAATAACCACACCGTCGGGTTCATCGGTAATGGTGACGGTTCCAAGCGCAGGGCCATTGCCGGTATCGGTGGCCTTATAGACAGTGGTTGAAATTCCTTTGGCGTGCGCCGTTCCGACAAGGAAGAGGAGCAAGCTCAAAAAGGCGAGGGTGGAGAGGCACGATTTTAAGCGAACCATAATTCAAACCTCCTCGAATAGAGTTTATTGAGTTGGTTTTAAATTACCCTATTTTTTTTTTTATGACAACGGCAGGATTTTCGATAAAGGCTTTCTTTTTTTTGCAGGCACGCGGTTGAGAGCATTTTAAATCGCAAATGCTCTCAACCGTATATTGAGAGAGGCGGCGTCCGGAAGTCATTCCCCAATGAAGCATGCAATGGCTTTTAGCCTATGGAGCAGCAGGAACAGGAGGTGCAACTCCCTTCAACGGCGTCATCGGCAAGGTTTCGGTAAGGCGAGATTTCGCGCAGGCGCTGTATTATTTGAGGCATGGTCGCGGCCACAAAATCCACTTCTTCCTGCGTATTATACCGGCAGAGAGACAAGCGCACGGAGCCGTGGGCGTAAGTAAAAGGGACACCCATGGCTCGCAGCACGTGGGAAGGTTCAAGGCTGCCGGAAGTGCAGGCGGAGCCGGAACTGGCGCAAATGCCGTACTGGTCAAGCATGAGCAGGATGGCTTCTCCTTCCACATACTTAAAAGAGATGTTCATGGTGTTGGGTAAACGGTGTTCCGGATCGCCGTTGAGGATGCTCTCGGGAATTGCGAGAAGGCGCTGCTGCAGATTATCGCGCAAGGCCCTGACCCGGGTGTTTTCCTGCTGGATATGGGCGGCGGCGAGCTCACAGGCGGCGCCGAGCGCCACGACATTGGGCACGGCCTCAGTGCCGGCGCGGCGGCCGCGCTCTTGGTGCCCGCCGCGTAAAAAGGGCCTGAACGGAGCGCTCCGGCGCACGTATAGCGCGCCCACTCCTTTGGGGGCGTGCAGTTTGTGCCCTGAAAGCGCCAGGTAATCCACAGGAAGCGCGGCCAGATTAATGGGGAGTTTTCCCACCGCCTGCACCGCATCCACATGCAGCAGCACCCCCCGCTCCCGGCACAGAGCCCCTATTTCCGGAATAGGATAGATATTGCCGGTTTCGTTATTGGCGTACATAATGGAAACCAGCGCGGTATCTTTGGTTAAGGCCGAGGCGAGTTCCTGGAAATCAAGGCGGCCTTTGTTATCAACACCAAGGAAGGTGACGGAATATCCTTTTTTTTCCAGGTGCTGGGCAAGGGCCAGCACCGCGGGGTGCTCAACCCTGGTGGTGATGAAGTGCTTTTTTTCCGGCTGGGAATTCAGCGCGGCAAAAATGGCCGTGGAATCGCTCTCCGTGCCGCAGGATGTGAAGAGGATTTCTTCGGGCGCAGCCCCAAGGAGCGCGGCGACCTGGGCGCGGGCTTTGCTTATCGCCTCCTGGGCAAAGCCGGCAAAGCCGTACATGCTGGAAGGGTTGCCGTAGTACTCGCGCAAATAAGGGAGCATGGCCTCCAAAACTTCCGGAGCGATTCCGGTGGTGGCGTTGTTGTCAAAATAAACGGTTCTGTTGCTCATGTCGCTCATGCCGATGCCTCCCTCACCGTGATGTCCGGCTCCACCTGATCTCGTAAGGTTTGCTGTATAAAGCCTTCCAGCGTGAGGCGGCTTGAGGGGCAACTGGTGCACATGCCGCGCAGGGCCACGGCGACCTCTTTGCCGTTAATGTCCACAAGTTCCACGTCGCCGCCGTCCTGCTTGAGGCGCGGGCGGATAATATCATCCAGAACGGCCATCACTTTTTGCATCCGCTGGATGTTGGACAAAGCGGGAGGCGCGTTTTCCGGCGTCGGCTTACGCAAATCCGGTATTTTTACCGCGTGTTGCGCGGCGTCGCCTGTGGGGGCTTGCCCCGCAAGGGTGGCTTTAAGGATGGCCGCGATGTCGTCATGGCAGTCCCCGCAGCCTCCCCCGGCTTTGGTGAAGTTGGTTATTTCCTCCACCGTGCTGAGCTTGTTTTCTTGAATCACCTTCACAATTTGATCTTCCGTCACGCCAAAGCATTTGCACACCAGCCGCCCTTCATGCGTATGCGGCACAGGAGGTTCGCCGCGCCAGGACCGGATGGCGGCTTCCAAAGCTTCCTGCCCCATAACCGAACAGTGCATTTTTTCTTTGGGCAGGCCGCCTAAAAAGGTCGCTATGTCCTTGTTGGTTATGGCCAAAGCCTCATCCACGGTTTTGCCTTTGATCATTTCCGTGAGCGCGGAACTGGAAGCAATGGCGCTGGCGCAGCCAAAGGTCTGGAAACTGGCGTCCACAATGCGCTGATCCTGAATTTTTAAAAACAGCTTCAGAGCGTCCCCACAGGCGAGGCTCCCCACTTCGCCCACGGCATCAGGATTTTGCATTTCGCCCACATTGCGGGGATTCAGAAAATGCTCGCGGACTTTATCGGTATATTCCCACATGAGGGCCTCCATATGTTGTCCCGTGCAGGGAAAAAGAGGTTAGGTTTTCTTTGGCGTTAAAGCTGACGCTATGCGTCATAACAGGCTGTGCCACAAGGACAAGCTAATGTCCATAGGGGTAGCGGCGCGGTTTGCCGTGATGCGTCGTCAGGCATCGTTTTTTGCTCAGGTCGAATACCGTAAGAGTATACTCCCATCGCAAAAAATTTGCCTTCCTCGCCTGACGTCAAACCGCATCCACTACCCAATGACGCGAGCGGCGGCGCGGTTTGCCGTGATGCGTCGTCAGGCAAGAAGGGCTGGTAGAAAAAAATAAAACCGATTATCATGCTTGGAAAGGGGCTTCGCCCTTTTTCTTCGTTTTACAACAGGCAATGTGTGCCGGTTGCCGAGGCCGGCTTATACGGCAACCGGCATCCGGATTTTTGAGGAGAGCGCGTTATGGGTGTTGCCGAGGTGAAGGAATATCTGAAGACTTGGGGTAAGGACACGGCAATCAAGGAGTATGCCGCTTCCTGCGCCACAGTGGAGCTTGCCGCCGGAACCGTGGGCGTGGAAGCGGCCCGCATTGCCAAAACCTTATGCTTTAAGACAAAGCAAACGAATGTCGGCGCGGGCGTTTTATCGTGCCTGCTGATAGTGGCTGCCGGGGATGCCCGCATTGACGGAAAAAAATTTAAAGAGCATTTCGGCATAAAATCCCATATGCCCAGCCCTGAGGATGTTCCCGCGCTCACCGGGCATGCGGTGGGCGGGGTGTGCCCTTTTGCCGTCAACAATCCGGACGCGGGGATTTACCTGGATATTTCCCTCAAGCGCTTTGCAACGGTCTACCCTTCTTGCGGCAGTGCGAACGCGGTGTTGGAAATTTCCTGCCAGGATTTGTTCGCTATTGCCCGGGCAAGGGACTGGGTGGATGTATGCACATGGCGGCAAACATGAGCAAACATCTCAAATGCGCGATGCTCTCAAGAAACGCAGCGGGCGGGAACGCTTTTATGAGGAGAATCCATGCGGATAATAAATTGGGATGAGTTTGAGGCTGTGGACATTCGCGTGGGCACCATTGTGCGGGTCGAGGAGTTCCCTGAGGCGCGCAAGCCCGCCTACAAAGTGTGGGCGGATTTCGGCCCTGAAATAGGGGAAAAGAAGAGCAGCGTGCAGATTACCAGGCTCTATAAAAAAGAAGATTTGTTGGGGCGACAGATCTTGGGAGTGATGAACTTTTCGCCCAAGCAGGTGGGGCCTTTTCGCTCGGAGTTTTTGCTCACAGGGTTTCATAATGAGGAAGGGGCTGTGGTCATCGCCATGCCGGAGCGGTCCGTGCCCAATGGAGCTAAGCTGTGCTGACAAAGGGGCGTGTGGTCATTTTGCGATGATGCGGCGTGATGATTGCCTTTGTCGTTGATGCGGCTTACATAAGGCCATGCCGATTTACCGCTTGCCTGATACAGGAGTCGCCTTCCCCGACCCTTTCGATGCCGAGCCCGACGGGCTTTTGGCCGTTGGGGGAGAGCTTACCCCGCACCGTCTGGTATCGGCCTATAGCCTCGGCATTTTTCCCTGGTACCATGAAAACAGCCCCCCCCTCTGGTGGACTCCGGACCCGCGCTGCATCTTGCTGCCCGAAGAGTTCCATCTCTCCCGCTCCCTTGAACGCCGGTTAAGGACGCAAGCCTTCACCCATACTTTTGACAAGGCCTTTGCCGCTGTTATCCGCGGTTGTTCCGAACCGCGCAAGGGCAGTGACGGCACCTGGCTGGTGGCGGACATGATAGAAGCATACATTGCCCTGCATAAGCTGGGCCTGGCCCACTCCGTGGAGGCCTGGCAGGACGGGGAGCTTGCCGGAGGGCTGTACGGAGTGGCTTTGGGGTCGGTTTTTTTCGGCGAGTCCATGTTTTACCGGGTTCCCGACGCTTCCAAAGCGGCTTTCGCCTTTCTTGTGGATGCCCTGCGCCAAAGCGGATTTTCTCTTATCGACTGCCAGCAGGTTACTCCCCATATGCTGCGCTTTGGCGCAAAAGCCGTGCCGCGCGAGGAGTTTATGCGACGTCTTGCACAGGCCCTTGAAGGCGCTTTGCATAGAGGAAGCTGGGAAGAAGGAATCCCCGCATGAAACGTACCCCCACCCGGCAAGTGCCCCGGCAGGATGAGCCCGGGGGCGGTTTTACCCTGAAAACCGAGTTCCAACCCCAAGGGGATCAGCCCGAGGCCATCGGCATGCTGGTGCAAAACCTGCGTCAGGGGCTGCGTGACCAGATTCTGCTCGGGGTGACGGGATCCGGCAAAACCTTCACCATGGCGCAGACCATAGCCCAGGTGGGGCGGCCCGCTCTTATTCTTGCGCCCAATAAAACCTTGGCCGCGCAGTTGTACAATGAGTTCCGAGGGCTTTTTCCCCACAACGCGGTGGAATATTTCGTCAGTTATTACGATTATTACCAGCCGGAAGCGTATGTTCCCACCTCGGACACCTATATTGAAAAAGATTCTTCCATCAACGACAATATCGACAAGCTCCGCCACGCCGCCACCCATGCCCTGCTCACCCGGCGCGATGTCATCATCGTGGCTTCGGTTTCCTGCATTTACGGCCTGGGATCGCCGGAGTATTACGCGCGTTTGATTATCCCTGTGGAAACCGGGCAGCGCCTTTCCATGGAGAGCGTCATTTCCCGCCTGGTGGATATCCAGTACACCCGCAATGATTACGATTTTCACCGCGCCACCTTTCGGGTGCGCGGGGATGTTTTGGAAGTCATCCCTTCCTATGAGCATGAACGAGCTTTGCGCCTGGAATTTTTTGGCGATGAGCTGGAATCCTTAAGCGAGGTGGATCCCCTCACCGGAGAGGTTCTTGCCCGCATCGGCAAAAGCGTGATCTATCCCGCAAGCCACTACGTAACGGACCGGGATAACCTTGCCCGGGCCATTGCGGATATTCGTGTGGAACTGCAAGAAACGCTTGCGCGGCTGAAAGCGGAAAACCGCCTGGTGGAGGCCCAGCGCCTGGAACAGCGCAGCATGCTGGACCTCGAAATGATGGAGGAAATGGGCTACTGCAGCGGCATTGAAAACTACTCCCGCCACCTTGACGGGCGCCTGCCGGGGTCGGCCCCGGCCACCTTGCTGGACTATTTTCCGGATGACTACATTCTGTTTGTGGATGAGTCGCACATTACCATCCCCCAGGTGGGAGCCATGTTCAAGGGGGATCGCTCCCGTAAAAATACCCTGGTGGATTACGGCTTTCGCCTGCCTTCGGCCCTGGACAACCGGCCGCTGTGTTTTGAGGAGTTTTTGCAGCGCGTGGGCCAGAGCGTTTACGTATCAGCAACCCCGGGGCCCTGGGAAAGGGATCGGGCGCAAGGCGTGGTGGCCGAGCAGATCATCCGCCCCACCGGCTTGCTGGATCCGGAAGTTGAAGTGCGCAAAACCAAAGGTCAGATGGACGATCTCTTGGCTGAATGCCGCCTGCGCGCCCAGGGCGGTTCGCGCGTTCTCGTCACCACCTTGACCAAGCGCATGGCCGAAGATCTTACCGAATATTGCCTTTCCATGGGCATTAGAGCCAAGTATCTGCACTCGGACATCGACACTTTAGAGCGCATGAGCATTATCCACAGCTTACGCAAAGGCGAGTTTGACGTTCTGGTAGGCATTAACCTTCTGCGAGAAGGTCTTGATATTCCCGAAGTTGCCCTGGTAGCTATCCTGGATGCGGATAAAGAAGGCTTTTTGCGCTCCACAGGCTCTCTCATCCAGACCTTTGGCCGGGCCGCCCGCAACGCTGAAGGGCGGGTCATCCTCTATGCCGACGCCGTCACCGCCTCCATGCGGGCGGCCATGGACGAAACCGCGCGGCGGCGGGAAAAACAGCGCGCCTTTAATGAAGCGCATCACATCACGCCCCGCAGCATTATAAAGGACGTGGATACGCCCTTTGATTCTCTTTTTTCCGCACCCGCTCCCGGAGCGCGCGCCGGCAAATCTTCCCGAGCCGGGCGCGTGGCTGAGCCGGAATCGCCTAAGGCCTACGGAACGGCGCGCGAACTGGCGCGGCTCATCCAGCAGTTGGAGCGGGAAATGCGCGAAGCCGCGCGCGAGCTTGAATTTGAGCGTGCGGCCGAATTGCGTGATCGCATCCAGGCGCTACGCTCGCGGCTGTTCGTTTCCGGGCCGGGCGAAGAAGAACCGGGCGCGTGAGTTTTTCTGGAGGGCGCTGCCCCTCCAGACCTCCCCGGCAGGGGGTGCGGCCCCCTGCACCCGTAAGTTCCGAAAAGCGGCAAAGCCGCTTTTCGGCTATGGGGACCGATGATTTTTGGGGGGATTCAATCCCCTTGCGGGGTTTGGGGCAGCCCCCAAAAAACGCGCACATTGAGAAACAGCTCTTAGGAGACAGCATGCACGCGCACCAAGCGCCAGAAACAGATATACCGGAGTCAGCCCGGGCCCGGGCTGACTTTTTACGCAATCAACTGGAGTATCACGGCTGGCGCTATTACGTTTTGGACGAGCCCGCCATTGATGATGCACAATACGACGCCTTGTTTCAGGAGTTGCTGCGCCTGGAAAAAGAATACCCGGCCCTGCAAAGCGCGAATTCTCCCACTTTGCGCGTGGGAGGGGCGGTGCTGGAGGCTTTGCCCACGCGCGGGCATACTCTGCCCATGTACAGTCTGGACAATGTATTCACCATGGAAGAGTGGCGGGATTTTGTGCAAAAAATTCTGCGCCTTTTGCCCGGCAGGCGCGAGGAGGATCTGAGCTTTTGGATGGAGCCGAAAATGGACGGCCTGGCCATGGAACTGGTCTATGTCAACGGCGCACTGGAGTATGCCCTTACCAGGGGCGACGGGCAAACCGGGGAACTGGTCACGGAAAATATGCGCACCGTGCATGATGTCCGTTTGCGCTTGCTTACCCCCGCGGCAAGAGAGAAAATGGAATCCGCCGGCTCCGGCGCGTCCGAGCCCGCACAGGCTGAAGCCGCCTCCCTGAATCGGGCCCTGGACGTACCGGAACTGCTTGAAGTCCGGGGCGAAGTGCTCATGAGCAAAGAGGATTTTGTTGCGCTCAATGCCCGGCAGGAGAAGCTTAAGGCGAAAACCTTCGCCAACCCGCGCAATGCGGCTGCCGGGTCGGTACGGCAACTTGATTCATCCATCACCGCCGGGCGGCCGTTGCGCTTTATCGCCTATGGCATAGGCCGGATTGAATGGGCGAACGGGCCTGCCTGGAGCACCCAGCAGGAAGTCATGTTAGGTCTGCAACAGCTTGGTTTTTCCATTGCGCCCGAGGCGGGGCTGTGCACGGGGGGTAAGGAGGTGGAAGCCTGGCACAGCGCAATGGCTGCCCGAAGGGATGATTTGCCTTTTGAGGTGGACGGCATTGTGGCTAAGCTTAACAACCTTGCCCTGCAGGACGAGCTGGGTTTTACCGCACGGGCCCCGCGCTTTGCCGTGGCCTTTAAATTTGCGGGCATGCAGGCAATTACGAAGCTTTTGGGCATTGATATCCAGGTTGGGCGCACAGGCGTGCTCACCCCTGTGGCCCTGCTGCAGCCGGTGAATGTGGGAGGGGTCATGGTGTCCCGCGCCACCTTGCACAATGAAGAAGACATCAGCGGCAAGGGGTTGCGCATCGGAGACATGGTTCTGGTGCGGCGGGCCGGAGACGTTATCCCCGAAGTGCTGGGATCCCTGCCTGAGCGCCGCGACGGCTCGGAAAGCGAATTTTTCTTTCCCAAACGCTGCCCCAAGTGCGACAGCCCTGTCCACCGGGAAGACGGAGAAGCCGCCTGGCGCTGCGTGAACCGCTCCTGCCCGGCTGTACGGCGTGAATCCATCCGGCATTTTGTTTCCAAAGCGGGGCTGGACGTCCAGGGGCTTGGCAAAAAGCTTGTGGAGCAACTTGTGGATGCGGGGCTCGTCGCAAGCCCGGCGGATCTGTTTCATCTTAGCCTGGAAAGGCTGCAAACCCTTGAGCGCATGGGGGAAAAATCCGCCGACAACGTGCTTGCCGCCCTTGAAGAGGCCCGAAAAAGCGCCACCTTGCCGCGGTTTTTATCCGCCCTGGGCATCCGGCATGTGGGCGAACAGACGGCCAAAGCCCTGTCCCGGGCCTTTGGTTCCCTGGACGCCCTTGCCGCAGCCACAACAGAAGAGCTCTGCCGGGTGCCTGACGTGGGGCCGGAGGTGGCCTCGGCCATCAAAGATTTTTTCAGCGATGACAAGAACCGGCGCATGCTCGAAGACTTCAAAGGGCTTCAGTTTCCTTTTTGGCCCGAGGAGAAAGCCGCGGCGGTTTTTTCTCTCAACTCTGTAAGCAGCGCGCAGTCTTCAGATCCGGTCAAATTTTCCACTTCCGCACAGCAGAGCTTGCTCCGCGTAAGCCCGGCACTCGCGGTACAAGAGGGGCAAAGCGAAAAAAGCGCTTCAAACAGGAATGCGGCCCTCCCTTTGGCGGGCAAGCGCATTTTGTTCACCGGCAGTCTTAAGTCCATGCCCCGGAGCAAGGCGCAGCGCTTGGCCGAAGCGGCGGGCGCTGAGCTGCTTGGCGGCGTATCCGGCAAGTTGGACTTTCTTGTGGTGGGAGAAGACCCCGGCTCCAAGCTGGACAAGGCCCGGGCCTTAGGCGTCGCAGTGCTGACGGAAGAAGAATTTTTGGAGCGCATCGCCTTTGAAACAGCGCCCCCTAGGAGCTGTCCCTAAATAAATCTTTTGTCCAAAGAGCTGCGTCATCCAGTTCTTTTTTCTCCGGCCCTGTACCGTAAGAGTACACTCCCTTCGCAAAAAGAGCTGGATTTCTTGCTCTTGGCGCAAAATTTTTTATTTAGAAACAGCCCCTAGA
>JAVBOT010000013.1:0-50688 GCA_031550225.1 Desulfovibrio sp.
AAATAAATCTTTTGTCCAAAGAGCTGCGTCATCCAGTTCTTTTTTCTCCGGCCCTGTACCGTAAGAGTACACTCCCTTCGCAAAAAGAGCTGGATTTCTTGCTCTTGGCGCAAAATCTTTTATTTAGAAACAGCCCCTAGAGCAGAGTAACTTTGAGATTTGTCGTTTAACGGCGGGCAAAGCCCGCCTACGGCAATCTCAAGGCAAGGATGTACGGGCAAATCCTTGCAGAGCAAGTATACATTTTCAATGGTAAATTGCTCTAAGACGCCAAAGGGCTTTGCCCCTTGAACCCCCACCGGAGGAGAGGATTCCCGCCGGATCTGCGCTATCGCCCGTCTATTCGTGCTATGCGCGGATAGACGGGTAATGGGGGTGCGGGGGCATCATGCCCCTGCCGGGGGAGTTTGAGGGGGCGGCGCCCCCTCAGCGGCTATTATCGCCAGAGCGTTTACGGCAGCGGCGGCGAGGGGGGAGCCCCCGCGCCTGCCGCGCAGCACGAGGCAGGGCAGGCCGGACTGGATGAGCAACTCCTTGGACTGCGCCGCATTAACAAACCCCACGGGCATGCCGATGACCAGGGCCGGAGCCGCGCAGCCTTCACGCATGAGATCCAGGAGAGCCAAAAGGGCTGTAGGCGCATTGCCTATGGCCAAAATGGCGTTGTTGAGCGAGTCTTTCACGGCTTCCATGCCGGCCCGGGCCCGTGTGCTGGTTTGGGCGGCGGGAGGCGTTTTTTGCGCAAGGAAGCATTGGGCTTTGCAGCCGAGCGGCGCGATGCGGCGCTCAGCGATGCCGGACAGAACCATTTGCGTATCAGTGAAAATAGGGGCGCCGGCTCTAAGCGCCCGCAGGCCGGAGCTGATGGCCGCATCCGGCAGCCAGAGAGCGTCCAGAAGCGTCATATCGCCGGACGTGTGAATAAGGCGGCGGGCAATTTTCCAGGCATGGCCGGAAAATGGCCTGATATCGGCTTCTTCTTCAATAATGGCAAAGGAACGGGCTTCTATGGACTCGGGCGTACAGGCCGGATCCAGCGCAATTTCAGGCGCGGCGCCGTTCAAAAAATTATTATGCCTGATCATTGTCGTTTCCGTGAGCGAAAAAGGCCGTTATGCGCCGCGCGTCCTCGGGCAAAGCGGTGATGCCGAGTTCCACGTCGCCTCCGGAACAAACGAAGCGCCCCTTGGCAAGGGTAATGTAGCCGCCGGAAATTACAGAGGTATAGGGCAGTTGTTCGCGCATATCGCTATGAGCTACCTTGTCGGGAAAAAGAAAGGGGATGGGCTGACCGGAAAAATCCTCACACATGAGATATTTCATAGTTTTTTCCTCTGAGATTGTCTGCTGCGCGCAAAGGGACGGTACGGAGCGAAAAGCTCTTACCGTTCCTTGTGAAATAGCTTCTATTCCCACAAGAAGCAATTATCCCGCGGTATCGCTTTTTATATTTATTTATGCAGGATGGCGCATGAACGCATATCGTATCATTAACCAAGAGAGTTGGCCCAGGCGGGAGCTTTTCGACTTTTACCAAAAATTCGACAATCCCTGCTTCAACGTTTCCGTACAGATTGAAGCGCATGAACTCCACGCTTGCGCCCGAGATCGGACCGAGTCTTTTTTTTTGCTCGCGCTTTACGCCATTTTGCGGGCGGCAAATGCCGTGCCGCAACTCAAACAACGCGTTATAGGCGATAATATCGTTGAGTTCGAACAAATTGCCGTCATGACGCCCATTATGACGGAACAGGAAATGTTCCGCCAAATTTGGTGCGAATATGCCCCAGATTTTTCCGTTTTCGCCAATGAGTCCGCGCCGAAAGTAAAATCGGCCAAACGAGAAGCGCCGTCGCCGATGGAAGAACACGGGGAGGATTTTCTCTGCGCGAGCTGCCTCCCTTGGCTCCATTTTTCCGCTGTATCCCAGGCGGAATGCCATTTTGGGCAGGCTGTACCGATTCTTGCCTGGGGTATGATGAAAAATGGCGCTATACCAATTAGTTGCAAGTTTAATCATGCCTTTGCGGATGGGCTCCACGTCAGCCGTTTTTTTGCAGAGATTGAGAAAAGCTTTGCCAATCCGGATAGCTTGTGGACGTGAAAAATCGCAAGGAGGCCGGCCAGGGGCCGCCTGCATCAGTTGCGGCCGGTTTGCGCCGCTTTGCCGCTTGAAAAATCAGCTTTTCGCGGACGATCTTTTAATGAAGGGGGGGCCTGTCATGCGCGGTGGGGCATGTTGTCTATTTTGCCGTTTGCCAATCTGATAACATGGTCCGTTAAGGTGAGAATTTCTTGCAGAGAATGGCTCACATAGAGAACGGGAATGCTGAACCGCGCATTCATATCTTTGATAAAAGGCAGCATTTCTTCTTTCCGGGCTTCATCTAAAGAGGCGAGGGGCTCATCCATGAGCAGGATATCCGGATGTGAAAGAATCGCCCTCCCAAAGGCCACCCGCTGCTTTTCTCCTCCGGATAAGGTCCGGGGTTTTCTTGACAGAAGCGGTCGTATGCCGAGCAGGTTGACGACCTGGTCAAAATGGACGCCGGCGTGGCCATGCCCGTTGCGGCTTTGCCCGTATAGCAGGTTCCCCTGAACGGATATATGCGGAAACAATAAATCTTCCTGGAACACATAGCCGATTTTTCTTTTTTCAGGCGGCAGGTTGATGCCGCGCGCGGAATCAAACAAACAGCGCCCGCGTATGAAGATGCTGCCGCTGTCGGGTCTTTGCATCCCCGCTATCATATTGATTATAGAACTTTTCCCGGCCCCGGAGGGGCCGAACAGGGCGGTGATGCCGTTTGCATCGCTCTGGAAGGCTACATCAATAACGCAGGTTCCCTGTTTGCGCTGTAGTGTGACGCGCATATCCTACCCCGCACAATGCCGCATAAAGCGTTTTTCCAGCCAATTTGCGCCTATAAGAGCGATCAAGGCAATGACTATGGATAGGCAGCATAAGCGCATGGCCGCCGCCTCTCCATTCGGTATCTGCGTCATGGTATATAGAGCAAGGGGAAGGGTTTGCGTTTGTCCGGGAATATTGGAAACAAAGGTGATGGTCGCGCCGAATTCTCCTAAGCTTCGCGCAAAGGCCAGCACCATTCCGGCGACAATGCCCGGTATGGACAGCGGCAATGTGATGGTAAAAAAAACGCGCCAGAGGCCAGCCCCAAGGGTACGCGCGGCCATTTCGAGCTTTTTATTCACGGCGTCGAGGGAAAGCCGCACTGTGCGCACAAGAAGAGGAAAGGCCATGACGGCCGAAGCCGCCACAGCGCCTTTCCAGTTAAAGGCAATACTCACGCCGAAGTGTTCGTAGAGCGTCTTCCCGATAAATCCGTTGCGCCCTAATGCTACCAGCAAAAGATAGCCGATGACGACGGGCGGCAGAACCAAGGGCAGATGCAGCAGGCCATCAAGCAGGCTCTTGCCGGGAAAATCCAGGCGGGAAAGAATCCAGGCCAGCATCACTCCAAAAGGCAGGCTGCCCAGCGTCGCCCAGAAAGCAACCTTAAGGCTGAGCAGGAGCGCCGCCGCCTCTGCCTGGCTTAATGAGAAAAACATTATTTTACCTGAAACCCGTATTTTACCCAAATTTCCTTTGCCTGAGGCGTGCTCAGGAATTTGATAAACGCCAGGGAGGCGCTGGTGTTGGGCGTTTTCACCGCCGCGATCGGATAGTCAATATTGGGGTGGCTGTCCGCAGGAAAGGCGCCCACAATGCGTGCTTTGTCCGAAATGGCTGCGTCACTGGCGTACACGATGCCCAAAGGCGATTCCGCGCGTTCGACAAGGGCCAGCCCCGCTCTGACGTCTTTAGCGGGGGCTATTTTGTCTTTCACCTGCGGCCACAGTTTCAGATACTCCAATGCCGCTTTGGCGTATTTGCCCACCGGGACGTGGGATGGGTCGCCCACCGACAGCAGGCCGTCCTTGCCAAGGAGCGTGAGCACATCAAGCCGCGGCGATACGGTTACCGATTTCACGCCGCTCGATGCGGGAACAATGAAAACGATCCGGTTACCCAAAAGATCAAAGCGGCTTCCGGCTTCCAGGAGCTTTTTTTCTTCAAGATAATCCATCCATTCCGCGTTTGCTGAAAGAAACACGTCAGCCGGCGCGCCGTTTTCTATCTGCTTGGCCAGTGTTGATGATGACGCGAATGAAAGCGCTACTTTGCCTTTTCCGGCGGCTTCATAGATTTTGGCGATTTCAGTGAGGGCATTTGTCGTTGATGCGGCGGCAAAGACGGTGATGTCTGCTGCCGCCTTTGCCTCGGTAAGGCCGAAGGACAGAAACAAAGCAAGCGCCATGCCTAACGACGTGAGCATACGGACCATGGGTGCCTCCAGAATAAAAAAGTGATTTTGACGTGTATACACGTCATTGTTCGGTTTTAGGCGCTGTGGTAAGGATTGTCAACGAGATTGGGAAAGCCCGGAGGTTTCTTATGACCGGCAATGAAGGAACCATAATACGATGCGCGATAAAGGAATATCGCAAGCGCAAAGGGCTGTCGCAGGATGAGCTGGCGCATAAGATCGGCGTCAGGCGTCAGGCGGTGTATGATATGGAGTCAGGACGTTATCTGCCTAATACCGCTGTGGCCCTTAGGTTGGCACGCGCGCTTGGCTGCACGGTGGAAATGTTGTTTGCCGAGGATGTCCCGGCGGAGCCTGGAGCCATCCATCTGCTGAACGGAATCGAAACAACGGCCAGGCTCTCTCTGGCGCAAGTGCGGGAAAAGCTTGTCGGCATTCCCCAGCATGGCGCTCATGCAATGCTTTTCAAGCTGGATGCTTCCGATGGCTTTTTGTTGGCGGATAAAACAATTGATTGCCAGCTCCCACGCGCTCAATTAGCAAAGACGATCCTTATTCTGGGGTGCGATCCGGCGCTCAGCGTGCTGAACGGCCTTATCGCACGCGCCGCTTCCGGAATCCGCGCCCATACTGTTTTTGCCTCAAGCCGCCAGGCGCTGCTCTCCTTAAGTGAGGGTCACGCGCATGTTGCGGGAACGCACTATCATAATTTTGGCCTTGAGGGAGGCAATATTGAGGCTGTTCGCTCTTTGTCGCCGAAAATGGATTGCCTGATGATCGCTTTTTCCACACAGGAAGAAGGATTTATGGTTGCGTCTGGAAACCCTCTGGGCATTCGTGGCGTGGAAGACATCGCCAATGGGAGGGTGCGTTTTGTGAACCGTGAAGAGGGGGCGGCGCTGAGAAAGCTGCTGGATACGCACCTGATGCGGCATGGGATGCCCGGCTCTACGGTGCGGGGCTATACGGAAGAAGTGTATTCCCACGCTGAAGGCGCAATGCGTGTGGCAAACGGAACCGCCGATGCGGCGCTGGGCTTGCGGATTATTGCAAAATCTTTTGGGCTGGATTTTGTTGCGCTGGCTGCAACCCGTTGTGATTTGGTTATCCCGTCGGACTTGCGCGCGCATCCCGGCATTATGGCGCTCCTGGATGTATTGCAGTCGTCCGGCATACGAAAAGAGCTTGCTCTGCTTCCCGGTTATGACGCCGCTGATACCGGGAAAATAATTTTTGGCTAGAAGTCATTTCATAATTCATGAGGGAATGACTCCCCCGGGCGGGGTTTGGGGCCGCCGCCGCCAAATTACTTTGGAGCAAAACGTGCTGCAGGCGTTATCGGTAACAAAATACTATCCCGGCGCAAAAAAACCGGCAGTGGACAACCTTGATCTTACGGTGCTGTCCGGAGAATTTGTGAGTATTCTCGGGAAATCCGGCTCAGGAAAATCCACTTTGCTGCATATTCTTTCTTCCCTGGCTTTGCCGGATTCCGGCCAGGTGCTTTTTGAGGGAAAAAATATCGCCGCCGCGCCGGAAAAGCAACGCAACGCCTTGCGCCGCAATTCTTTTGCCATGATATTCCAGCAGCACCATCTGGTGCCTTACCTCTCCAGCCTGGAAAACGTGCTGCTGCCTTTGTTGGACAGTCCGATACCCGTAAGCGCAAAGCAAACCGAAGCGGCCCGGGCTATGCTCGCCAAGGTAGGGCTTTTTGGCAAAGAGTCGATTTTGCCGGGCAAACTCTCCGGAGGGGAGCAACAGCGCGTGGCCATAGCCAGAGCTTTGATGCGGGGAGCCCGTGTGCTTTTTGCCGATGAGCCCACAGGGAGCCTGGATTCGGCCACCGGGCTCTCCATTATGGAGCTTTTGCACACTCTGAATCAGGAGGGCACTGCCATTATCATGGTCACCCACAACCCTGACTACGCCCGTGACGCTTCCCGTTCCATTACCATGGCCGATGGCCATATTGTCGCATGAAGCTGCTGATCTTTTCCGATATTCACGGCTCCGCGCCGGTGGGCGAACTTATTGCCGACCTTGCGCAGCGGCATTTGCCCGACTATGTTCTGCTCCTTGGCGACATACTGTACCACGGCCCGCGCAATCCTCTTCCTCAAGGCTACGCGCCCAAGGAAACCGCTAGGCTTTTAGAGCCTCTCGCATCCCGCATAATCGCCGTCCAAGGCAACTGCGACAGCGAGGTGGACGCCATGGTGCTCCCTTTTCCCCTGGCCCCGGAGCTTTCCTGGATTCTGGCGAGCCTGCCCGAACGCAGCCTGCGTCTCTGCCTCACGCACGGCCATAAATACGGCCCTCACAACCCGCCCGCCCTGAGCAAAGGCGATGTCCTGCTCTTCGGCCATACCCATATACCCCTGGCCGAGCCCACATTTGAAGGCATCTACCTGTGCAACCCAGGCTCTCTGGCCCTCCCTAAAGAAGGACACCCGCCCTGCTTCGGCCTGTTTGAAAATGGTATTTTTTCCGTATTTACGAATAAAGGCGAACTCTATCGCCGGCTCTCCTGCGCGTAAGAACACACCAATCCTTTATACGGTTGAGGCGCTCTTGCGCTGCCGGCAAAACCCGCCGTCAGCGCAAATCTTCATCAGACGGCGCAAGACGCTGCCCGCTGCGCAGGCGTAAGCGGAACTTGTTTCGCCGTTAAGCGCCGGAGCGGGCGTCTAACGTTGCTTTGTTCTCTTCTAGGCGCGCCGGAGCGTGTCCCAGGTATACAGGCCAAGGGCCGTCCAGATGCAGAAAAATGTCACCAGGCCGCTCATGGTCAGCGGTTCCTTATAGACAAAAACTCCGAGCAAAAATACGCAGGAAGGCGTCAGATACTGCAGGATGCCGAGGCTCGTCATCCGGAGGCGGCGCGCGCCGTAAGCAAAGCAAATGAGGGGAATGGTGGTGAAAAACCCGCTGCTGATGAGTAAGGCGATAATGCTGTAGTTGTTCAGAAAAAAAACACTGTTGCCGAGCCGCGCCTGCCACACAAGATAGCCCAGGGCTAGGGGCAGCACCACGAGGGTTTCCACAAACAGGCCGGACAGGGCCTGCACCTGGAGCACTTTCCGCAGCAAGCCGTAAATCCCGAAAGAAAAGGCCAGACCAAGGGGAACAAAAGGCAGATGCCCAAGCCGCAAAACCTGCCAAGCAACCCCCACAACAGCGATGCCGATGGCGGCCCAGACAATGCGCCCGGTCTTTTCGCGAAAAAGGACGATGCCGAAAAGAATATTCACCAGGGGCGTAATAAAATATCCCAGGCTCGCCTCAATGACCATATTTGAGGCAATGGCCCAGATATACAAATACCAGTTCCCCGCAAGAAGAAACCCGCAGCAGAAAAGCCCGAGCATATTGCGGGGGCTGCTCAAAAAAACTCGTAAGCTCGCCAGCCGTCCCTGAAAAAACATCCAGGGCGCAAGAAAAAGAAAGGACCAGCAGATACGGTGGCACAAGACCTCCATGGAATCCACGGAGGCCAGCGCTTTCCAGAACACAGGCAAAGCGCCCCAAATGACAAAGGCCGCAAAAGCGGCGAACACGCCGCTTTTATCCGGCCCGGGCTCCGGAGGCGAAATATTTTGGGCAAAGGGCGTGGCGGCGGTGCCGGAAGCGGACGCGCCCTTGCGTGAGGTAAGCAGACTGTCAGGCATCAAAAATTCCCACCGGCTCTCGAGGCGGCGTTTTTGAGTGCTGATTTCATAAATCGGCCGACGGCCGGTTTACGAAGATCTCCCCGCCGAAAAGCGTGGCTTTCGGCTCGCTCGCGCCGCTGCTGACGGCGCGCCGGGCCTCCGGTCCGGCCTTAGAGCATTGTAACTTTGCAATTATACATACCGGTAAAACGCCCTTGTCTTGTAAAGCGAAGCGCAAACCGCTTTAGAGCAATTTACCATTGAAAATGTATAATTGCTCTGCAAGGATTTGCCCGTAAATCCTTGCCTTGAGATTGCCGTAGGCGGGCTTTGCCCGCCGTTAAACGACAAATCTCAAAGTTAATCTGCTCTAGAAGTCATCCCGTAATGAACTGGAATGACTTCTAAAAAAGCGCCGCGCCTGCGCAAAGCATACAATGCGCGCGAAACTATGCGCCAAAGGAACGGGAGAACAGCTCCTCTATGGCCGCCTTGCCCTTGTCATCCAGAAAACGTGTGCCGGTAGCCGTGAAGCGTGTGTGCTCTATAACAGGCCGCGCTTCAGCAACCCATTGATCTTTGCTCCATCTGAACCAGGCGTTTTTTTCCTGATCGAACAGCCGGAGGGGTTTGTTGCAGATTTTGGCGAACTCCGCTCCCCAGCCCGTGCCGCCTTTGGCCGTGTTGTCCGGCAAGATGCTTCCCACCACAAACACCTCCTGCCCGCTGCTCACCTGCCAGCAGATGCTTTGCAGCACTCTGCGAAAAAGCGGCGCATGTGTATACTGGCGGCTCATAATTTTGGACACATAGGTCAGGCTCACGTCTTTTAAGGCCAACTCTTCGCTGGTGAGCACACGCACGCCCCGGGCGCGTTCTATCTGGTGCCCTTCGAAGCTGTAATTTACTTCTTCCAGACCATAGCGCTCAGCTATCCGGCCAAAAAAGCTCTCTGTACCGGCGGCGCCGCCGCTGTATAAAATGCAATCCTTAGGGTTCGGCATCCATTCCTCCAACATAAAGATTATGCCGTAAAGGGCCGTCCGAGCCGTAGCGCTGGGAGGACTTTAGGCTGTTACTATGTATTAAAGAGTAAAGGCGTTTTTATATCCAACCGACCGGCTTTATTATAAATTCCTGTAAAAGAGGCTGGCGCTTAAAACAGGCTGCGAAAACAACCGCAAGGAATAAAGGCGCTACATGTGCTGAACCCGGGCCCTGCCTTCATCTGTGGAAATGACGCGCACCCGGTCCCCTTTCACAAACATATCGTCATACCCCTGCACGATAACAAGAATATCCTTGTTATCCAACTCCAAGGTTATCTGCGCGGCAGGGTAGCGGCGCAGCAGTTGCGATTCCGTCACTCCGCCCCCTATGGCGCCCAGGGCGACGCCCCCAAGGACGGCAAGGGTTTTGCCCGTTCCAGAGCCGAAGAGGCTCCCCACCACGCCGCCAGCGGCGGCGCCAATCATGGGCCCGACCAGGCTGGGGTCTTCTTCCACCATTACATCGCTTACGTCAAGCACCGTGCCGTACTGGACCCGTTGTACCGTACGCACCTCGCCGTCCGAATAGGCCTTGCCGCCGCGCGAGGCGCAGCCGGACAGCCCCAAACATGCCGCCAGCAGCACGGTAAGCAGCGCGCGCGCGCAGACCCCCCCCTTGCGGCCGAACAATATGGACATACAGAAAACTCCTTTGGCCTGCGCGCTCCGGCGTATCCGCGGGGCAAAACGTCTTTTTCCGCTTTATCCCGTTTTTACCGGAACTGGCAAGCCGCTTTTCTCACTGCAAACGCCCGCTTTTAAAGCAATCGGGCAGCATGCCCCCCCCAATTACAGGCGGATTTATAATCCGCAACAAAAAATTCCGCCTTTTACTGCAGGCCTTCAAATAGCTGCAATTTTTATTCCAGCCTTCTCTATCTGAATGGTCGCAGGATCATTTCATAAATTCATTGGGCAATGATTTCTAACGCCGGACAATCGTCCGGCGCGCCGCTGTCAACTGCATAAGCTGGCTGAAAATCACATTTTTCAGCCAACGATCGTTGCAAAAATTCAACTCATAAAATTATGCATTGAATTTTTACAATCAGATACTAGATGTAGAGTGTCAACACGTTGTTCACCCTCCGCTCAGTTTTGAAGCTGGAGGTTTTCTACCAAGAGCACTATGAGGACGCTGGAAATTGTTGCGCTTCGCCCCTCAAGGGCGGAGCATTTCACCGGTATGAATAAGTTCAGAGTTACGATGCTAAAGAGCAAGGGCCAGCGTCACCAAAAAGGGCACCAAAAGGGTCAGGCACATGCCGCTAAACACAGCGATCACCGCCGCCCGTTCACCGGAAAAACGCGCAATGACCGGCAAAGCGGTATCCATGGCTGTTGAGCCCGCCGCTGCCACAGACGCTAACTTGCCGCACCAGCGGCTCAACAGAGGGGCGCTTACAATGGCTATGATTTCACGCATAATATTGGCAAGCAAGGTCACAGAGGCGAGGGAGGAATCACCCGCTTTTTCTATAAGGAGGCTCGATAGGCTGTAGTAGCCGAGCCCCGCTCCCACACACAAAGCATCGCGCAAGGAGGTGCCGGGCAGCATCAGCGAGGCCGCGGTTGCCCCGGCGGCGGTGCCTATGAGGATCAAGCCGGGCACAGCCAGGATCTTCATGTGCAGATCCCGCGCAATGCCAAAAACGCGTAAATCCGCGCCAAGGCCCACGCCCACGGCAAATACCAGGAAAAAAAAGGCATAGGAGGCGAGCAAACTGTTGTTCAGCCAAGCCGGGCCCAAAGACAAATAGCCCAAAGCCAGGCCTAGGGAGAAAAAACACAGTATGCGCAGGCTTCCCCACAGCGGAGACGGCGCGGATGCCGAAGCGGCGGGCGGATCGGCCGATACCGGCCCCAGGGCAAAAAAGCCCCTTGCCAGAAAAATGCACAGTATGCTCCCCGCCGTACAGCACAGCGTGATGCCGAGCGCTTTGCCCCCAAGGATGGGGAGCTGGGCGAAAAGCTGGGCATTGGCGCCCAGACGAAAGCCCAAAACGAAAAGCAGACCGTATACGGCGCACAACGCGCTTTTGTCCGCAATGCGCAAAAAATCCGTATGGTTACGGCGCCAGTGGCCACAGCACATGCCAAGGCCCATGCAGGCAAGGACTATGAGGATATCTTCCATGAGGGTATCGGCATTTTTACAGGATAAGACAAACCGCCAAACAACAGGCGACGATTATATCCCCGCTTTATAAAATACACAAACCACAGGTGCGGCCCCTTGCCCGCCTAAAAAAGGATTGTCCTTTTCAGGCATTGGGGGCACTCTTCTCTTGAATCCGTAAAAAGCGCGTTGTATGTTCCGCATTGCACGATGCGGCCCCTGTCCGCCGTGCCGGACAGCGCCACCACCTTACTTGAAGGAAGATGCCCCATGATACAGATTAACCGTGACGGAGCTTTTTGGCATAACGGGCAATGGCTGGACGCCGCCGCCGGGCAAAGCGCCGGATTAGCCTCTCCCGCGCTTGCACGCAAGGGCTCCATTGCTTATGGCATACTCAAAGCCCATTCCAAAACGGATGATGACGGTTTTTTGCGCATCGCCTTTGACTGTATGGCCTCGCACGACATTACCTATGTGGGCATTGTCCAGACAGCCAAAGCCAGCGGCATGCGGCAATTCCCACTGCCCTACGCCCTCACCAATTGCCATAACAGCTTGTGCGCCGTGGGCGGCACCATCAATGAGGACGATCACATCTTCGGCCTTTCAGCCGCAAAAAAATATGGCGGAGACTTTATCCCCGCTCACCTGGCCGTGATCCATCAATATGTGCGTGAAATGATGGCCGCCGGCGGCGCAATGGTGCTCGGGTCGGACAGCCATACCCGCTACGGCGCTCTTGGAGCCATGGGCGTGGGCGAGGGCGGGCCTGAGCTGGTCAAGCAACTTCTCGGCCGCACCTACGATCTGCCTGTGCCTGAGGTCGCCGCTGTTTACCTGCACGGCGCTCCGCAGCCGGGCGTCGGCCCGCAGGACGTGGCCCTTGCCCTGATCAAGGCGGTGTTCAAAGAGGGGCTGGTAAAAAACAAAGTGCTGGAATTCATCGGCCCGGGCGTTGCGGCGCTGTCTGTGGATTATCGCATGGGCATAGATGTCATGACCACGGAAACCACCTGCCTTTCGTCCATCTGGCAGACGGACGGCAAGGTGCGGGACTGGCTCGCCGTGCATGGACGGGGCAAAGACTATAAAGAGCTCCTGCCCGCTGAAGGAACCTGGTATGATATGGTGATCAGCATTGACCTAGCGCAAATTCCCCCTATGATCGCCCTGCCTTTCCACCCCAGCAACGCCTGGCCCATTACGGAATTTCTCGCCCATGCCGATGAGCTCCTTGCGGGCGTGGAGGCAGAGGCGGCCAAGCTCATGGGCAGCGCCTCCCTCAAGCCTAATTTGCGCGGCAAGCTGAAAAACGGCGCCTTTATGGTCGATCAAGGCATTGTGGCCGGCTGCTCAGGCGGCACCTATGAAAACCTCGTGCGCGTTGCCGCCATCCTTGCGGGGCAGTCCACGGGCAACGGCGCGTTTAGCCTCGCCCTTTATCCGGCCAGCCAGCCTCAATATTTGGAGCTTGTGCGCCGGGGGCACGCCGCCACCCTGATGCAAGCCGGGGCAACCATCAAAACAGCCTTTTGCGGCCCCTGTTTCGGAGCCGGCGACGTGCCGGCGCACAACGCCTTTTCCATACGGCACACCACACGGAACTTTCCCAACCGCGAAGGCTCCAAACCCTCCGGCGGCCAGATCGCATACGTGGCCCTTATGGACGCGCGCTCCATCGCGGCAACAGCCGCAAACGGCGGCATTCTTACCCCCGCCACCCGGTTGCCCGCCCCGCCGCTGGAACAAGCCGTTCCCTACAGCTTTGATCAAGACATCTACGCAAAACGCGTCTACAAGGGGTTCGGCAAGCCGGACCCGAAAGCGGAACTTATCTTCGGGCCCAATATTGCGGACTGGCCCGCCATGCCTTCCCTGCCGGAAAATCTTCTCCTCACCGTGGCCGCCGCCATTCACGATCCCGTCACCACCACAGATGAGCTCATCCCCTCGGGGGAAACCTCCTCCTACCGCTCCAACCCCCTGAAGCTCGCGGAATTTACCTTGTCCCGCAAAGAGCCGCGCTATGTGGAACGGGCCAAAGGCATTTTTGCCCTTGAGCAAACCCGGCGCGCCATGACCGGCGGCGCAACGCACAAAGACGCGCAAAGCGGCGCAACCCGGGAAGCGGTGGCTGCCTTGTTCGCCGAACTCGGCCTCGCCGGGCAGGAAGCCCACACCGGCATCGGTTCTTTGGTCTTTGCCCTCAAACCCGGTGACGGCTCCGCCCGTGAGCAAGCCGCCTCCTGCCAAAAAGTGCTCGGAGGCTGGGCCAACATCGCCGCTGAATACGCCACCAAGCGCTACCGCGGCAACCTGGTCAACTGGGGCATGCTGCCTTTTATTCTAGACAACGCGGCCACATCCGGCATTGAAACAGGAGATCGCATCTTTGTGCCCGGCGTCAGGCAAGCGCTTCTTGCCGGCCTTGAACAGATTCCCGCCACCTTATTCCATAAGGGAGCGCAAACAAAACTGAGCTTGCGGCTGCCCGCCATGACCAAAGAAGAACGCGACATTATCCTGGCCGGATGCCTCATGAACTATTACGCGCAAGGCAACTAGTACAGATGTCATAAACCGGCCAATGGCCGGTTTATGACATCTGTACTCAAAAACAACCCCTGGAGCGGATTCGCCTTGCGTGTTCCCGCTTAACCGCGGGCAAAGCCACTTCTCAAAATTTGCGGTGCTCGCGCATGCCCATTATCTACTGCCAGAAAACGCTCCTCCCCAACGAATCAGCCCATGCCCTGCACACCGGCATAACTGTGGCCCATTTCGCCGAAGCGGGCGTCCGCTCTCTATTTTTTCCAGGCCTTGCCCGGCAGAACAAGGCCGCATGTCTGGAGGAGTTTTTCAACCGCCTCGGCTTTGCCCCTCCGCCTCCCCGTATCCACAGCGTTCCTATCCCTTTTCATCAAAAAGGGCTTTACGGACTGCTGTTCCGCTATCAGCTCTGGCGCGCCATGCGGCGGGAGGAGCACGCCCTTTGCTTTGCCTCCAGCGTCAAAGAGGCCGTCATGGCCCTTGAACTGCGCGCTTTGGCCGGGAAAACCCGCTCCGTTCCCGTGGTGTTTGAGATGCACCACCTTATTTCACAACTCAAAACAGGCCCGCTGGCGGCAAAACTGCACGCCCTGGAAAAAAAAGCCTTTACCCAAAGCGATCTGGTCCTTTTTAACAGCGCCGCCTTGCAAGCGCAGGCCAAAGACTATCTGCCCGAACCCGTCCGGGCCGCTGTCGCTCCCCTCGGCTACAATGCCCGCATCATCCGGCCCGTCCGCGATCCCGCCCTGCCGGAACCGGCCGCTCAAAGCGGCCTGACGCGCATCGCCTATGTCGGCTCCTTCCAGCCCGGCAAAGGCGTCGAAACGCTCATTCACAGCATGCGCCTGCTCCCGGAAAGCTTTCACCTGCGCGTCATCGGCGGCAATCCTCCAGAAGCCTTGCTGCGCCTGCACGCCATGAGCCTCGATGCGGGCCTGGAAAACCGCGTCCAATTCACAGGCCAGGTGGAGCAACGCTCCATTGGCAACCTGCTTGCGGACATTGATATCTTCGCCATCCCCCTTGAGACGGAAAAAGACTTCCTCGCGCCCATTAAAATGTTTGAAGCCGTCGGCTTTGCCCTGCCCATCATGGCCACGCCCGTTTCCTCCCTGCGTGAGCTGCTCGTTGAAGGTCAAAACGCCCTTTTCGCCCCAAACGCCTCCTCCGAGGCGCTGGCCCAAACCCTTTTTACGCTCGGGCAAAGTCCCGAACTGCGCAAACTCATGCGCCGCAACAATCAACGCCTGGGAGAACAGCTTTCCAGCGCGGCCAGGGTAAAGCGGCTGCTTGCTCTGTTCAGGGATGCCTTTGGACAGCAGGCGCTGGATTAGGGGCTGTTTTTAGGGTGCTGGCTCAGTTTGAATCTGATTGGCGCCGAGTGCAGCTTGCCGCCAGGCGAAAAAGGCGAGCTTTTTGTTGAGGGAGCGTACTTTTACGGAACATAACCCCAACAAAAAGCGAATCCTGCCGCTGCATCACGGTAAACCGCGCCAGCACCGCCGGGCAAGGCGCTCCTCGATATATGCCACAAACGGCTCCAGTCCGCTTGCCACATCGTCAGGCCAGACGAAGGGGCCAGGGGGGGGCTTTTGCATCTGCCGCGCCAGGCGGGCGGCCATGTCCGCAACATCGCCCGGATCGGGCAGCACGGCGTCTTGTTCCAAAAAATAGGCAGCGCCGTTGCTGGAGCTGGTCAACACCCGGCAGCCTGAAGCCAGCGCCTCCAGCACGGCATTGGAACAAGCGTCATAAAAAGTGGGCAGGATAAAAATATCCAGGGCCTTGTAAAAAGCCGGCATATCATCCACCCGCCCGAGAAAAAAAACTCGGTCGGCAAGGCCCAGATCCCTGGCAAGGGCGCTGTAGGCATCATGATCCCGGCCGCCGGCCACAAACAGTAAGGCGTGTTGAGGCAGCAGCGCCAGCGCCCGGATAAGCGGCTCCACGCCTTTTAGAACAAAATTGGTGGAGGCTGTGCCGATGAAAACCTTCTCCGCCGCCCCTGCGGTCTGGGCAGGGAGGAGGAGCGCTCGGCAAGCGGCGCGCTCTTCAGGAGAGGGGGGGGAAAACCGTCCCGTATCCGGTCGGTTGTAGATAATTTTTACGCGTTCCGGATCCAAAGCGGCGTGGGCCTCAAGCAGCCAGTCCCGCACCAGATGCGACACGGCAATAACGTCGCTTTCCCGCGTAAACTGGCGGCGCTCCAAAAAAAGCGTCAGCCAATTGGAGGGCGAAAGCCTGCGCAGCAGGCGTTTGCCCAAACGAGGCACCCCTGCGGAGAGGGCGCGCTCGGAGCGTTCCCAAAAAACGGCAAGGGGCCCTCCGCCCATACGGCTCAGATCCTGGCGCCAGGTTTTACCAAGACTTATGGCAAGGTCGTAGCGCCCCTTTTTACGCAAACGCTCCGCCCCGATGAGAAAGCTCAGCATCTTTATGAGCTTGAACCCCGGCGGACGGCCAACTGTCAGCACATTCACGCCCGCGGGGGCCTCAGCTTCCCGGCGGGCGCAAATAAAGTCAACGCTGTGCCCTCTGCGGGCAAGGGCTTCGGCCAGGCGCCAGCCGAACTGCTCCACCCCCCCATAGCGGGAAAACCGCGGCAGCATAATGGCAATGCGCCCGGGCCCGCCGGGCAACGCGGCTGCTGTTCCGGACGCCGGACTATTAGACATCGCGGCTTTGTTCCTCCAGCGCTTCGGCCCGGAGCAAGAGTTCTTCCAGTTGGATATCAATGCCGATAACACCTTGTATCTCATCCTGCTCGTCAAGCACCGGCGCTGAAACCGTCACAATAAGCACATTCGTGAAGTGGGACTGGTAAATATCCGTCACATGCAGCGCGCCCGTTTTCATGGGCACGGAGAACCACTCACGGGAGGAAAAATCAAACCCCAAGGGGAGCGCCTCATACACCGCTCTATACTTAGGATCGATAATCGCGCTGCCCAGCATTTTACCTTCCGCGTCCGTCAGGTTGATATACTGGATAAACGGGTACTCTTTCAGCACCTCCGCCATCCAGGGGTAATTCGCATTGCCCGGGCCTTTGATGGTGATGCGGCTCGTCAGCCGTTCCATGACGTTTGCCGCCAGCTTTCTGGCCATGGCGCGCACGCGCTGGAATTCCGAAGTGAACAGTTCCGGCATATGCCGTTTGGCCAGGGCCAGCATTTCCTTATTGGAAAAAGACGTTGTGCGCCCCAACTCATAGGCTTGCAGGATCCCGCTATAGATTCTGCCCACAGCCGGATGCGTCTTGCAGACCTGCTTGTCCTCCGGCAGGTTAAGGTTCTGGTTTACCCAATACGCCACCCCGGCGCGCCCCGATTTATCGGTGATGATGATCGGCACGGTTCGGCCTAAAATAGTGGTGGTATCGAAAATATTGTAAATTTCCTCATTCTTGGCCAGGCCGTCCACATGGATGCCCGCGCTGGTGGCGTTGAAATCTTTGCCGGCAAAGGGATAATTGTCCGGTATGCGGTATTCCAATTCCTTTTCAAAATAGCGCGCTATCTGTGAAATGATCGGCGTGGCGGCGGCGTCGTCTTCGCCGGTGAGGGAAATATATTCGATGACCATAGCTTCAAGCGGCGTATTGCCCGTGCGTTCCCCAAAGCCTAACAAGGTGCAGTTTACCCCGCTGCAGCCGTAAAGCCAGGCGGTGCTGGCATTCACCAGTACTTTGTGAAAATCGTTGTGTCCGTGCCATTCAAGGCACTCTCCCGGCACCCCGGCAGCATCGGTAAACGCCCGCACCAAACGCGGCACGGAACGCGGCAACGCAGCTCCCGGGTAGGGGACGCCATATCCCATGGTGTCGCACAGGCGAATCTTCACCCGCATCCCGCTCTGCCGGGAAAGCTCCATAAGTTTGGTCGCCAGCGGGAGGCAAAAGCCCATAATGTCCGCCCGGGTGATATCCTCAAAATGGCAGCGCGGCACAATGCCCCATTCCAAAGCCTGGGCAGCCAGGGCCGTGTAGCGCTCCAAAGCCTGGCTCCGCGTCCAGCCCAGTTTCAAAAAAATATGGTAATCGGAAACGCTGGTGAGCATGCCCACTTCTTTAAATCCCATGTCCTTGGCCAGGCGCAGATCGTCGATATTGGCCCGGATCCAGCCTGTGATCTGCGGGTAGGCGTACTCGCGCGCTCGGCAAGCGTCTATCGCTTTCTTATCCTTATCCGAATACATAAAAAATTCAGACGCGCGGATGAGCCCGCTCCTGCCGCCCAACTCGTGGAGCATGTCATAAATTTGCAGAATCTGCTTAACGCTATACGGGGGGCGCGCCTGCTGCCCGTCACGAAAGGTGGTATCCGTAATGAACATAGGCTCGGCGGGGCGAGGGTCCACATACACGCCGTCAAAAGGCACACGGCTGATCTTAGTATACGGGAACATCTCTCTGTACAGCTCAGGAGCGTCCACCTCTCGCAGAGTCTGGGCGGACGGATTGCGGGTAGGGTGCAACAACGGCATAACGATATACTCCTCCGTGCTACGCGGTAAAATATGCAAAGTTTTTCCGGCGGTTCAGGCAAAGCTTGCTCCACCCGGGCCGCCGGTTGGCATGCTTGCAGTTTTGCATGCCTGCGTCCGCATTTCAAGCCTGAAATACGTTTTCCCGAGCTTGAGCAAAGCCCGGTTTGCGGTTGGGGGCTGGAAGCAGTCCGGCATCAGGAGAAAAAAGAGGCAGTTGCGGGTTGGGGGGCGTAAACCCTGCCGGGAAGGTGTGGAGAGGCGCACGCTCTTTCGGAAAACTTTTTACAAAAACAAATTGTTACGAAATTTTTCCCGGGCCGCGCCTTTGACGGCGACAAAAGAGCAAAACACCGGCCCAAACGCTCAAGAACGGCACAAATCCGTCCCGAAACATCGTTCACGCAAGGCAAGGGCTTCTTCGCTCAGAGGGTTATGGGTTAAAGCTTCTTCAATCGCCGCGGCCGCGGCGTCCGCCCTCGCGCTTTCCAAAAGGGAGCGCGCGGCCTCTATGTGCATGCGTTCCGGCTCCCGGCCGTAAACGCTTGTAATGAGAAGCGCGTAGTCCTGTTCAAAAGCGCCGCGCGCCACTGTATTGTTATCATTGAGAAAACGCGCCAAAGGCTGATGAGCGGCCCGGCCTGAAAAATACAGGCAAAAAAGCCTGCGGGAAAGCAGCAGGAGCCTGTCAAGACGTCCCACTTCCCGGCGGATGCTCTCGCGTGTTTCGCCCTGGATGATTTGCAGCTCGCGCAAAACTTCGGCGAGTTCCGCGTCCGTTTCCTGCGCCATCCTGTCCGCCAAAAACGGCGCATAATACTGCCGCTGGTGCGCATCTTCCATTAATTTCAATGATTCGTGGAAAAGATACCCTAAGGTCCAGTCCAGCAAAGGAGCTGCCGGCCCGCAAGGCCCGGCATGCAAAAAAATGTGGTGCGCCTTGTCCTTAAGCCGCCACAGCAAGCCCTTGTTGAGGGGCTCGCCGATCATCGACTTTAAAACCGAGAACGAAACCGTCCCGTTCCGGGAAAAACGGTGGATCTGTTCCTTCAGCAAGAGACAGGCGCGGCAAAAATCCCGCAGCACGTCCCGCTCAAATACTTCGCGATTTTTTTGGATCCAGTCCCGCATAAGAGCTCCCGGGGTACAAGGGGTTGTCGCGCATAGTGGCGCAAACAAACCCATAGCATATAAGTCCGATTTCCAGCAAGATCCAAGATACCGGCTCAGGTCAAAGCGGTTGGCGCTGGAAGCAATCACCGTCAGATCCCGGAAAAAGGAGTTGCCGCCTGCCGGCGGCGAACACGGCTCCTGAGCATTGCAACGTCGAAATGCCTTACGCCAAAGAGCAGGACTCCCCGCAGCAGGTTTTCAAAAATCCCGTATACGCGTGGAGAATGCGGCTTTCCTTGTCCCGCTGTTCCGCTGTCAGGGTGGGGTGCGCGTGCGCGGGAGCAAGCCTATCCAATTCAGACCGGGTGGGTACCGCCGCCAGCCCGCGCGCGAGAATTTCTCCGCTGCCCGCTGCGCACAACTCCGCTTCACGCATGTCCGTTACAAGCACAAGGGGGCTCGGCGCGGGTAAGGCCAGCCTGGCCATGGCCAGGGCCTCGCGCACGTAACTGTGCACCTGCCCCGGACAGAACAGCAGCAAAAGACACAGACTTTCAGAAGAACAAAAGGCCGCTATGTCCGCCTCCCGCGTGAGCTGCTTGCCTTGCACCTCATACCCGATGGGAAAACGCGGGCGCAGGGATGCGGGCGCAAAACCGCGCTCTTCCACCAAAAACCGGGCCAGGGCCTGACGCAGATCCTCGTACGTGGTGCACTCGCGAGACTCTCCCGTCAGGTAGTCCACGATAAGGCCGCCAAGGCTGACTTCATGCATAATACCCTCCCGGCGCGGCTTCCAGCGTCTGATTGCAAAAATTCAACTCATAATTTTATGAGGACTTTTTGCAACGATCGTTGGCTGAAAAATATGATTTTCAGCCAACTTACGCCGCTTATCGCGGCGCAAAATCCTGGCGGATTTTGTAGTGTTTGTTTTGCAAACAAACACGAGAGCGGTTTACGCTTGAGATTGCCGCTTAACGGCGGGCAAAGCTGGCCTCCGCCAATCTCGCGGATCTTGTTGCGCTTCGCTTCACAAGATCAGAACATTTTTACCGGCATGTATAAGTTCACAGTTACAATGCTCTAACTTTTTCCGGCCTTGCGCGCATGCTCCTTTAAAAGAGCCCGCGCCACGTTGATATCATAAAAAAGCAACGGATTCGAAGTCTTGCCGCTCTCCTTATACATGGCGGCGGCAGCGGCCAGCACGGCATAGGGAAGCCAGTCATGCCCCTCCCACACCTCAGGATGCCCGGCCCGCCAAAGGCGGAACTCCTCGCCGCCAGCTCCCGCGCGCACATACACGCGCGTATCGCGATCCGAAGGATCAGGGTAATAATATACGCCGTTTTCGTCTTGCATGCCGGCTCCTTAATCCAGGCCGCCGCTGCGGGGCGGTCTTTTTTCTTCGTCCGGAAAACCCGTCTTCCGAATAAAGGCAGCGGGTCCGTAAAAAATGATCACCGCCCCAGTTTGGCGCGAAATCAATCCCAGGTCAACCGCACGCGCCATGGCATAAAACGCAGCTTTTCCGATCCGGATTGCCGCGCGCATTTTATTTTGAGAAAAAAAGCACATGCGCTTAATATATTTAAATTTCTACCTATTTATCATACACATGCTTTGCATTATGGATATATTGCGATCTAGAATTAGAATGCATCTCATTGAAAAAACGTCATTCTTCAAAAATGTAAGCAAGCGTCACTTTTCCAAAGTGGGCTTGACAAAGCCTGGTTTTGCTTCTAGTCGTAAGCAAGTCACAATAATGGAAATCGCTCCCGGGTTGGCGCAATGCTAATGGAGCGGGAATGTAAACCTAAGTGGAGGTAGAGCAATGGCGAAACATGCAACCCCCAAGCTGGATCAGCTTGAGTCTGGGCCATGGCCCAGCTTTGTGTCCGACATAAAGCAGGAAGCTGCTAATCGGGCCGCAAATCCGAAGAAAGTGGAATACCAAATTCCTGTGGATTGCCCTGATGACCTGCTTGGTGTGCTTGAGCTTTCGTTCAATGAAGGTGAGACGCACTGGAAACACGGCGGCATCGTGGGTGTCTTCGGTTACGGCGGCGGCGTTATCGGCCGCTATTGCGACCAGCCTGAAAAGTTCCCGGGCGTAGCGCACTTTCATACGGTGCGCGTAAACCAGCCTGCCGCCAAATATTACAAAACGGACTTCCTGCGTAACATTTGCGATCTTTGGGACATGCGCGGCTCCGGTCTCACCAACATGCACGGCTCCACCGGCGACATAGTGCTGCTCGGCACGCAGACTCCGCAGCTCGAAGAAATTTTCTTTGAGTTGACCCATAAGCTCAATACGGACCTCGGCGGCTCAGGCTCCAACCTGCGTACCCCCGAAGCCTGCCTCGGGCAGTCCCGTTGCGAATTCGCCTGCTACGACGCGCAAGATATTTGCTATCAGCTCACCAAAGACTATCAGGACGAGTTGCACCGCCCGGCATTCCCTTACAAATTTAAATTCAAATTTGACGCCTGCCCCAACGGTTGCGTGGCCGCTATCGCCCGTTCGGACTTTGCTCTCATCGGCACCTGGAAAGACGACATCAAAATCGACGCGTCCGCTGTTTCCGCGTATGTCGGCGGAGAATTCGCCCCCAATGCCGGCGCCCACTCCGGACGCGACTGGGGCAAGTTCGACATTATGGCCGAAGTGGTGGATCGCTGTCCCACCAAGTGTATGGCGTGGAACGGCTCCAAGCTGTCCATCGACAATAAGGAATGTACCCGCTGCATGCACTGCATCAACGCCATGCCGCGCGCTCTGCACATAGGTGACGAACGCGGCGCCTCCATCCTTGTGGGCGCGAAAGCTCCGGTGCTCGACGGCGCTCAGATGGGTTCTTTGCTGGTGCCCTTTATCGAAGTCACCCCCCCTTATGACGAAGTCAAAGAAGTTATTGAAAAGATCTGGGACTGGTGGATGGAAGACGGCAAAAACCGTGAGCGGCTGGGTGAAACCATCCGCCGCCTCTCTTTCCAACGCCTGCTTGAAGTCACCGGAATCAAAGCCCAGGCTGTTCACGTGAAAGAGCCCCGCCACAATCCCTACATCTTCTTCAATGAAGACGAAGTGCCGGGCGGCTGGGAACGTGACCTTGATGCATACCGCAGCAGACACCAGAGATAAGGAAAGGGGACGAATATTATGGCATTCATATCCTCCGGGTACAATCCCGAAAAGCCCATGGAGAACCGTATCACTGATATCGGTCCTCGCAAATATGACGAGTTCTATCCGCCCTTCATTGCCAAAAACAAAGGCAAATGGCTCTATCATGAATTCCTTGAGCCCGGCGTGCTTGTTCACGTGGCTGAAAGCGGCGACAAGGTGTACACCGTGCGTTGCGGCTCCGCCCGCCTCATGAGCGTTACCCATATCCGTGAAATATGCGATATCGCCGACAAATACTGCGGCGGTTACCTGCGCTTCACCACGCGGAACAACGTTGAGTTCATGACCGACAATCTGGATACGCTCAAAGCCTTGAAGGCCGACCTTGCCCAGCGCAAGTTCTCCGGCGGCTCTTTCAAGTTCCCCATAGGCGGTACCGGCGCGGGCATTACCAACATTGTGCATACCCAAGGCTGGGTGCATTGCCACACTCCCGCCACAGACGCTTCCGGCCCGGTTAAAGCGGTTATGGACGTCATGTTCGCCGACTTCCAAAACCACCGCCTGCCCGCGCCTGTGCGCATCTCCCTGGCCTGCTGCATCAACATGTGCGGCGCGGTGCATTGCTCCGACATCGGCCTTGTGGGCATCCACAGAAAGCCCCCCATGATCGACCACCAGTGGGTTGACCAGCTTTGCGAAATTCCCCTGGCCGTCGCCGCCTGCCCCACAGCAGCCGTGCGTCCCACCAAAGCGGAATATAAAGGCGAAAAGGTGAACTCCATCGCCATTAAGAATGAGCGCTGCATGTACTGCGGCAACTGCTACACCATGTGCCCGGCCCTGCCTTTGTCCGACGGCGACGGTGACGGCATCGCCATCATGGTGGGCGGCAAAGTGTCTAACCGCATCAGCATGCCCAAGTTCTCCAAAGTGGTTGTGGCGTATATTCCTAACGAAGCCCCCCGCTGGGAAAGAGTGACCGAAGTCGTCAAACACATCGTTGAAGTTTACGCCGCCAACGCGAAAAAATACGAACGCATCGGCGATTGGGCTGAGCGCATCGGTTGGGAACGCTTCTTCAGCCTCACCGGCCTTGAGTTCACCTATCACCTGATTGACGATTTCCGTGAGCCCGCCTACTATACATGGCGTCAGAGCACCCAGTTCAAATTCTAGACGTCTTTTTCACACTTCTCCGGGCGCGCCGCGCCCGGAGAACCTTTCCGGAATGACCTTTTCCGGATGAAAGCGGCGGATACGCGCTTCCCATGAACCCCGCCCACAGCATGCGGCATGCGTCTTTTGCCGTAATTACCGAGTGGAGCGGTCCATTTATTACTGCCAGAGGGATACATTGTATGAATGAAGAACATCAAAAAGTCGTGGACTTCCTGAAAGGAAAAACCGGCAAGACCAAGTTTTACTTCAACGATTTTCTGGAAGTATTCCCTGACAAAGGGCCCCGGGAAGTAAAAAAGGTGCTCACCGCCATGGTGAACGCCAGCATACTTGAATTTTGGTCTTCCGGCAGCACCACCATGTATGGCCTCAAAGGCGCGGGCAAACAATCCCACGCTGAAGGCGAAGACTAAACCCAAAAGGCCCGCTTGCTCAATGCAAAAAGGCCTAGTTACAGAGGCGGTTGCCCGGCTTTTCGCCACAATTCGCGAAAGCCGCCCGGCATCGCTTTCGGCAAACGTTTTTGTGCCTGTGCTGCCATCCCGGAGCGGGCGCATCGTCTCTACCTTCGCTCGTAAAAGCGCATGGATCGCGCCGATCCGTGCGCTTTTTTTTCCATAACGCCATGCATATTCCCCGACTCATCATCTCCGGCCTTTCCGGCGGAGCGGGCAAAACCATGCTCAGCCTCGGGCTTGCCCGCGCCTTTGCCCGTTCCGGCCTGCGGATAAAAGCCTTCAAAAAAGGCCCGGATTATATTGACGCCGCCTGGCTTGCCCTTGCCGCGCGTGCCCCCAAAGGCAACTTGGACCCGTTTTTCACCCCGCAGGACGCTTTGCGGCGCATCTTTCTCTCCGGCGTCGCGGGGTATCGCCTCGCCCTTGTGGAAGGCAACAGAGGGCTCTTTGACGGCCTGGACATCTCCGGCTCCTGCTCCACTGCGGAAGTGGCCCGTATTCTTCAGGCCCCGGTACTGCTGATCCTGGACTGCACAAAAATGACCCGCACCGCCGCCGCCCTGGTCAAAGGGTGTCTTTCATTTGAACCAGACCTGCATCTTGGCGGCGTCATATTGAACCGCACCGGCAATGAGCGCCACCAAACTCTGGCGCGCCGGGCCGTGGAGGAACTTGCGGGGGTCCCGGTGCTCGGCATACTGCCGCGCAGAGCCGAGCCCTTTATCATGGAACGCCATATGGGCCTTGTGGGCATGGAGGAACTCGGCCAGGTGAACGCCCGCCTGGATTTGCTGGCCGATTTTATTGAAAGCCATACCGATCTGGCGCGCATTCTTGAACTCACAGCATCAGCTCCGGATTTGCCGCAAGAGGAAAAACCCCTCCCGGAGGCTTTTACGGACTCTTTGTCCGGTTCCCCCACATCACCGCAAAGCGCCGTCTTTTCAGCCAAACCTGAAAGCCGCACCTCATCCCTCAAACAAGACGGTTGCCTCCCTGCATCCCGCATGAAAAAACCACACATCGGCTATGTGCATGACGCCGCGTTATGGTTTTACTACCAGGAAAACCTCCAAGCCCTTAAAAACGCCGGCGCAAAGCTTGTGCCCCTATCCTTGCTGAATAAAAAGCCCTGGCCGGAAATCGCGGGCCTTTACCTTGGCGGCGGCCTGCCTGAACTCTACGCGCGGCAACTTTGCGATAATCACGGCATCCGAACGCATGTGGCCCGCCTCGCCGCGGACAAACTCCCCATTTATGCTGAATGCGGCGGCTTTATGTACCTGGCTAAAGAACTTATTATAGACGATCGCGCCTTTGCCATGGCCGGAGTTTTTTCTTGTTCCATACAATTTCACCCGCGTCCCAAGGGCCTCGGATATGTGGAAGGCTTCGTAAGCGCGGCTAACCCCTTCCACCCCACCGGCCTTTGCTTCCGAGGACACGAATTTCATTTTTCCGCTCTCGCCGCCCCCCTGGAGCAAACGCAAACCCCTTGCGAAAACGCCGTTACCGTCCTGACCCTACACAAAGGCAACGGTATAGGAAAAGGCCCCGGGAACGCCGCCTGTGACGGCTTGCTCAAAAACAACACCTTTGCCGCCTATACGCATATCTATGCCCCTTCTCTCCCTCATTGGGCCCCCGCCTTCGTATCCTTGTGCCGCCAGGCCCTGTAAACGCACACAAAAAGCCGCTCTTCCACGGCAAACATTCAAAAAAACGCCTGAGCAACGATTAAAAAAATGTCTGTCCCTTTACGGGCCAGGTATTTTTTAACTTACTGTATTTACTGTGATTACACACGAGCACCTCTCACAAATCACAAAAAGACTATGAAAATAATTGATGTTCTCATATAACTTTGATAAAAATAAAAATTTCAATTTTTTATCCCATGAAAATTATAACATGATAAGATTATTATAAATAAATTTTCTATCTTTTCTTTTTATTCATTGTTACAATACATGAATCCATCCCAACAAAAGAACTCGACCTTATTCCACGGCCCTTTTTCCGAACGGCAAAAAAGTGATGTGGATGTGGGTTTGCTGACAGGTGCCCAAATGAGCGTTTTTGCAACCAATGTTCAATCTCCCCATCCTCGCCGGTTGGGACGCGCGTATCCCGCATGGTCCTGGTGCATTGCTGTTTTCATGACCGCGAGCCTAGTTTTTTTTCTCTGTACCGGCGTATATCGCGCTTTATCCATTGCTCCGCTGGACATACCCGGCACGTTGCCTCCCGCGCAGGAACCCGGCGTACCTCCTGAAGCCCAGCAACCGGCATTTCCCGCTATGCAGGCAACCGCTCCACCCGCCCTTGAGGTATGCAACGAGGCATGCCAGCGTCTTGGCCTTGAGTTGCAGGCTTTGCTCTGGGTATTGACGGCGGAAAAGACTGACGTCCAGCCCCCCGCGCCTCACGTTGCGCTCAAACTCCTGCCCGAGGGTTCCCTTGATCCTAACTGGGCAGGGCTGCTCCAGCGGCTGGAGCGCGACGGCTTTGACCGCGAAGAATTGCAGACTCTTTTTGCGGGCCTTGGGTCAAAATCCTATTCGCCCGCCTTTATGGCAGCAAAAATTCGTGAACTTTACGGGGTTCAGGGCATAGGCATCAAAACAGCCAACGGCGCAGCCCCTGAAAGACCGGTGGCTTACGAGCAGCCCATTTCCGATTTCAGCATCGGAAGCTGCCTTGTTTTTATGAAACAGTATGCCAAGGAACTGAAGGATATTGAGCGCCAGCACGGGGTGCCTTCCCATATCATTATAGGGCTTTTGCTTGTCGAAACAGGCCTGGGGAGCGATCTTGGCAACCACAGCGCCCTGCGCGCCCTGGGCAGCATGGCCGCCACCACCACGCCCAAGATCCTGAGCAGCGCGGGCAACGCCAAACAAGCCCAATTCGTACGCGCAGGCGCCCTGGCCGCCACCTTGCGCGACAAGTCAAACTGGGCCTATAATGAAGTTAAATCCCTTATTAAGTACAGCAAAGACAATAACCTGGATATTTGCACTATCCCCGGCTCCATTTACGGCGCCATAGGCATATGCCAGTTTATGCCCTCCAATGTCATACCGTACGCTGTGGATGGAGATAAAGATGGCAAAGCCAACCTTTTCTCCGTGGTGGACGCCATGTACAGCGTCGCCAATTACCTTGAGGCCCATGGCTGGCGCGGAGCAAAAACCGACGCCCAAAAACTTGAAGTCATCAAAACGTACAACCGGGACGACTACTATGCCGCCAGCGTGCTCGCCTCTTCCAAGCAATTAAGCATGGGCGCGCGCGGCAAAATTTCTCCCAAACTGCATGCCCTTGCCGGAGTGGCCCGCCCACGGGCAAGCGGCGTCTTCCTTGACCCTTGTTTACGCAATTTAAAACCCGTGCCCGAATCGGCCAAGGTGAAGCCCCTGGGTAATTATCAGCTTCCCTAAGGCCTGTTTCTCAATAAATTTTTGTCCGGGCTCCCCGCATTGCTGCGAGGAGCCCGGCTCGCGTTAAGGCATTTAATATCTCACCGGAGCCTGCATCAGGCATTTAAAGAATAAAAATTTTTGAAAAATGAAAGCCACAAAGGGATGAAAAGCTGCAATAAATGTTGCTGCAAGCCAAAAAATGAAATTTTTGGAAAATACCATGTTGCTTTCAAAGTAAAATTTTTTTTACAGAAATACTTGCTAAACGCCCTCTAACCTGGTATCACGCATTCAGGAAATCCCTCGCCGGACTACTGTATTTGTGCCTTTGCACTAAAAAAATTAGGAGGCCTTATGAAACGATTAACCGCCATAGTGCTGGCGGCCATGCTGATGCTTGGCAGCATAAGCACGGCGTATGCCGACGGCATTGATATCAAAGTCAAAGGACAATGGGACTTTGCCTTTGGTTGGGTTACCAACGGCAAGTTTAAAGACAGTGCGCACCACAATACGAGCGATCGTGATGACGATCCCCTTTTCGCACGTCAGCGCATCCGTACGCAAATCAACTTTATTTCTTCCGAATACCTGCAAGGTGTGCTGATGTTTGAAATCGGCACTCTGGATTGGGGACGGAAAGGCGCCGCTCTTGATGCCGACGGCATCAACGTGGAAACCAAGCGTGCTTATCTCGACTGGGTTATCCCCAATACCGATATTTCCCTGCGCATGGGCATCCAAGGCCTGAAACTCCCCAGCACCCCCATGGGCAGCCCCTTGTTTGACGCTGACGTGGCCGGCATTGTGGCCAGTTCTCCTATTTGTGACTGGATATCCATATCTGGCTTCTGGATTCGGCCCTTTGACGCCTACAGCAACGACGGCAGCGGCAGGCACTATGACGATGAAACCGACATTTTCGGTCTGCTCCTTCCCATGGAAGGCGATGGCTGGTCTGTGACCCCCTGGGGTATGTATGGCTTTGTCGGCGCCAGTTCCGGCATCTACGATTACCTGTTCAATGACTACAATCCCACGAACACGGTAACCGCGAATAACTCCCACACCAACGCCTGGTGGGCGGGGGCGCATTTTGAACTGACCATGTTCGACCCCTTTGTGTTTAACCTGGAAGGCATTTACGGCAGCTTGCGCCGTGCTGATCTGACCGGTCTTGGCGGCTTTGTCAGCGCCAGCGCTCCCGAAATCGGGACCGAAGGCTGGTTTATCGGCGCCACCCTTGATTACAAACTGGATTGGGGCGTTCCCGGTCTGTTCGGCTGGTACTCCAGCGGCGACGACGACGATGCCGCTGAAACCGGCAAACTCGGCCGCTTGCCGGTGCTCGGCAACGACGGCGGCAGCTTCTACCCCACGTCCTTCGGCTTTGCCGGTTCTTTCAACTCCGGCGTTGGCGCGGACACCATTGTTTCCGGCAGCGGTTCCGGAACCTGGGGCGTAGGCATTCAACTGGCCGACGTCAGCTTCATTGAAAACCTCAGCCACACGCTGCGTGTCGCCTACTATGCCGGCACCAACGATGCGGATCTGGTGAAGAAGACAGGAACCAGCTTCCTGAAATACTCCACTGACAACCTGTACCTCACCACGAATGATAACGTGATTGAAGTAAACTTCGACCACACCTATCAGATTTATGAAAACTTCACCACGGTGCTGGAACTCGGCTGGCTCCGCCTGAATGTCGATCACGACACTTGGGGCGGCCGCGACCGTTACGACGAAACTGACAACGCCTGGAAGGCGCAGATACTCTTCCAGTACAAGTTCTAGAGCTCATTCTCAGCCTTAGTTTTGCCCGCCCTGGCGCGCTTTGCGCCAGGGCGGTTTTTTTGGGGGGGTAAAAATCCAAAAGCACCGGGGGAATTTGCCCTCAAACTCACGGAACTTTCCAGTTTAGAACAGATTAACTTTGAGATTTGTCGTTTAGCGGCGGGCAAAGCCCGCCTACGGCAATCTTAAGGTAAAGATTTACGGGCAAATCCTTGCAGAGCGATTATACATTTTCAATGTTAAATTGCTCTAGAACTCTGGGAGAATGAATTCAACTATATTCGAGAAGTTAAATATCAGTAGTGATGGAATGGTATGCCGAAATTTTTGTGAGAGGGTTACAGGGGCACTGTACTTTCCTTTAAAACAAAGAGCTTCCAGCAGGGTATCCCCCGCTGAAAGCCCTTCAAAAAGCAATCAAGAAAAAATCTAGATTATTTCTTGGCTTTCTCTTGATCTGTTGCCGCGCCTTTCACCAGTTTCACTGACGGTGCGGTTTTACTTGCTTTTCCGGCGTCTTCCGCTTGCCCGGCATCGGCTTCTTTAGCTGCAACCGCGCCGTCTTTGCTCTTACGGACCCGCGGCTTGCACTGGTAGTCCAACGTTGTGCGCTCGGTAAAGGGAGCGCGGTATTCTTCGGACATGGTGATGCTCTTTGTGGGGCAAACATCGGCGCAGACGCCGCAGCTCACGCACCCCATAAGGTTGCATTTCCATCGTGCGCCGTCAACATCCACGGTAATGACCGAGGTAGGACATTTTTGCGCGCAAAGTTTACAGAGAATGCAAGTTTCGGCATCAAACTCAAGCTTCGCGCGCGTACCCGGCAAGGGGGGGCGCTTTTCAAAGGGATGTAGGCGGGTGGAGTATTTGTGCAGCAGGTTATTGACTATGGTTTTGGTCATGAACATGGGCTTTCCTCCACCTTAGCGTTCAGTGCAACTGATGCAAGGGTCTATGGTCAGGGCAATCACCGGCACGTCGGCAAGCTGCACTCCGGGCAGCATGGCCAGGAGCGGGGGAATGTTGGCGAATGTTGGGGTGCGAATGCGGACCCGCGCCGGGTTTTTCGTGCCGTCGCAACGCACATAATAGAACAGTTCCCCGCGCGGCTGCTCCACCCGGGTGACTATTTCGCCTGTGGGATTGCCTTTGACCTTGGCGGCCAGTTCCGTATCAGGAATTTTAGCAATGGCCGCGCGCACGATATTAAGGGCCTGGAACACTTCCCGGAAGCGCACCTTGGTACGGGCGTAGCAGTCGCCGCCGTTTTCCACTATGGGCTCAAAGCCCAGTTCGGAAAAGGCCTCATATCCAAGCTGGCGCATATCCTGGGCCACGCCGCTGCCGCGCAGGGTGGGCCCGGCCGCGCCCAGTTGCAGCACCTGTTCTTTGGTGAGCACTCCCACGCCGCAGGTGCGGGCTTTTACAGTGGGGTCTTCCATCATGGTCGTATACAGCGGCCCAAGTTCCTTTTCCATAATATCGATATCCGCAAGAATGGCGTTCAATTGCGCGTCGTTCATATCACGCCGCACGCCGCCGATGATGTTGGTGGATACGATAACCCGGTTGCCCGCTGTTGTTTCATTGATATCCATAACGCGCTCACGCACGCGCCAAAGGGCCATAAATAGGCTCTCAAAGCCGAAAGCGTCAGCAAAAAGCCCGAGCCAGAGCAGGTGGCTGTGCACCCGGTGCAGTTCAGACCAGATGATGCGCAGATACTGCGCCCTGCGGGGCACTTCAAGCCCCATCAGGCGTTCAATGGCGTGGCAGTAGCACATGGCATGGATGCAGGAGCAAATGCCGCATACGCGCTCCACCACATAAATCATTTGATGAAAATCACGTTTCGTAGCCAGCCCTTCCAAACCCCGGTGCACGAATCCGAGAGCCGGAATAGCCTCCACGACCGTTTCATCCTCTACCGTCAATTTCAGGTGCAGCGGCTCGGGCAAAACCGGGTGCTGCGGACCAAAGGGGATAATACTGCGGGTCATGGCATCAATCCTCGGACTTCTTGGGGGTGGTGAAAGTGGAGATTTTACAGAACGGAGCGTTCATGGGCTCGCCTGCTTCCTCCAGATACAAGCTCCGGTTGAAATCAAGCACCAGGCCGTCATAGGAGACGCCGAACAAATCGCGATTTTCGTTTTCAACCAACAGGGCGGCGAAGTAAATGCCGCTGATGCTGGGAATAGCGGTTCCCTTGGGAACCTTAACTTTATAATGCTGTAATTCAAGCTCTTTATCATAGTGATAGAAGAGATCAAAGCCTTCATCCCCGAGATCCACGAGGCTCTGGGTCACCAGACGCCAGCCGTCGTCAAACATTTTCCGGGTTTGCGGCACTATCTCCTCAAGACCGATGACGTTCACTTCCATCATAACTGAAGTCTCCTTATCAATTACGTCGCCGGACTAGCCGTTGACGGCCGTTTCCCGCGCCGCCGTCGCTGCCGCCTCCAGTTTTTCTTTCACCTTGCCAAGAGCCGCCACCACGCCGTCGATGATGGCTTCGGGCTTAGGCGGGCAACCAGGCACATACACATCCACCGGGATGACTTTATCAACTCCGCCCACCACATTATACGCATCGTGGAAGACGCCGCCCGAGAGCCCGCAAGCGCCGATGGCAACAACGGCCCGCGGCTCGGACATCTGGTCATAGATGTTTTTAAGCGTTATCTTATTGCGGTGATTCACCGTGCCCGAAACAATAAGCACATCGGCGTGTTTGGGGTTGCCCACGTTGATGATGCCGAAGCGCTCCAAATCATGCACGGGAGTGAGGCAGTCCAGAATTTCAATATCGCAGCCGTTGCAGGAGCCGCAGTCAAAATGGACCACCCAAGGAGATTTGAGCCTGCCTATGTTGATCCAATCTCGCAGCCTGTCCGCTTTGAGCAGCAGGCTCTTCATATCCGGTATGGAATCGCCCAGGGCCAGGAATCTGTTTTTCAATATATCAGCCATACCCGCCTCCATAAAGCGGTTGGGAGTTCAGACGCGCACCGCGGTGTTAGCCTTTGAGAGAATACAGCCACAACAGGTTAATCACCGCAAGGAGGAGCCCGGGCGCAAGAACGCGTTTGAGCATCCACTGCCAGGTCATACGTGCGGAAATGTTGTCCACCAATATTTCAATGAAATAGGTGACCACCAGGAGAATCAGCATCCCGGAGAAGCTTGTGGCCCAAAACAGGGCGCACAGCCCGAGGATCAGCACCACATCAAGCCAATGCGCTATTTCAAGCATGGCCAGTTGCGGGCCGGTATATTCCGTGAGCACCCCGCGCACTATTTCCTGGTGTCCGTGATGGGAAGCGCTGATATCAAAGGGCGATTTACGCAGTTTAATGGTGAGGGCCACACCCAGCACCAAAAAAAGCAACGGCATGGAGTACAACAAGGGTTCTTTTTGAACAAAAACGCTCTCTATGCTGAAGCTTTGGGTTTTTAAGGCAATGCCGATGAAAACAATAATGATCAGCGGCTCATAGACCAGCATCTGGATCAATTCCCGCTGCGCTCCCACCTGGCTGTAAGGAGATTGGACGGAAAGGGCGCCCATGACCTGAAATACCGCCCCAATGGTCATGACAAAGAAAATGAGCAACAAATCCGCCTGGTAAAAGAACAGAAACACCGCCAGGGCGGAAGACATGAGCGTAAGATAGGAGCTCAGCACCAGCCAGGCATTGACGGAACTCGGAGCTTTACCGAACAGTTTGAGCACATCATAAAAGGGCTGCAAAATGGGAGGGCCGAAACGAGATTGCATACGAGCGGTAATACGACGGTCGCAACCAGCGATGAGCCCGCCGAGGAAAGGGGCAATGGCAAGGCCCAGAATTCCTAAGATGAGTTTAATGATCATTGCATTACACCTCCGAGCAGCAGGGCGAGCAGGGCAAGGGCCACAATATTGACGGTTCTCGTTATCCTGTCTTCGCCAAAAAAGGAGGCGAGATAGTAGTTGCCGCTTTTAGCCTCGACAAAAGCCTTCATGGGGCCCACGAAGCCTACTTTTCCGTCTTCCGTGGCTTGCTGGCCGCCCATATAGGGCAAAGACACGCCGGGGACGGAATTTTTCTTGGTTTCTCTCCAAGCATACCAGAAGCCCAAAGCAATGATAGCGTAGAGGGGGTAGACGGCAAAAACGCCGTAGCTGTTGCCTATGCCGCCGCTACGGGCTTCAAAAAGCAACGGAGAGACCGCAATCATGCCGCGCACGGCGGGCTCCACCAGCCACACGTACACCACGGGCGCAAGCAGGGAAAAAATCCCCGCGCCCCACGCCAGCAGCCGTAAGGAACAGCCGATGGTGCCTTCTTGTTGCTCAAAACCGATCTTCAGTTCCGCATGCACGGATCCGAGCATAATCCCGGCCCAGCGCGCCCAGAACAGGACGGTAAGCCCGCTGCCGAGCGCCAGCATGGCCACAAGCAGAGGCATGGCAATGGTGGCCTCCACGGCCGATTCCAGCGCCATCCACTTGGCGAGCAGCATGCCGAAAGGCGGCAGCATCATGGTGACGATGCCGAAAGAGGTGATAAGAGCGGTCTTGGGCATGACCTGGAAAAGGCCTCGCATATCTTCTATATCGCGGGAACCGATTTTCTGTTCAATCGCTCCCACGCAAAGAAAGAGCAGCCCTTTGGAAATCGCGTGGAAAACAAGCAGCATAATGCCCGCGGCCAGGGAGGCGGCGGTGTTTATGCCCGCGCAAGCGATAATAAGCCCAAGGTTGGAAATGGTGGAGTAAGCGAGAATTTTTTTCCCGTTACTCTGCCCCGCGGCCAAAGCCGCCGCCGCGATAAAGGTAAAGGCCCCGCACAGGGCCACCAGAGAAGAAACATAGGTGCCCGCATACAAAGGAGCGGTGCGCAGCACCAAGTACACCCCGGCCTTAACCATGGTGGAGGAGTGCAGCAAGGCTGAAACCGGCGTGGGGGCGACCATGGCCCCGGTGAGCCAACTCTGGAAGGGCAACTGCGCGGATTTGGTGAAGCCCGCAAAACACAGGGCCACCATGGGAACCATGAGCAGGGCCTGGCGCATATCGCCCGGGGCGCGCATCTTTTCCGTTAAGCCGCTCAAAGACAAAGTGCCCGTGGCTTGCTGGAGGTACAAAAGGGCAAAAACAAAAGCGACGCCGCCGGCCATGTTCATCCACAAGGCCCGGGCCGCGTTGTTGTTGGCCTCTTCCGTATCATCGTGCCCAATTAAGAGGAAGGAACACAAGGTCGTCACTTCCCAGAAGAAATACACCCAGGCAAGATTGTCCGCCAGGGCCAGCCCGTTCATCGCCCCGAGAAAAAGCAGAATAACGGCGAAAAATTGCGGCTGTTTGCTCTCCCGCAGCTTCAGGTGCTCCTCATGCTCACGCATGTAGCCGATGGCGTACCAAGCGATGAGGGAACCCACGACACACACCACCAACACCAATGTGACGGCGAGACTGTCCACCACAAAGGCGGGGGCCGTCGCTTCCGCTTGTGGGTGCATAAATAATTCCAGGATCAGCATCCCAAGGAACTGGACAACGGCCAGCGTCATGATGAGGGAATGCTTGCGCCGCTGGCCGATATAAAAAATCAGGCCGAGCAGGGCGAAATCCAGCAAAAGAATAGGCCAGCGCATGGCCCCGGCAAGCGACGAGCCATAGGGCACAACCGCCGGCGCATAACAGGATAACGCCAACGAGGCCGCCACCAGCACACACCCGGTGACGCCCACAAGCTTTTTGCGTCCGGAATTGTCCTTGTCAATAAAGGCAAGGATCCCGGCGATTACAGGGAAAATGACACAGAGAAAAAGCAGAAAGTCCAGCATACCTACCTCTGATGGTTAAAGAGCTCTGAGGGATGGCTCAGGTAAAAATCTGGAGGCCCTCAACCGGGCTGTGAAGATGCTGCATCATCACTTATTGACTATTCCGCGTCAAGCCTTTCCCCCTGAAAAGATACAGAAAATGTACAATATTATATTACCATTGAACTCCTTGGTCTTTTGGGGAACCCGAGCGCAATAAGTATGAAAAAGCACTATACTCGCATTGTCATATTTTGTTATTCTTGCATATAAAATTCATATTACAACCACAAGCCATAGTCTCTTTTTTGCATTTCTTTATAGCGTGTCCGCTATAACAAATCCGCAAGCGGCCTATCGCAACTGCAAAGCGCCGTAAAATCCTTCCTATTTTTTTAATTTCACATGCTTTCGCTGCCACGAAACATCTTGTGGCTAGAAGTCATTTCATAATTCAGGAAATGACTTCTAGCGCCGGACGGCAGTCCGGCGCCGCCGCCGACAGCGGCGTGAGCAGGCTGAAAACCACGTTTTTCGGCGAAGCGGCCTTCATAAATCGGCCGTTGGCCGACTTATGAAATCCCTACTAACTCAAAGCATTAGAGCAAGTTACCATTGAAAATGTATAATTGCTCTGCAAGGATTTGCCCGTAAATCCTTGCCTTGAGATTGCCGTAGGCGGGCTTTGCCCGCCGTTAAACGACAAATCTCAAAAGTTATTCTGCTCTAGTTCGGTAATCCACATTTTTTTACTCCCCCTTTTCCCGGTAAAGGGCTTGGTGTTGCATGCCGACAAAGCTTGCGGTACACATGCCCCATGCTCAGCTACCCGCAATTCTCCCCCGACGTATTCAGCATTGGCCCTTTTGCTGTCCGCTGGTACGGCTTCATGTACTTGCTCGGTTTTCTTTCCGCCTGGTTTCTTGGCCGCTACCGCGCCGCGGCAACAGGCGTTTTCAGCAAAAGCCAGTTTGATGAGGTGTTGACTTTCGGCATTATGGGCGTTGTATTAGGCGGCAGACTGGGCTATGTCATTTTCTATCATCCCGGTTATTATGCGGCCAACCCACTGGAAATATTTCAGCTTTGGCATGGAGGCATGTCGTTTCACGGAGGGCTGCTCGGCGTTATTCTGGCCCAATGGCTGGCCGGAAGGCGCTATGGCAAGAGCTTTTTTCAAACCATCGATTTTATGGCCCCCCTGGTGCCGCCGGGGTTATTTTTCGGGCGGCTCGGCAATTTTATCAATTCCGAATTATGGGGAAAGGTTACTGACGCTCCCTGGGGTATGGTGTTTCCCAAGGCCGGCCCCCTGCCCCGCCACCCTTCTCAATTATATGAAGCCGCCCTGGAAGGCCTGCTGTTATTCATTATACTCTGGGCATACTCGTCTAAGCCCCGCCCTTCCATGGCGGTGAGCGGCGTTTTCGCGCTCGGATACGGCGTGTTCCGCTGCTTTGTGGAAGTGTTCCGCCAGCCTGACGCCCATCTGGGCTACCTGGCCTTCGGCTTTGTCACCATGGGCATGGTCCTTTGTCTGCCTCTGATCTTGCTGGGCATTACCCTGCTTTTGCTTGCTCACCGCCATCCAGGGGCTGAGCCCGGGGCCTAAAAAAAATGCTTGCCAGGCACATTCTCTCGATATATACAACACACCTTCGCCGAGGTGGTGGAACTGGTAGACACGCTATCTTGAGGGGGTAGTGCCCTAGTGGTGTAAGGGTTCGAGTCCCTTCCTCGGCACCATATTTATTTAATGTGCATAAAAATCCGCAAAGCGCAGAGCTGGGCGGATTTTTTGTTTTTTTACGGCTTTCTTCGGTTTGCCTTGCCGGGGGCAAGGCATTGGCTCATTTGGGATATGTTGATGCTGGATGCTGTTTGCCGTCAGGCAAGGAAGACGGATTTTTTGCTGAGGGAGCGTACTCTCACGGCACTTAACCCAACAAAAAATGAAGCTTGGTGCGGCATCACGGCAAACTGCGCGGTACTCTTTACCGCCGAGCCTTGAGTTGATACAAATAGACGCATATTTTGCACGTGGAAAATTACTCGTAATACACCTGGTCCCGGAAGGAAGCCCTTCATGCTGCGCCTGCACTGGCCCTTTTTTGCCCTGCTCATGGCCTTTACATTCAGCGCCGGGGTATTTTGCGGCATCTCCTGGGAAAGCCGCCTTCCTTCTGAACCGCCTTTGCCTGGAGACGTCTCCATGCCCGGGCCCGGATATCCTGAGCAAAAGCCCGCCCATTTACCGGCCCTTGCGGAAGAAGAACGGGCCACGGCGCAAGCTCCCTCCCCCATCCCGCCGCTGCAAACTCCCAAGGAGCGGGAAATAAAGCCGGCAAGCATCCCTCCCACTCCTTCGGGTGAAACGCCCAAAAACGCCCCTCCGCCGCCCCCGCCCTCCGGAGGACGCAAAGCGGGCAGCAAGCTTACAAGCTTCGCCGCCCATCCTTTGGAGGAAAGCCTGCCCTTTAAGCCTGCCTCTTCCGGCTTTACTCTGCGCAAGCTGGGCACGGGCAACGGGCCCACCTTGCTAATAATAGGAGGCATCCAAGGAGACGAACCCGGCGGTTTTTCGGCCGCATCGCTCATTGCCTCGCATTACACTATCCTTTCCGGCTCAATCTGGGTTGTGCCTGATCTGAATTTCGCCAGTATCCTTGAGCGCACTCGGGGCGCTTATGGCGATATGAACCGCAAATTCGCCTTCATCACCGCCGACGATCCCGAATATGACACCATCACGCGCATCAAAGGCATTTTGCTGGACGAACATGTTTCCCTCGTGCTTAACCTGCATGACGGCAGCGGCTTTTACCGTCCCACCTGGGAAGATGCGCTGCGCAATCCCAAGCGCTGGGGGCAGTCCGTCATCATTGACCAGGAGGAAATGCAAGCCCCTCCCTTCAGCTTGCATGCAACAGCCAGCCTCATTGAGGAAGAGGTCAATAAAACGCTGCTCAACCCCAACCACCGCTACCACATTTACAACACCTATACCGCTGCCGGAAATACGGAAATGGCCAAGACCTTAAGCTATTTTGCCGTGTGCAACGGCAAGCCCGCTTTCGGCATTGAAGCAAGCAAAGAAATTGCTCCTGAAGACCGCGCCTATTACCATCTGCAGATTATAGAAGCCTTTATGCGCCAAAACGGCATCCGCTTTGAGCGCGATTTTTCCCTGACCCCGCAAGGAGTGCTCGGGGCACTGAATTCCCACCTTAAAGTATCGGCTTACAGCAACAAGCTCGTGCTGCATCTGGACAATATCCGCCCCGCCATACGCATGCTTCCCTTTAAAAAAGGCGCTGTGCCCGACGTGCGCGCCTCCAAACCTCTGCTCGCCCTTGTGCCGGAAAAAGCCTCCACCGACTGGCGCGTGGCTTACGGCAACAGGACCCTGACCCGCGTAACGCCTTCCTTTGTGGACTATGATCACAGCCTGGACAGCCTGGACCTGAACGTGGACGGAAACCCCCATACCGTGCGCATAGGAGAAATCATCCCGGTTAAGCATTTTTTTATGGTGCGGCATAAGCCGGGATATCGCGTTAACGCCATTGGCGCGCAGAAGGAAAAAAACGGCACTGAAGCGGAGATAGTGCTTAAACGCAGTGATTTTCTTCCCCGTTTTTCCCTGGATTTGGACGCCACCACTTACCGGGTGGAAGTTTACAAAGGCAACGCTTTTGCCGGCATGGTCCTGGTGCGTTTTGCAAAGGATCGCAACGAACCTTTAACCGCCACCGGGGGCAGCGAGTCCGCTTTGGGCTTTTAAGCCGGGCTGTTATCTGACGCAGCCGGAGGGCAAAAGGGCTATTTGCCGGCATAGCCTAGGCATGCTCACACACCCAGCGCTTAAGCTTAAGCGCTTCTTTTCGCAGCAGCGGGTAATCCAGGCAGGTGTAGCGGCCGTCGCGGTAAAGCGTCCGGCCCCCCACCATGGTCAGCGTCACTTCCTGGCCGGAAGCGGCGTACACCAGGTGTGATATTGGCTCATACAAGGGGAGCAGATTGGGGCTGGACAAATCAAGGGCGATCAGATCCGCCGGAGCTCCAGGGCAAAGCCGCCCTAACTCCGGCCAGGACAAAGCCCGGGCGCTGCCGAGGGTGGCCATGTCCAGAACCGTTCCGGCCGGGCAGAGAGTCGGATCGCCGCCGCACACCTTATGCAGCAAAGAGCAGACCGACATTTCGGCAAACATGTTCAAGCTGTTGTTGCTGGCCGGCCCGTCGGTGCCAAGGCCCGGCAATATGCCCCTGGCGAGCATTCCGGCAATGGGGGCCACGCCTGAAGCCAGCTTCATATTGCTCTTGGGGTTATGCGCCACGCAAGTTTTACTCCGGGCAAGGAGATCGAGTTCTTTTTCATTTAAGGTCACTGCATGCGCTATAGTGGTGCAAGCGCCCAACAAGCCGAGATCCGCGCAATATGCCAGCGGGCGTTTGCCGTGCGCGGAGAGGCACGCCTCGGTTTCGCTCTCGGTTTCAGCAAGGTGCAGATATAAAGGCGCGCCTAGTTCCCGTGCCAATTCTCCGCAACGAACCAAAATTTCCGGCGTAGTGGTGTACACCGCATGCGGCATGACAGCCACCTTCAGTCGCGGATGGTCCCGATAGCGGCGTTCCTGCTCACGCACAAGGGCAATCGCCTCCTCAACTCCGGCATAGGCCGGGGAAGAAAAGGAAAACAACACCTCTCCCATAAGGCAGCGCAAACCGCTCAGGTCCACAGCCTTGGCCACGGCATCCTCAATAAGATACATATCGGCAAAAGCGGTAGTGCCGGTACGCGTCATTTCAGCACAGCCCAAAAGCGCTCCCAATTCCACAATTTCAGCGGTCAGGCGCTGCTCCCGGGGAAAAATATGCCGGTTGAGCCAATCCATAAGGGGGATATCATCCGCAACGCCGCGTAAAAAGGTCATGGCGACGTGAGTATGCGCGTTGACCAGCCCCGGCATGACGAGGGCATTGCCAAGGTCCAGGCGCTCGGCGGCGGTAAAAACCGCTAAATCCCTCCGAGAGCCAAGGGCAAGGATTCGCCCGTCCCGCACCGCCAGCGCCGCGTCTTCCAGAATACGGCGATGTTCATCCTGCGTAACGAGCACATCCGCCGTTATCAATGTATCACAAATACAATCATCATGTTGTCTTTGCATAGATCCCCATCTGTACGCCGCATAAGCGCCGATTGTAACCACACGGCGACAGCGGCGAAACCACCGCAGGGCCTGCGGCGAAAACTATTCCAAGGCCGCCAGTTCCATGGCTCCCCATATGCCGATGTGCCCGCAACACTGTAGCAGCACCCCATCCACCCCCTTGTCGGCGAATGATGCGGCAAAATCCGTCGCCCGCTCCAAATCTTCCGGTTTTTTCAGCATATTGCATAGAGCTGTGGCCGCTGCATCGGCAAGAAAGGCGTCCTTGCCGCGCACCACGGCAAGCTCGCCTTGTCCAAGACTTAAAGAATGCCCGATAACCGCGGAAGAAGCGCACAGCGACAGGGGAAAATCCTCGGCTTTCAGCACCAGACCCAGCTCCACGCCTTGAGAAGGCGCACGCAGCACACCCACCAAGCGATCTTTTGTGGAATGGAGCATGCAGTCTCCTCCGTTTTCCACTATGCATTCCGCCGACCAGGGCAAAAGCGTTTCCGCCGTCAGCGCCGCCACAGCTCCCGCCACAGCCGCCATGGGGCCAACCCCCATCAGGGCCGTGGCCGCGCACATGCGGCGGACAATCTCCGGCGCATGCACAGGAACGGCCACAGGCTCAAGGCTGTGCGCAAAATCAGGCTCAATCAGCATCCAGGCTTTAAGCTGGGCCCTAAGCTCTCTTACCCTTTGCAAAGCCAATTCGGGCAAATGCGCGGGCGCGGCCGCCCGCACGGTAATCCACAGATCCGACTCCTCCACCACCACCTGAAAGCTGCGCTCATCCACATGGGAGGAGCTACGTCTATACACTCTGCCGCCGGGAGCGGAGCGGGCTTTTTGCTTGCGCATGCGCGTTTTCCTTATCAGCCGTCGGCGCTACCCGCCTGAGGCCAGAGCGGCGGACGGCTTCAACCGCAACAATCTCCAACCAAATATGCAAACTGAGCCGGCACGCCATTTCTCATCAGCTTGAAACACATACAAAAAGCTGATATATCTGTCTATCTCCATATTTCTGCTTCTATGAAAAATCGCGCCTCCCGCCGCCGCATATTTTTGAGAACCGCGGAGCGCGCCTTGATTCAAGCCGCTTTTGCATAGCCGCGTTCCACACGGGGGAGCCATGACGGAAAAAGAAATGCGCGCTTTTATTATCGCCCGTATTTGCTCGCGCATCACGGGCGCGGGTGAGCGCCGCGATGAAGCTTTGCGCGCTGTTCTCGGCATTGCTTCCCCGGGCCTTAATGATGAAGCGCTTGCGCGTCTGGTTGAACAAACCGCGCAGATTCCTCCCGCCTTATATGAACGGTGGGCGGGCATGTTTGCGGAGCGTCTTCTGGCAACAGTTCCCCATGCGCAAATACAGGAATTGTGCCGCAATACCCCTGAAAGCAATGCCTCATTGCAGCTTTTATATTCCATGTTTATGGAATCAGCCCGCATGGAAACAGTTATAGGCGAAGACCTGCACTCCCTCCTCCCCAACCCTTGACCTCGGCCACCTCCGGCAAGAGAAATCGGGCGTACGCATCCAAAGGCCGTGTATGAAAATACTCCTTATTCACCAAAATTTTCCAGGCCAGTATCTGCATCTTGCCCAGTACTTGCGAAACCTAGGCGGGCATGAAATCGTCGGCCTTGGCGAAGCGGAAAACATTAAAAACCGTGGCGTCATCAAGGGCATCACCACCATCGGGTACCCCACACCCGACGGCGCCGGAGCAAAAACCCACATGTACCTGCAAAGCACGGAAGCCGCCGTACGCCGGGGGCAGGCCGTGGCCCGCTCTTTGCTTGAGTTGAAAAAGAAAGGCTTTGTCCCGGATATTGTCTGCGTCCATCCCGGCTGGGGCGAAGGTCTTTTTGTGCGCGATATTTTTCCGCGCAGCCCCATATTGGCTTTCTGCGAATATTACTTCCGGGCCGGGGAGGCGGATCTGAATTTTGACCCGGAATTTCCGGAAGATACCAACCGCTCTTACAGTGTCCGCTTTCTCAATACGCCCCAGATTCTCTCCATCCTCACCTCCAACGCCTGCCTCACGCCCACGCATTGGCAGGCTTCGCGCTATCCGGATTTTGTGCGGGAAAAACTGCACATCATCCATGACGGCATTGACACCACGTATATGAAGCCCACGCCTGACGCGCAGTTGGTCATACTGCCCATGCAAAAGCGCGGAGAAAGCCGCGTGTTCGGCTATTATTTGCCGGATATGGCCTCCGCGCCGGCGCGGAAGCCCGAGGAAGAAGGCGGCGCGACAAAAAAAACAAACGCCATCACCTGCGTCCTGGATTGCGGCCCGGAGGACATCCCGTCCGGAGAACCGCTCTCCTTTACCCGCAAAAACAAAATTATAACCTATATCGGCAGAAACCTTGAACCTTACCGGGGCTACCACATATTTTTGCGCACCTTGCCGCAATTGCAGCGCCTGCACCCCGACGCCCATGTCCTGATCGTGGGCAAAGACGGAGTCAGTTACAGCCCCAAGCTTCCCGGCGAGCAGACATACAAAGAGAAATACCTGGCGGAACTGGGCGATGAGCTGGATCTGTCCCGCGTCCACTTTCTGGGGCGGATTCCTTATCCCGCATTGCGCGCTTTATATTGCATCTCATCCGCGCACGTGTACCTTACCTACCCCTTTGTGCTCTCCTGGTCCATGCTGGAGGCCATGTCCTGTTCAAGCCTGGTCGTAGCCTCGCGCACAGCCCCGGTGGAAGAGGTGATCCGCCACAAGCACAACGGCCTGCTCGTGGACTTTTTTGATAAGGAAGGCCTTGTTTCCACCCTGGACGCCATTTTACGTAAGCCGGACGCTTATGAGGATCTGAGGGACCGGGCAAGACAAACCGTTGTCGAAAACTATGAGCTCCAAAATTCTTTAAAAAAACAGCACGATCTGCTGCAAGAGCTTGGGGCGGGGAAGTACCCCAACCCCACCTAAGGGCTGTCTTTCAATATCGGCAGCCTTATTCTTCTTTCTTCAGCCGGTTGCGGATCTGCCGGCAAATGCCCATCAGCATGTCAAATTCATGCCTGCGCAGGCGGCTTCTGCGCAAAAAACGGCGCAAGGGTTGTAAAAACCAGTCCGGATTCTCCCGCGGCAGATAATCAATATTCATCAGCGTCTCCCGCAGAGCGGCCATGAGCAATCCTTCCTCCGCCAGAGAAGCGCGGCGGGAGCCATTATCCTTTGCAGGCAACGCAAAAGGATACGCCTCTCCCCTTTGGCGCATAAAGGGAAGGGCCAGATCCGCCTTCAGGCATTCATAAAGCAGCAGCAAAACAGCCTGGGCAAGGTTCAGCGAACGATGCTCCGCAATGGTGGGTATATGCACCCCATGCGTGCAGAGCGTTATTTCCTCATTATCAAGGCCCCGGTCCTCTGAGCCGAAAACAAGCGCAACACGGTTCCCTTCCCGCGCCGTAGCCCGAATTTCCCGAGCCGCCCGCTCAGGCGACAGCATATCCTTACGCCAGCCTCCGGTCCTTGCCGTCGCGCCAAAAGCCGCTGTGCAGGAGGCCAGCGCATCGGCAAGGCTTTCTTCCCGCTTAGCCGAGTCAAGCAAGGCCTGGCCCTGGGAGGTGGCCAAAGACGCCGCCTTTTCTCTGTCCCAACGCTCGGGGCGCACCAGCACAAGCTCCGTGGCGCCCATATTGGCCATGGCCCGCGCCGCCATGCCGATATTTTCCGGAAAACGCGGCCGGACAAGGATTACAGAAAGATTATGCAGCATGGCATGGTTGCTTGCCCAGGGGCTGTTTTTCATAGTTCTTCTAATTATATCAGCGGCGCAAGAAGCCGGCACATGCCATACGCGCCGCGGGAGAGCATTCCGCGCCCGAGAAACCACTCCGGCGTCAGGCGCAGGCAATTCTCCTGATCCTGCAAAAAAATACGTTCGTACTCGGCGGCAAAAGCCCGGCCATATAAAAAGGCGTTGCTCTCAAAGTTTAAAGCAAAACTGCGCGTGCCGATGTTCGCGGAGCCGATGGCCGCGGCTTCGCCGTCAAAAACCATGGTTTTGGCATGCAAAAAGCCTTGGTAGGCGTACACTCGCACCCCAGCTTCCAAAAGTTGCCAGGCATAGCTTTGGGTCGCCAAACCCACCACAAGGTGATCGTGCAAAACCGGGATCATAAGGCGCACGTCCACGCCGCCGCCCACCGCTATGCGCAGCGCTTCAATAAAGCTGTCATCCGGCGTGAAATACGGCGTTTGGATAAACACGTTTTTCCGGGCCGTGTAGAGCATTTCCAACAAGCCGTTTTTAATGGGGCTTGTCGCCGTGTCCGGCCCGCTGCTGACGATCTGCACGCCAAGATTCCCCTCTTCATCCAGCGGAGCGGAAAAAAACCGGCGTAACTCTTCGGCTCGCGGCTCCACATCATTTACAGAGAGCCAGTCCATGAGGAAACGCTCCTGCAAAAATCCGACGCAGGGGCCGACCAGGCGCAGGTGCGTATCCCGCCAGGGGTGGAGCTTTTTATGCCGGCCAAGATATTCCTCCCCTATGTTCATGCCCCCCACGTATCCCACCTGGCCGTCGATAACGGTAATTTTGCGGTGATTACGAAAGTTCAGGCGCAAATGAGAGCTTAAGGTGAACAGCAGCGGGGAAAAAGCCTCCACCCTCCCGCCGGCCGCTCGCAATTTCCGGAACATGCGCTCGCCCGAAAGCAGTGAGCCGAGGCTGTCGTAAATAAGCCGCACCTCAACTCCGCCGCGCGCCTTTTGAGTGAGCAGCGCAACAAGCTCCCGCCCCAGAGTGTCGTTGCGGATAATGTAATATAACAGGTGGATATGTTTTTGCGCCCGGAGAATATCCTCCCGCATGTGCGCGAACATTTCGCTCCCATGGGTAAAGATGCGGGCAGCGTTGTTGCGGGTGTAATATTGGCCGCCGTCAGCTTGCAGATAGCGAATAAGGCGCGCGTGGGAAAGGGATTCGGATTGCTCGAGGGTATCGGCGTTTTGAATGTGCCTTGACAGAACCTGCTTATATAAAGAGTCGGAAATAAGCTTGAACGCGTAACGTTTTTTCTTGTTCAGGTGAAAACCGCTCCCGAACATAAGATACGCGGCAAAACCCGCAAAAGGCACAAACGCGATCACAAAAACCCAGGCTATGGTGGAGGCGGGATTTTTCCGCTCCACAAAAATGACCGTTATGATGCACAAGACATCCAGCAGCGTGAGGAGGCTGAAAAAAAAGGAATAGGGCGTCATACCCGATTTCTCCAAAGCCTGCCCTTCTCCGCGCTCAAAACGCCCCGCATAGCGCGAGCGAGAGGTCAGCTTTTACCTAATGCGCGGCGGCGCGGGCTCTGTTGAGGTCCAACCGCATCACGCTCCGGCAAAGATGCGGGGAAGGGAATACCAAATAATGCCGATGCCGACGCCAAGCTTGATCACAAAACCGCCGAAACGCCCGAGGGTGGCTCCCCAGGCCGCTCTGGCCGCGCACGCGTTGTCAGCCTTGCTCAACTTCTCCACGATAAAACAACCGAGAAATCCGCCGCCAAGAGCGCCGAGCAGAGCTCCAAAGCCAAAAAATAAAGGCGCACAAAAGATAGCGCCGATAAGAGCCCCAATCATACCCCCCACACTCCCCCTTGTGGAACCGCCGAATCGTTTCGTGCCGATGTGCCCGGCAAAAAACTCCGCAAGCTCTCCAAACGCGGCGAGCGCGATGAGAGGCAAAAAAAACGACCAGCCCAACCCGCTGGTTTCATTAAAAATAGCCCATAGGCCCACAATACCGATGATGACCCAGGTACCGGGAAGCCCGAGAAAAATCAAAAAAAGTGAAAGGATCATAAGTACAGTACAAATGATCGCAAATAAATATAACACAAAATGCTCCTTAGTGCGCATACTTGCCTAAAAAGGCTGCCTCATAAAAACGGATGATACTCCCAAAGCCCGTACAGGGCAAATAACAATCAGGGCTCGGCCGCCGGTTCGCCTATGCGCCCATCAAAATGGCATTCCTTTCGCTTTTCGCAAGGGGGAGGGGTTAGGCTCAGCCCTTATTGATCCGTCTGCTGCAAAGCCGCTTTATTCCAAGGGGCTGCGTTGTCGGGCGAAAATCGACCTCGATGCGGGCCGGCTGCACCTTCGGCCGATTCTCATCCTCCGCCTTGCGCTTGAAAAAACTCAACTTTGCACGGACGGCGTTTCAATAAGGGCTGCGCTTTGATCACATCGAGACCGTAACATGCGATAACATATTAATTTTAATTTACTTGTTTATTTTTTTCATAAAATTTTATAATTTTTTTTCTTTTGCCCCTTTTCAAGCTCGAAAGGAGCCTTATACTAGGACTGTCTCATAATGACCTATGCCGCAACTGACTTGTGCGCAGGCGCATCTTGCGTTGAAAGCAGTAATTGCAATGCGACGCCATGAGTTGAAATTGCGGCGGGGTTCCCGACGCCAGGGCATGGCGGGCTTATTGGCCGGCCGCCTCAAAGACGGTGAGACATGCGCAAAAGTGTCGCTCTGCTGTGTTGCGCGTCCTGACTGCTCGGCAAGATGGGTGGAGCGCTATTTGTTCCACGTTAAGATCGCCGTTTACAGGGAACACTCCCCCATGGCTTTCTTAAAACAAGGCTTTGCAGAGGCAATGCCTTAAGAGCATTAAACTTTGCAAAGTTTAATGCTCTCACTTTGCCGCCGAGGGCTGTAAAAAATCCGGCAAACGCCTGTGGGCCTAAACGCGCAAAGCATGCTGCATAGCAAACTTTCCATCAAACTTACATCACTTGTGGAGGATTACGCATTATGAAGCTGAAGCCCCTGAATGACCGTGTGCTGGTCAAACGCCTTGAAGGCGACGAAAGAACCGCTGGCGGCCTGTACATTCCCGATACCGCCAAGGAAAAACCTTCCAAAGGGGAAGTAGTGGCCGCGGGCCCCGGCAAAACCGCTGAAGACGGCAAACTCATCGCCATGACGGTCAAAGCCGGAGACATGGTGCTGTTCAATAAGTATGCCGGTACCGAGATCAAACTCGACGGGGTTGAACATCTGGTCATGCGCGAGGACGACATTCTCGCTATCATTCAATAACTGCCCGCTCTTTTCACTGCCACACATTCTGCCGGCACTACCATTTTCAGGAGGAAAAACATGCCTGCCAAGGAAATTCTTTTTGACGCCAAAGCCCGCGAACGCCTTTCCCGCGGGGTAGACACTCTTGCCAACGCCGTTAAAGTGACCCTGGGGCCCAAGGGCCGTAACGTGGTCATTGAAAAATCCTATGGTTCCCCTGTCATTACCAAGGATGGCGTTACCGTTGCCAAAGAAATAGAACTGGAAGACAAATTTGAGAATATGGGCGCCCAAATGGTGAAAGAAGTGGCTTCCAAAACCAGCGACATCGCTGGCGACGGCACCACCACCGCCACCATCCTGGCCCAAGCTATCTATAAAGAGGGCGTAAAGCTTGTGGCCGCGGGCCGCAACCCTATGTCCATCAAACGCGGCATCGACAAAGCCGTGGCTAAGCTCGTGGAAGGTCTGGATTCTCTTGCCAAACCCACCCGGGATCAAAAAGAAATCGCGCAGGTGGGCACCATTTCCGCCAATGCCGACAGCACCATCGGCAACATTATTGCCGAAGCCATGGGCAAAGTGGGCAAAGAAGGCGTCATCACCGTGGAAGAAGCCAAAGGGCTTGAAACCACCCTGGAAGTTGTGGAAGGCATGCAGTTCGACCGCGGCTACCTTTCCCCCTACTTTGTGACCAACCCCGACAAGATGATCTGCGAAATGGATGAGCCTTTGATCCTCATCAACGAGAAAAAGGTCTCCAGCATGAAAGAAATGCTGCCTGTTCTTGAGCAGGTGGTTAAAATGAACCGCCCCTTGGTCATCATTGCTGAAGATGTGGACGGCGAAGCCCTTGCCACGCTGGTGCTGAACAAACTGCGCGGATCGTTGCAGGTTGTGGCGGTAAAAGCCCCCGGTTTTGGCGATCGCAGAAAGGCCATGCTGCAGGATATCGCTATCCTTACAGGCGGCACGGTTGTTTCCGAAGAAATGGGCATTAAGCTGGAAAATCTTTCCGTGGCGGACCTTGGCACGGCAAAGCGCGTGGTTATTGATAAGGACAACACCACCCTGGTGGACGGCGCCGGCAAAGGCGACGACATTAAGGCCCGCGTGAAGCAAATCCGTGCGCAGATTGAAGAAACCACCTCCGACTATGACCGGGAAAAGCTCCAGGAGCGCCTGGCCAAGCTCGTGGGCGGCGTGGCCGTCATCCATGTGGGCGCCGCGACGGAAACAGAGATGAAAGAGAAAAAAGACCGCGTGGAAGACGCTCTCAACGCCACACGGGCCGCTGTTGAAGAAGGCATCGTTCCCGGCGGCGGCACTGCCTACATTCGCGTGGGCAAGCTCTTGGACGACGTGAAGCCGGTGGACGATGATGAAGCCGCGGGCCTTGTGCTGGTGCGCCGCGCCATTGAAGAACCCCTGCGTCAAATCGCCACTAATGCCGGCTTTGAAGGCTCCATCGTGGTGGAAAAAGTACGCGAAGGCAAGGATGCTTTCGGCTTTGACGCCGCCACGGGTGAATATGTCGACCTGAACAAAGCGGGCGTTATCGATCCCAAAAAAGTAGCGCGCATTGCCCTGCAAAACGCCGCTTCCGTGGCCTCTCTCATGCTCACCACCGAGTGCGCCGTGGCTGAAAAGCCTGATACCAAGAAAGATGCTCCGGCCATGCCCGGTGGTATGGGCGGCATGGGCGGCATGGGCGGCATGTACTAAACAGCTCCTGCGCGGCTTTTCAGGCCGCATAAGCCCCATAAAAAAGGTCCCGCCGGAATGCCGGTGGGACCTTTTTTATGGGCAACTTCTTTTTTCTTGCCACGGTTAAGCTCCTTACGTGTGAAAGTACCTCCGCCTTTCTTCCAAGCTGTCGTCAGTAAACGCGTATTATTTAAAAAAATTGCCGCCGGACACGTTGGCGAGGAAAGAACGCCCCCCAGTAAAGGAGTGGCGCATTTACCGGCAAAGGGCTGTGGCCCGCTCTCCATGAGCGGCTGCCAAACCGCGCGCCGTCAAAGAGCCCTCCAGCGCGGTGCGCTTTACGACCAAAGCTTACCTGCTTCACTTCACAAGGATCGGCAAACCAGCACAAGCGGACAGAAATCGTAATATATAGCGCAATCCGGACAAAAAACGACTCCAAAAAGAAACTATTGTCCAGAATAAGTCTGAACTGCTGCGGTTTATTGACCGCGGCGTTCCCAAAGCCGCATGTCTTGCATCTTTTTCCGGCGTTCACGCTGAAGCGATTTGCATACTAAGGGAGCCCCTTTTTTGTAACCGCAACGCTCTCTATAGCTTTCCGCTGTCAGACCGTGGCACGCTAAATGTTTTTTGGTGAGAAGCTTAAACGATTTACCGCAGATGACACAGATAATGGACTTTTCTTTAATGGCTTTTTTGGGATCCATAACATCCGCTTCATCCTCAGCACCAATGCTGGAGCTTTCATTTATTGAGCGAATATCTTCAAAAAGCTTTTTCACCATCATTACTATTTCATCTTCGGTCATTATACGAACACTAGCTTGCGCTTTTACAATCTCTAATGCGTCTTTAAGGTATCCTTCCACGTTTTTCCTCTCAATAATAAAAAAAATTGTGATTGCAATACATCTCGAACAACTCTCATGCGCCATGTGAAATAGTCATATTACATAACGACGCAAAAATTTGCCTTGGCAAAATAATTCTCTTTTTTGCGTAATAAAATATATTCAGGTTGTCCATTATGTTTTTTATATCCCAATTAATTAATGTGAAGTTATGCTATCCTGCCGTATTGCCCCTCATAGCCTCACCGCTCTAGAAACACGAGAATATGGGCGATCTTTTTTTGCGTTTTTCAAAAACTCGTCATTTTATCCCGGCAGCAGTTATACATCCCATTAACATAGCAAAATAACTCAATATAAATATTTTTTTCATGGCTTTTAAAATAGGAGCGCCGCATACTTATTTATATTATATATATCATACACTAAACAGACACCCTGGATAACAGCTTCAAACCGACGCTCAAGCGCCTTTCGCATCGCGCGCCGGACCGCCGTCCGGCGTTAGAGCAATTTACCATTGAAAATGTATACTTGCTCTGCAAGGATTTGCCCGTAAATCCCTGCCTTGAGATTGCCGTAGGCGGGCTTTGCCCGCCGTTAAACGACAAATCTCAAAGTTACTCTGCTCTAGGGGCTGTCTCTAAATAAAAGATTTTGCGCCAAGAGCAAGGAATCCAGCTCTTTTTGCGAAGGGAGTGTACTCTTACGGTACAGGACCGGAGGAAAAAAAGCTGGATGACGCAGCTATTTGGACAAAAGATTTATTT
>JAVBOT010000039.1:0-5209 GCA_031550225.1 Desulfovibrio sp.
GCTCACGCCGAAGCCGGCCGCCACTGTGGCGGCCGGTTCATACCGCATCCGCCTCACCATTTCCTCTCGACCTCGGGCCGTGAGTTTGGCATTCTTGTGACTGTTCACTCTGTCCTCATTTCGGTTTGCTGTTGTCTCGCAACTCCAGCTTTACCGTTTTGAGGCAGGGTGAACAACCTATTGAAACATTACAACTAGGGACTGTTTCTAAATAAAATATTTTGTGCAAGAGCAAGGAATCCAGCTCGTTTTGCAAAGAAAGCGACTCTTGTGCTCTTAATTCTAAAAAAAGCGAAGCCTGACGCCGCATCACGGCAAGCTGCGCCGGTGCCGCCAAAATTGCCAATTTGCAAAAAGAGTTGGCTGCTGTTAGGAAAAAGAAAGGCCCGTCACCACGGCGCGGCCGTTGAATTATGAAATGAGTTGTAGACAGAAAGGAAGCAGCCATGCGCATGACGGTTTTTGGCGGCGGAAGTTGGGGAACGGCCCTGGCCCATCACATGGCGAGCCAGGGGCACGCGGTCGCCATGCTGGTGCGCGAAGAGCAGGTGGCGGATGAAATCAACCGGCGCCACAGCAACTCCCTGTATTTGCCCGGGCTTTCCCTTGCTCCATCCATCACCGCCTCCACGCGCCCCGAGCAGGCTCTGCTTGATGCCGATGTCTGCCTTCTGGCAGTTCCCTGCCAATATATGCGGGAGAGTTTGCGGCAGGTGGCCTCCTGTTTGCCCGCCCACACCATCCCCATCTGCGCCAGTAAGGGCATTGAGGTTTCGAGCCTGCAACGCATGTCCGAAGTGGTGGCCCAGGAGTTGCCGGACCAGGAACGCCGCTATGCGGTCCTGTCCGGCCCCACTTTTGCCAAAGAAGTGACCCAGGGCAAGCCCGCGGCCGTGGTGCTGGCCTGCGGGGACGCGGTATTGGGGGAAAAGCTGCGCGCCTATTTCTCCGATCCTCGTTTGCGGGTGTATTCAAGCACCGATGTCACAGGAGTGGAAACCGGCGGGGCGGTCAAAAACATCATCGCCATCGCGGCCGGGCTTTCCGACGGCCTTGGGCTGGGCCATAACGCGCGGGCGGCTTTGATTACCCGGGGCCTCGCGGAAATGAGCCGCCTCGGCGTGGCCCTCGGCGGGCGCGCTTCCACTTTCATGGGCCTTTCGGGCATGGGGGATTTGGTGCTCACCTGCGCGGGGGATCTCTCCCGCAACCGCCAGGTGGGCTTACGCCTGGCAGCGGGCGAAACCATGGCCCAGATAACGCAAAGCATGATCCAGGTGGCCGAGGGCGTGCCCACAACCGAAGCGGTGTGCCGTTTATCCCAGCGCCTCGGCATAGAACTGCCCATCGCGGCCGCGGTGCGCAGCATAATCCATGAAGGCGCCGCCCCCAAAGATCTGGTGCGTGAACTTATGACGCGCGCCCTGCGCGAGGAATAGCCATGCCTCTGGTCATGGGCACCGCCGGGCATATCGACCACGGCAAGACCAGCCTTATCCGCGCTCTGACCGGCACGGACTGCGATCGGCTGGAAGAGGAAAAACGCCGCGGCATCACCATTGAGCTCGGGTTTGCCGAACTTTCCCTGCCTGGCGGAGCTTCTCTTTCCATCGTGGATGTGCCCGGGCACGAAAAATTTGTGCGCACCATGGTGGCGGGGGCGGCGGGGGTGGACTTTGTGCTCCTGGTCATTGCCGCGGATGAAGGCGTTATGCCCCAGACCCGCGAACATCTGGAAATTTGCGGACTGCTCGGCGTTTCCAAGGGCGTGGTTGCCTTGACCAAAACAGACTGCGTGGATGAGGAACTTCTCGCCCTTGCTCTGGAGGACGTCGCCGCCTTCCTTGCCGGCAGCGTTCTTGAAGGCGCTCCTATTATCCCAGTCTCGGCGCATACCGGCCAGGGGCTGGACTCCCTGCTTCACTGCCTGGCGCAGGTGGAAGCCTCCCTCGTTCCCGTGCGCTCCCAGGATATTTTCCGCCTGCCCATTGACCGCGTCTTCACCTTACACGGGCACGGCACCGTGGTTACAGGCACCCTTATCGCCGGGAGCGTCAGCGTGGGGGATACGGTGCGGCTCTATCCCGGGCAGATGTGCAGCAAGGTGCGCAGTCTGCAAAGCCACGGAGCCGTCAGGGATAAGGCTCTTGCCGGGCGCCGCGCTGCCGTGAACCTGCCGGATCTTGCTGTGGACGATATCGATAAAGGGGATGTGCTCAGTTTTCCCGATACGCTCTTCCCCTCCCACCGCTGGGTGATTGAACTGCGCTGCCTGCCCCTTTCTCCAAAACCGCTGCGGCACAGAACTGAAGTCCATTTTCATCACGGCGCGCGGGAAATGCAGGCCCGCCTCTATTTTGCTGATAGAGATAAACTCCAGCCCGGCGAATCCTGCCTGTGCGAGGTGCGCTTCACAGAGCCCGCTGTGGCCGTTTTCGGCGATCGCTGCGTCATTCGCTCCTTTTCTCCTCTGCGCACCGTGGCCGGAGGCATGGTGCTCAGCCCTCTGGATGTGGATATGCGCCGGCAAAGCCCGGGTTTTGCCGAGCGTTGCGCCATGCTCTGTGCCCTTGCCCAGACAAGCTCTCCCCTTTCAGATGAAGAACGCGTCCTTACCCAGTTGCTTTGCTGCCGGGAAGGGGCGCAAGGAATTTCCTTCCGCCGCCTGCGCGTGCTCGCCAACTTAGATTCGCGCGCCCTTGAAAAAGCTCTAACCGCTCTTTCAAACAGCCGCCGGATCGTCTGCTTTGATAAAGATCAGCGCCTGTACCTCGCCGAATCTTTCCTGCCCGCCCCGGCAGCAAGCTGCGTGGCGGAGGTTGAAGCCTTCCACAAACGCCATGGGGAAAAACAGGGCATCAAACGCAGCGAGCTTGTCTCCGGCTGGGGCAGGAACTATGCCCCCAAGCTTGCCCACCTGGTTATTGAGCGCCTTTTGAAAGAAGGGCGTCTTCAAGCGGAAGGGGAATTTCTCCGCCTTCCCGCCCATACGGCAAGCTTCAATTCCCAACAGGCCCCTTTAAGCGAAGCCTTGCTGAACGCCCATAAGGCCGCGGGCCTGTCTCCTCCCAATACCAATGATCTGCTGGCGGAACTTGGCATCAGCAAAAAAGAAGCCGCCCCGGTGCTGGCGGCCCTGCGCGCCTCGGGCCAACTGGTGCGCGTTGCCGAAGGCGTCTGGTACGCCGCCGAACACTTGCAGGCCGCCGAAGCCACCGTGCGCGTCTGGTTTTCTGAGCATGACAGCCTCGATCTCGCCGGCCTCAAATCCCTCACCGGCCTTTCCCGCAAATACCTGGTAGCCCTGCTCGAATACTTTGACGCGCAAAAGATCACCATCCGGGTCGGCGATGCCCGCATCCTACGGCGGAAATAAATACGGGGCGCTGCCCCGCACCCCGCAAGGGGATTGAATCCCCTTGACCCCCATAGCCCAAAAGCGGCGCTACCGCCTCAAATTAATTTTACTGCACGCTACCTCTCGGCGGCGCTCAAGTCTTCCCCGTGCAGTGCAAGCCAGACGCAAGGGGCGCTGGTAAAGGCCACCCGGTGTTTGACATGTCTTGGCAAAAAAACATGGCCGCCTTTGCCCAAGGCAATGCTCGAGCCGTCCTCAAAGGCGAGGACGGCCTCGCCCTCAAGCAGCAGAACCCACTCGTCGCGTCCCTGATCATACCACTCCCCGGGCGGCGTGCTGTGCCCGTGGGATATGATGCGCTCCAGCAACAATCCTCGCGGCCCGGCCAGCAAAGCTTCAAAATACTCCGGGAACGCGGGGCCCGCATGCGCGGGAATGTCCAGCAAATTCTCCATACATCCGCTCCTCACTCGCCGATAATTTTGACAAGCACCCGCTTATTGCGGCGCCCATCAAACTCACCGTAAAAAATCCGCTCCCAGGGCCCGAAGTCCAGTTTGCCGTCAGTCACGGCCACCACCACTTCCCTGCCCATAATCTGGCGCTTCATGTGCGCATCGGCGTTATCCTCATAGCCGTTATGCCTGTATTGCTCCACCGGCGCATGCGGAGCGAGTTTTTCCAGCCACTGCTCATAGTCATCATGCAGCCCGGGTTCATCGTCATTGATGAATACGGATGCCGTAATGTGCATGGCGTTACAGAGCGCGAAGCCGTTCCGGACGCCGCTTTCAGCCAGGGCCTTTTCCACCTCGCCGGTGATGTTCACAAAACCCCGGCGCGCGGGCACATGCATCACAAGTTCCTTACGAAAATGCTTCATAGTGTCTCCCGTTTTTGCCCGCAAAAGGCTCAGCACGGTATCGTGAGCGCATAACGCCGCTCCGGCGCGTGCAAAGCGCCGCCCGGCCGAAGCAGACTGCTAAAAAGAGTAAATGAGCCCACAGAAAAAGCGGCAAGAAACTCCCCTGCCCGGGCCTTGATCTCGCCGCGCCACTCCGTTGGGAGAACGGTTTTCATCCTGCCAAGGGTAATGTGGGGAGAAAAAGCGCTTTTTTCCGGCGCAATCCCGCTTCCCCGGGCCAAAGCCAGATCCACCCTCTCTTTCAGTTTCCGCAAAGGCTCGGAAGGTTCAAGCCCGGCCCATAAAACGCTTTGCCCCCCGCGTGCGAACAGGCCTAAGCCTTGTATCCGCAAAAAAAAGCACGCGGCCCGAACCTGAAAAAGCGCCTCCCGGACCCGTGCCCTATCCTTTTGGGGCACTTCGCCGAGAAAGCGCAAGGTCAGATGCAGGTTCTCCAAGTTCGCGCGGCGCAGGCCCGGAACGTTCGGCGTCCGGGAATGCAGGATGTTGCGGATATCTTCCGGCAACTCCACGGCCACAAAAAGACGAACCGCCCCACCCGCGCTCTCCGGGGCGCTGAGTTCAGCATGCATAGGCCCTCCATTTTCCTTGGATGCCCGCAAAAACACCGGGTGTCAGCGCGAGAGAAGAATGTGCGCCTGAGTTCCCGCGTCCGGACCTATCCGCAACGAGGTGCGGCAAAAGCACACGCACGGTGCAGCGCGGAGGCATGAAACAACCTCATGCTGCTTCCAGCGACCGGAACGGCCAAAACCTGTTCACCCGGAAAAGTATCATTATGGTACGCTAGGCCGTGTCGACATTCATTTAAGCCAAAGCATAATTGCGGCCAGTTGAACAAAAGCCATATAGGAAATCGTCAGCTTGCTATATCGTGTGGCAACACTCCTGAAGTGTTTCATCTTGCCAAACATTCTTTCGATAAC
>JAVBOT010000016.1:0-26899 GCA_031550225.1 Desulfovibrio sp.
CTCAATTCTTCCCCAGACTGCATCAGAAATGTCGTGTCGTCTATGTGCTGATGGCGGCATGGATTCCTCGCTTGTGGTTGAAGACAAGCCAAGTATGCCACAAAACTAAATTCTAGGCAATCTCGTGACTACACTACCTAGTTGGATAAAAGATTTATTTAGAGACAACCCCTAAGCTGTTTGGGCGTTGCCGCCTGTATTGATTGCCTCTTCCAATTTCTCATGCTATGGTGCGCCATTGTTATTCATACTCTCACCAGCGTTCAATGGTGCAACCCCAGGCATATACCGCCTTCCGGAAGCATCATTCGTTGGCTTATACTGGAAACCGTCCGAGAATTTCAGGAGTTTGCATGCTCTGCCGGCAGTCTTCTTTTCTGTTGATATGCTTAATGATTCTTGCTCTCGTTCTCCCTTCCTGCTCGTCCAATGTACGCCCACGGAAGTATAAACCGAATCAGGATCAGCCGGCGGCAAACGAACAGATCCCCATGCCCAGAGCGGATCCAAGCTACGTCCAGTATCTTGAACGCAATTCACTGCTTACCAAATCCTCCGAAATGGCCCGCGTTGTTTCCGGCAGCGAGCTCGCCTGGAAATCTCCCTCCAGCACCGGCGCTCCGGACGAACTGCTGGGCTTCGCCGACACCTGGCTGGCCATCCATCCTTTGACGCTGCTGACGTCAAACCGCAGCTCCGCTTTCGAACAATTGAGCGATCCCACCGTTTCTTCCGTTTTGCGTGAGGCTTCCATCAAGGGGCTTTATGTCGCTCCTATCCAGGGAGGCGGCAACCTGTGGGCCAAAGAACGCAGAGGCATAGACACCGGGGAAGACGTGGTCCAATACTCCTTTTCATCCGCTGCGGGAAAAGATGAGCAATACCGCACTCTTATGAACAAGCTCATTGATAACCATTCCCTCATGGGGTCTGACCTTATTCCCGCCGCCACAGGCCTTGGCCCGGATTTTTTCCTCGCTACCAGAAATATTCGTGAATATCCCGGCATTTACTGCATGGTGGATATTCCTCAGCCTTTATGGGAACTGTTGCCCGAAACCGCTTCCGAGTGGGATACCGTGCCCCTGGGGCCCAGCCAGGTCAATGCGTTGAACACTGAAGGCATACTCCCCAAAGCTATGCGCGATGAAATATCCCCCCTCGGGCACACCGGCGGCTGGGCCGCCACCGGCGCTGTACGCGGAGTGGACGGCCACTCCCGCCGCTGGGTATATCGCTATTATGAAAATCCCAAATATGCCGTGCTGAACTGGGAAGATCCTTCTCAAACAGCCCACCGCATCCTTTCAGGCGGCGCTGTGCAGCAAGTGGGACTGCGCGGCCAGGCTCTTATCGGTCTGCGTTTTGAAGCCTTCCAGGGTTTGGAGCCCGCTCCCACCTCGGCGACAACAGCGGCTAAGCCCTCCCGCCTTGAACCGGCACTGACCGCGGCGCAGTCCATGAGCCGCGAAATTCACCGCTATGGCGGCTGGAGTTGGGTGCGTGATGATAATCTGCCGCTCAACAACGTAGTGGAATTTCTTAACTCCGGCTCGGATTTTCTTTTTGACAGCGCCTTTTCTCCCGCCGCTGAGCATGCCCTGCTCACGGGCGACACCACCTTCGCCTGCTTCATGGCGGACGAATTGCTGCGCCTTGGCATTGACAGCCGCAGACTTGTGCATACCCTGCCTGCCCAAGACGGCATCAACTATACGCTGCCCTATTTAAAATACCTTGAAACCACCTCGGTGGGCACGGCGGCCAAACAATTCCGCCTCGATTTGCTGGAAGACAAAAACTACATGCTCTCCAGCATCAGCCCCTCGCCGGAAAAGGACGGGTATTTGTATACCACAAGCGCAGGCCTCGCCGCCATGGCTCTCGACATGCCCAAACAAGGCGACACCAAGCGCTATGCCAAGGAAATCGCCAAAGGGCACAGCCTGCTGGTCTTTTTTAAAGCTATGCAGCCCGGCGTCCTTATGCTCTCCGGCCAAGATCTCGCCGGGGTGCTGCCTTTGCACTGGAGCAGCATGACCGGAACCGCCGAATCCTGGGACGTCGCTAATTCCAGCCGGGGCACCTACGCCCTCACATCCGCTGCGGATAAATTGACCGTATCTACCCAAGGCATGCCAAAAGCAGCCCAGTTATACCCCGCGCCCGATACGCAGGTGCACCAGCAGGGCTCTTTTTTGCGCCGTATCGGCAGCTTTTTGCGCGCACGCACTCAGCTCGGCGTCGCGAAAGGGAAACTGATCGCCCGGCCGAACACCAAAAATTACGGCGCCATCGCTCTGCTCACCCGCCTGCCTGACGGCAAAAGCTTTTTGCTTTCCGTAAGCAACTTCTCACGCGACCCGATTCAGGAAAATGTTTCTCTGGCGGGAATTTCCGGCATATCTTCGGCCCTTTCACACATAACCACCATCTCCCTCGGGGGAAGCCACTCCGTTTCCGGCCAGAACATTAACGTACGCCTTGGCCCCTGGGAAGGCAGAGCCTTTATCATCGGCAGCGCGGCCTCCGGCCTGCGCAGCGTTTCCGGGGAAACCGTCACTGTTGTCAACCCTATTGTGCCGACCCCCGCTGTGGAGGTTGCCGCGCCCCAAACGACTGCCGCGCCCCAGCAACAGGCATCCGCCCCCATCCCGACGGAAAAAAGCGCCCGTCCCGTAATGCAAAACTCGCCGCCCAGCTCTGAACCGGTGCAAAAAGTCATCCCCCTGGCGCACATGTCAGAAGAAAAAGCCGGCACCGCGCGGCAAAAACAACTCAGACCGGACCAACCCGCGGAACTGGTGACAAACCTTTCCGGCGCACAAGGCGGCAAAGGAACGCAAAAAGCCTCCGCCGCAACGGCAAAACAAGGGACCGCCAAGACTCCGGCAATCGCGTGGCCGCCTGCTCCCGCCGCTCCCAAGGCAAACGCTCCCGCGCCGATGGTGGAGCCTCCGGCAGCTTCCAAACCTGCTTCCACTGGCGGCTCTGTCCATTATGCGCCCTTGCCCGGCACAGGCAGAGCGCAGCCCGGACCACTGCCGGCTACCTCCAAACAACCCGCCGGGGCAGCTTCCGGCTCAACTTCACAAATTTCGGAAGAACGTCTCTCCCGCTGAGGCCTCTCAACTTTTAAGCGCCTTACGCCGGACATGCGCGGCATGGACGGACCGCCGCGCCACAGGGAGCGGGCAGGTTTTTCGCCTGCCGTGAACGACGAGAACTGCGTTTCAAGGTTACTTTGCCAGCCGATCTTCTGAATCCCAGACTGTGGTGGCAACAGCCTCAAGCCCTCCGCCTTTAAACAAGGCGGAGGGCTTTCGCATTGCGCGGCAAAATCCGGCGGCGCTGTTACAGTTTGTTACGCAAGCCCACCTTTTGTTACCCTGAAACTGCTACTCAACCTTCTTGAACAAGCCGGAATTTTTGAATGCGGAAAAGCTCCATGGTTTCCAAGCAACTGGAGCGCGTCTCGCTTTATGGGCTATGCCCAGGCGCACGCTCCGCCCGGACAGATACCGGCTCGTGCAGCAACACAATCCATTTTCCGCCGCATGCACGGAAAATTTTTTCATCTTTCACGAGGAGTAGTCAATGTCCAATCCTGACTGGTTTGACGATGATTTCTATTTCGCGGCAAAACTCACCGCTCTGAAGGCCGAGGATACCAGTTACACCGCCGCCAAGCTCAAAGCGGTTTTTAACCAGTCCGGCTATGCCGGAGAGCAAGGCCTGTTCGCCCATTTTTATCAATATGGGCAGTATGAGGGCCTTTCTCCCAACAAATATTTTGATGCGGAAGAATACTATACGGCGAAAGCGGCCCAGTATTTCAACACCACAACAGTTACGGCGGAACAATATGTTTTCATCAAAGACGCCATCGCCGCCGCGGGGCTCAGCGCATGGGGCCACTATGCGGCTTATGGACTGGAGGAAGGCGTCAACCCCTCCAACAAGTTCGATAATGCCGCCTACATGGCGGCGAAGCTTACCTCAATGCAAAAAGCGGATCCTTCTATGACTATGGAAGCCCTTGAGCAAATCTTCGCCGAGTGTCATTTATCTCCCTTGCAGCACTATCTGATGTACGGCGAGGATGAAGGCTTTTTGCCCAATGCTCTTCCCTCGGGGGCGACAAATCCTGTGACGCCGCCGGATATGAGCGGCTACAGCCCCAAACCGCCCGACACTCCCGATACACCGCCGCAAGGTGGGCAGTTTTTCCTCACTCCCAGCCAGGACACGCTTTACGGCGGCGCGGGTAACGATGTTTTTTATACAGGCCCCGCCGCCACTCTCCAAGCATATGACATGCTTGACGGAGGCGCGGGCAAAGATGCCCTTATGATCGAAGGAAGCAATAACGCCGTCGTCACCGGCGCGACCATCCGCAACATTGAACAGCTCTCCCTTGCCAATGGCTCCCCTTACAGCAGTCTTGATGTGAGCGGCAATTCCGGAATCCAGGAATTATTCAGCCTGGATCGCGACGCCACCAGTTTTACGCTGCGCACGGACCAAACCGTGGTTTTTGCGGGAAACCACTCCGCTTCCAAAGTGAACTTTGTTGCGCCGGGCGCGCATGATGTTGCGACCATAGGCGTGAGTGACGCCTTTTCCTCAAAAGGTATACAAGTTAACGGCATAGAGTATCTGAACTTGTACGTTACAGGCTCAAACAGCCTGTTGGAGGATGACAAGCCCGGCGCCGTTTACGGCAACTCCCTGCGCAACCTGAATATTGCCGGAGAAAAAGCGGCCTCCCTGCGCATTGAAGAACCCGCGGCCGGCCGCATTGACGCTTCCAATTTCGCGGGAACCATGAGGATTGAGCTGTCCGACAATTTCGCCAGCACTTTCATCGGCGGTTCCGGCAACGATACCGTTACCTCCCAAGGCAGAGCTGATCGCCTCACGGGCAACGGCGGCAATGACGCCTTTATTTTGGATGACGAGATTGACGACGGGTTCTCCGTACGGGACCTGCAAAATAATGTCGCCACAATCACCGACTTTTCCAAAGGGGATACGCTCCAGCTCTTCACCGAATATCCCTTCCCCACCGCCTTTTCTTCACGCGGAGCCACAACCGCCCACAGTGAGCAGAACCTGGCTGACCAGATCCGCTCTCACCTTGCCGGAGGGGAAAGAAGTGTGCAGGCCATCCACTACAATGGAAACACCTACCTCGCCGGTAATGCGGACCTTCGTGAAATTGACGATGATCAGGTCGTCTGCCTGGTGGGAACCTATGATCCCGCCGGCATGGATATAGTGAACGGCATGCTCACCCTCAAATAGCATTCTTCCGGACGGGCGTTTCCCGGGAGCGAAAGCTCCCGGTAAACGCCCTCTCCACCATCCGCTTGACAAAAGCTCAGGCCTCGACCAAAGTAGCAGTATTCTTGCTCTTTACATCACCCCAGCCTTTTTTCACCCCGGTTTTCCGGCTGCCGTTTGTTCCGCGTTGCACCTCCATAATAGCTGCCGGCAATTTTGAGCGGCGACGCGCCGGGCTCACCCCGGCAACATCCTGCAAACACACATCCAAAGCGGGCGCCATGGGACGCATTCTTCTTATCGACGACGACGACGAGCTGTTTGAGCTGCTTAAAGTTTATCTGGCCGGTGAAGGCTTTTCCTGCGAGTGCGCCATGGACGCTGAAGAAGGCTTGCGCATGGCGCAGGAACACGGCTTCGACGTGCTCATTTTGGACGTTATGCTCCCCGGCATGAGCGGTTTTGAAGTGCTGCGCCAGTTGCGGGCCCAAGAAAAAACCCAAAGCCTGCCCGTGCTCATGCTGAGCGCCAAGGGAGAAGAAGTGGACCGCGTTATCGGCCTGGAGATGGGCGCTGACGATTATCTGAGCAAACCGTTCAGCACCAGAGAGCTTGTAGCGCGGCTGCGCGCGCTGCTGCGGCGCTCTCCTCCCGTTCGCGCTCCTGAAGCCAGCTCCTGGCAGACTTTCGGCGACATCAGCATTGACCGGGCTTCTTTATGCGTCAGCGTGGATAACGAACAACAGGAACTGAGCCTGCCGGAAATGCGCTTATTGCTGCCGCTCCTGCAAGGCATCGGCGCTGTGGTCTCCCGGGATCAGCTTTCCCTCGCCGCCTTCGGACATCAGAGCTACTACGGCGACCGCAGCCTCGACATGCTGGTGAGCCGTCTGAGAAAAAAGCTGGGGCAGCGGCCCGGCGGAGGCACGCGGATTAAAGCCGTGCGCGGCGAAGGATATATGTATCTGCTGGGGGGAGACGCTCCGTGATGCTTGCAAAGCGCATCCGCACTCTGCCGCTTTTTTGGCAAGTCTACATTTTTATTGTCGGCGTTCTGCTGCTCGTGGTCGGCTTTACTGAACTCGCCCTGGAGCCTTTGGCCGAGTTGCTCCTCTTTGGCCGGACCGAATTCACCATGGACTGGTACGAAGGGCCTGTCTGGATACTCAGCATTACCCTGCCCTCCTTGGCCTGCGGCTATATTTTATCCCAAAAGCTCACACGCAAGCTCGACCCCATGGCCAAAGCCGCGCGCTCTCTTGCCCGCGGCAATTTCAGCATCAAGTTGCCTGTGAGCGGCAACGAAAAAGACGCCTTTGACATCTTATCCCGCAGTTTTAACGAAATGTCCTCAGCCATAGAGCGCCAGTTGTACAACGAACGCCGATTATTGACCGATATTTCCCATGAGCTGCGTTCCCCCCTCACCCGCATGACCATAGCCGCCGAGCTGCTGGACCGGGACTTGGGCGGTACGGAACATGCCCCGCTTATCCGTAGGCTGATGAAAGAAGTAAGCCAGATGCGCGATCTGGTGACCCTGCTTTTGGCCCAAGGCAGGGACAGAATCACGCAAACTCACGATTTGAGCATCCTCGACTTGAGCGATGTGTTGCGGACCATTATAGACGATTGCCGCTTCCAAGGACAAAAGCAGCGCAAAAGTATTACTCCCCGGATTGCCGGGCCCCTGTATGTGCATGCCAATGAATTTTTGCTGCGGAGCATTTTGAGCAATGTCCTGGCCAACGCGCTCTCCCATACTTCGCCCGGTCAGGAGGTTGCCGTTGCCGCTGAACATGCGGGAGGCGATGTGGTGGTAACAATGAGAGACTATGGCCCGGGCGTGCCCGCAAAGCAATTGCAGGACATCTTCCGCGCCTTTTACCGAGTGGATAACTCACGGACACGCGCAAGCGGCGGAGCGGGCCTTGGCCTTGCCCTCGCCAAAGCCGCTGTGGATGATCTTGGCGGGAGCATTGACGCGCAAAACGCCTCCCCGGGCCTTGCGGTGACGATCCGCCTGCCCAGGCCCTTGCTGCCCAATGAAGAGGAGAAAATCGCCCTGGCTCTTCAGGAGGCGGTCTTTCAATAAATTTTTCACATTAGAGCAATTTACCATTGAAAATGTATACTTGCTCTGCAAGGATTTGCCCGTAAATCCTTGCCTTGAGATTGCCGTAGGCGGGCTTTGCCCGCCGTTAAACGACAAATCTCAAAGTTACTCTGCTCTAATTGACCGCAAGCCGCTCTTAAAAAAACTACACCCGGTGGTGGCAGCCGATGTCGCTCTTATTGCGCAATGCCGCCTGAGTTATCAGGTAGGCGGTTTGGCAGCCGTGGAACAGCTCGATTATGGGGCGGGAAAGGGTGGTGCTTTTATAGAAATCATGCAAATGCCGGGAAAGATCCCGCAATTCGTCAAAAGCCCGTGAAAGGCGATCTTTCGTACGGATGATGCCCACGTAATTCCACATAGTATTACGAATGGCAGCCCAATCCTGGGCGATGAGGGCCGGATCGTCATTGTGCGCTGAGCCAAGAGGATGCCAATCCTTTATATTCGCGTGCAGCCGCGCCGTGGGCTCAAGGCCCGCACAAATGCGCCCGGCAATATCCTCAGCGCCGGATTTGCCCCAAAGCACGGCCTCCAGCAAAGATGTGCTCGCTAGACGATTTGCCCCGTGCACCCCTGTGCAACTGCATTCCCCCACACTATACAGGCGGTTCAAACTGGTACGGCCCCGCTTGTCCACAAGTATGCCGCCGCAAAAGTAATGCGCCGCGGGCACCACCGGGATAGGCTCCTTACGGATATCCACCCCCCGCTCCAGACAACTGCGCAGCACTGTGGGGAAACGCGCCTCCAGATCCTGCTTCACTTCACTTAAATCAAGAAAAACACAGGGTTCGCCTGTGGAGAGCAATTCCTCCATAATCCCCCTGGTCACGATATCACGGGGGGCAAGATCCGCCCGCACGTCATGGCGCTCCATAAAGTGCCGCCCTTCGGCGTTTATCAGGCGGGCGCCTTCGCCGCGCAAAGCTTCGGTGATGAGAAACCGGCGCGGCTCCAAATGATACAGCGTAGTGGGGTGAAATTGCATGTATTCCATATTCATCAGACGCACAAATGCCCGGCTGGCCATAGCCACGCCTGAACCCGTGGCGCTTGAGGCATTGGAGCTGTGCAAATATACCTGCCCGGCTCCCCCTGTGGCCAGCACCGTGATATCCGCCAACATGGTTTCCACATCGCCCGTGGCTTCATTGAGCACATAGGCTCCGCAGCACTGATCTTCCAACTGATACCTATATACCATGGAAGAAGTATGGTGGTGCGAAGTCAGCAAATCCACCGCGCTGTACCCGGTAAGCAGGGTAATGAACGGATCTTCGCGCACCGCGCGCACCGCATGTTCCATAATGCTCCGCCCCGTGTGATCCGCGCAATGCAAAATCCGCTGCGAGGAGTGCCCGCCTTCGCGGGTAAGATCCCAATCGGCCCCGCTCTTGTCAAAAGAAATTCCCAAACGCTCCAAAAGCAACTCTTCCACCGCTCGCGGCCCTTGTTCCGCAAGAAATGCGACAGCTTCCAACTGATTGACGCAGTGCCCGGCAATGAGGATGTCCTCCTCCAAGCGCCCGGCATCACCACTTTCCTTTGACCGGTAGATAATTCCGCCCTGCGCCAGCCAGGAGTTGGCGTTTTCAATATGCTTGGCGCTACTGAGCAATGTAACCTGAATGCCTCGGTCCGCAAGGCATAACGCGGTAATGCAGCCGGCAAGGCCGGCGCCTATGACAAGTACGGAGCTGTGTTTTCGGTATGTCGGCATCGTAAATCCTCAGGAACAGGCCACCAGCATACGCTCAAGCGAAGCTCTGGCCGGGGCTTTAAGTTCATCGTCAATACGCACCCAAAAGCGCTCGTTGCCGGCGTATACATCCTCCACGGTCGCGTAAAGCCGTTCTTCCGTCGTCTGCGCCATATGCGTGCAAGCGCTCTCCACCAGCGGCAGGATATGAACGCGGCCCGCATGCTCAGCAGCCAGCCGTTCCACAAGATTGATTTCCGTCCCTATGGCGATAGTGGCTCCAGCCGGGGCTTCCCCGGCATAGCGGATGATGAAGGAGGTGGAGCCGGACGCATCCGCGGCTTTCACAATTTCCGGGCTGCATTCAGGGTGCACCACCACCAAAACGCCGGGATGTTCCTCTCGCACCCGGGCTATCTGGCGCAAGGTAAAACGCGTATGGATGGAACAAAAACCGGGCCATAAAAGAAGACGCGCCCTCTGCGCAAGAGACAGGTCGATATTCGTCCCTTTGCCTTTAATCGATATGACGTGCCGCTCAGACTCCGGAAGGCCAAGCAGATCAGCCGTGTTATGGCCAAGGTTTTTATCAGGCAGGAACAGCACCGCATCTCCTTTATCCAAAGCCCATTGCAGCATCACCCGGGCATTGGCCGAAGTGCAGACCGCCCCGCCATACCGCCCCACCACCGCCTTTACCCCCAGCGTGGAATTGACATAGGCGAGAGGTATGACCCTGCGGCCTTTGAGCGTCAACACCTTGAGCACTGATTCCAAAAACGGCGCCGGCGACATCATGGCCATGCTGCAATCCGCCGACGGTTCAGGCAAATAGACCCGCTGCCCTTCCCGGGCAAGAAGCGCCGCGGACTCGGCCATAAAATATACGCCGCAAAAAATGATATGCTCCGCATCCAGTTGGGCCGTCTTTCGGGCGAGCTCCAAAGAATCCCCCCGCAAATCCGTATGCCGGATTACCTCATCAGCCTGATAATGGTGCCCGACTATACGCAGCGAAGGCCCCAAAGCCCGGCGGCGTTCCTCTATACGCTCGGATAACGAAAAAGTGGACATAACGATTACTCTGAAAAATGGGGTTCAGAAGAAAAGATGACTGAAAACAAGGCCTGAGGGGAAACTCGTGCTGATTTCATAACTCGGCCGTTGGCCTATTGAGACGCTTGCTTCGCCGAAAAGCGTGGTTTTCGGCTCGCTCACGCCGCCGCCGGCGGCGCGCCCGGACTGCCGTCCGGCGTTAGAAGTCATCCCTTCATGAATTACGAAATGACTTCTATAAAAGACAGAAAAGGCGCGCTGTATCCGCTTCAATCAGGTTATGCGCATGCTTAAGTCCGCCGCCGGAGCCGAATGGGTCAGCCTGCCCACAGAGATGAAGTCCGGCTTGCGCACAGAGTCCACCCGGGCAATGCGGCCGATATTGGCAAGGGTGACGCCGCCGCTGACTTCCGTTTCTATATACGGCGGAACCAAACTCAATGCCCGCTGCAACAAATCCGCCCCTCTCTCATCAAACATGTTATCCAGCATAATACGCTTTACCTTGCAGACCACCGCTTCACGCACTTCGGCAAGATCCCGGCATTCCACCTCAATGGGAACGTCATTCCCATACGAACCGCGTAAGAGCCGCACCGCCTTTTGCACTCCTCCTGCCGCATCGATATGGTTATCTTTAAGCATCAGCAGTTCGCCCAGGTTTTTTCTGTGGTTGCAGCCTCCGCCAACAAGCACGGCGTATTTTTCCGGATACCGCAGGCCGGGCAGGGTTTTACGCGTATCTAAAAGCGCCACCCCTGTGCCCTCCAGCTCTTTAACATAAGCCCGCACCACATCGGCAATGCCGCAAAGATGCGTCATGAAATTAAGGATCACCCGCTCCGCCCGCAGAAGCAAACGCGCCCCGCCCTGAATGCTGACCGCGACTTCTCCCGGGACAAGCATATCCCCCTCTTTTACACGGGCGGAGATATTCCAAGCGCACGGCTCAAAAAGAGCTGTTTCTTCCAAAATAATCGGAATAAGATAGAGCCCCACCAGCATGGTTTCCTGCTTTGCCACAATATCCGCGCTCACCATGTGGCTGATGGAAAACACCGCGTTGGAGGTGAGATCCGGCCCGTCTTCCTGAAGGCTCTCCTGAATGGCGCTCAACAAATGCCGACGGGCCATGCCGGAAAAAAAACGTTCGAAGCGGGTACGCTGCATGGGATTGTATCTCCAAACCTGAAATGATAGAGGACAAAAGTCGCGCTTACGGCACAGGCGGATATATGCACATGCCGTGAACGGCGCGGGTGGTCAGACGCGCGCCCGGCATTGGTGCGGACGGCTTAATGAATTGCACTCAAGACGCGTATGCCGGCAAGGCATACCTCATGGATTCACTTTACGTTCAGTGCCCTGCTCCGTCAAGGCGCGCTGGTGTCACCTTTTTGTCCGGAAACCGCTTATGAATGATGACAAACGCTTCTTCGATCCCTCCGGAGCCGAAGAGTCCGGGATGGCCTCCCAGCCTGAAACCCGCGCCACACCTGAAGCTTCCGACCGCGCTGAAGGCTCTCCCCCCGTGCAGGAAGATTCTTTTTCTGAAGATACGGCCAAACGCCTGTCGGAATGTATGGGCGATTTGCAGAACGCGGATCTGTCCCACCCCGCCGACGTTGCCGCGCATCTGGAAAACTTAAGTCTTGAGCAACAGGTATGCCTGCTCAACGCCCTGCCCGTCGAAGAAGCCGCCGAGGCAGTGGCGGAGCTCGAAGAACATACTCGCGTAGAATTGCTGGAAAATCTCGATCCGGATAAAGCCGCCAGCATTGTGGGAGAGATGTCTCCTGACGATGCCGCCGACGTGCTGGACGAACTGGACGAAAACCACAGCGTTGTGCTCCTCAGCAAAATGGAATCTGAAGATGCTGAGGAAATCCGCAACCTCATGGCATTTGATCCCGAAACGGCGGGCGGGGTCATGAATACTGAAATCGTCATCCTCACTCAGGATATTACGGCGGATCAGGCCATTCATCAAATCCGCACGGAACTGTCGGACAAAGAAATCCCTTACTACGCCTATATAGTGAACCCTGACGATATTCTTGTGGGCGTGCTCTCACTGCGTGATTTGCTGGTTTGCCCGCCAAGAACCCCCCTCAAACAAGCCCTCGGCGATCAAACCCTCATAACCGTCACCTATGACGCCGGACGCGAAGAGGTGGCCCGCACCATCGGCCACTACAACCTCATGGCCCTGCCGGTGGTGGATTATGAGGGGCGGCTCCTTGGCGTCATCTCTCACGATGACATCATCGACATCATGCAGGAACTTGCCAGCGAAGATATGCTCGGTATGGTGGGCGCCGGACAAGATGAAAGCACCGATACCCCGTGGTTTGAATCCGTGAAAATGCGCCTGCCCTGGCTGCTGGTCAATATGTTCAACTCCGCCTTATCCGCAAGCGTGGTCTATCTGTTTGACGGCAGCATCGCCCAAATGGCTATTTTGGCCGTTTTCATGCCCATTGTGGCCAACCAGGCCGGCAATACCGGCCAGCAATCCCTGGCCGTGATGATCCGCCAACTGGCCATGGAGAAGTTCTCTCGCCGTAAAGCCTGGTGGGCCGTACTGCGGGAAGGAAAAATAGGGATAGCCAACGGCCTTATTTTGGGGAGTTTGGTGTGGGGAGCCGTCTATGTCTTTACAGGCAAGGCCTCCCTCTCCAGCGTCATGGTGCTCGCCTTATGCCTGGACATGATCCTCGGCGCCTTTGCCGGAGCCACTATTCCGCTGGCACTCAAAGCCCTGGGCCGGGATCCGGCCCAGGCTTCAAGCATTTTTCTCACCGCCATTACTGACGGCGCGGGTTTTTTTCTCTTTTTGGGACTTGCCACGCTGTTTTTATTGTGACACGGCCGGCAACCCCAAAAACGTCCTCAAACATCCCCTTTGCGCTGTCTGATGCGCTTGCGTTCTTCCCGAAACACAAACTGAATAATGAGCTCCCGATCTTCTTCGTATAAGCACTCATAGCGAACTGAATACACCCGCGCGCCGGATTCGACGCGCGGGGCGTCATCCCGGTGCCCCAGCACCGTGCCCATTACCGAGATTATGCGCTGAGGGTATTCTTCAAGCAATAAAAGCAGTTCCATGTGATCGCCCGTGGACAAAGGAACCTTGCTTTCAAGCGCCAAACCTGAACCGCTGAGTTCAATTACATAACCCCGGAGGGGAAAGCCTTCCTCCAGCGACTCGCGCTGCAAAAGATTGAGAACCGCATCCAGTTTGCGATCCATCTCCAGCAAAAACTGCATCACCGTATCCTGACGCGCAAGCGCCACAGCGTCGTGCAAAACCGCACTCCCTTGCCCACGGACGGTTCCGCAATACCTCGGCAAGGCATCATCGCCCACCATACGGAACATTCCCTTCACCAGCGTGGGAACGGAAATAAACTGATCAGCCATATGCAACTGACTCCATAATTCGCTATTCCGCCCAGTGCAGCAGACCAAGGGCATGTGGCGTGGGCAGCAACGGATGCACCGGTATGGCGCGGACCGTGAAGCCTAAACGCCCCGCCTCCACCGCATTCAAAATGCCGCGGTACAACTGCCAGCCTTGTTCCGCCGGGCCTTCCGGCACCATGGGGGTAAGCTCTCTGCTAATAAAGCTGTTATCCTGGCCGATATACCCCACATAAATCTCCAGCCGGACATGGTCCGCCGGAATGTCCGCTAAAAATACACGGGCCGTCACGCTTACCGATTGGCCCACATATAATGTCTCATCCGGAGTCGTGGTCACATCGCGCACCTTCAGCTCGCCCCAGCGCGTCATGATGTTCATGCGCCAGGCCGAAAGCTCCCGGGCCGGGCTGAAGTTATCCCGGTACAAATTCTGATGATTGCGGCAGGCCGGAATATAGGCTGTTTCAACGTATTCTTGCACCATACGGTGCGAATGGAAACGCGGAGCGAACTCCACCAGCGCCGCCTTCATCCGGGATATCCAGGAAATCGGCAAATTGCCGCGGGAACGATCGTAAAAATCAGGAATTATCTCCGACTCCAAGACCTTATACAATGTTTGCAGCTCAACCACATCCTGATACTCGGGGTCGTCATAATCCTCACCCTTGCCAATGGCCCAGCCAAGACTGTTATCCGGCTTCCAGGCTTCATCCCACCAGCCGTCCAGGGTGCTGAACTGCAGCACGCCGTTGAACATGGCCTTCATCCCGCTGGTGCCGCAAGCTTCCAGCGGCCGACGGGGGTTGTTGAGCCAAACATCGCAGCCCGAAATCATATGCGCGGCGACTTCCATGTCATAGTCTTCAAGAAAAACCATGCTCGCCCGGAACTCCGGCTTACGTGTAATATTGATGATTTCTTTCATGAGCTGCTTGCCCCCGTTATCTTGGGGGTGCGCTTTGCCCGCGAAAATAAATTGCACCGGACGAGATTTATCGCTCACCACACGTTGCAAACTCTCCAAGTCATCCATGAGCAGACGGGCACGTTTATATGTGGCGAAACGCCGGGCAAAGCCGATGGTCAGCGCTTCCGGATCAAGAATGGTTCCCACCGCCAGCAGCTCTTTGCTCCGCGCGCCCTGAGCAACCATCTGGGCATACAGCCTCTGGCGCACAAACTCCACCAGGCGGCTGCGCAAACGCTCATGGGTACGCCATAGCTCCACCAGAGGGATATTCGCCGCCATACCCCATATCCTTGGGCAATCCACTTCTTCCCGCCAGGTGCTGCTCAAGTAGCGATCATAAAGGCTGCCCATTTCCGGGGCCACCCAGGTGGGCGCATGCACTCCGTTGGTGTTGGAGCCGATGGGCACATCATCCACCGGGAACTGGCTCCAAATTTTCCGCCACATATTCCGGGAAACCTTTCCATGCAGCTTGGAAACCCCGTTGTTGAAGCGAGAAAGCCGCAGGGCCAGAACAGTCATGCAAAAATCCTCGTTATCATCCTGCGGCACTTCACGCCCAAGAGCCATGAACACCTTAAAAGCCAAGCCCATATCCCGGGCATATGGTTCAAAATACTGCTGCATAAGCGCGGGAGAAAAACGATCGTTACCCGCCGGCACCGGCGTGTGGGTAGTGAAAATACTGCCCGAAGCCGCCACTTCCATAGCCACTTCAAAAGAAAGGTTGTTTTCCTTCATTAAAAGGCGCACACGCTCAAGCCCGGCAAAGGCGGAATGTCCCTCATTCATATGAATGACTTGAGGCTGGAGCCCCAACACACGCAAGGCCTTTATGCCGCCGATGCCGAGCAAAATTTCCTGCCACAGGCGCATTTCAATGTTGCCGCCATAAAGCTTTGCCGTAATCCCCCTAAAATCCTGCGGATTTTCAGGGATGTTGGTATCAAGCAAGTAAAGGTTGATCCGCCCGACTTTGGCTTCCCATATTTGCGCCACCAAAGGATGCTCCCCTATGAAAAGCTCCACCTTGGCCGGCTCGCCCGACGGCGTTGTCGCCACCTGTATGGGCATTTGCTCAAAATCGTAATCAGGGTACCTTTCCTGCTGCCAGCCGTCCGGCGTCATGTACTGGCGAAAATACCCATGCGCATAGGCAAGGCCGATGCCCACCAACGGAACATTCAGGTCGCTGGCTGACTTTAAATGATCCCCCGCCAGAATGCCGAGGCCGCCGGAGTAAATGGGCAGACATAAAGCCACGCCGAATTCAAGGCTGAAATAGGCCACCGCCGGCGAGCCCGGAGGCACGTCATCAAATTTGTATAATGACGGCGTTGCCAAATAACGCTTTAACGCGTCCACCTGGATAGCGACCCTATTTTGATAAAACATATCCAGGGCAAGGGAGTTATACCGTTCCTGCGGAACATGGTTAAGCATCCAAACCGGGTTTTTATAGCTCTGATTCCAAAGCTCCCGATCTATGTCCGAAAATATAGCTTCAATATCGTCATTCCAGGCGAACCAGCAGTTGTACGCCAAAAACCACAACGATTCGAGTTCGGGGGGAAGTTTGGGAATAATGGAAAATATTCTCAGTGGCTGCATACCATCTCCTCACGGTCATTCGAATTCCACACACAACAACGCCTTTGCGGCAAAAACGGCGCGCCGGCTTTTGCGCCGGCCCCTAGCCTTTGACTTGAGACAAAGGCAGGAGTAAGGCTGTATTTACGCATCCGCATACCATACGCGGAATAAAAAGCAAAATGCATTCTCTATTCCTTACACAGGAGAAGCCCGGTGACAAGCTTTTCTCTTTTGCAGACCCGCATAAACATTTGTTTTTTTCGAAACGCCTCCGCCTTGTATGGCGAACGCGGAATTACGCCGGCCACGCAAGAATCCGCCGGAGCCGATCTGCGGGCCTGCCCGGAAACGCATGAACCCCTCATCATCGCGCCCGGAGAGCGACGAAGCATCCCCACCGGCATCGCCATTGAGCCGCTCACTCCCGGAATCGCCGGTTTTGTTTACTCCCGCAGCGGCCTCGGCGCGGTAAAAGGCCTCACTGTGGCCCAGGGGGTAGGAGTGATTGACCCCGACTACCGGGGAGAAATTCTTGTTTTTCTTCTTAACACAAGCGCCATAAGCCACACTGTGCTCCCGGGCGAGCGCATCGCTCAACTTGTTTTTCAGCCTTTTGCGCGTCCTCTTTTTCATTACGTCTCCGATCTGGGCGAAAGTGGACGCGGCAAAGGCGGTTTTGGGCATACCGGAGTTTGTTGAACTCTTTTTCGGATTCCATAGGATCCGGGGGCGCCGGCAAAGTCTTCTTGAGACAACAGCCGCCACATGGAGGCCTAGGCGGCATTCATTGCCGCCATGAAGCGCCGGAGTGGGCGCGCCTTTACAAACTTTCCGCTTTACGGGGTTTGTCATCAATCTCAGATTCTATAGAATCTATTTCATGAGCCCTTCGTGGGCTGTAGTGATGCAATACCCGCAGTATCTTGCATTTCCACTATAGAGAGTATTATTTTTTTGCAAAATAATAAAGAACGGAGAAGCGCCATGAGCTCGCTTGATTACATACAGAAAGAAGAAAATCACTTGATGTTCAAAACTTACGGCCGGTATCCCATTGCCATCGAACGCGGGCTCGGCAGCCGCCTTTGGGATTATGACGGAAAAGAATATATCGATCTGCTTGCGGGCATCGCTGTGACCGGAATCGGCCATGCCAACCCGGAAATTGCCGACGTCATCGCCGCGCAGGCAAAAAAGCTTCTGCATGTGAGCAATCTGTTTTATCAAAAAGAGCAGCTCGCGCTGGCAAAGCGCCTGCTCTCCACAGCGCACTTCAACAAGGTTTTTTTCTGCAATTCTGGGGCGGAAGCCAACGAGGCCGCCATTAAGCTGGCCCGGCGCTACCAGCAGCGCGTAAAGGGAAAACAGGCTTTTGAAGTCATCACCTTTGAAGGATGCTTTCACGGCAGAACACTGGCCACAGTGGCGGCCACAGGGCAAAGCCGCTTTCAGGACGGCTTTGCGCCCATGCCTGAAGGATTTCGCCAAATACCCTGGGGAGACCCGGCCGCGCTTACAGCGGCTGTTTCTGACAAGACGGCCGCGGTACTTCTTGAGGTGATTCAAGGAGAGGGGGGCGTGCGCGTTGTGCAGCCGGACTTCATCCATGCGGTTGAACGCATCTGCCGGGAAACAGGCGTGCTGTTCATGGCGGATGAAGTTCAGGCAGGTATGGGCCGCACAGGAAACTGGTGGGCTTTTCAGCACTTTGGCGTCAAGCCCGATGTTATGACCACAGCCAAAGGCCTGGCCAACGGATTGCCCATGGGGGCCATGCTCGGAACGGACGAAGTGGCGCAAGGCTTTGTCACAGGCAGCCACGCCACTACCTTTGGCGCTGGAGCCTTGGTATCGGCGGCGGCGGAAAAAGTCCTTGCCATCATGGAGCGCGACAAGCTGGTGGAGCGCGCGAAACGGGTGGGAAGCTGGGCCATGCAGCGCTTGCAATCCGTGGCGCGGCGGCATCCCGGTTGCATCAAGGACCTGCGCGGCATGGGCCTTATGATCGGCATTGAACTGGCCTTTTCCGGCAAAGAAATATGGGAGGCGCTGCTGCGCGAGGGCTTTATCGTCAACTTGACCCAGGAGCGCGTCCTGCGGCTTTTGCCCGCCCTGACCATTGAAGAAGAGGAACTGGAGCTTTTTGCCCAGGCGCTGGAAAGACTTTTGCCTCAATAGCGTTTCAGGAGAGGCAGGGGGCATGGCCCCCTGCACCCGCAAATTCCGAAAAAGCCGCTTTGCGGCTTTTTCAGTCATGAACTTGCGTTAACAGGCCCCAGGACCTGTCTGGTTTGCGGACTGGACGCAGGCCAGCATTTCGCGCAGGAGACGCAGGGTTTCTTCCGCGTCTTCAGCCTCCAGCTTGCGCAAAGCGAAACCGGCATGCACGATGATGTAATCTCCGGGTTGGGGCACTTCCGGCAATAAGGCCACGGAAGCGTTGACGTAAGTATCCCCTTCCCCCACACGGCAGCGGGCCATGCCGTCTTCTGACACTTCCGTTATTTTCATGGGCACAGCCAGGCACATGCGTTGCTTCCTCCAGGCGTTCGTGGATGACAACCGCGGCCGTATTGCCGGCATGCGGTTTTCTTTGGTTACGCCGCCCGCCCCGCGCCGTCAAGCCGCGTGTAACAGCGCGCCGGACTACCTCTCGGAGTTAGAAGGCGTTCCCTAATGAATGATAAAATGACTTCGGATATCCAAGTAAAAATATTTTGTGAGAAAATGCCTTTATCTATGCTTTCCGTTGCAATGAAGTTTATTTCTTCATTTGAGCGAGTTAAAGATTCATAGGTAAAAAATATTTTTCTTTTTTGAGCTGAATGCATGTTTTCTTCGGGCGCCGCGAAAAAAAGAAAAAAATCCCGCGTGCGCCCTTTGCGCAGGCAAAAATTTGTGCGTCCTTGCGGTCTTTTTGATGAAAACCGCAAGGGCGCATGCGTGTTACAGGCTCATTTCGGTTTTTTTACATTCCCGATTGCTCTACACCGCCAGAGAAAAGGCAATGCCGTACAGTGCCGGAGGACGCGCGCCGGATACGCGCCGGTAGCTGTGGGCCGCTTTTTGATAATGCCGCACCGCTTGAACAAAGCCGACAGGTTGTTCCCGGGTTTCTTCCGGAGCGGCTCCTTCTTTGCTTTCCGCATTTTGTCCGGGGCCGGATCCTCTTGTATTTTCCGACTCTTCCGCCTTAGCGGCGTGTTGCTCCGTTCTGGCTTGCGTCATCATGCGCGAGGCTTCCGCCGCGACCTGCCTATCCTGCGCGGAAGGTTCGGCCGGGGCCAAGGCCGCCGCCTGAACTTGGCGGGCTTTTTCCAGTGTGGTTTCCGGGTTTGCGCCTTCGCTCGTATCTATCTGCACTTCGCCGCCAACGGCGTAGGATTTGCCGTCCGGGCCACGGGTGGTTTCAAAGCTCGCGCCGCCTGACACCAAAGAGCCGCCCGCGCTGATATGCGCTTGCTCGTGGCTGCGCACTTCCTGATCGCGTTTTTGCAGTTCCTCCACCTGTTGCTGCTCTTCTTTCGTCAGCTTTGCCGCCGGATCCGCACTTTTTTCCTCAGGATCTTTTCCGGCATTTTTTTGCTCATCGCCGTTTGCCGACGGGCTTTCAGCGGCATCGCCCATAAAAGCGCGTTCCGCCGAGCGCAGTTCCATGCCGCCGCCGACCACTCCGGCATGCGCGTCTCCATTGTTATGCGCTTCAGAAGAATGAGTGCTGTGCCCGCCCCGCGTCTGTGCGGCCGGCGCTTGTTCGGGCCCGCTTTTGGCCATACGCTCCGGGCCTGTGAAGGAGGCGCCGGCAGCGGCGCTCCCGGCGCCTTCCGCCGCCTTTGCGGCGGAAGAGAATTGCGCTGAAGCGTGAAACAAGGGAAATGCGCCTGAATCCAAATCCCGCCCGGTGGTGCGGGCGGCATTGCGGCCCAAAGCCAGGTAAGCGCGCTCCGGCGCGAGGGCTTCGTCCCGGCGGGTGAATTCTTCCATAGCCGCGGCCCAGCCTTCAGGCGAAGGAACTCGCCCGGGGCTTTGCCGGATTCCGGCCTGGCCGCCATCGCCAATATGGAAAAAATCCGACCTGGAATCAACTTGTGGAGGGGGCCGTGCTTCTTCTTGCCGGCGAGAAACAGCTCCGCTCCGGCCATGGAGCAAAGAAACCGGCGCCACTCCGTTAACAGAAGTGTTCTCCAATCTGACAGGGGTATTGCTCATAGTTAAAAGCTTCCTTGCCAAAGATTTACACATGGGCGGATGCGCCCGCATTCTTTATCGGCAAGAAAAAGGATTACTTTAGGGGCTGTCTCCCAATAAATTTTTTGCCTGAATAGCTGCGCCATCCTTGATTCTAGCGGGATATCGCGATATCTATTAAACAACATATCCATTAAGAAATATCCGTTTTGAGACTGGCCGTTTAACAGCGCGCAAGAGCTGTGTTGGGAAACAACCCTAGCGATGCCCCGCAACAGTCTTTTCTCTTCCTATTCCCGACAGCATAAAAAACAGCAAAACGATAACTGAAAAAAACATAACGGCAACGGTTACGAGGTGAGGTATGCATAAATATGCTCTTATTGCTCTACTCTGCGGGCTGTTTATTTTGTCGGCAACGTCAATCGCCTTTGCGCAGGAAAAATTGGTCACGGCCGATGATCCAAATTCCATCTTAGAGGTGGCGAAGGGGTACGGGAGGGCCAGTCTGTCCAAAGACAGCCAGGGCGACCCCTGGATTGAAGGCAAAATGGACGGGCTTGTATACAACATCTTTTTCTATGGCTGCAAAAACGGCATAAATTGTGAAAGCATACAACTTGAAACCGGTTGGGGAAAAGATGCAAAAAAGCTTTCACTGGATGAAATCAATGAATGGAACAGTAAAAAGCTCTTTGTTCGCAGCATGATAAATAAGAATGGCCTTGTTCGGTTGCATATGGAGATATTACTTCGATTTGAAGTGACAGAAAAGAATCTTGATGCATGTTTTGATGTTTGGAGAGCATTGATGAAAGAATTCCATAATACCGTTATGGTAAAAAATCCGTAAGATCCATTTCATAATGCATGAGGGAATGACTTTTAACGCCGGTTATTTTCATCAAAATTGCAAAGTACAGGAGAAAACTTATGAATAGGAATGTCTTTGCCTTAATTTCATTTCTTTTCGCCTGTTGCGCCATCCTTGTGCTTGGCGGCTGCATAAATGCCGCAACGAACATTCCTTACGCAAGTTCCACACCGGCGGAAAAACTCTGCACGCTCAACATTGCCGGCACTCTTACGGTGACGGACTTTGACGGCGCAAAAGTGAAATGGTCCCCCAACTTCGGGGACAACTGGTCGTCTGTACAGATACCGGAAGGCAGGCATACATTCACGCTTGATTATGACCGAAGCGTGGACGCAAAAGGAGGACGCTATTTCCGAAACGGCATCACCGTCAGCTATGATGGTTTTGTAGCGGGGCGCACCTATGAAATGGTCGCGGCCGCGGGAGCGGAAGCCGGCGGCTTCTCGGGGCTGTTTACCAATCTGCTGGGCGCAATGCATGATACCGTCAACCAGACGTTCCGAATAGGAATAAGGGATATCACAAATGGCCGGCAGGGTGACTACACCTGGCTACGATGGGAATAACAGGGAACCGAGCCTTTGCTGGAGACAATTGACTAAATACACAATAAGGTGAAATGTATGAATAAAATTATTTCTTTGTTCCTTTGCGCCATGTTTGTATGCGGAGTATGCGGCTGTGGCCAAAGTCCAGAAGATATAACCCAAAAATACACGCAATATGCTGTTGCTGAAACCGCGCTGAATAAGGCCGGATTTTCCATAAAAGAAGTCAGCCCCGGCAGCCCGATAACCACCGTCAATGTCTTTTTTTCAAGTCCCGCGCTTAATCAAAGCAAAGAAAACAACGATGCCGTAACCGGGAGACTGCAGGTTTTCAATGCTGCAAATCTTAAAGAACCCGTAAGCTATAAGCTTGGCGTTGGGAATACGACCGTCACTAAGGCTGACGGAACAAAATCGCAGTATTATTCTCCAGCCATATTCATCACGGATCAAAAAACACGATTTATCCTTGTATATTTTAAGGGAATCCCAAAGAGCGAGGCCGCGGACCTTGAAACGCCGCCAATGTTTTTCATCATTGATCTGGACAAAAAGAACTCACGCTTGCTGACAGAAAAACCTTTGCTGGCCGGCAATTTATTCCAATAAAAGCAAAAACCCCGTTGCGGAACAACTTCAGCGTACCCTAAAAATGGACTAACCATGAAAAAAAACTTTACTGTATCGCTGATTATTGCGTTGGTTTTCGTATGCCTAATGGCGCAAACGGCATATGCCGCCGATGTAAATGGAGCGGGCACCCTCAAATACAAAGGGGAGGCATTTCAAGTCAGAGTGGGAGAAATCGGCAAAGACGATAAAGGGGATACGACTATTGAAATACTCGCGAATTTTAAAACGGTGACGCAGGATCCCGATCCGACTCTGGCTTTGGGCGCCGCTATGGATATGCTCAATGAAATAAGCAAGGTAAAAATTGTCGCACACAATAAGACGATAGAATCATCCACATTCACGACAAAACCTGGCGACATCAAGATAACCCCTTCCGGCAACGGCATGATGATAACAATTGAACGCATTATCTATCAGTTTGCTACCACAGCCCAGCCGGAAAAAATCATCGTGTATAACGGGCAAGGCTCCAGCGGCACGTTTGACGGAAAAACAAAGAAAATCCGGTGATGAGCGCCAGCCTCCAAGGCAGGCGAGATACGCCGCGCAATTTAAAGCATTTTACCTTTGCAATTATACCTACCGGTAAAATGCGCTGGTCTTGTGAAGCGAAGCGCAACAAGACCAGCGAGCAAGTATACATTTTCAATGTTACATTGCTCTAAGCGACCATTTCAAGCGTAAACCGCCCTCACATTGAAGCGGGGGTCACATGAAAAGCGGCTCCGGGAACAAACTTTGTTTCCGAAGCCGCTTGATTTTATTGTTTAAAAGATCCTATCACCGCCCGCATGCGGGCAAGCTCCTGCCGCCGGAGTTTTCACGGCGTCACGAATCAACCCCCCAGGATATAGTGCAGCAAAGCAGCCTTTTCCATATCACCGGCTGAATTTAGCTCATGCGTCTCCTGGAAAGCTTCAAGCTGCGCCTGGCTCAATCCTTGCCCATGCAGGGCAATGCCTACCTCTTGCGTGGCAGTGCCGGTATTCACCTTCAGGTTGATGTGCATATTGTCGCTGGCCGTCAGGTCTATTTTGTTGTTTTGGATGGAGGAAAGGATTTCCGATACGGGGATGTCCGTTCTTGCCTCGTTACCGAAGATGGAAGCGAAACTGAGCTTGTCTTCACTCACGTTGAAGTCCAGGATGTAGTCTTTGCCGTTCTCATAATCCCCATTTCTCCAGACAAAGGTATCCTGGCCGGCGCCGCCGAACAAAGTGTCACTGCCCTTGCCGCCATAGATCAAATCGTTGCCGCCGCCGCCGATGATGAAATCGTTGCCGAGCCCCCCATCAAGACGGTTGTTGCCGTCGCTCACATTGCCCCGGCCGATCTCATTCACATGGCTTTGCAGGTAGTCGACGACCTGCTCGGTACCGCCGCCAGCAGCGTTTATTAAAGCGCTGAAGGCCGCATCGCCGCGCAGTCCTTTAAAGTGCACTTCCCCGCCAAAGAGGAGATCGTTGCCATCCTGGCCATATATGGAATCATTGCCTGTACCGCCGATGAGGATATCATGGCCGCCCCGGGCGCCTGAGCTTGCTCCGAGTTCTTCCTGGTGTGTTTCAATATACTCCTTAGTCATTTCACGAGTCCAATGCATACTCGGATTTGACTCGAGCGCCTGGAACACAGACCAGCCGGATCCGGCGGGAAGGTTTACTCCCTTTGCTTGCGCAAGTGTATCCGTATTCAGGATATCCCCAAGCAGAACGTCATTGCCGGCTCCGCCGACGAGCAGGTCGTTGGACATGCTCAGGCGTTGGATGCCCAGGCCCTGGATGATGGCCGCGCTCAAGTCTTCGGGTTGCGTCACAATATCAACATCGCCATAAAGCCAACCGTCAACAGATACAGGCTGGTAAAGCTCTGGATGGTGAGGCTGGATGAACTCGTTGTGCGCTTCTGAAACAAAGCCGGATTCCGTCGTGTTATCGAAGAACCGTAAAACATCGGCCCTGATATCAGTTCCCATGCCTATGCCCGACACCTGGATGCCCATGCCGAGCTGCGCCAGCTTTTTATAGGCCGCGTGCGCATCAAGGACATCTTGCGGATCCATCTGAAACGTGCCGTTGTATCCGCTCGGATCATTCGCGGTGATCCCTGAAGTGGAGCATGCGGGCTCCCCGTCTGTAAGCAAAAGCAACTTATTCACATATCCCTTAAAGGCCGGGTTAGAAGCCCCATTCGCCGCAGTGGATGAAAACCACTGATAGGCGGAATTGAAGGCCGCTTCATAGTTGGTGCTCCCCAAAACCGAACGGATGAGAATACCGTCCAAGTTCTTATCAATCCATGTGGAGTAATCCGCGAAATTATCGCCTTCAATAGCCGGGGTAAAACTCTGAACACCAGTGTAAAAGACTACAATTTTGATATTAACTTTGCCTTCATAATCTCTGAGCTCATTCAACACCTGCGTCATTGCTTCCTTCATCACCTGCAATCTCGTCTTCGTTCCGTCTCCATAAGTGTCACTCATGCTGGCAGAATAATCCAGCAAAAAGCAGATGTTATAGTTTTCAACAGTTTTTTCTATAGCTTTAACACCGGAACCGTCACCTACAAGAATGTCATCACCAGCTCCCGCAATAATCGCGCCGTAATTCGGTGAATCAGGATTCCCCGCTACAGTAAAGGGATTCCGTGAACCGGTATTGTCATCTCCATCGCTGCCGACAATCAAGGTAGGTTTGATGTGTTCCAGACGTAAAGAAGCTATGGATGTGTCGCCATCGGCATCTTTAAGCTCATAGGTGATATTATGCAGAGGCGTGTGGCTGTTCACAACACGCTCTTCAGTATAGGCCCCCTCAACTTTATTAATATACAGGTTCGTTGTTGTTCCATCGGTACTGTCCGCTACCAGAAAGACGTGTCCGATACTGAGAGTTCCGGCACTGGCAGGGTTAATGCTGATAGAAACGACTCCGTTGACGATTCCCGTAACGTAATCAGAGGAAGAAAGGGCAACTCCGTCTATGCCATAAACCGCTATGCGCAGAGCGGCAGCGCCGGTATAACCGCTTAAACCGATAGTCATGGACTGCAATCCATGCACCCACACGTCCTGTGTGCTGATTAACACGCCCTCGCCAGCGCTGCTGGAGCCGCCGATGGAATAGGAGTCACTGCCGCCGGAATTAACGCCGATAAGGCCGTTTTCCACAGCCGAATATGTCATTTCCGATCTTTTCGACCCAAGAATCTGCGCCAGAGTGAGCCCGGAAGCGAGGCCTCCGTTCGGACCTGTGGTGGCAATGCCGGTAAAGGCGGAAAACTTATAACCGTTAGTAGTCAATGTTGCACCGAAAACCACAGGCACTGTGACCGCAACAGGTCCGATAACCGGAGACTGGTACGGGGCTTCAAAGTGGTATGTGCCGTCTCTGTAAATGGTGAGGCTGCCGCCCTCTTTCAAGTCAGTAACCGTCACGAAAGGATTGGGGTTGCCCGTCGTGGGTTCCGGGATCGTCTTCCAGACAGTTGCCCCACTCGCATTCGTATAACTGAAACGACTCACTATCGAGCCATCCGCGCCAGGCGCATCTATGTAGGAAATGCCGGAGGACATATTCACCCAGATCGGCGCACTTTCACCAGGAGCGGTCGCATAACTGCCGGCCGAGGTGATGACGTTACCTTCCGCAACCCAGTGCTGCACTCCACCGCCTAGAGGCTGCAAAACGATATTGCCCAAGTCATGATCCGCCTTAGGCGCGTCGTCCAAGATGGTGACCTTGAAGGAGCCGGTTAAGGCGTCCCCGCTCTTATCTATGGCCTGGATGGCGTAGTCGCCGGGCGTGGCCGTATTGGTCCCGGGCGTGTGCGCGTAAGGGCCGTTCAGTTGATACGTGTAATTAACGGTATACTTGCCGTTCGCGTCAACGCTCACCGAGGTGATGCGCACGGTGTAAACGTCCGTTACGGCGCTGATGGTTACGGGAAGGTTTGTGTTGTCGAGCGCAATGCTCTTGCCGCCGATACTCAGGCTCGTGAGCCCCTCTTTATGCGTGTCAATGCGGAAGTACCCAGTGCCGTTCACGGTGTGAGCGCCGGCATCCGCCTGGCCCGAGCCGGAAGCAAGGCCGTCCTCATGCAAGGTGACCTGCGCGCCCGTGGCTGTGCCGTGGTTCGGGTCCGGGTTCGGGCCCGGATCCGGCTCAAAGTTCGGGGTTTCGTTCGTGCCCGTGGTCTTGATGGTCAGGGTTGTGGTTTTCCAGTCTCCGTCCGCATCTTTGATCGTATAGGTGAATACGTCGTTCACCACCTGGTTGGGGGCGATGTCCGAGGTTAAGGTGTAGGTATAGCCGCCGTCCGCCTTCATCACCAGTTTGCCGTACGTGCCCTGCACTTCCGCGCCCACATTGCTTGTGCGCTCGATTGTGGTGGAAGGATCGGCGGAAACGCCGCGCACCTGCAAAGGCGTGCTGTTGTCCGCGCCGAGGGTGTCGTTGGACAAGACCCCGGAGCTTGCGTTTACCGTGAGGCT
>JAVBOT010000035.1:0-55213 GCA_031550225.1 Desulfovibrio sp.
ATTGATTCCCTAGATGCAATGTACCATTGAAAATGTATACTTGCTCTGCAAGGATTTGCCCGTAAATCCTTGCCTTGAGATTGCCGTAGGCGGGCTTTGCCCGCCGTTAAACGACAAATCTCAAAGTTAATCTGCTCTAGGGTTATTTTGCGTATCCGTCCCGAAAAAGCCGTCTGTGCGCCCTGCGCGCGACCGCTCGGGAAAAAAGGAGAAATTATCTATGCGTTTTCTTCATCCGGCCGCCTGGGCTGGGTTTCTCTTGCACTGCGCCATGCTGTATGTATTTTTTCGCGCGTTGACCGGCGTGGACCTGTCTCTTTTTTCTCCTGAAGAGCGTCAGATTATGGACGTGCTGCTTGGCAGCCTTGAAACGCTCCGACTTTTTTATTACGCCGTCTTAGCTATGCAGGCTCTTGCCCTGGGGATGCTGGCCACGCGCGTGCGCTTCGGGCTGGGGCTTGCCATCGTTGCCTCCATTATTATGCTGCCCTGGAGCCTGATTTATCTCATAGGCTGCGCCTTGAGCCATTACCGCGGCAAATACGCGGAATTTACCCTCGCCCCGCCGGATGCGGCCAAGCAAGGGGGGCGCGTTTTTTCCGCCGGGGCGATCAAAAAGTTGCGTTTCGCTGTTTTTGGCGCCCTTGCGTTCAGTTTCGGCTGCCTTGCCATAAACTGGTACAATGTGGGCACCATAGCGTTCGGTTTTGGCCTGGCTGCATTTTATACTGCCGCGCGTGCGCGCAAAAACCCCGCCCTGGCCCTGTATCAGGAGTATTTTACCGTGACGCCGAGCCTCTTTGCCGACAGTTTGCTCATCCGCTACGATGCTGTGCGCTCGGCCACCTTGCATGATAACGAGAGCATTTTGCTGAAAGTGGAAAACTCCGGAGCGCCGGGTTCTCTTGTCTGGAGCCTGCGCAGCGTTGAAACCGAACAAAGGCGCGCCGCTTTGGAAGAATTGGGCGCGGCCTTATCCGCCCACTCTGTCCCGCTCTATTGAGCGGATGCGAGGAGCAGCCGTGGCCTTAGTGAATTTGCGGCACCTATCCCGGGCCGGGATTTATGCCCTTGCGGGCATCCGGCAAGCCTGGCGGCAGGAACAGGCCTTTAAGCACGAAGTGCTCGGCCTGGGCCTAATCGTTATTTTGCTTTTTGTTTTCAGGCCAAACGCCGGTTGGTGCGCCGCCGCGCTGGGGGCCTGGCTTGCGCTCATGGCTCTGGAGCTTCTTAATTCAGCCATTGAGGAGGCCTTCGATCTTATCTCTCCCGAGTACCATCCGCATGTGAAATATGGCAAGGATATGGCTTCGGGAGCTATTTTGCTGGGGCTTGCGGCCAATGCCGTCTTATGGGTCTGTTTATTGTGGGATGTTTTGGGAGCATGAAAAAGCTTTTGCGCCCACGCCGTCGAGAAAAAAAGGCGCGTTCTTTGAGTGAGGCATTGTCCAAGCTGTTTGAAGCGCCGGAAATTCAAGAACGCCTGGCCTTGGCCGCCCTCAAAAGCAATTGGCGCGGGGCCATGGGCGATTTTTTGGGCGATATCTCAAGGCCCGCCGGCAACAAGGGAGACGTGCTCTTTATAGGCGCTGAAGATAATATGGCCATGCAGGAGCTGTGCCTGCGCACGCCGGAGATTTTGGAGCGGGCCAATGCCGCCATGGGCTACGCCCATTTCCGTCGGGTAAAGGTGCAGTTGCTTTTGGGCTCGCCCCCTGTTTCCCGGCCCGCGCGCGCGCGTTCGGCGCTCCTTGCGCCGCCTGTGCCGCCGCCGCCGCCTTTTTTGGGCCGCTTGCGCGGGCGGATGGATTGCGAATCTCCGGTAGCGTCTTGCTACGAGGCGTACCTGGCGCTGTACGGGCTGGCGTGAAGCCGGGGGAGTGACTTTCAGGAAAATTTGGGGCGCGAACCAGGGTTGCTGAAGTCACGCTTTTGTGGCGCTTGTGATGTGGCAAGTCATTCGCTTCAGCGAGCCGGATTTCACCAAACCCCGCAAGGGGATTGAATCCCCTTGGCCCCCATAGCCCCAAAGCGGCTTTGCCGCTTTGGGGCTATGGGGGCCAAGCCTCCTGCCGGGGAGGGGTGGAGGGGCGGCGCCCCTTAGAAAAACTATTGCGAGACAGCCACTAGAGCAGATTAACTTTGAGACTTGTCGTTTAACGGCGGGCAAAGTCCGCCTATGGCAATCTCAAGGCAAGGATGTACGGGCAAATCCTTGCAGAGCAAGTATACATTTTCAATGGTAAATTGCTCTAAAATCGGCTGATGGACCCGCCTCCGCCGGAACTGCCTCCGCCCCAGGATCCGCCTCCGGATCCTCCTCCGCCCCAAGAACCTCCACTGCTGGAACCCCCTCCCCAGGAGCCGCCTCCACCGGAGCCTCCCCCGCCTCGCCAAGACCCGCCTCCGCCAAAGCCTCCGCCGCCGCGTCCGCCGCGCCCTCCCATGAACAAGGCTTCAAGCACGGTTTTCAAAATGACATACAGCCAGAGAGGGCGATGCGTAACGCTCACAAATATGATTACCAAAAAAACGCACAAAAAAATGAACTGAAACAGGACTTCTTCGTCAGTAAATTCCTTGTCTTGAGCGTTTTTATCCTGGACCGCTTTTTGGGCGTTGCGTTCCTCGGCGGTCATGGCGTTGCGCTCATACTCGCCGGACAGAAGGTAGTCGCGCACGGCCACAGCGCCTTTGCGCATGGCCGCGCTGTAGTTGCCCGCCCGTAAATCAGGAATCATAAAGCGCTGTTGCAGGCGAAAGGCAATTACATCAGGCAGGTAGGCCTCAAGCCCGTAGCCGGTTTCAAACACCACGGCGCGTTGGGGCGGCTCCGTGACCAGCAGGATCAGCAAGCCGTTATCCTTGCCTTTTTTTCCCAAACCCCAGTGATTGAAAAGATCGGAGGCGAACATGCGCGCGTCGTTGTCGCCGATATCCTTAAGCGCCACAACGGCTATTTCCACACCAAGGCGCTTTCGGATATCCCAGGCGATCCCGTTGATGGTTCGTACGTCATCAGGAGAAATTATCTGGTCGGGATTGCTGACGAAATTGCGATTATCCTGCAAATGGACGTTGGGAACGCTCCCTACGCTGTACGCCGCGGCCTCGGCTTGCGGCAAAAAGGCGAACATTCGCGCGCATACCAGGCAAAGGGCGAGGAAAAGCGTGAAAAAACCAGGCAGGGCAATGAGCCGGCGGATATTTCGCCGGAAATGCCGCGTTTTTTGCCTCAGGATATGCTGTGGGAAAAATGGCCTGCCTGTGGGCAGGCGGGAGAGCAAGGTCATTTTCCGCTACCTGGCAGAACAACTTGTGGGGCTTTGTTCGCGCCGGAGTCCGCGGTGAAATTGGGCCTTGGCTGAAAACCGAACAGCCCGCCCAAAATATTGGTGGGGAAGCTGCGGATATGCGTGTTGTAACTTTGCGCTACGTCATTAAAGCGTTTGCGCTCGACGGAAATGCGGTTTTCCGTGCCTTCAAGCTGGGCTTGCAGATCGCGAAAGCCCTCATTGGCCTTTAACTCCGGGTAGCGCTCCATAACCACCATGAGCTTTGAGAGGGCGCTGCTCAACTCTCCTTGCGCGGCTTGGAATTTTTGCAAAGCCTCCGGATCAAGGCTGGCGGCGTTGATGGTGGTTTTGCTCGCGGCTGCCCGGGCATTGACCACAGCTTCCAGCGTTTCCCGCTCGTGCGTGGCATAGCCGCGCACGACGTTTACAAGGTTGGGGATAAGATCCGCGCGGCGCTGATACTGGTTTTCCACCTGGCTCCAGGCGGTTTTGACGGCTTCATCCCGTCCGACCAGGTCGTTGTAGACGCCTTTCATCCAAAATGCCGATATCACTATGATCCCGATAATTAGAATGCTGCTGAGAAGAGAGAAACGTTTGTTTTGCATGAATGTTTCCTTTTTATGATATTTAGCTGAAATAACAGCTAAAATATGATGCGACCAGAGGGCGAAAGGGCATGGCGGCACAGGGCCTACGCCCAGTCGGCGCGCACACGCACGCGCTGCCCGGCTTTATTGGTAAAAAGCAAGTAACCGTGTTCTTTGCCGAAAAGATAGAGATCCCTGGTCAAGGCCACATCCTGGCGGCAGTATTCCTCAATTTCTTGAAGGCGCTGTTCTTTCCACCAGCGTAAGGCCAGAAGACCGTCGGCGCTTTTGGCGCAGTTTAGGGTAGCTTTGGCTAAATTGTCCAGTGAGATGCGGTAGCTGAGCTGTTCGTAAACTTTAAGGAGCATGTCCAGTGTGGGCAGGGAGCGAAAAGAAAAACCCGGCGCATGGGGGCCCAGCACCGTGTAATCAAAACGCAGCAAGTTAAAGCCCACAACCAGAGGGGCCTTGGCAAGCGTCTCCGCCAGGGCGGGGACATCCTCCTGCCCATAGGAGCTGAAGGCGCCGGTGCGTGAATCGTACAGTACGGCCACACTCACGCCCATGCGCTCGGATTTGTGCCAGCCGCCCACTTCAGCGGCGGAATGGCGCGTTTCCACATCCAGCACCACAAAATCTTGTTTTGGGAAAAGGGAGGTTCGGTTTTGCTGTTGCATGGGCTTTGCTCCCGGTGCTTCGGGCGGCGCGCAAGGCGCCGCCGGAGGGCTTTGAGTCTGTTGTGTTCGAGGCACGGAAGGGGCCGTGGCCTGCGTCTGTTCTGGAGGCTCTTGCGCAAGCCCGCTGAGGGGGAGCGCCAGAGCCTCTTCGGCCTCGGCCGTATTTTCCCGCGTTTGCGCGAGCATGGCGTCGAGCAGGGCCAGAGCGCCTTCCTTATCTATGGGGCGGTTGCCTGAACCGCATTTGGGCGAATGCACGCAGGAGGGGCAGCCGAAATCGCAGGGGCAGCCGGCTATTGTCTCGCGTACCTGGGCAAAGAGCTCTTCGGCCATCTGAAACGCCGCCCGGGAAAGCCCCGCCCCTCCGGGCACGCCGTCGTAAACAAATACCGTGGCTTTTCCCGTCTGGGCATGCATGGGTGTGGAAATGCCGCCGAAATCGTTCCTGTCCGCCATGACCTGCAAGGGCAGCATGCCGATGACGGCGTGTTCCAGAGCGTGGATAGCGCCCATAAAGTGCATGCGCGCGTTTTCAATGCCAGCCTGAATCCTTGCCGGAATCTGGAACCACAACCCTTCAGTTTCAAACACCAGAGGGGGCAGATCCAGAGGAACAACGCTCAAAAGGCGTTTGTCCCGGAGGCTGCGTTTTTCATAGCCTGTGATGCGCTCGGTAATTGTAAGCCGCCCGCGCTGCAGAGGGATGCCTGCAAAGGCGCGGGCTTCGTCCAGGCTGAGGATGGCGGTTTCTTTCTGGCCGCGCGTGCGCGTGAACCAGGAAGGACGAAACGGACGGGCCAGGGCGCGGTTTGACGCCAGATCCAGTTCCGTAATTTCAAAATGCCGGCCAAGGTGCAGATAAATGGCCCCGGGGTGGGCTTCGCGCAGTGCGCGGACGCCGTCCACGCTGCCGATGAGCCGGCCGTCCGGCGTTTCAATGGTGACGGTATTGCCGGAGCCGCGTAAGGAAAGATGGCGCTGCGGGCGTTTGCGGGCGGCCATCAGTTCATCGCCGCTTGCCGAGCGCAGGAGCAGGCCGCGTGTTTCCAGGTTTGCCATGCTTGTGAGCATGGCCGGAGTCATCCAGGATGCGTCCGGCCCCTTGCCCGGCCGCAGAGGCAACTCCGCGGCGGCGCATTCCAGGTGACGTTCGAGCAGAACGGGATTTTCCGGATTGATCACGGCCTTTTCCGGGGGGCGGGAGAAAAAGCCCTCGGCATGGCGCACAATGTATTGATCCAGGGCGTCTTCCTGCGCCAGGAGAATGACGGCGGATTCGCGGCAGGCGCGGCCCACGCGACCGCCGCGCTGCAGCGTCGCCATGATCGTGCCGGGGTAGCCCACCAGGATGCACAGATCCAGCCCGCCGATATCAATGCCGAGTTCAAGGGCGCTGGTGGACACCACGGCCAAGAGCTCGCCGGAAGCCATGCGAGCCTCGATATCCCGCCGTTCTTCGGGCAGAAAACCGGCCCTGTAAGCGCTGATGCGCTTTGCCAGGGGGTGGGTTTGCTCCGAAGCCCACAGGCTGATGAGCTCTGTCATGCGGCGGGATTGGCAGTAAACTATGGTGCGCAATTGCCGGTCAAGGGCGGCTCGCAGGAGCTTGATGGCCACAGAAGCCGGGCTTTCCAGAGGATTCATGAAAACATAATGGCGTTTTCCCTGGGGAGCTCCGCTGTTGAGTATGGCTTCCGGCGTGGTGCCTGTGAGTTGCCCGGCCAGCTCCGCCGGGTTGCCCACGGTTGCCGAGCAAAAGGCGAAGGCGGGGGATGCGCCGTAGAGAGCCGCAATGCGCGAAAGCCTGCGGAAAACCAGAGCCATATGCGAGCCGAGCAGGCCCCGGTAGGTATGCACTTCATCCACCACCACCAGGGAGAGGCCGGCAAAAAACGCCGTCCAGAGGTGATGATGGGGCAAAAGGGCGAGGTGCAGCATTTCCGGATTGGTCAAAAGAACCTGCGGCGGCTCCCGGCGCAGCTTGCGGCGAAAATGAGGGCTGGTGTCGCCGTCATAAACAGCGGCCGCTGGCCGCGCATCCTTTGGCCAGTGAGCGGTCATGGCTGTGAAGGAGGCGAGTTGATCCTGGGCGAGGGCTTTTAAGGGAAAAAGAAAGAGCGCACGGGCTTCGGGATCGCGCAGGAGATTTTCCAGCGCGGGCAGGGTGTAGATCAAAGATTTCCCGCTGGCTGTAGGCGTGGCCACCACCACATGCCGCCCGGAACGTAGGGCATCCATGGCAAGGGCCTGGTGCGTGTAAAAAGATGTGATGTTAAGAGCATCCAGAACCTCGCGCAGGGCTCTGGGCCAGGGGCGGGAGGTTTCGCCGAGCTGAGGGCTGATTTCGGGCAGTACGGTGGAATAGGTGATGTATGGGCCGAGTTTGTCTGATTTTTTGAGAGCCGCGATATAGCCGGCTACGGAAGAGTCGCGTTTTTCCGCATATGCGCAGGGGGCGGCCTCGTTGTCTTCCTGTCCGGGCGGGTGAGCGCTTGCGTCCGCCGGAGCGGGGGGTGCGTTCAAAGCTGCTCCTCCCCTTCTTCCGCCTCCTGGAGCGCGGCTTTGCGCGCTTCAAAAGGCGCAAGATCGGCTTCGGCCCGGGCGAGTTTTTCCAGCAGATCTTCGCTTTGCTGCTGCAAAGTGTGGAAGGTTTTCAAGAGTTCCGTGGCCCTCGCGGAATCGGCATACACGGCTTGGTCGGCAAGAAGGCTTTCGGTCTGCGCTTGGGCCGCGAACACGGCTTCCAGTTCCGCTTCCAGGCGGGCGTAAACGTCTTGGAAAGGCTTCATGGCTTTGTACAGATTTTTCCGGGTTTCGGCTTGTTCGCGTTTGCGGCGCTTTAAGTCTTCCCGGGAAAGGCCGGTGGTGCGGCTGGCTTCGGCGCGTTTTTGCTCAAGAACCTGGGCGTTCTCCTGCAAGCGGTTTTTTTTGCGCGCTTCGGCATATTCTTCAAAGCCGCGCTCATACAGGGCAAAGCCCGAAGGGGAAAGGGCCCAGATCTGGGCGGCCGCCTCGCTTAGCAGGTAACGGTCGTGAGCCACCATAAGCAGGGTGCCTTCAAAGGAAGCCAGCGCTTCCACCAAGGCCTCGCGGCTTTCCAGGTCCAAATGGTTGGTCGGTTCGTCCAGAACCAGAAAATTACAGCGGGCCAGAAACAGCGCGGCAAGGATAAGGCGGCTCTTTTCGCCGCCCGAAAGATTCCCCACAATGCGGTCAAAATAGTTTTGCCCAAGCAAAAAGAGCCCGAGCACGCTCATCAGCTCTTCTTCGGTGGTGCGCGGGTCGGAAAGGCGGCGAATTTCACCCAGTACCGTGCTTGCGGGGTTAAGGGTGTCGAGCTGATGCTGGCTGAAATAGCCCAGCCGCACCTGCTGGCCCATGGCAATGCTGCCGCCTGTTTTTTCCAGCCGCCCCACGAGGATTTTGAGTAAGGTGGATTTGCCGCAGCCGTTGGGGCCGACCAGGGCTATTTTCTGGCCCCGGTAAATGGTGAAGGAGAGCTTATCCCACATGCGTCTGCCGTCCTGGAAGGCAAAGGCCAGATCCGCCACGGAGAGCACCGTGCGTTCAGATTGCGGGGGCGCGGGCCATTTAAAGTCGAGCTCCTTGCGTTTGGGTTCGGTTTGCAGGCCTTCGAGCTCTTTTTCCAGTTTTTTCGCCATTTTTTGGCGAGAACCGGCTTGCCTGGCTTTGCTGGATTTGGCCCGGAACCGGCGGACGAAATCCATTTTCCGCTCTATTTCTTCTTGCACCCGGGCGGCTTCGCGCGCCCGCTGCTCATCCATCTCGTCCTGGAGAGAAACGAATTTACTGAAATTTCCCTTGCGGAAAATAGCCTTCCCGTTGCCGGCCAGGTACAGGATATGCGTGCTCGCTTTGTCCATGAACACCCGGTCGTGGGCCACAAAAACAAGAACGCCCCGGTAGTCGAGCAAAAACGATTCCAGCCATTCGACAGCTTCCAGATCCAGGTGGTTGGTGGGTTCGTCCAGGAGCAGCACGTCCGTGCCGGTGGTGAGCACACGCGCAAGCTTCGCCCTTTCCCGCCAACCGCCTGACAGCTCGCGCAGAGGCATGCGCCACTTGTGCTCGGCAAAACCCAGGCCTGAGAGCACGGCCTTTGCCCGGTGCTCCGGATTATAGCCGTATTTCAATTCCAACTCCGCCTGCCTGGAAGAGAGGCGCTGGATGGCAAGGGCGTCGCCGGTGGAGGCGGCCGCTTCCCAAGCTTCCCAAAAATCGTTCCAATCCGGCAAAACCTCGAGCACAAAGGCGAGCAATTCCGAGTCCAGAGCCTTTTCATCCAGCTCCTGTTCCACGTAGCCAAGGCGCATGCCGCGCGGCATAAGCACTTTGCCCGCCTCGGCCGATTCTTTGCCCGCCAGTATCCGCAACAGTGTGGATTTGCCGCTGCCGTTGGGGCCGCAAACGCACAGGCGCACGCCGGACTGGATCTCCAGCGAAAAGTCGGCGAGTATCTCTCGGCCGCCAAAGGATTTGGAAAGATTTTGAATATTAACGTTCATTGTAATCCGTTCATGAAGGATCAGGGCTGTAGCCGCGTTTCGCCATTTCTTTGCGCAAAAAATACGGCATAACATAGCGCGTGAGCGCGGGCACCAGGATAAGTATGGGCAGCAGCGCCATGCCTCCGAATTTGGCGATGCGCAAGCTTAAGTTCATATCCTGGTCCATGTTGAGCAAAAGGAACATCCGGTCAAAATACAGGGGCAAAAAGAGAAGGCCCAGGGCCAAAAAAGGGATCAGCAAAAGAGGGTTGCGCAAGGCCGCGCGCACAATGGCCGGGCGCTCTTCTTCCGGCGCGTTTGCCAGCAGGGGATAGCGCCTGAGCAGGCGTTTGCCGCGTGTGTTCGTGAGCATGGGCGCGTCTTCCTTGAAGGACTGTTTTTCTATTGTGTTTTTTGGGGCGCGGTCCCAAACCCCGCAAGGGGATTGAATCCCCCTGGCCCGCATGGCCTCAAGCGGCAAAACCGCCTTTACCAGTCTCCGCTGCTTAAAGAAATAATAATACTATTAATCTCAGCCGGATGTAACAGCGCGCCGCTGTTTTTTAAATGCAGAATTTCCACTACATTGTTGCCTGACTGGGTGGGCAGCTCCATAAGCACCAGTTCCATGGCGCGCCGGGTTTGCTGTTGTTCCAGAAAAAGCCTCCAGCCTTGCCCGTGCGGCTCCCAGCGCAGGGTGAAATGATTGGGCGGCATAAAGCTGTGGATAAGCATCGCTTTAAAGTCATTAATGGAGAAGCGCCCGCGTCCGCGCCCGCCCGCGCTGATGTAGCGGTCTTGTTCCGTGCGCACCACCAGGGGCAGAGAAAAAAAATGCCGGGGAGGCTCGCTGGGGGAAGACGGCGGCAGATCCCGTGGCGTTTGTGTGGAAAAAAAAGTTTTTTGCCTGGGTTCCAAAGCCTCGGAACCGGACGGCTCTTCGCCTTGCTCCGGCCGCTGCGGGGGCCGCAGGCGGTAGATGTGCGCGCCGGCAGCGGCGGAAGCGCCGTTATCAATGTTTTCTTGTGCGGCGCTCTCTTGCGCTGATGCATGGCTTGGATCAGGGCCCCTTTCGAAGGAGGCGCTTTCACTCCGGCTTTGCGGCACGTCTCCCTGCGCGGGGTCACTTGTTTTGCCGCACAAGCGGGCGGCCTCGGCGAGAACTTCCGTGCTTTCCCGCTTCCACACGGCGGCAGCGTCCGCCCGCTGTCCAAGAAAGCGGCCCAGCTCTTCAGCCAGGCCATGCACAGTGCCGGCCAGCTCCTGAGCCGCTTCATCCAGCCGGTCCAGGCGCTGTTCCAATTTTTCTTCGCGCTGTTTCGCTTCCTCGGCGTTTTTACGGCGTATGCCGTCCGCATCCAGCGGGCCTTTAAGCCCGAGTTCTTCCAGCAAGGCCTCTATGCCCTGCATGCGCGCAAGAATGGCTTTTTGTTGCTGGGTCATGGCCACCATGCTTTTGGCCATATTGCTCACGCCCACGCTCAGCTCCGGGGTGACGGCAAGGGGAGCGGTTTTCGCGGAAGCTTCCGCAGTTTTGACGTTCCCGGGGCGCTCCGGATTATCCGGAGAAATCCAGGAAAATTCTTTAATCAGGCGGGAGCGCACCTCGGCAACGCTCATGCCGATATCGAACAAATCGCGGATACGCGTCACCACGCGCACAGCCTCAGGCGTGAAGCGGATGGGTTTGCCCTGATTGGCCACGGGAATACAGCCGGGAAATTTGCGGCGGTAGCTTTTAATTGTGGTTTCCGAAACGCCGAGCAAAGCGGACAGATCTTTGTGAGTCACGTTGTTTTCGCTCATAACGTTTAGTCCTTCTCGGGAGTATGGTCTCTCAGGGGGAGTTTTTCTTCCAGAAAGGCGCGCATGCGATCCCGTTTTGCCTTAAAAGCGGGGAGTTGCTTTTTGGGAATGGCTTCATCCCTGGGCGACAGCACTTTTTCCGGGTTCAGAAACTGGCCGTTTTTTTTCATGCGAAAATCCAGATGCGGTCCGGTGGAGTAGCCCGTGCTGCCCACAAAACCGATGATATCGCCTTGACGCACCCGCCCCCCCTGCTTGAGAGTTTTGGCAAAGCCGGACAGGTGCAAATACATGGACTCATAGCCGTTTGCGTGGCGCAGGCTGATGTAATTGCCCGCGCCCTGGCCCCAGCCCCGGTAAGTCACGGTGCCGCTGCCGATAGCCATGACGGGCGTGCCGCTGGGCGCTGAGTAATCCACAGCCGGGTGGGCCCGCACCGTGGCCAGAATGGGGTGCATGCGCGCCATGCTGTAGTGGGAACTGATGCGCGTGAAAGAAAGAGGGGCCTTCAGGAAGGCGCGCTTTAAGCTGTCTCCCGCTGCGTTGAAGTAGGCGGCGGCGCCGAAGCTGTCCACATAGCGGTAGGCTTCATACTTGCTGCCCCGGTTGATGAACTCGGCGGCGGGAATGGCGCCGTAGGCCCTTTCTTCTCCGTTGCGGAAGCGTTTTTCAATGAGGATGCGGAAGCTGTCTCCCGGTTGAATATCGCGGATAAAATTGATTTCCCAGGCGAAAATCTCCGCCAGGCGCACCGCCAGGGCGGGCCTTTCCCCGGCCTTGACCATGCTGTCAAAAAAAGTGCCTTCAATAACGCCTTCCACTTTATCCAGGCGGACCTCATAGGCAATGGGTTCCAGTCTGGCGCTCCACCAATCCTCGCCGCCTTCTTTTTCAGGGGCCATGCGGCTGATGCTGAGCACTTGCTCCTTGTCCACTTCATACTCAAAGTAGAACAGCCGGCCGTTTTCCACAAAGGCCGTATAGCTGTGGCCGGCGCGCAGCTTTGTGAGGGGGAACACTTTTTTGCAAGCCTCCCCCAGGCTTTGTATTTCAGAAGGAGAAAGCCATTGTTGCAGCAAGGTTCCGGCAGTGGTTCCAGGCTTGACGACACCTTGGTATTCGCCGGAGTCTTCTTCCGCGGGAGAGGCGTCCGCGGAGGGCTCCGCAGGCTCTTGTCGCTCCGCGGATGCTTCTTCTTTGGCGGGGGGGGGAGCGTCCTGCGTGGCATTGGCGGAAAGCTCCGAGGCAGGCGGAGCTTGCTCCTCCAAAGAAGGCTGCAAAGCTTCCGGGGCGAAAAGCTCCAGGTATATGACGGATAAAATAAGAAGAATGCCGAGGATCACGCCAAAATAGCTGGCGAGTTCCACCCATTTTCGCAGCACAGGGCGGTGAAAGGGACGGCGAAGTTTTTTTCTCAGCATGCGGTGTGTAAAACGGTTGCCGGTGGTATTGTATGTTTGGGCATGAGCGGATGCGGGGGAGCTTGCAACTCTGGCCGAGGTCGGCGCGTTGCATGCGCTGCAACTACGTAACGCAGTGTAGCCGAAAGCCTCTTTTTTGGAAAGTCTGAAAAATTAATCAAAATAATTACCATATTATATGATGCAGAGCTGTCTATGCATGCTATCCGTAGGGGTATCGGTTAGTTATCATTCAGCTCTCTTAAGGGGACAATGCGCACCTTTTTATCGCGCAAGCGGGACCAATCTTTGAGCGCCGCAAGCGTTTCCGGGAGCGGGTGTCCTATGGCCACGGCCTGGCCGGTGAGCATGGCGATGCGTTCCGCCTGCCGCAGTTCGGCCAGGGCGTTCTCCCGGGTGGGGACGGCATCAAGAAAAACATTGCGGCCATAGTGCCGCAAGCCAAAACGGCGCGCGTGCTTTAAAAATACGGACCTATTGTGCGTGAGGCTGTCAAGCATAAATAAGCCGCGCTCTTTAAGCACGGCAAGGACAACATCCACTCCGGGGCCATGCTGGGTAAAGCGCGACCCCATATGGTTGTTAAGCCCAACAGCGTAAGGCACGGCATCCAGGCTGCGCTTCAGCGCGGCGCGGATTTGCTCTTCATCCATATCCACCAGCAGCACATTGGGCCCGGGCTTGACCTTGGGGTAACCCAGAGGCTCCATGGGCTGATGCGCCAGCACCTCACGCCCGGCGGCATGGGCGGCGCGCGCCCCCGCACGGGTATGAGCCCCATGCGGCCAGAAGGCGAAAGTCACAGGATAGTCCAGGGACAGCAAAGTTTCCAGGGCAACGGAACTGGCGCCGAGGTCGTCAATGACGATGGTCAGCTTTGCTTCTTCTCCCGGTTTTCGCAAGCGGCGGGCGGGGAGCCCTTCATCCGGAGCGAATTCGGGAAGGGAAGCGCCCTCCAATGGAGGAAGCGTTGTTTTGCCCGGGTGGAACCTGATCCTGTGTGTGGGGATGTCGCGGATAAGAACGGTCCATTCCTCAGGGCCTTTTTTATGCAGGCGCGCGCCTTCGGCCCAGGCTTCCAAGCACTCCCCCAAGGCGGAAACGAAGGGCTTGGAGCTTTGTCCCGGCAGGATATCGATGGTTTGGTAGTGGTAAGGTTCGATGTCTTCCAGGCGGTCTTCCACACGGAGCAGACGCATGGCTGAAGCCGGGAGTTTTTTCAGCCATGCGGCCTGCATCAGGGCATAGTCCACCTGGCGTATGCGCTCGTCCAGCCCGATGTTGGGGGCCTCCTCATAAGGCGGAGCGTTGGGATCAATACGGGCGCTGGAGAAGGGTTTTCCGCTTTTTTCGGGAGAGAGCGCCGGTTGCGGAGTAAACGTTTCGTTTACTTCAGGCGCGGGGCTTTGCCCTTCCGGCTTAGTTTTTGCCGAAAAAGGAGGCGCCGGAGGTAAAACGGCATGTTGCCCGAGGTTTTTTTCAAGGGAAGATGTTTGATTCGCGGGCTCTTTTTGCCGCGCCTGGCGGGTTTGCTCCGGAGGGATTTTGCGTAAGGGACTGGGAGGCGATGTGGCCGGTGCGGTGCTGACTTGAGCATTTTCCCGCCCGGCAACGGTTGTGGCCTTGTTTTTATCCGGCTGCTGGCGCAGGGCTAAAAAAAGGACGGACGCAAACACCAGGCCAAGGAAAAAGGCCAGAGCCAAATACTCCGCCGTATATCCGCGTTTTTTTTTGCGAGTTTGTTTTGGACGGGCGCGTTTTTCTTCGAGAGCATCCCGGTTTGGCGCGTGGCGGCCGCCGCTCCCGCCTTTGCCCGTAGTGCCGCGCGTGGCGGTTTTAAAGCTGTTCGCGGTTTTGGGGGCGGTTTTATTTTTCTTTTTTGGGGGGCTCATGTTGTGTATGCGGGGGAGGGGGATACGCGCGCGAATATCGCGGGCTCAGGCCATATGTTCCTGCCGGAAAATTTGAGGGGCAACCTGTGTTTGTTTTGCAAACAAACACTACAAAATCCGCCAGGATTTCGCGCCGCGGTAAGCGGCGTAAGTTAGCTGAAAAGCACATTCGCTTCGCCGAAAAGCGTGGTTTTCGGCTCGCTCACGCCGCTCACCGCGGCGGGCCGGACTGTTGTCCGGCGTGGAAGCCACTTTTTCATGAACTATGAAAGGGCTTCCATAGTCTTGAAAAGCGGCGCCGGGCCGCGCATGCGCGGCCCGGCGGCTTGAACAGATTACCTTTAAGGCGCTTTTTCCGCGCAGTAAGCGGGAGCGCATTTCGCCCGCGCTCCCCCGGGCCGGGAGAGCATAGGATAGCCGCAACGGCGGTATGGTTTCAAAACCGCTTACTGGGCGTGCACCTCGGTGATGCGCGGCAAGCTGCGCACCATTTGCAGGGCCATGCGCAACTGGTTGTCTTTTTCAAGCATGGTCTTGGTGTCATCTTCCACCAGTTTGGTTTTTTCCTTATCCTTGCCGTCCTTTTTCTCGGCGGCGCCGTTTTCCAGGTGGCGGGAGAGATCTTTTTCGCGCGGCCCGAAAAAGCGCAGGGGCTTGGTTTCGCCTTCACGGGGAGCTTCAAAAGCCACTTCCAGATCCGGCTGGATGCCCTCGGCCTGGATGGAACGGCCGTTCGGCGTATAGTAACGGGCAATGGTCATCTTAATGGCGGTGCCGTCGCCGAGCGGCTCTATTTTTTGGACTGAGCCTTTGCCAAAGGAGCGCTCTCCGATAATGACGGCCCTGTTCTGATCCTGCAATGCGCCGGCCACAATTTCCGAAGCGGAGGCCGAACCCTGGTTTACCAGTACCACCAGCGGGCAGGTCACGTCGGAGTTGGCGGATTTGGCTTCGTGCGTTTCCAGAATTTTGCCGCCACGGCCACGCATGCTGACAATGGCGCCTTTTTTCAAAAACGCGTCGGCCACTGTGACGGATTGCTTGAACAATCCGCCGGGGTTGTTGCGCAAATCAAGCACAATGCCTTTAATGGGGGCCTTTTGGGCTTTTTCCTTCAAGGCATCCATCAATTCCGCCGTGGTCCGGTCGTTAAAGCGGGTCAGCCGTACCCATAAATACCCGTCATTATCTAAAAAGCGTGATTTTACACTAACAAGAGGGATAGCGTCGCGCACAATTTTTACCGAAACGGGCGCTTTGGCCTCTTTATGCAGAATGAGCAGCTCCACTTCAGAGCCTTTGGGTCCGCGAATTTTGGAAACCGCTTCCTGGGTGGTCATATCTTGAGCGGGCTGGCCGTCAATGGCCAGAATAATATCGCCCGCCTTGAGCCCGGCCTTGTCCGCAGGGGTGTCCTCAATGGGAGAAACCACGATAAGCTGGTTGTTTTCCGTGGAAATTTCGATCCCCACGCCGAAAAATTCGCCCGAAGTAGCTTCCTGCATTTCCTTAAAGTCGTCTTTGCTCAAAAAGGTGGAATGCGGGTCAAGCCCCTCCAGCATGCCTTTGATGGCGCCGTTCATGATTTCTTCATTGTCCACGTCGCGCACATAGCCGTTGCGAATCAGATCATAGGCCTTGGAAAAGCGCTTCATGTCGTCATATTTGCCGTTGCTTGAAGCACAGTGGGCCGTGCCCGCCAAAGTGCCCAGCAGGCTGAAAACAAGCACGCTTTTTATGAAAAGGCGCATTGGGTATCCTCCATGGGATGCGTAAAAATATAACGGTATAGCTCACCGGTATTTTCGGCAAGCGGCGTTCTTAGGTATTGTTCCTTGCCCGTGCAGCCGGATTTCCGCCTGCGGGCTTGGGCGGCATTTTTCAATAGTGCTTTAATATTATTAGTAATAGGGCATAGTAATAAAAAATATGCGTGGAGCGCGCGCTGGTTATAATTACGACGCGAACCACTGTTCAGGGTTAATGGCTTTTTGTTTAAAACGCAATTCAAAATAAAGCCCTGGGCCATTTATTGCCGGATAATATCCCACAGCGCCGATTTTTTGCCTGCCGGCAACAGCGTCCCCCACTCTGAGGGGGCTGTTGCCCAAAAAGGCATAAAGGGAATAATAGTCAGGCCCGTGCTGTAAAATAAGCACGGTGCCGAACCCGCGCAACACGTCATTATGAACAACTTTGCCCGGGGCAATGGCCCTGACTTCCTCCCGCTCCTGGGCGGCAAAGCCTATGCCTCGCGTCGCGGGAGCGGCATCCGGGGCATAGCGCAGACGTACCTTGCCGTTTACAGGCCAGGGAAGGGCCCCCTTGAGTTTGGCGATATCCACGGGTGTGCGCTGGACAAGTTCAACGTGTAAATTTTCCACAAGCTTTATAATTTCATTCAGCTCCGCCTCTTCGCTGACGCGCCGCCGGCGCAGTTCCGCCAGACGCCTGTCATAGGCAATGCGGCTTTTCACCAGGCGGCTTTTTTCTTCGTTCACCGAGGCGAGCCGCCGCTGCATGTCCTGGGAAAGCTTTTCCCGCCTGCCTAAAAGCTGCGCAAGCTTGTTCTCGCGCTCATCAAGTTCTTTGCGGTAGTTTTCAAGGGCGGCGTACAGCTCCCGAGACCAGGCGTATTCCCTATCCGTCGCGGCCCAGTCGGGCATGTCCCGGCTGCCCACGGCCAGACGTTTGCTCGTGAGGCCCCAGAGCAGGCGCAAGGTTTCCGCCTGCATTTTTTCGGTTTTTCCCTGCTCGGCAAGCAGAACTTCATACTCTTTACGCAGATCCTCATCCGCCGAACCGAGTTCCAGCAATTTTTCCTGCTGCAGGGCAAGGCCTTTTTCAATTTCTAAAATGCGCTTTTCCGCGGCGGCAAGATCGGCGTTGAGCTCACGCTCCTGCTGCGTCAGCCGTTGCAAAGTCTGTTTGCGCTCCGCGGCTTTTTTCTGCTCCTGGGCAAGTTGTTTTTGCAATTGCCCGAGGCTGGCCGCATAGGCCGGGCGTAGCGGGCTCCAGGCCGGGAGCGGGCAGCCAGCGCAAGCGCCGAAGAAGAATAACGCCGCCATCAGCATGAGGAACGCCGGCCGGTTAAGGGCGCATATGGAAAAGGATCCCATGCGGCGCCGGGACGGTTTTGTAAGAAAAACAATAGATATTAAAGTGTTATTTAATAGCATGTTCCAGAAGATACCCCAAGGGGCAACAGGAGCACAAGGGTTTGCTCTTTTTGCAGTAGGTGTTGCCGGTTCGGACAATGAGGGCATGGTATTCATTAAAAAGAGGCACGTCTTTGGGCAGCGCATCCATAAAAAAAGCGCGCATTTCCTCATAGGCGGCATTGTCCGGCAGCAGGCCGTGGCGGCTGAACAAGCGTCTTGTATAGGCGTCCACAACAAAGCTGGGCCGATCCAGGGCATAGAGCAGGATGGAATCCGCCGTTTCCGGGCCGATGCCTGTAATGGCGAGCAGGGCGCGGCGCAGAGCCTCGCTGGATTCTTTTTGCAGAAAATCGAGGGAGAGATTTTCCGGGTTCTGATCCCAGCCGGGAAAAGAACTGAGCCAGGCGAGAAAGTTGCGCAGACGGCGTGCTTTTAAGCGGAAAAACCCTGAAGGGCGAAGGCTTTCTTCCAATTCTTCTTCGGGCATGCGCCATAATGCCTCCGGCCGCAAAGCGTCTTTACGGCGCAGCAGTTCCAGGGCTTTTTCCACATTGCGCCAGGCGGTGTTTTGCGTCAGGATCGCGCCGACGGCCACTTCAAAAGGGCTGTCGCCGGGCCACCAGGCGCAGGGGCCGAAATGCGCGGCCATATCTTCATACAGGCGCATTAAGCGTTTGTGCCGGGAGTGGCCGGGCCGTTTGCTCATGCAGGCCTCCGCAACAAGGGGGGTTTGCTCTTTTTTCTCGATCGGGGCAAGAGCGTTAGAGACTGGTACTGATTTCATACATCGGCCACTGGCCGGTGTATGCAGATCGCTTCGCCGAAAAGCGTGGTTTTCGGCTCGCTCACGCCGCTGTTGGCGGCGCAAAATCCTGGCGGATTTTGTAGTGTTTGTTTGCAAACAACCACCAGGTCCGAGTTTTCAACGTTGCAATGCCTCATGCCGGCATCAAGGCCCGGCGGCCTTTCACCACAAGACGGCACAGGGGCAATCCTTTGTAGTAGAGACCCATTTCCGGCCCGGCCGCGTCCACAGCCAGGCTCTGGCCGCTGAGCAGGGCCGTGAGCGGAGCGATGTCCTCAAGATCAAGGACCGGAAAGCCGGTTTGGCGCGCGGCCGCGACCGGGGGCATGAGCACGCGCAGGCGGGGGTCTGTTTTTATTTTGCCGTGATGATCCAGGCGGCCCAGGGGAAAGCCCTTCCAGGCCAGGCCAGGCGGAAGGGCCGATCCGCTCCGGGCGGGCAAAAAATGCGCCACACCGTTGAAAACGGCTATGTCTCCTTGAGGGAGCAGGTTCATATCGACGCCCGGCGCGTTCAAACTTTCGCGCGGTAGGAGCGGCCGGTCTTTTTCGGGCAAAGGGGTTTTTGCCGGGTACGGTAAAGCTGTTTGGGCGCCGCTCTTCCGCGGCTTTTGCAATAAGGCCACAAAAAAACCCTGCCCGTCCGGGCCTGTGTCCACCCGCCAGACCCCGGCGCATTCCTGCCGAGCGGGAGTGAGCAGAGAAAAACCCGCCACCTCCGGCAGAGGCTGCATCATGAGCCCTAGTTCCTCCCGGGCATAGCAAAGCTGATCTTCGTTTTCCTCCACATTGGTGGTGCAGGTGGAATAGACCAGCCTGCCGCCGGGGCGCAGCAGCCGGGCGGCTTCAGCCAGCAGCCGGCGCTGCAGGCCGAGCAGAGGGCTGAGTTTTTCTTTTCGCCACAAGCGCAGCACCTGAGGATTTTTTTCCACTGTGCCCCATCCGCTGCAAGGGGGATCGAGCAGGATATGTTCCCAGCCCGTTTCAGGGGTATCGTTTCCAGGCGCGGGCAGGGGAGAGTGCTCTCCCCAAAAAGAACTGGTCCCGCAACAGAGGAGGTTGAGCTGCCTAAGATTGCGGCGCAGGGTGCCCAGGCGTTTTTTTGAAGGTTCATTGCCGAGCACAAAGCCGGACGGCCCGACGAGCTGCGCGAGAAGGCCGGTTTTACTGCCCGGGCTTGCGCACATGTCCAGAGCCGCGCCGCCTTTTCCCGGAGCCAGGGCAAGGGGGGGCAGCATGGAGGAACGGTCCTGGATATACAGATAGCCGAAATGGGCGGCGAGACTGGAGCCAAGGGGCAGCGGGCCGTGCAGCAGCCTGCGGGCCGGAGCAAAAAAGGAATCCTGCTCAAAAACAAAGCCTTGGGCATGCAGCAGAGCTTCCGCCAGGGGAACTTGCTCTGGTTTGCACACCAGGCGAAAGGAACGTAAGGGCTGTGCTGGCATTATATTTTTATCATAAGGGAGGGAAAAATGTTGCGGGAGGGGCATCCTCTCCAAAACGAGCACCGGCGCAGTGTAAGCGCCGCGGTGCCGGATCGGTTCGCCGTCAGGGGAGGAAAGCGAGTTTTTCACTGAAAAAGCGCGCCCGTTGCTCCATGGCCCCAGCAAAAATAAAGCCTGGCGCGGCATCACGGCAAACCGCGCCAGTGCCCTAAAAGGGGGATTATTGCTTCCTCCGGCAATAGAGGATATATGGACGCATGACTGGCTGCAAGCAAAAGCTGTCTTGCCGCGGTTTTCCCCTTATGCTCCACAACAGGCTCTTAAGCCGTATGGCGCTGTCCGGCGTGCTGTTTACCGATGAAAAATAATCCCCCGTGCCGGCGGCATTTCCGCAAACAGTTTTTTTCTTTTCATCAAAAGCGAGGACGTATGAAGCGAATGTTTCGCGCGGGTTTGGGCCTGTTCGGGCTCTTTATGCTTTTGGGCTTTCAGGCGGTTGCCGCTGAACGCTCCACATTTATTGTTCTGCCTTTTTCCGTACAAGGGCCGCCGAGCTACGCCTACCTTGAGCGTTCCATTCCCCAGATGCTCACTTCCCGCCTTTACTGGAAAGGTAAGGTGGAGCCTGCCCGTGAGCTTCCGGCGAGCGTGAAGCCGGCCCTTAATGAAGAAGCGGCTGAAAAAATCAGGGCCCAGTACAAAGCGGACTATGTGGTATGGGGCACGGTTTTGATCTCGGGCGACAACTGCAGCCTTGACGTGCGGGTGCGCGACAAAACAGGCAAAGTGTGGCCTCATGCACGGGAAGCCAAGGCGCCGGAACTTATTGCGGCGGTTTCCGGCGTGAGCGACGGCATCAACAGTGAAGTGTTCGGACGCTCCGCCGTTCCCGCTTCCGCCTCCGGATCGAGCAAAGAAAACCGCCGGGTGAACCAGATGAACCCCGGCCTTATGATGAATGAAACTTCCGATAAAGAAGTTTATCTGAACCCGCAGTTCCGGTATTCCGGCGCAAGCGCTGAAAGCGATTCCCGCTTGCGCTCGCAGGCTCTGCCCTTTTCTTCCATCGGTATGGAAGTGGTGGATGCCGACGGCGATGGAAAAAATGAAGTTTTCCTTTTAGACGAGCACAAACTTTTCGCATACTCCTTCAGTAAAGGAGATCTCAAGGCTTTGGGGGAATTTTCTTTTCCCATGACCAGCAAAACCTTGTCCATCCGTTCCGTGTCCCGTCCTTCAGGACTGGCGTGGATTATCGTCAATGCCGTGGATGCGGGCGGGGTTCCCCAGGCCAGCGTGCTGACCTTTGACGGCCGGGCTTTTAAAGAGGAGATGAAAGGCATTAAGTATTATCTTAATGTGGTTAAACTTCCCCCGGACTATAAAACGGTGATCCTTGGGCAGGAAGCCCAGCCCCCGCGTCTTTTCAAGACCGGGGTGTACGAAATGATGAAGCAGGGGGAGACCTTGGTGCCGAGCAGACGCATTGCGCTGCCTTCAGACGCCAATGTCTTTAACTTTACCTACCTGCCCCCGGGACGCGGCGAGCAAAACGCGGAAAAGCTCGTTGTTTTGTCGGATCGCGAGCTTTTGCGCACCTACAGCAATAAAGGCGCCCGGCTTGCGGAGAGCCCGGAGCGCTATTCCGGCTCCGCCGTCGGCATGGAAATTGATCCCTCCATGCCCGGCCTTGGCCGGGATACCGTCACCCTGGCGTCCATTTTTTACATCCCCATGCGCATGCTGGCTGTGGATCTTGAGCGCGACGGCAACTATGAGCTCATCGTCAACAAGCCCATTTCCACCGCGTCTGAAATTTTCGATCGCTACCGCTTCTTCCCGCAGTCGGAAATTCACAGCCTGTTTTGGGACGGCATCGGCCTCAATCTGCAATGGAAAACCCGGCGCATCAAAGGCTCCATGGTGGATTACACCATTGCCGACGCCGATAACGACGGCACTGTGGATCTGGTCACCTGTCTCAACACCCACCCCGGGGCCTTGGGGGTAAAGGCGCGCAAGACCGTGATCATGATCTATCCGTTGGATCTTTCCAAAACCAATCCCGCGACGGGCGTGGATAAAAACGACGATTAGGGCATATTAGAAGTCATTTCATAATTCATTAGAGAATGGCTTCTAACGCCGGACGGCGGTCCGGCGCGCCGCCAACAGCGGCGTGAGCGAGCCGAAAACCACGCTTTTCGGCGAAGCGCTCTTCATAAGTCGGCCAATGGCCGATTTATGAAATCAGTACTAGAGTATTTTTACCTTTGAAATCATACATACAGGTGAAAGGCTTGAACAACGGGCGGGCTTTTGGGGTAAGATCCCCGGAAGGCCCGCCCGCGTCTTTGCCCTTTTCTTTCAAAAAGGCCTTTCCCGCGTATTGCCATTGCCGGCCTACTTCAGGTAACGGCTTTGGGATGCGCCATTGCAACGGCATATTCAAAAAACAGCAGACTCCGGCGGCGAGCTTTTTCTTCTCGCCGGAAGCGGTGTATATACATGCAGCCGACCGCTTTTCTTGAAGTAACGCCGGAAGAAGAAGGCATGAAGCTCCTGCGCTTTCTTGAGCGCAGGCTTGCAGGCGCGCCTTTGAAAGCGTTGCTTCACAAATGGATCCGCACAGGGCAAGTGCGCTTGAACGGCGGGCGGACGCAACCTTTTGCCCTGCTTGCAAGCGGCGATAAAGTGCGCATCCCTCCCTTTGCCGAGACGCATGCGCTTTGCCCGGCAAAAAGGAACAACGCAGCCGGGGAAGTTTTTTTAGGGCCGGATCTTCCGGTGCTGGCCGCGGACCCGGAGCTTATGGTGCTGAATAAGCCCGGCGGCCTGCCCAGCCAGCCCGGGAGCAAGCAGGAGGACAGCGTCAGCAAACGCCTGGCCCGGGCCTTTGCCGGGGCCGCGTATATTCCCGCTCCGGCGCATCGCCTGGACAAGCATAGTTCCGGCCTGCTGCTCGCGGCAAAAACCCATGCGGCTCAGCGCCGTCTGCATGCTTTTTTTGCCCAAGGCCATGTACGCAAGGAATACCTCGCCTGGGTAAAAGGCCGCTGGCCCTATACTGAAGCCCGCGTGTTAGAGGACTTTTTGGTAACGGAGCGAAGCTCGTCAGGCCAGGAAAAGGTCGCGGCGCTGCCCGGAGGGCGGAGCTTGCGCGTGAGCGCCCCGCCAACGGAAACGCCGCCGCCGAGCGGCTCTTGCCCCACCGCCGGGAAAAAGATTCGGAACGGCGTTTTTGCCCGCTGTATAGTACTGCCTCTTCAAGAGCTTAGGGGTGAAGAACGTCCCTTGCCCTTTGCCGGGGCCACGCTCCTTCTTGTGCTTTTGCTCACCGGGCGCAAGCATCAGATCCGGGTGCAGCTCAGTTCCCGGGGGTTTCCGCTCATTGGCGACGGCCGTTACCAGGGGACGAATTTTTCACAAATGCTGCTGCACGCCTATGCGTTGAGCCTGCCGTTAAGCGACAAATCTCAAAGCGCGCCCGCTCCGGCCGCAACGGGCGCGGCAACCGCGCAAACCATGCGCGAATACACCGCCGAGCCTCCGTGGTCCGGGGCGTTCGCGCCGGAAAAAAGCTTGCTTGCCGCGGGCAGGGCAAAGCTGGCTGAGGCGGAACAAACGTATAACCAAACGAGAATCCCATGCGACTTCTTTCAGATTCCATAGCGGAACGCATCAATAAAGGCTCCATGATCCGCCGTATGTTCGAGGCAGGCATACTCCTCAAACGCCAGCACGGCGAAGAGGCTGTCTGCGACTTCAGCCTGGGCAACCCGGACCTGCCGCCGCCTCCGGCCGTGGCCGACGGCATGAGGCGGCTTGCGGACAATTTATACAAGCCCTTTTCCCTGGGATACATGCCCAATGGAGGCTATGATTGGGCGCGCTCCGCCCTGGCTGATCAGGCGGGCAAGGAGCAGGGCATTGAACTCAGCGCGCAAGACGTGCTCCTCACCTGCGGAGCGGCGGGCGGTTTGAATGCCCTGTTTAAGAGCATCCTTGATCCGGGTGAAGAGGTTTTAGGCATTGCCCCGTATTTTGTGGAATATGGCGTGTATGTGAACAACCATGGAGGAGTTTTCCGCACTGTGCCAAGCAAAGCGGATACCTTTGCCCTTGATTTGGACGCCCTGGAAGCGGCCATCGGCCCCCGGACGCGGGCTGTGCTCATCAATTCTCCCAACAACCCCACCGGCCAGGTTTACAGCAGAGCGGAACTCGGCGCCTTGGCCTCGCTTTTGGAGCAAAAGTCGCGCGCGGCCAGCCGTCCCATTTTTCTTGTGGCCGATGAGCCCTACCGCTTTTTGGCCTATGACGGGGTGGAGGTGCCTTCCCTGCTGCCCATGTACCCTTACGCGGTTGTGGCCAGTTCTTTTTCCAAAAATCTCTCCATGCCGGGGGAGCGCATCGGTTATCTGATCCTTTCCCCGCATATGCCGGACAAGCAAAGCCTCATGGACGGGCTGACTTTTTGCAACCGCGTGCTTGGCTATGTGAATCCGCCTGTTGTGGGACAGCATATGATGGTGGGGGCTCTGGGGGCGCAAGTGGACGTGGAGATTTATAAAAAACGCAGGGACGCCATGGCCGCCGTGCTCTCCGAGGCGGGTTATGAATTTTTTCTGCCAAAGGGCGCGTTTTACTTTTTCCCCAAGGTTCCGGGCGGGGATGACGTGGCCTTTGTGGACAAGCTCATGCACGAGCTTGTTTTGGCCGTGCCGGGTTCCGACTTTGGCGGCCCCGGGCATATGCGCCTTGCCTTTTGCGTGGATGAAAGCGTCATCCGCCGGGCGGGCAAGGGGTTGAGCAAAGCCCTACACAGCCTGTGAGCCGTCTCAAGACATCTCTCGCCCTTCCGGCCAAGGAGCAAGGGGCATTGCCCCTGTATCCCCTTGAAACCCCTGCCGGGGGAGTTTGAGGGGGCAGCGGCGCCTCAACATTCTACCGTATGGAAAACTTTTCTATTTTGGCCAAAAGGGTGGGGCGGGAGAGGCCGAGCATGCGGGCGGTGCGGGAGCGGTTGCCGGCGCATAGTTCAAGAGCTTCGCGGATAACAATGGCGCCCACCTCGTCCATGAGGCTGTCAAAGAGGCGCTCCCCTGGTTTGTGCCGCAGCGTGGAGCGGATATGCTCGACCAGGGCGCCGGTGTCCGGCCCCGGGCCGGCGTGGTTTTGAGTTGCGCCGCCGGAATCGAGGGCCCGGTTCACCTCTTCGAGGGAGATGGCCTGGCCCTGGTTGAAAATCAGGATGGTGCGCAAAAGGTTTGCCAATTCGCGCACATTGCCCGGCCAGGTGTGGGCGAGGAGGCGTTCCATGGCCGGCGTGGAGAGCGCCGGAGCCGGGAACTCCATTTCGCGGCTGAGGCGTTTTATGAAGTGCCGGGCGAGGAGGGGGATATCTTCCCGGCGTTCGCGCAAAGGCGGGAGATGCAGGGAAACCACATTCAGGCGGTAGTAAAGATCCTGCCTGAATCGCCCGCCGGTTACGGCTTCTTCCAGATCTCTGTTCGTGGCCGCGATGATGCGCACATCCACGTGGATGGGATCGCGCGCGCCCAAGCGTTCAATCTGCTTTTCCTGCAAAAGGCGCAGGAGTTTGGCCTGGATGCTGAGGGGCATGTCGCCGATTTCATCAAGAAACACCGTGCCGCCGGCGGCTTGTTCTATTTTGCCGATGTGCCGTGTGGATGCGCCTGTAAACGCGCCTCGCTCGTAGCCGAACAGTTCGCTTTCCAGGAGGGTGTCGGGTATGGCCACGCAGTTGATGATGGAAAAGGGCTGGGTATTGCGCGCGCTGTGCTGATAGAGGGCCCGGGCCACCAGCTCTTTGCCTGTGCCGGATTCGCCGCGCAAGAGCACCAGAGCGTCTGTGGGCGCTACCCGGCCGATGGCCTTGTAAACCTCATGCATGCTTTTGCTTGAGCCGACCAGGGCCTCGGCGCCGTCCTCCTCCGCCTGGGCGCTGAGCATGACTTTATCGCGCATGACGCGCCCCGCTTCCAGGGCTTTACCCAGCAGACTCAGGAGATCCGGGATATCAAAAGGCTTGAGGATATAGTCAAAGGCTCCGAGCTTGATGGCTTCAATGGCGGATTCCGTGGTGCTGTATGCGGTCATGATGATGACAGGCAGGCGCGGCTCGCGCTCGCGCAGCAGGCGCAGGGCCGTTAGGCCGTCCATGCCCGGCATGCGCACGTCCATAATCACCGCGTCCGGCAGAGTCTCTCCTGCTGTGGCCAATGCCGCTTCGCCTGAGACGGCGGCAAGCACGGCGTGCCCTTCCATGCGCAGCAAGTTGCAAAAGCTTTCGCGCAGTTGATCGTCGTCGTCCACAAGGAGTATGTTCGCCATGGCTATTTCCCGGAGTCGGCTGTACAGAAGGTCCGTTCTGTGGCAGAATTGAGAACGTGCATTTTGCATAGCAATATAGATTCTGAAAAGCAATTCGCGCCGCTGTTGCGGCAATCTTTTACCAGGAAGTTGTATGCGACATATCCCCCAAGAAGAACTGTCGCTGCGCCATGCCCGTTGCCGTGCCCTGCTGGAGCGCTTCCGGCCGGAAGCGGGCGGGCTTATGTGCTTTGGCAGAACCAACATATATTATTTGACCGGCGCTATGGGAGCAGGGGTGCTTTGGCTGCCCCGCACAGGCAGGCCTTTGCTCATGGTCCGCAAGGGAATGGAGCGGGTTGCCCTGGACAATCCGGATCTGTCCGTTGCGAGCTTCCATTCCTATGGCGATTTGCGCCTCACGGCGCAGGAGCACGGCGTTCCTTTAAGTCCTGTGATCGCGGCTGAAAAGTCCGCATTGCCCTGGCAGCTTGCGGATACGCTGCAAAAGAAGCTGGCCGGCATTTCCTTTGTCGGCGCGGAAGGGATTTTCTCCCGCCTGCGCGCGATAAAGAGCTCTTGGGAACTGGAAAAAATGCGCATTGCGGGAGAGTTGCATGCCAAAGCGCTGGAAGAAATTTTGCCCGCGCGCATCAGTCCGGGCATGACGGAATTGCAGGTGGCGCACGCGGCTTCAGATATTTTTTATTCCCTCGGCAATTGCGGCGTGAGCCGCATGAGCGCTTTTGGCGAAGAAATGCTGCTGGGTGAGGTGAGCGCGGGCGCAAGCGGCAATTACCCTACCTTTTATAACGGCCCTTTGGGGTGCCGGGGGATCCATCCTTCGGCGCCTTTTCTCGGTTCCGCCGATGTGGTGTGGAAAGACGGGGACCTTTTGACCGTTGACGCGGGCTTTTGTTTTGAAGGCTATAACAGCGACAAAACACAGTGTTACTTTGCGGGCGATAAGTCCGCTGTTCCGTTGCCGGCGCGCAAGGCGCATGCGCTGTGCCGGGATATGGAAGCCGAGGTTGCGCAGCGCATGCGTCCCGGAGTTATCCCCAGAGAACTATACGCCCTTGCCCTGCGTATGGCTGAAGAAGCGGGCTTTGCCGCCGGTTTTATGGGGCTTGGCGGGAACAAGGTGCCTTTTCTCGGCCACAGCATAGGGTTGTGCATAGATGAGTGGCCTGTGCTGGCCGCGGGGTTTGGCGAGCCGCTTGAAGCGGGCATGACCCTGGCTGTGGAGCCTAAGATAGGCCTTGAGGGCATCGGCATGGTAGGGGTGGAAAATACCTGGGAAATTACGGAACACGGCGCCCGTTGCCTGTCCGGGCGGGGCGGGGATATTATTTGCGTGGAGTAAGTATGGCTAAGAGTACCGGAGCGCGGCGAAGCTTTTCTTTTTTTTCCAGTCCAGGCGACGCTTCTTATGAGGACGGCGGCCGCCGGAGAGCGCGGTTTCGTTTTATGCCCGCGCATATGGCGTTGCTTTTGCTGCTCACGGCCGCGCTATGCTCCGGCTGCTGGCCGCGCGGCGGCGGCTCCCCCACGGCGGGCACGGGAAAAGCCGCCAAGGGCCCGCGCGGCACAAAGCCGTACACCATCCAGGGCGTGACCTATTACCCCTTGCTCTCGGCGAACGGCTTTAGTGAAGAAGGGGTGGCCTCGTGGTATGGCGAGGATTTTCACGGCAAAACCACGGCCAACGGCGAGCGCTATGATATGTACGGGATGACCGCGGCGCATAAACTCCTGCCCTTCGGCACGCAGGTTAAGGTCACGAATAAGGAAAACGGGCGTTCCATAGTGGTGCGGATCAATGATCGTGGTCCCTTTGTGGCCAACCGGGTCATTGATCTCACGCGCACAGGGGCCGAAGGCATCGGCATGATTGCCCGGGGCACGGCGCCCGTGGTGGTGGAGAGCATCGGCACAGTAGCCGGCCTGAAAGACGGGGATCTCACCGGAAACTTCTATGTGCAGGTGGGAGCTTTTGCCAACGAAAGCAATGCCCGGCGGCTTCTGGCGCAATTGCGGCAGGAAGGCGGGGGCGGGCGGACGTATTTCGCCGAGCAGGTCAAGTTCTGGCGGGTGCAGGCCGGCCCCTATCCGAGTTTGAACCAGGCGGAGAAGATGGCGGAGGGCATGCTTGAGCGCTATCCGGGAAATTTTGTTGTAGCTGAATAGATAGCAACATCCTGTTTTTGTTTGATAAAAATAATTTTCCTTGCAAATTGTCAACGGAGTGGCTATAGAGCGGTTTCTTCATAAGGAGGCTTCGCTCTACGGCGGGGGCCGCTTTATGCGGGCAATTTCATCAGGAGTATTCGCATGACCCGTAAAGATCGCACTGAAGGCATCTACAGCCGCCGCGAAGTGCTGGACGACGGCGAACGTCGGCAATTTTATCTTATTCAGCTTAAGGATCTGCTGTCCTACGCTTACCGCTATTCCGAAGACGTGAAAAAGCGCTTTGACCGCGCTCAGTTTAATGTGGAAAAATTCCGGCAGCTCAGCGATCTGAAACATATTCCCATTCTTAAGAAAAAAGAGCTGATCTTTTTGCAGTCCATGGGGCCGCGTCTTGGGGGCTTGCTGACGAAGGACATCGGGGAATTGAAGCGCATCTTTCTGTCTCCGGGGCCTATTTTTGATCCGGAAGACAGGGCGGATGATTACTGGGGCTATACGGAAGCTTTTTATTCCGTGGGCTTTCGCCCGGGGGACGTTACGCAGGTGACCTTCAACTACCACTTGGCCCCTGCCGGGCTGATGTTTGAAGAGCCGCTGCGCAACCTTGGCTGCGCGGTGATGCCCGCGGGCCCGGGCAATGCCGTGACCCAGCTTGAGATCATGCAAAAGCTGCGCATTCAGGGATATGTGGGCACGCCGAGCTACCTTTTGCACTTGGCCCAGAAGGCGGAGGAAAAAGGCATCAATCTGCGCAAGGAAATGTTCATGGAAGTGGCTTTTGTCACGGGTGAAAAATTTTCGGAAAAGATGCGCAACATGCTGGAGAAGAAGTTTGACCTCATCATGCGCCAGGGCTACGGCACGGCGGATGTGGGTTGCATCGGCTATGAATGTTTTCATAAAACCGGCCTGCACATCGCCAACCGGGCCTTTGTGGAAATATGCCATCCCGACACGGGCATTCCGCTAAAGGACGGCGAAGTGGGCGAAATTGTGGTCACGGCCTTTAACAAGACCTATCCTCTTATCCGTCTGGCCACGGGGGATCTTTCCTTTATCGACCGTTCCCCTTGCGCTTGCGGCCGGACCAGCCCGCGCCTCGGCAACATCGTGGGCCGCGTGGACACCACAGCCCGCATCAAAGGCATGTTCGTTTACCCGCACCAGGTGGAGCAGGTATTGTCGCGTTTTGAGGAAGTGAAGCGCTGGCAGATTGAAGTCACCAACCCCGGCGGCATAGATGAAATGACGCTGTATGTGGAATCCAGCTCTTTCAAGCGTGAGGACGAGTTACTGCACCAGTTCCGGGAAAAGATCAAACTGCGCCCCGAGCTTAAGGTGCTTGCCCCGGGCTCTTTGCCCCCGCAAATCAAGCCCATTGAGGATAAGCGGGTCTGGGATTAGGAGCTCTCAAATGCCGTAAGGGGTGTAAGGACATGGCCTTTCCCGTTGAGCGCCGAGAGCATGGGCACAGAGCGCCCTTTCACAGCGATATCCCGCCTGGCGATCGTCTGTCATGCGTGGATGCGGGCAGCAGATACTGCCCTTGCGCCCTTGCTCCCCTGGGTGAGTGCATCGAGTGCTCCCTCATGCGCGGCGAGGCCATATGCGCCTGCCGTTGGCCCGGGGCCTGTATCTTGGAGCACGCCAAATGGCGGGAACAAGGAGAAGTGCGGCAAAGCCGGCTCGTGCCTGTGCTGCGCTCCGCCGTCCGCCCCGACGGGACCATCGCGCTTACCGTGCGGGTAAGCCCTCTGTTGGCCGCGGAATTACAGTCTCCCGGCAGTTTTGTTTTCGCCAGGCGTGATGATAACCCCCATTTTGACGCGCCGTTCGCCGTCATTCAGGCTTCCCCCGCGAAAAGAGAACTTACTTTGGTTTTCAGAACCTTGGGGCCGAAGACCAAAAGTTTGCGGACGCACGACGGCTTCATCTGGCTCCGGGGCCCGTACTGGAACGGTATCGCGGGCCGCGGGTTTATAGATGCCGCGTGCGGGAAAAAATGCCTTCTGGTCGCGGGCGGCGTTTCCGTCGCCATTTTGCCTAATCTGGCGGCTTCGCTTTTACGCCGGAGCAATAGCGTAACCGTTGTGCTGGCGCTGCCTCTCGGCCTGCACGTATCGGATTTTTTGCCGCAAGAAGCAATAGAAACGGTGGAAATGTCCTTTCCGGAAGACAGGCCGCGCCTTCTTGCCCTCATGAAGGACCGTTCCCCTGATCTCGTATTCGGCGGCGGAGGCAGGCTTTTGCAGTTGATGGTCAACGAACTGGTCGGCGAGCTGCCTGTCATGCCTGACAAGGCCTTTGCCCAGGACCACAATATGTGTTGCGGGGAAGGCATTTGCGGAGCCTGTATCGAGATGGTCAAAGGCAAACCCGTCCGCACATGCAAAACAATGCGGTAGAGCAAATTACCGGTGAAAATAGTGCATCGCTCCGCGAGCTTTTGCCGGCAGATCCTCATCTGGAGTTTGCCGCAGGCGGGCTTTGCCCGCCGTTAAGCGGCAAACTCCAAAGTTAATCCGGCTTGACTCCCGGCCGTGCGGTCCCGCGCTGTTCCATGGCCTTTGCCCGCGCCGCCTTGCACATTATACCGCAATTTGAGAGTGCTTATGAAAACAGCAGGCACGGTAATCATCATTGGCGGCGGCTGGGCCGGGGTTGCGGCCGCTCTTGCCGCAAGGCAAGGCGGCGCGGCAAAGACTATCCTTCTTGAGCGATCCAACATGCTTTTGGGATGCGGCCTTGCGGGCGGAATCATGCGCAATAACGGCCGGTATGCCGCGGCGGAAGAAATGGCGGCCATGGGCGCGGGCGCGCTTTTCAGCATAACCGACGCCGTGAGCACGCATCGGGGAGTTGATTTTCCGGGCCATAAACATGCCTGGCTGTATTCGACCACGCGCATAGAACCGGCGGTGAGATCGTTTCTTGAAAAAGCGGGCGTGGAATTGCGTTTTCATTCTCGCGTGACCGACATTGAACAGGAGAGAGGACAGATTCGCGCGGTCGCCTGCCATGGCGGCGTGAGAGTTGACGGCGATGTGTTTGTCGAGTCCACCGGTTCGGCCGGCTCCACAGGCAACTGCCTGCGCTACGGCAGCGGCTGCGCCATGTGCACTCTGCGCTGTCCCGCTTTTGGACCCCGGGTCAGCCTGACTGAGCGGCTGGGCCTTGAAGATGTGATTGGCATGCGCAAGGACGGAACGCCGGGAACATTTTCCGGGGCCTTTGAAGTGCGTAAGAGCTCCCTTTCGCCGGATCTTGCGGATAAACTTACCGGCGAAGGCGTGGCGGTCATCCCGATACCGGCCGAGTTGACGCATGCGGAAGTGTTGAGCAAAAAATCCTGCCAGCAGTATGCGCTGCACGAGTTTGCCGTGAATTTGATTCTGCTGGACATGGGCGACGCGGCCAAAGTCATGACGCCTTTTTTCCCGCTGGCTCACATGCGCCGCCTGCCGGGCCTGGAAAGCGTCGTCAGCAGCATGTGTACGGAAAACGGCAACTCCGTGCGCTTTTTATCCAGGGCCCCCAGAGACGGCGCCCTGAGAGTGGAAGGGTTTTCCAACTTCTTCTGCGCCGGGGAAAAATCCGGCTTTTTCGTCGGGCATACCGAAGCCATCGTCACCGGAAGCCTGGCCGGCCATAACGCCGCGCGCGTGCTGGAGGGCAAAAATCCGATATCCTTGCCTGCCGGGCTGGCCTGCGGCGACATCATCGCGGCCGAGCAGGAAGGCTTGGCCCTTGAGGACGGACTCACCAGGCGGTACACCTTTTCCGGCGGCGCATACTTTACGCGGATGCGGGAAAAAGATCTCTACAGCACGGATGTGGAGAGCATCCGCCGCCGCGTTCACACGGCAGGAGCCGCGGGGCTATTCGGCGGCATGGGCTCTTGAGGCGGGCTGCGGTTTTGCCGCTGCCGGAGCCCGCATTGGCCGCCCCCTATCCTTCATTTTTTCCAGATATACCGCAGGATAATGAGCGTGAGCAGGCCCGCAAGGGCCATGCCCGCGTAAAAACCCCAGTCAATGCCAAAGGATGCGGCAACGGCGCTGAAGCCCACAGGAGCAAGCGCCTGCCCTATTCTTTGAATCATCCCGTTGAGCGCCATAACCGAAGCCCGGGCGCTGGGCGGAGCCGCTTGCAAAAGCAGCGATTGGGTAACCGGTATGTTCAGCCCCTGCGAAATGCCGTATAAAAACAGCGGCGGCAAAGCCCAGTACAGGCCGGGTGCGAAAAGCAGCAGCAACAAAGCCAGGGCATAGGCCCCCTGGCTGATGCACAATACCTTTGCCGGCGAAAAACGTTGGGAAAGAAAGCCTAACCGCAGCGCGATCAACACCGTGCCTGCGGAAGAAAAAACCATGGCGAAACCGATTGCGCCGGAGTTGGCGTGGAAGGCGCCGTCGGCCAGGAGCGGGAAGCAAGTAAGAATAGGACCGTAAAGCATCATGAAGGTTATGAAGGTCATGGCGAAGAGCGCGAGCATCTTTGGATCCCGCAGGATGCGCTCCACACTTTTCATCCGGTCCGCAACGCCGGCGGCGGCCGCAGGCCTGGCCAGAGGCGTCCATAGCGCCACAAAACCCGCGCCTATGCCCAGAATAGGAAGAATGAAGGCATAGCGCCAGTTAAAATAGGCCAAAGTCCCCCCAATGGCGGGGTAGACGGCGGTGCAAACGCTGAGCACGGCCATGTTGTAGCCGATCATTCTGGGCAGGGTTTCTCCGGACCAGGTGTCGGCGATAATGGTGGTGTTCAGCACGCCCAGCGCTATGGCGCCGGCTCCTTGCAGAACGCGCAAGACCAGCAGGGTGTGGAAATCGGAGGCAAAAGCGCAGGCCGTGCCCGCCAGGCCGAAAAGAAAAAAGGAGGGTACAAGCAACGCTTTGCGCCCCATGCTGTCGGCGAGGATCCCCACCGGAAGGGCGAAAAGAATGCCGGGCAGAGTGAAAAACGTGAGGACAAGGCTGGCCTGCATATGGCTCACCGCAAATTCCCGGGCCAGCATGGGAATCATCGGCGTGACGCTGCTTACGCCCATGACCATGCTTATGGTGGCGCAGCAGGCAAGAAAGAAAACCCTCCTGTTTTGCGCCTGTTCCGGCTGCCCCGCTGGTGTTTTCATTCCGCCCGCCTTTGGGTCGTCATGTCGGCAGAATACATTGTATGTATAATTTTACAGTGAAAATGCGTTACTCTTTTTTTCCTGATCCCTGGCTGAGGACGACGCCAAGCAGAATAAGCGGCACAGCTAAGACTTGCCGGCTGGTGAGGGCTTCTCCCAGAAAAAGCATGCCCATACCCAGGGTCAGCAGAGGGATCAGGTTGGTCCAGGCCGCTGCTTGGCCTGCGGAAAGTCTTGCCACCCCTATGTTGTACAGAGAATAAGGAATAACGGTGGAAATGGAAAGAAAAGCCAGGGTCAAGAGCGCCTGGGGAGGGGGCAATGTTTCGGGAATCGGCGCGCCGGTGACAAAGAGCATAACGCCGAAAAAGAGTGACCCCGCTCCTGTTTGCATAGCGCAGATAAGAAAAGGCGAGTAACTCATCAATTTGCGTACGCACAGCGTGTACACGCAAGCCAGAAGCATGGCGCACAGCTCAAGCGAGTTGCCTAAAAAAGCATTGGGCGCTTTTTCCGTATTCTCCGCCGCCATGGTCAGCAGGACCACGCCGCCAAGGGCAATGACAAATCCCACCCAGGCGCGGCGGGGCAGACGTTCACGCAAAATCCAAAATGCCCCCACTCCCACAAGAAGCGGCAACAGAGCGCTGATAAGCCCGGCCTGGGAGGCTGTGGTATAGCGCAAGGCGTAGCCCTCAAACATAAAAAACAGGCAAGGTTCGCAAAGAACAAGCAGCGTGATGAAGCGCCAGTCCCCCTTGGCATAGGTCATGGAGCGCGACCAGCGGGGCAGCATCGGGAAAAGCAGCAGCGCTCCCCCCAGCATGCGCGCGAAGAGCACGACCACAGGATGAAAAAAATCAAGCGCCAGCTTCATGACAATGAAGTTGGCGCTCCAAAAAAACATGGTGACCGCAAGGGCCGTAAAGGCCGCTAAATCGTATTTTTTGATTGGGGCAAAAGCTTTATACAAGGCCCCTTGCTCCCAGATGAAAGATTACGCGCTGGTTTCTTTACGCCGCTTTTCCCACAACTTCATATCTTTCATTTTTTTCCGGCGCTCACGCTGCAAGCTTTTGCAAACCAGCGGCATGTCTTTGGGATATCCCCATTTGTCGCGGTATTCGTCCGCCGTCATGCCGTGGGACATAAGATGCCGGCGCGTAAGCAATTTGAACGTCTTGCCGCATTCAAGGCAAGCCACGGATTTTTCCGTAATCTGCTTGACGGCGTTTTCCGGCCCCCCGCCGACGAGGGGGTTTTCGCCCGACATAAGTTGCCGGATGGCCGTGGAAAGAGTCCGTACCATGGAACTGATTTCCTCTTCGGACATGGTGCGAAAGCTCGCCTGGGCTCTCACTATCTCAAGTGCTTGCTTAATATGATCATCCATATTTTCCCTCCTCCTCAAAGCGCAGGATACAACTGCCGCCCCCGTATTGCACTATTCCTGTGGTATGTAAATTTATCGGACTACCAGTATACTAGTTTAAAGAAAATACTGCTGCCGCACACCACTCAACAACCCCCGCCATATACTCCGTATACAAATATATTTCGCTACACAGCAAAATACACACTTTTATTGGTATGTAAAGCATCTCAGCATGATAATAATCACTATATAATCAGAGAAGCAAAAATGCACGATTATTACAGGCGAAATTCTTTTGCCAGCCGTAGCCACGTCACTTCATGCTTATTGTTAAAGAGATGGAGAACTGTGCTGTTGGGGATGTCCATAAATTGTTCAAGGGTATCAAAGTCCGTTTTTCCGGCGAATTTAAGAGTACAGACGAAGTTGGCGTTGCAACCGGCGGTGAGCCAGCGCCGTATAAATGCCAGCAGCCGGTGAGGATAGCAGGCCACGTCGCAGAATACCCAGGCGCAATCGCCCACTATGGCCGGCTCAAGGGCAAAGGCGCTGCCGGAGCAATGTTCCACCAGGGTATGGCGAGCCACGTGCGCGGCCAGAGGGGCTTTGTCCACGCTGAATACGCGGGCGCCAAGCTGCGCCAGAACAAAGGTCCAGCCGCCCGGCGCGCTGCCCAGATCCAGGCACAGATCTCCCGGTCCGGGGATTACGCCTATGCGGGTGAAAAGCTCCCAAAGCTTGAGGTAGGCGCGGTTGGGAGGACCTTCTTTATCTTCGACAAACAGGGCTTCGCCGTGGGGAAAAGGGCTGCTGCAGCGGGGTGAGGCAAGGATGCGATCCTTGGACCATAAGGTCCAAGAACCTAGGGGAGAAGAAGGGGCTTTCTCCCCAAACCGTAAAGGTTTTGCCGATACGCTGGGCAAAGCTTCTTGAATGAGGGCGGCGCGCCTGTGCTCATGTGTGGAAAAAAGAGCCCAGTTTCTTTGCAGACTTTTAAGCTGCGCCGCGGCGTGGGAAATGGATTTGACGGCGATAAAGCGCGGCTCAAGCCAGATATTGTCAGCCCATATTGCGTTAAAAGGAGCTTCCAAGGCGCCGAGCAGGCGATCCCGGCAAAAGAGCAGCGTATGCCCTTTGCGTGTGATCTCTTCCGCAAGAACGGCCTCAAAGCCTCGCGGCGCCAGGTAGACCGCGCCGGGCCCGGGCGTATCCGCCTCTTGCGCGCGGTTCACAAAAACGTCGTTCATCCGCGCCTCTGGCACGCAGGGCAGTATACGGAGCCTCTGCCCGCAATGCGGCAAAAGAGCAGCGTTCGTCCGCAGCATAGGCAGGGCTGGCCTTTGCGGCCATAAACGGCAAAGGAGTTCTGGAAAGCTCCGGCGTTGCCGAGGGCGTCACGGTAATCGCGGATGGAACTGCCGCATTGGCTGATGGACTGCAGCAATACCGCCTGAAGAGCTTCAGCCAGGGCCAAAAGCTTTGGCAAGGGCAGATCTCCGGCCCGGGCGGTTGGGGCAATGCCGGCTTTGTGCAGGGCTTCGTCGGCATAAATGTTGCCGATGCCGGCCACAAGGCGTTGATCCAGCAAAGCGGCCTTTATGGGCATGCGCCGCCCCGCAAAGGAGGCGGCAAAGCTTTCGGCCAGCTCTTTAGCGGAGATATCCAGGGGTTCCGGCCCGAGTTGGGCCCAAAATGGCCACTCTTCGAGCTCGTTGGGGAACATCAGGCGGCAGTACCCGAACTTGCGCGCGTCATCAAAAAAAAGACGGGAGCCGTCTGTGAGATCCAGGATAAGCCGGGTATGTTTTAAAACCGGCGCTCCCGGAGGATGCACAAAAAAACGGCCGGTCATTTTTAGGTGAAAAGCGAGGAACAAAGTGTTGTGAAGAGGGGAGGAAGCGTTATGGGGGAAAGGGAAAACTCCCTTTTGCAAAAGAGGGTTTTCCCCTTTTGCGCAAAAACTTTTATGAGGAGGGCGCGTATCGTTTGCAAGGCGGGGAGGGGTGCCGGGCTGGGAAAGCGCGAGGGTGAGCAGGAGCAGCTTTGCCCTGCGCCATACCCGCTCCACACGAGCTCCGGCAAGGAGCGGCAGATATTGGGCTCCGCTTTGGACAACCTTAGGCTGCAAAATTTCCGCGCAGCGGATTGTGCTCCCCTGGATTTGCGGCCCCAGAGTTCGGGCAATGGTTTCCACTTCGGGCAGTTCAGGCATGGCGGTGTGTGTAGGTGAGGGTGATGATCGTGGGCTGAGCGTTGCCCGGAGCTGTTTCTCAATAAAGGATTTAGCGCCAAGAGCAAGGAGTCCGGCCCTTTTTGCGGAGGGAGCGTACCCTGATCGTGCTCGGCCGCGGCAAAAGGGCCGGGATGACGCGGCTGTTCGGAAAAAGATGTATGGCGAAACAGCCCCTAACGGCGTTTGAAAAGAGACCCCAGCACCTGCCGGGCCAGGGGAACAACCACGGACTTTGCCACGCCGCTCCAAAACGTCGCGCTTTTTTCCGCCGCGCGCCGTTCGGCCTTTTCGGCGGCAAGGCGGGCTTTTTCTTCTTCTTTGCGCCGTTTTTCCACGGCCTTGGCCCAGGCGGCCTGGGTTTTTTCATCCACCGTATTTTGCATGCGCCGGGTTAAAACTTCGTAGGCGGTGGAGCGATCTTTCGCTTGCGCGTACAAGAGATTGAGGCGTGAATCGCGCATCATGGCTGTGCGCGTATGGGCATCTAGAGGGCCGATTTGCCCTTGCGGCGGCAGAATAAAGGCGCGCTCCACCTGTTGCGGGGCTCCTTTAGCATCCAGAAAAGACACCAGCGCCTCTCCGGTGGAAAGGGAGGTAATGGCCTCTTCCACAGAAAAAGCGGGATTTGCGCGAAAAGACTGGGCCGCCGCTTTGATGCCCTTTTGATCTTTGGGGGTATAAGCCCTTATGGCGTGCTGCACGCGGTTGCCGAGCTGGCCGAGAACGGAATCGGGTATGTCCGTGGGGCTTTGGGTGATAAAATAGACGCCCACGCCTTTGGAGCGTATCAGCCGCACCACTCGTTCCACTTTTTCCAGCAATGCTTTGGGGGCTTCGTCAAAGAGCAGATGGGCCTCGTCAAAAAAGAAAACCAGAACGGGTTTTTCCGGATCCCCCACTTCGGGCAGGACGGTAAAAAGCTTGTCCAACAGCCAGAGCAAAAAGCTGGTGTAAGCTTTGGGCGAATTCATGAGCTTGTCCGCGGCCAGGATATTGATGACTCCCTTGCCGTTTTCCACCCGCATGAGATCTTGAATGGACAGGGAAGGCTCGCCGAAAAAGAGGTCTGTCCGTTCATGCTCAAGGGCTATAAGCCCGCGTTGGATGGCGCCGATGCTGGCGGCGGAAAGGTTGCCGTAAACGGCGCTGTAACGGGGGGCGTTATTGGTGACGTATTCCAGGATTTTGCGCAGGTCTTTCAAATCCACAAGCTCAAGGGATTCATTTTGAGCAATGGTAAAAACCACCGTCAGCACGGCTGCCTGGATATCATTCAGGGCCAGCAGGCGGCTTAAGAGCAAAGGCCCCATATCCCCTATGGCCGCGCGCACCGGCGTGCCTTGCTCGCCGAACAAATCCCAGAACTCCACAGGAAAGGACTGGAAAGCAAAACCTTTGCCCGTGAGGTGATAATCCTCCACGCGTTTGGCTACGCTTTGCTTGTTGCCGCCCGTTGCGGCCACGCCGGAAAGATCTCCCTTGATATCCGCGGCAAAAACCGGAACGCCCATCTGGCTGAAGGTTTCAGCCAGGGTTTGCAAGGTTACGGTTTTGCCCGTGCCTGTGGCGCCGCTTATGAGGCCATGCCGGTTGGCCATGGAGGGAATAAGGCAAATTTCCTTTGTGCCGGCAATGCCCACAAAAGCTCTTTTGGCGGTGTCGAACATGGCGTCTCCGTTACGGTAAGGATGCACTCCCATAACGGATTAGTCAAAAAAAGGCAAAAGGTATAGCGCGGCGGGAGCGGTTCGTTTTGCTGTGACGCTATAGTGCCGAGTTGGGCAACTCCTGCTTGAACAAAAGATGCCACAGGGAGTTTTTCTTCGCCGGCGCAAAGGAGTTCCCAAGCCCGGGTCCATAGGACAGAGCGGAAACAGGCCTGCCGGTCAGCGCGCCGATATTCGCCAGTTGCCCATACTGTTGCGCCTCGTCAAGCTTGGTCCAGATGAGCGAGCCGGCATGGGGGCTGTGGTAGCGCTCCACAATGGCGCGCAGTTCCACATTGGCGTACTGGGGAGGGAGAACGAGATGGATTGCCGCGTCTTCGGCGCTGTTTCCTCCGCGTTCGAGCAGTCCGGCATCGGCAAGAGCCTGGGGAAGATGAGCGCCTTTGGGCAGGCCCGGCCAGTCGATCAGAATCCGGTCATAGTTGCCGCGTTCAGCCGCGCTCAGCGCCGCAATCAACTCCAGCGTGGTGGCGGCTTCCTTATAGGCAAAATCGGAAAGCTCACAGTAGTGGCGGAGCAACAGTCTGCCGTTGCCGCGTGTGGCATCGGCGTTAATGAGGCAAATGCGGCATTCCTGCCTTGCGCGGCGTAAAAACAGCGCCATGCGGATCGCCACGGAGGTTTTGCCCACGCCAAAAGGGCCGGTGATAATCTGTATGCGCTGTTTCCAGTTGCTTTCCCCCCAGGCGTGCACAGGCAAGAGGCCGGAGAGCAGGTTAAGGATGCTCTCGGAAGGGGCGGCCTGCAGGCCGGTGTGAAGTTGCAGCAGCACCTCGTTTTCCACGCCCTGGCGTTCGAGGTATTCAAGCGCCAGACGTTGGCGCGGGCTGAGCAGATCCAGGCGCATGCCGGGTTTCATCAATGCGAAAAGATAGCTTTTGATGCTGCCCCATTCTTCTTCCCAGAGCCTGTGCGCGGGAGTGAGAGAAAGGCCGGAAAAGTCCGCCGCGCTGCCGTCAGCCGCGTTTTTTCCCGCGGTTTTTTTCTTTCCCGGTCGTTCTTCAGATGAAGGAGAAGCCATGGGCGCTTTGGCGCTCGGCCGGGCCGGAGGTTCCGCCGTATCCGGGTTTTTTTCTTTCGCGGCAACAAAGGAGCTTTGCTGGCGGACCACGGGATCGCGCTCCAGAGCGGCGGTCATGTGGATAAGACCGTCTTCCTCTCTTGAATCCAGGATGACGGCGTCAGGCCCGAGTTCCGCTTTTATCTGGGCAAGGACGGCGGCGCTGCTGGCCGCGCTGAAGGTTTTAAGCTGCATTAATCAATCCCTGTGGAGCCGACGGAGGAAAGGCGGATGTCGGGCGGAATTTCAGCTTGGGAGATAACGGGGACAGAGGGTAAAAAGCGCATCACGAGTTGAGCCAGGTGCGGCCGGACCATGGGGGAGCACAGCACCACGGGCTGCCCGTCCGTGTTGACCGCCCGTTCCACGGTCTGGTTGATATGCTGCATAAGGCGCTGGGCAACGCCGGGAGTGAGGGCGAGATACGCGCCGCCATCGATCTGGCGCAAGGCGTCTTGCAGGGTCTGCTCTGTTTTGGCGTCCAGGTTGATGATGGGCAATGCGCCCTGGGTATCCAGATAGGGTTTCACAATGGTGCGGGCAAGGCGTTCGCGCACATACTCGGTGAGCACTTCGGAGTTTTTGACCGTAAGGCCGTGGTCGGCCAGAGTTTCCACAATGGAAAGGAGATCTCTGATGGAAACGTTTTCGCGCAAAAGGTTTTGCAGCACTTTTTGCACCACGCCGAGGGAGAGGGTGCTCGGCACCAGATCTTCCACGGCTTTGGGCGCGGTTTTCGCCAAGTTGTCCAAAAGCCCCTGCACCTCCTGCCTGCCGAGGAAGTCCGCCAGATGCCGGCGGAAGACTTCCGTCAGGTGCGTGGCAATGACCGTGGAAGGATCCACCACGGTATAGCCCGCGAGCATGGCTTCTTCTTTCTGCGCTTCAGGAATCCACATGGCGGGCAGGTTAAAGGCCGGTTCGCGCGTGGCCACGCCCTGGATGCTGTGCTTGGCGTTGCCCGGATCCATGGCCAGGAGGTGATCGGTAAGGATTTCAGCCGAAGCGACCTCGTTGCCTTTAATGAGCAGGCTGTACTGCCCGGGTTTGAGTTGCAGGTTGTCGCGCAGATGCAGGGAAGGCAGCACCACGCCCATGTCCAGAGCGAACTGGCGGCGAATGGAGCGGATGCGCGAGAGCAGGTTGCCGTTTTGTCCTTCATCCACAAGGGGAACAAGGCCATAACCCACTTCAAGCTCCAGCGTGTCTAGGGGTAGAAGGGCCTGCACTTCTTCCGGCGTATCCAGGGACGGCGCGGACCCCGGGGGCAGAGCGCCGGGCGCGCCGGAGCCTTTCCCGGCCGGGAGCTTGCCGCTGCCGCCTTTGAGCATGGCGGGGCCGCCAATCACTGTGGCCGCGGCTTCTTTTTGCTGCTGTGTGGCTCTGGCCAGGAGAAAGATGGTAAGGGCGATGGCCATGAACGGCAGGGTGGGCAGTCCGGGAATAAGGGAAAACACCAGAAGGACGCCGGAAACCATGAACAGGGCTCTGCTGTTGTTCGTGAGCTGCCCGATGAATTCTTCGCCCATTTTAGCTTCGGCGGCGGCGCGGGAGACAATGATGCCGGCGGCGGTGGAACTGATGATGGAGGGGATGGTGGCCACAAGACCGTCGCCTATGGTGAGCAGGGCATAGACCTGCAGGGCGTCTTTCCAGGACATATCCTTTTGCAGAACGCCCAGAAGCACGCCGCCGATGATGTTGATCATGGTGATGAGCAGGCCGGCGTTCACGTCCCCTTGGACGAACTTGCCCGCGCCGTCCATGGCGCCGTAAAAGTCCGCTTCTTTCCGAATGGTTTTGCGCTGGGCCGTGGCTTCTTCTTCACTGATGAGGCCGGCGTTTAAGTCCGCTTCAATGGCCATTTGCTTGCCGGGCATGGCGTCCAAAGTGAAGCGGGCCGCGACCTCGGCGATGCGCGTGGTGCCTTTGGCAATGACCATTTTGTTCAAGATGAACAAAATCATAAAGATAACCGCGCCAATGACATAACTGCCGCCCACAACGAACTCGCCAAAGGCCTGGATTACCGATCCGGCGGCGTCCGGGCCTTTGTCCCCGTTCATCAGGATGAGGCGTGTGGAAGCCACGTTCAGGCCGAGGCGCAGGAGCGTCGTCACCAGCATCAAAGACGGGAAAATGGAAAATTCCAACGGAGAGAGCATAAACATGGCTGTGATCAAGGTGAGCAGGGCAAGGCTGATGGAAATGCACAGCATGAAGTCCAGAATGATGGTGGGCAACGGCACAAGCATGATGAGCAAAATAGCTATCACACCGCCGGCCAGCAGCAGATCGCCTTGCCGGGCAAAGCGTTCGTAATTTATTTGGGGAATGGGGGCTGCCATATTACTGACGCCTTCTGTGATTTTGTCCGTCAAAGCAACGACGACGGGCAAAATCCGTTAGGGTTTGGTTGTGCGCCCCGGGTTCTTTGTTTTCCATATCTGAGCAAGGATAATGGCCACAGCCTGAAAAAGCTCCGGGGGGATCATGTCGCCAATGTCAGTCTGCTTATACAAAGCTCGTGCCAGAGGTTTGTTTTCGCGGACGGGCACCTTGTTTTCCCTTGCTATTTCCTTGATTTTTTCCGCGACTCTATCCGCGCCTTTGGCCACCACCATGGGGGCGGGGGCTTCAACGGCATTGTAGCGCAGAGCTACGGCAATATGGGTGGGGTTTGTGATGACGACATCCGCCTTGGGCACCTGCTGCATCATGCGCTGGGCGGACATCTTCATCATTTTCTGGCGAATCTTTCCTTTCACCAGCATGTCCCCTTCCTGCATCTTGCGTTCGTCCTTGACCTCGTCTTTGGTCATTTTCAGATTTTCCGCATAATCCCAGCGGGTGTATTTGAGGTCGACAGCGGCGATAATCAGCATGGGCACAAGGGCGTAAAACACCATTTTCGCGCCCATTTCAAGAATATACAGCGCTACCCCGGCGGCATCCATGTAGTAGAGATCGGGAAAGTGCGCCATTTCCTGCTGCAGCACCATGTATGGGGCAATGCCGATGCAAAGGGCTTGGAGCAGACTCTTGCCCAGGCGGAGGAATGTTTGCGCGGACAAAAACATGCGTTTGAGCCCGCTGAGGGGGTTAAAGCGTTCCAGCTTGAACGCGAAAACTTCTGTGGTCCAGAGCTTGCCCACCTGCAAATACAAGGAGAGCGCCACAAGAAAGAGAATAATCAGCATGATGGGCAGAAGCATCTTGGCGAGGCTCGCGGCCAGCCACAGGCCCATTTCGCTCAAGCTCTGGTCTGTGAGGACGGTTCTGGGGGCAAGGGTCAGAAAGCGGCGGAACAAGTCCATAATCTCGTGGCCCATAAAGCTGATGGACATTTGCAGGCCCACCAGGCCGGCGAGGATGGATATGGCTTTGCTCACCTCCTGGGACTTGGGGACATTCCCTTTTTTTCGGGCATCCTCCAGCCGTTTTGGGGTGGCGTCTTCTGTTTTTGAAGGATCACGCGCCATAAGAAGACCTCCCGCTCATCGCGCCACTTCCATGATGCGTCTAAACATGGGGCCAAGATCAAGGATCACTTCTTCCATATGCAGGGCCAGCGTGCCGAATAAGATGCCGATAAAAAAGAAACCCACGGCGATTTTGATGGGAAAGCCGAGGGTGAGCAGGTTCATTTGCGGAGCGGCTCTGCCCATGAGGGCCAGGGCAAGCTCGGCCAGAAACAACGCCGCGATGACCGGGGCGGCAATGCGTATGGCCAGGGAGAACATGCCGGCGGAAAGTTCCAGTATGCCGCTTGTCAGCGCCGGGCTCATACGCAGGCCCCCTGGCGGGATAAGGGCAAAAGAGTCGGCGAGAGCGCGTAAAAGGTGCAGGTGCCCGTCGAGCGTCAAAAACACGATAAGGGCCACAGTATGCAAGAGATGGGCGGAAATGCTGACCTGGGCGCCGCTGCTGGGGTCGGCCAGGGTCACCATGGTGAACCCCATTTGAAAGCCCATGACCTGGCCCCCGGTCTGGATGGCGGCAAAGATAAAGTAAACGCACATGCCGAGCATAAGGCCGAGCAGCAGTTCGCCGCAAAGCACTGTGACCAGAGCTCCGGGATGCGTCGGGATGAGTTCGGCGGGGAAGGCGAGCTGCGGCCATAAAACAAGGGCAAGGACAATGCTTAAAGCCGCCTTTACCGGCGGGGGGATATATTCCCCGCCGTAAAAAGGCATCAAAAACACCAGCAGGCTGACGCGCATGAGCGTCATCAGGAAGCTGGCAAGGGTGGCGGCGTTAAACGCGAAAATGTCCATGGCCGCACTATGCAAGAAACGATCTTTTTTGGGAAGATCCGGTTTGCGGATCCGGACGACGAGAAAGGCCGGGGAGGGGAGGAACGAAAGCGCCGGGGGAGACTGTGAATGCTATAAGTTTTCTGTTCCCTTGGCCAACTCCTCCAGAAAAGCGCGATCCAGAATAAACACTTTGCGCCCTTCCAGGCGGATGCTTCCTTGCTCGACCATGCGGCCAAGGCAGCGGGACAAGGTTTCCCGTGCCGTGCCCAAGATTCCGGCCAGGAGGGACTTGCTCACATCCAGATGGACCACATCGGTATTTTCGTTCTTTTGTTCTTCCGAGGCCAGCAGCAGATAGGCGGCAAGACGTTGGGGCGTTTCCATGAGGGTCAGGGTTTCCACTTTGGCGACAAAGGCGCGCAAGCGGCTGGAGAGGGCGGCCAGCATATTGAAAGCAAGCCCGGGATCTTTGCTGATGGCTTCACGCAGGGCTTTTCTGGGAAGAAAGAGGGCCTTGCCCGTTTCCACACATTCCGCCGAGGCCGGATATTTGCCGCCCTGAAAAACGGCCACCTCGCCCAAGGGCTCACCCGGGCCGAACACATGCAGCACGGCTTCGCGCCCGTCCGGCGCCGCGCGAAAAATCTTCACCCTGCCCGAGAGCATGATATAAATGCCGGCGGCCTCGCTGCCCTCGGAAAATAAGAGCGTGCCTTTGGGGCAGGAGCTTGCATGGCAGGACGCCGCAAGGCTTTTACATTGCTGATCCGTAAGGGTGGCAAACAGGGCTATATTTTTAATATCGTCGCAAAGGGGCATGAGGGCATCCTAGGAGCAGTTTAGGCTTGAGATTGTCGCTTAACGGCGAGCGCAGCCCGCCTGCGCCAATCTCGCGGGCCTTGTTGCGCTTGGCTTCACAAGGCCAGAGCCTTTTACCGGGATGTATAATTTCAAAGTTACAATGCTCTCAAGGCAAATAAATTTTGAAGGGGTACGCTCGTCGTTTACAACAGGCAAACGCCCGCGCGCTCTTCGTCAGCGGCCGTTCACACTGGCGCACGGCAGGTATGCGGCATGCCGCGGTCGCAATGCCGGAGAAGACGTTCGCGTTATTCTTTTTCCCATTGGCGGATAATGCCGTGCTCGCGCAGGAGCGTATACAGGCGCTGGCGAGAAAGCCCGGCCGCCTTGGCCGCTTCAGGCACGTTTCCTTGTGCCCATGCCAAAAGGTCCAGTAAATATCTACGCTTATAGTCGTAAAGTGTTGTGTCGTGAAATTCCTTCCAGGTGCTGGGATCCTGCGTGGGCGAGCGCATGGGCCCGTGTTCGGCACGCCTTGAGAGCGTATGCGCCGGCCGGATTTCCTCCATGGGCGGCAAAGGCGAAAGAGTCGGGGGCATCTGCCGCGCGGCGGGCAGCGGAAGATCGCCGTTTTGGGTATGAAACGCCGGAGCCATGGCCGGGGCGATGCTTGCTTCAACGTCAAGGTCAAGGTCCGGGGGTTCAGCGCTGAGGGGCGGCCCGGGCAATGTTCCCTGGCTGTCCCGCATGGTGGGGAGCGGCGGAGCGGGGCTGCGTTCTTCTATACGCGAACGCACGGCTTGGGCGCGCATATGCACCGGCAGGTGCTGCATGAGAATGAGCGTTTCATCATGCGCGGCCAGCACGGAAGCTTCCACCGCGTGCAGAAGTTCCCGCACGTTTCCCGGCCAGAGGTACGAGGCAAAAGCCTCCAAGGCTTCGGAGGAAAAAACCTTCCCCTTCAGTCCGTACTGGGCCAAAGTGCGGTTAAGGGCATACTGCACAAGCAAAAAGATATCTTTGCCCCGGGCCCGCAACGGCGGAATTTCAATGGTCAGGCCTTGCAGGCGAAAGAGCAGATCCGAGCGAAAAGTGCCTCCGGCCGCCATTTCCGGGAGGTTTCTGTTCGTGGCGGCCACAATGCGAAAATCGCTCTGCAATTCTTCGGTGCCGCCAATGGGGCGAAAGCGCCTTTCCTGTAAAAGGCGCAGAAAAACTTTTTGCTGTTCAGGGGCAAGCTCGCCCACTTCATCCAAAAAAAGGGTGCCGCCGTTGGCCAGCATGACCAGGCCCTGGCGGGAGCTCATGGCCCCGGTAAAAGCGCCGCGCACATTGCCGAACAGCTCGCTTTCCAGCAAAGTGGGGGTGATGGCGCCGCAATCCACCACCACAAAGGGGCCCTGGGCGCGTCTGCTGTTTTTATGCACGGCCCGGGCCACCAGTTCTTTGCCGGTGCCGGTTTCTCCGGTAATGAGCACAGGCGCGTCCACCTGGGCGGCTTCGAACATTTGCAGCAAGGTCAAGCGCATGGCGCGGTTGGTGCCCACAATGCCCGCGCTGCCGGCGGCGTCCGGCATCTGCTGCTTGCGCTCGTGGGCTTGCAGGGCGCGTTGCACCATAAGCACTATTTCGCCCATGTGCGCGGGTTTTTGGACATAATCCCAGGCCCCGGAGGTAATGGCCTTTTCCGCCCCTTGCGGATCCCCTTGGGCCGTGACCACAATGGCTTCGGGCGGTTCCGGCAGCAAAGCGAGACCGGCAAGAAGGTCCAGCCCGTTGCCGTCGGGCAAAAAAACATCGATAAAAATAATGGAAATAGTATGCTTTTTCAGCAGTTCCCGTGCTCTGCCCAAGTTATGGGCAACAAGCACCCTGTAGCCCTCTCCTTCCAGAGTGGTGCTTAAGGCTTCACAAAAAAGCATATCGTCATCAACGATAAGAAGGCTTGCCATAGTTTGCCCGTTTGTCTTCCGCTACGTTCCCACGGTATTCTTATGCCTCTTTTCCCACAAGCATGGCAAGGCGTGCGGCAATGGACTTCGCTCTGGCTTTGCCGATGCCGGGAACAGCGGTGAGTTCCTTTTCTCCTGCCTGAGCCATGGCCTTGAGGGAGCCGAAGCGTTCAAAGAGGAGCCTTGCGAGGGCGGGGCCCACTCCCGGCAGGCGCGTCAGCTCGCCGGAAAAGGCGGCGGCGCTTCTGGCTTTGCGGTGCCGGCCGAGGACAAAGTCGTGAACAGCATCGCGGATGCGTTGCAGAAACAGCAGTTCGGGGCTGCCCGGGGGCAGAGCAAGCGGGTTGCTCCTGCCGGGCAGAAAAATGCGATCCGCCACGTTCCCGGCCCGGCGATCGGCCAGTCCTCTTTCGTCCCTTGCCTTGGCAATGGCGGCAAGGGCGAAGCGCGCGCTTTCACCCGCCCCGGCGCGAATTCCGGCCTGGGCAAAGGCGCGTTCCACAGCGGCAAGCTGGCCTTTGCCCCCGTCCACTAAAAGCAAGTCAGGCCAGGGAGCCCCGGCTCTGGCGCGCCGGGCGGCCCAGGCCGCGAGGGCCGCGTAGTCGTCGCCGCTTTGCGCGCTGTGCAAGGACATGTCGGCTTCCAGGGCATAAGCGCGGTAATCGGCGGGCACAGGCTGTTCATCCTCAAAAACAACCATGCCCGCCCGGGCTTGCTTGCCTCCGGTGTGGGAGATGTCCACAGCCTCAATGCGCCTGATGGGGGAGCGATTGTGCAGGGCTTTGGCCAGAAGTTCGGCCAGGGGTTTGGCAACGGAGCTTTTAATCGCCTCGCGGGCATTGGCGGCGGCCATGAGCATCAAATGATCCTCGTCTTCGCCTTTGGGCGCGGCAATATGCACGGCGTCTCCGCGTATTTCCGCAAGGGCCGCTTCCAGGGTGCGGATATCCAGAACTTCCGCCTCCTGCTCCTCCGGGCGTTCTCCGGCGGTTTTCGCCTCAGGCAGCCAGGGCACGACGATGCGCGGAGGGATGCTTTCGCCAAGGCCGCGCCGTTCAAGGTAATACTGAGATAAAAAGCCGCTCAAAAGTTCAGGGGTATCTTCCACAGTTAGGCCCGGCCAGAAAAAATTGCGCCCGTCCAGCAAAAGTCCCTCGCGCACAAAAACAAGGCCTAGAGCCAGGCCTTCAGGCACTTGCGCAACTCCCACCAGATCCAGGTTGCAATGCTCTTCCAGCACCACGGACTGCCTCTCCAGCGTCTTCTCCACAGCGCGGAGTTGATCGCGCAGGCGCGCGGCCTGCTCAAAGCGCAGATTTTCCGAGGCGTCCTGCATTTCCGCTTTCAGTTTTTTTGCCAGATCCCGGGATTTTCCCGACAGAAAGAGGGACACCTTAGCGAGCAAGGAGCGATATGTAGCCTGCGCAACAGGCAACACGCAGGGCGCGAGACACTGCCCCATATCGTAATAGAGGCACGGACGGGTGCGGTTGGCAAAATGGGAGTCACGGCAACGGCGGAGGGGAAAGTGCTTGTGGATGAGCTTCCATGTTTCGCGGGCGGCGAGGCCTGAAGAAAAAGGGCCGAAGAAGCGGGCCTGGCCGTGGCTGCCGCCGCGCTGGCGGCGGCGCACGATTTCCACCCGCGGGTAGGGATGCTTGTCCGCGATGCGGAAGAGCAGATACTCTTTATCGTCCCGCAACACAATGTTATAGCGGGGGCGATGTTTTTTGATCAGGCTGGCTTCAAGCAGCAAGGCTTCTTTTTCCGTGCCGGTGCGTAAGGTGTCGATATGCTCGGCATGGCGCAGCATGGTTTTTGTTTTGGGCGAGAGCAGGGAAGAGTCGCGGAAATAGGAGGCCAGACGCCGGCGTAAGCGTCTGGCCTTACCCACATACAGAATGCGCCCGGCGGCGTCTTTATAAAGATACACGCCCGGTTCATCGGGAAAAAGCGTCAGGTCGGGCTTTTGCATCATCCGAAATGTTTTGCGATCAGCTCCCTTAAGTGCTCTTCGGGCACTTCCTGCTTGCAGGCAATGCAGACCAGGGAAAAAGAGGAAGGATTCTTGGTAATCCATAAGGATTTGAAACCGGCCTGGCGCAGGCTCCCCATAAGGGCGTGCGAGGTAAAGCCGCATTTGCAGGCGTGGTTTTCATGCCCCGCGGCAAGCGCCGGGCGGAAGCCATACAGTACATCAAGGGGGGTCACCGGCCCCGCCGGAGATTGGTAGGCGGGCTCCAGCAGTTTGTCTTCGGCAACGAGGGCGCATATGGCCTGAAGGTCGGAACAGGCAACAACGAGGTAGCCGTCGTCCTTAAGCACACGGGCGAGGTTTTCCAGCGCGGCTACGGCCTGGTGGGCATACAGGCGCTCTAAGCTGTGGGAGGTAAAAGCCGCGTCAAAGGAAGCCGTTTGCAGACCGGACGCGCCTAACATGTCGGGCAACGAGGACACAACATCCGGGTTTGCCTCCCCATAGGCGTCCATACGCGTTTCCTGCCATTCTTCTTTAGCGAATTCTCTGGTGGTGCGGGTTTTATCGTCGCCTCCGCAGGCGGCATGTAAAAATTTAGGCATACGTTTTCCTTGGCGTGCTTGGCACGGTGAGTGTTGTTGCCAGAGGCTTTATGGGGCGAGCCGTTTCACCAGGGTGCGGGCCGGAATGATGCCGGTGGCCGCCGCGGCGACAATATTGCCGGAGACGCCGGGCCCGTCTCCGGCTACAAAAAGTCCGGGTAGGGCGGTTTCAAGGTTATTGTCCGTTTCCACCTGCATAGCGAAAAACTTAATTTCAGGGGCATAGAGCAGCGTTTCCTCATTGGCTACGCCCGGCACCACAGAGTTGAGCTGTTCCAGGCCGTCCACCAGGTTGGTGACAATGCGTTCGGGCAGAGCCATGGCGATATCGCCTGGGGTGACGTCGCGCAAAGTGGGATCGATATAGCCTTTGCTGATGCGGCCCCAGGTGGAACGGCGGCCCCGCTTTAAGTCGCCGAAGCGCTGGAGGATGGGTTTGCCGCCGCCGATCAAAGTGGCCAGCCTGCCCAGGGCCACGCCGTAGCCTTGGTTGTCCGACACAGGATTTGTCAGCACCACTTTGGAGAGAAAGGCAAAATTAGAATTTTCCGACTTTTTGTCCCGGTAAGCGTGCCCGTTCACACAGACAAAATCCTGGTAGTTTTCCAGGGCGACAAATCCCTCGGGGTTAGTGCAAAAGGTGCGGGTTTGATCATCGTATTTGGTTGTTTGGACAAAAAAGGTCGGGTCATAGATCACATCGGTCAGGGCGCCGAGGATATCTTTATGCACCTCCACCCTGACGCCCGCCTCAATGCCGCGCTGGCTGACGCGCAAGTCAAAAGCGCGGGCGATTTCTCCCACCCAGTCAGCGCCGACGCGCCCCGGCGCCAGAATAACCGCCCTGGCGGAGCAATTGCCTTGCGGGGTTTTTACGCCGCACGCCGCGCCTTTTTCGGCCAATATTTCGAGCACGCGCTGGTTAGTGCGCAGGATGACGCCCTTTTCTTCCAGCCAGGCGCACATGCCCGCGATATGCCCGGGCAAAAAATCGCTGCCCAGATGCTTTTGCCGGATGAGCAGCAGATCGATTCCCGCGCGTTTGGCGGCGCGCCGGATGCGCAACGCCGCGTCCATGTCTGTGGGAAAGACCGGCCCGTCCATGCCGAAGCGTGAAAACGCGGCCTCGCTTTGGGCGATAAGCTCCTGGGCCTCTGTCACAGGCATGAACTGGGTAAGATCCGTCTTGCCCAGTTTATGAATAAAATTCAGCTTACCGTCGGAAAAAAGGCCCGCGCCTCCCATGCCGGAAAGGATATGGCAAGGGTTGCATTGCAGGCAGCGCTGCGTGCGTCCCATGGGGCAGCTTCGTTTTTCCACCCGGCTGCCGAGCTCGAAAAGGGCGACGGAAAGGCCGGAATGCTGGACAAGCCAGTAAGCGGCAAAAAGGCCTGCCGGCCCTCCTCCCACGATGATCACGTCATAATGTTGCGGCTGCGTTTTGCTCACGGCTATCCTGCCCGGCCCAAGGGATTTTTTCTTGGAATCCCGCCGGGGGAGTCAGAGGGGGCTCCGCCTTTTCTGCAATGGATCCCAAAATCTTCTTGAGAGTTTCTTTCAGCCGGGGATCTCTGCGATGTTCATTTTCTGCCTCAGAGTTCATTACAATGTCAAGGTCGCCTCAAGCGCGCTTCCAGGCATTCGAGTGCGCGGCTCCTTATGGCTTGCCCCTTTGCTCAGAGCAGGGTATCGTAGATGCGCGGACTGGAAAAAGAAACGTGTGAGGCCTCGGCGCTGTCTTAAGAATTTTTTTCACAATGGTGGTATGTTATGGGTATGGAAACAGCATCGGAATCACGCATGAATTTTGCTTTTTACCGTGCCGATATCGCTCCGCCAGTGCACCGCAACATCGGCATTATTGGAGCCGGCCCTTCCGGGTTGGCCGCCGGGGGATACCTTGCCTCCATAGGCTACCAGGTGGAGTTGTACGACAAGCTTCCCCAAGCGGGCGGCTTAATGGTGTTCGGCATTCCCGGCAGCCGTATTCCTCAAGAGCGTATCTTGCGCGGGGTAACGCTGCTTGAGCGCAAATACGGCGTCAAGGTGCACACCCGCACCAAAATTTGCTGCAGCGCGCCTTTGCATGAGGAAGAAGGGGATCATTTCTCCTTTGATATGCTCGGCCTTGCGGATCTGCAGGAGCGGCACAATGCGATCATGATCTGCACAGGATCATGGAAGTCCCGCAAGCTGGGCATCCCCGGAGAAAATTTGCCCGGGGTCTATTCCGGGCTGGAGTTTCTTTTTCCCATCCGGGCCATCCAGTACGCGTCGACCAACATCAGCGTTCCGCCTGTGGAGGGAAAAAAAGTGGCTGTCATCGGCGCCGGCCATTCAGCCATTGACGTGGCGCACAGTGCGCGCCACCTTAACGCGGCGGAGGTGAACATGCTTTACCGCCGAACGGCGGATGAAGCGCCTTGCGGCAAATATGCCGTGAACGGGGCTTTGGAAGTCGGCTGCAGCTGGCATGAGCGGCGTGTGCCTGTGCGTATTCTGGGAGAAGACAAGGTCACGGGCATAGAGGTGCGCACGCCGGAAGGGGAGATTGAGCACTTCAGCGCGGATGTTGTCGTGACGGCGGTGGGTGAAATACCGACGCCGCCCTTTGCCGATGTGCTGGGGCTGGAGAATGTGCGTAAAGGGGACGTGCGCTGGCTTAATATGACGGCGTTGGAAAATGTGTTTGTGGCGGGCGATGTGCTCACAGGCCCGAGCAAAATCGGCCACGCGGTTTACAGCGGGCTGCGAGCGGCCAGATCTTTGGCCAACTGGCTGGATTTGAAAGCGCAGCACAGGGAAAGCGAATACGACAGCGCGGCTGATGCCGTGCCAAAACCGGCTCCCCGGCAGAGATAGCGCATAAGGCGTTTCAAGCTTAAATCTGCTCTCGTTATTTTCGCCAACCGTCAAAACGTGACTGGAACGTATCATGCCTGCTGAACCTGATTTTCGAATTTTACATATAGACTACAGCAAATGTATCGGCTGCGAAACCTGTGAGGCTGTCTGCAAGTTTTTGTATAAACAGCCGCGCATCATCATGGTGCGCACCTCCGCAGGGGAGATGGCCCCCCTGTACTGCCGCAACTGTCCTTCTCCCATGTGCGTTAAGGCATGTAAGCCCGGCGCCCTTACCGTAAACGCGGAAGGCCTGGTTCTGCTTGAGCCCATGCTGTGCCGTGGCTGCGAGACCATGGATTGTGTGGAAGCCTGCCCCTTTGGGGGCATTTACGCCACGGGTGAGGGAGTGGGCGTGACCAAATGCGATTTGTGCGCTGAGCGGCGCAAACACGGCATGCTGCCTGCCTGTATGGAGATGTGCCCTTGCGGAGCCATCTTGTATATTGAGCGGGAGCACATCGGGGAGCAGCAGACCGAAGCCTCGCGCACGGCCCAGAAACGGGTGATGCGCTATGTAAATCCCGTTAAATGAACGCATGCGCCGCTATCTTCAGGGCACTCTCGATTTTGCGTGCGGCATTTACGCCGTCATTAACGCCCTCGCCTGCACCCATGGGCTGGAACTTGCCGAGGCCAAGCGGCTGTTTCAGGACGCGCAGCTTGGTCTTGCGGCCCGCCCTGCGCTTTGGGCGTGTTATGCGCGCAATGAAACAGACCATTACTGGCTGGTGCGCCTTATGCTCAGCCATGTCCAGGCCAGCACGCGGCTTAAGCTGGAATTGAACCAGCCCTTTTCCCGTTGCCTGCTGCCTTCGCCCGCATGCGCGCCTTTGGCTGAAAGCCTTGAGGCGCAGTCCGGCGATTTTTCCATGTACCTGCCCGAAGAACAAGCCCCGCAAGGCCCGGCCGCTTTAAGCGATGCCCGTAAAGAAGCCTTGAGCGTGTGGCAAGCTCTTGCCGGCTGGTTCACCCCTGAGGCGGCCCGGCAGGACAGGCGCGCTGTTGTGTTGCGCTTTCATCGTTTTTTGCCCGGCTTTGACGCGCCGGTGGTTTCTCATTGGACCACGGGAGCTTTTTTCAACAGCAACAGCCTGGTTTTGCATGATGCAAGTTCAGAACCGCGCGCTTTGCGCGTTTTGGAACGCCCGGCGCTGCTGCCTCCCGCGGGCCGCGCTTTGGTGCGGATTGTGCCGGAATCGCTCCTGTTTCTCCGCAAGGCATAAATTTTATTCTACCGGAATATGCCGTCTCTCAGCGAAGTAAACGTTTTCATTGTTTCTTCCCGCCCGCTTTTCAAGGTGCGATGCCTTGACACAATCTTGCGGCTAGGAGTAATAATTACGCCAACCTAAGGTGCAAAGTTGCATTCATCCAATTACCTTGACTAAGGAGGCAACGGCATTATGAAAAAACTGTTACTGCTGGGAATTTTCTGTATTGTGGCGGCCTTGGTGCTTCCCGCGCTCGCTGCGGAGCGTCCCGCGGCGCCTGCCGATGGGATTAAAATGCAAAAGAGCGGTAAAAAAGTGGTTATTTTCAATCACAGCACGCATAAAGCTGATGATTGCGGCGTGTGCCACCACCCTGTTGAGGGTAAAGAAGATTACCGTCCTTGCGGCACCGCGGGCTGCCATGATATCATCGGTACGCAGGAAAAGGGCATCCACTCTTACAATCAGGCTATCCACAAGAAAAAAGAAAACAAGCACGAGTCCTGCGTAAGTTGCCATGAAAAGACCGCCGGAGACGATAAGGAAAAGAAAAAACTCCTGGTCGGCTGCGCCAAGTCCAAGTGCCATCCCTAAGAGTGATATTTTTTACAGGCCACCCGCCTGATCCGCGAAAGGGACCTTTTTCGCGAAAGTGCGGAATTTTTACCGTCAGGGCGTGCCGAAAGCACGCCCTGACGGTTTTTTATCGGCGGGACGGTTCGGCCGGCGTGTCAGGGTCTGCCGCCGCCTCAATTCAGTTTTGAAGCTGAAGTTTTTTCCAAGGGCCGCGTGGGGGCTCGGGCAATTGCAGCGTTGCGTCATCCGGCCCTTTTGCGCAGGTTATCTACCATAAGAGTACGTTCCCTCCGCTAGGGGCTGTTTCTAAATAGTTCATTGCAGCCAAATAAGGCATGCCGCCAGCATGACCGCAGCTTTAAAGGTTATGGCGAGCTTATCATACCGAGTTGCAACTCTGCGGAATGACTTAAGCTTGGCAAAAAAACATTCAACAAGGTGGCGCTCTTTGTACGCATGGGTATCGTACTCTCGCTGTTCCAGCCTGCGCGGCGTCGGTGGGATAACCACTTCGCAGTTTTGACGTTCTGCCAACGCGAGCAGTTTATTGGCATCGTACGCCCTATCTGCAAGTAGCTTGTCTGCCAGTGAGCCTTCAAGCAGATCATACGCTGGCACTATGTCGTTTACGTTGCCCGCCGTGAGGTGAATGCGCAAAGGGTTACCAAGGGCATCTACAACAGCGTGGACTTTGGTGGTTAATCCGCCTTTACTACGCCCGATTTCCTGATTGAAGTGCCCCCTTTTGCGCCGGTACCGTGTTGGTGCAGCTTTATAAAGGTGGCGTCAATAATTATGGCTTCAGGGTCTGCATTTATGGACAACATACGAAGAATGTCATCCCAAACCTCAAGTTTGGCCCATTCGAGGAAGCGCTTATGCACTGTATTCCACGGCCCAAACTCCGGATGCAAGTCCCGCCAAGGCGCTCCTGTTTTCATAATCCACAGGATAGCATTAAACATTAGGCGGTCATCCTTGCGCTTGCGACCTCTGGTTTCAGTACCGGCCTTTGCCAACATAGGTCCAATTATGGACCACTTTTCGTCGGAGATGTCGTGTCTGCTCATAGGAAACAGCAAAACAACAGATGGACGAAAAGTCTAGATTTTATTTAGAAACAGCCCCTAGATGTAGAGTGTCAACACGTTGTTCACCCTCGGCTCAGTCGAGAAGCCGGAGGCTTTCTGCCAAGAGCGCTGTGGGGACGCTGGAAATTGTAGCGCTGCGTCCACACGGGCAGGTTGGCTGTCCTTTCCCGTGAGT
>JAVBOT010000019.1:0-28166 GCA_031550225.1 Desulfovibrio sp.
CATGTGGCGCGCGCAGTTCGACTATGTGTACCGCGAATACGATTATGCCATCTTCCCCATGACCATTCACCCCGACGTTGCGGGAAGACCCCATGTGCTCATGGCCCTTGAACGCCTGACGCAGCATATGCTTTCGCACCCCGGCGTCCGATTTGTGACCATGGACGAAATGGCCGACGATTTCAAAAAACGTTCCCCCCGGAAGAAATAACCGGCCGCGCGGCGGAATGGCCGTCCATTTCGCCGCGCCGCAGCAAAAAGCGGGAGGCATCCATGTGCGGGTTGTGCGGTATTTTTGGCGAACGGACACACTGGTCAACACAAGGCGTGGCCGGCGGCACATCCAGAAGGCAGCGCTTTTTTCGCCTGCAGGCGATCAACAGGGTTCTTTCCCTGGCGCATCATAGTATCAGGGATTTTTCCGGAACCGATTATGTTCTTTGCTCGCCCACGGGAGCCCAAGCCATGGTCAAGGAAATGGGGCAACTGTGGCAGGAGCTTGAAAAAATGCGCGGCCGCCCCCTCGACCCATTGGATGAAGGCCTTATGCAGGCCATGCGGGAACGCGCATTATGAGAATGACCCGTGAAGAAGACGCCATCCCGGTGGGGATTCTAACAGGCTTCCTGGGCAGCGGGAAAACCACCGCCCTGCGCCGGATTCTCGAAGCGGAAGAATTCGGAGACAGCGCGGTTCTCATCAACGAATTCGGGGAAGTCGGCCTGGATCACATACTGGTCGGAGAAATCGCCCCCGACGTTGTCCTGCTGAACAGCGGCTGCCTGTGCTGCACGTTGCGGGGGGAATTGCGCGACGCGCTGGCCTCGCTTCTTACCGGCAGAATCCGCGCGGAGATCCCGCCGTTCAAACGGGTAATCGTGGAAACCACGGGCATAGCCCAGCCCTCGCTTATTCTGTCCACCGTGTTCGCCGATCCGCAGATACGGCACCACTATACTGTGGGGGATGTGGTCACCACCGTCGATGCCGTGCACGCCCCATCCCAGTCCCGGGTGGAAGAGGTATGGTTGGAGCAGGTCGCCTCCGCGGACGACTTGCTGATTACCAAGACGGATTGCGTTGACGCCGCCGCTCGCAAGGAAGTCGACGCCCTGCTGGACAGAGCCAACCCCACGGCGCGCAGAATCTATCCCGATTCTCCCGAGGTGCTGCGGCTCTTCCCGCTCCGGCCCCGGGGCGAAGAGGCGGACAAGGCGAAGCGGAACCGGCTGACGGCCTTGTCTTTTGTCCCGCAAGCGGCGCATGATCAGCCGCATTATACCTCCGTCGCCACCATCAGGATCGTTTCGGAAAAGGCGGTGGACTGGGAATCTTTCGGCGTCTGGCTGTCCATGCTGCTCCATGCACACGGGAACAACATCCTGCGTGTCAAGGGCCTGCTGTACATAGAGGAGAGCGAAGGGCCGGTGGTCATCCAGGGGGTGCAGCATGTCATCCACCCTCCGGAGCATCTGGCCTCGTGGGAGGGGCTGAAAAAAGCGACCGATCTGGTCTTCATTCTCCGTGGTCTTGACCCGGAACGGATCAGAAAATCTTTTGAGGCGTTTGTGCTCGGCAATCTCACATCGCCGTGATCGTCGGCAGGACGGTACCCCGCCGTTTTCCGGCCTCAAGCAGAGGAGAAGAAACATGACAAGAAGTATGGCTACCGCTCTGGGAATCGGCTTTGGATGCCTGTTGTGGTCTTTGGCTGCCACGCTCGCCGAATTTCCGGCCTGGATGGGGTTTGTGGGATGTACCGCCTATTTTGCGGCGGGAGCCGGGAAAACAGGAGGGCTGAAAGCGCTTTGCAGCAACTGGGTGGGCATTTTCTGGGCAATGGGCGTCATAACGCTGTACGGCATGGATTTCATGCAGGACAAAAATATCGCCTTGATCGGCGGAGCGTTTGCCGTCGGCTTCATCGCCTGGATCATGACGTACCAGGCAAAAATAAATATCCTCTCGAACGTTCCCAACACATTCATGGGGTGCTTTTCAGCCTTTGCCGCAAATGGCGATTGGAAAACGCTCCTGCTGGGAGTGGCCCTCGGCGTGGGCCTGGGATTCGTTTGTGATTACTCGGGCAGGTATCTGTTCCAGCTTGTGGGAAAACAGGAGCCGGCGGCAGTTTCCGATCCCATTGCCGCGGATTAGCCGTGCCCGGCCTCCCACACAAAATGAATAGAAGCCATTTCATAATTCATCAAAAAAATGACTTCTAACGCCGGACGGCAGTCCGACGCGCTGCTGGCGGCGGCGTGAGCGAGCTGAAAACCACGTTTTTCGGCAAAGCGGTCTTCATCGATCGGCCGCTGACCGATTGATGAAATCAGTACTGGTAAAGGTCTTGCCAATCGTGGCCGGTCGCGCTTTTGTTCAGTATAGCATACATTGCCATCCCTCCTTCTCTGCCAGAATTGATGTGAAAACGGCGGGTTACCGTAAAAGGCAGCCCGCCGTTTTTGCGGGCGGCGGTGGGGGAAAAGGGGGTATGTGAGGGGCTTGCGCGGAGACTGAATTTGGACTAAATTTAGTTAAAACAGTGGAGGACGTATGCGCCCGAGCCAGGATATCAAACCCATAAGTTACGTGAAGGCCAACAGCGCCCAAGTGCTGGAACAGGTCAATACTTCCGGGCCCATGATCATTACCCAAAACGGCGAGGCCACTGCCGTGCTCATGGGGGTCAAGGATTATGAAAATCTCCTTGAAAGCCTTGCTCTGCTGAAAATTTTCGCCATGGGCAAGAAGAGCATTGAAGAAGGCAAGGCAAGCCCGGCCAGAGAGGCTTTTGCCCGCCTCCGCGCCAAGCGCGAAGGGAAGCGTAATGGATAAATTCGAGGTCATTGTTTCCGAAGAAGCCGAGAAAGACCTTGACGCCATTTACGACTTCATTGCCCTGGCCGATGGCGTGGAACAAGCCAAACTCATTCAGGACAAGCTGATGGAGGAAATTCTTGCGCTGGAAACGCTGCCGATGCGGTGGAAATGCCCGGAGGAAATGCTTGTTCTGGGAATTGCCGACTATCGGGAAGCGCAATGCCCTCCTTGGCGTATATTCTATTACATTAACCAGGGCATGGTCGGCGTGGTGGCGGTGCTGGACGGCAGGCGAAACGTGAGCGTGTTGCTGCAGCAGCGCTTGCTCCGGTAGACCTCATTACTTGCCTGTGCCGTGGAATCAACAGATTCTCTTCCAAATTTGAACTGGTCACGCATCTTTTCCTGGCACGGGTCACTGTCCTCCGCATAGGCAGCTCAGAAATACAGTCTCACCGATGCGCCAGATCCGGGGTTTGTTCACTGCCGCATAGGCAGCTCAGAAACGACTTCATGCTCAACATTGAGCGCCCTTGCGCGAAAGAGGAGAATAGCCGCTTATGCTGGAATGAGCGCGATTAACAATTTTAGTCGTATTTTTGACGGTATCCAAAAAATCGAATATTTTTATTTCAATTGTGGTCGAGCTCACAGGATGAAATCCGCTAACGCAGGATGGACAAGATGCCTTCCGGGTGCGAATCCGCCATGAGCCCGCCTGGCGGCGAACAAACCTTGCCGTAACGGCTTTTTTCAGGCTCAGGCAGCGGGTGGCGTTGCTTTTTTTGAAAACGGCCAAAACCGTGCACATTGCACACAGAGGGAAGCTTATGAAAGAAATTCTCGTTTACGGCGATTCATTGAGTTGGGGGATGATTCCTTTGACTAGAAAACGTCTGCCCGCGGTCCAGCGCTGGCCCCGGGTTTTGGAAAAAAAACTTGAGGAGATGGGGCCAGCCGCGCGGGTGCATGAAAACTGCCTGAACGGCAGACGCACGGTATGGGAAGATCCCTTCAAACCGGGGCGTAGGGGCATTGACGGGCTCGAACAGCTCATGGAGATCCACGCGCCGCTCGATCTGCTCATTTTTTTCCTGGGAGGCAATGATCTGCAAAGCACCCATGATAATAATGCCTGGCTTTCCGCCCAGGGCATGGCCGCGCTTATTGCCGCCGTTCGCAGAGCGCCCATTGAACCGGGCCTGCCCGAACCGGCGATCTTAGTCATCGCGCCGCCCTGCCCGAAAGATCCGCGCGGCCCTCTTGCTCCCAAATTTGTGGGAGCGCAGGAGCGCGGCAAAGGCCTTGCCGTTGCCTACAAAGACATTTGCGACCTTACCGGCTGCCGATTCTTCGATGCCGGGAGCGTAACCGGGCCGAGTCCTCTGGACGGGGTGCATCTGGATGCGGAGCAGCACGCCTTGCTCGGCAAGGGACTTGCTCCCTTTGTGCGGGATATTTTGAACGCCTGAACGCCGCCTCCCGCCGCATCAGAGAATCAGCATGGCGTCGCCCGAGAGCAAATTACCATTTAATGGTAATTTGCTCTCTCGTATTTGGCTTTTCATTAAGTTTGGGACTCATTAATTATAATTTGTAGAAATGTTGGGTAGTTGTGCTTATGGATGCGCATGAGCCAACTTTTCTATCTTTCCGCCGCACAGCTTGAACGTATCAAACCATTCTTTCCTCTTTCGCATAAGAACGCAAGATTATTTGCTCCACCCGAACAGTAACGGACTCCCCGCGGGGGCAGGGGGCGATGGTATGGAACGGCTTTGCCCACTCCGAAATGCATACGGAAGGACAACCCCATCCCTTGGAAGACCGTAGAGGTGTTTGCAGCGGGAAAGGCCATCAGTTTGAGGTAAAAGTTATTCCGCCACCGGATGGAAAGGTACAAATGACTTCTAATAAGGTTTCTTCCGAATCCTTTTGTGATAATAAGAATTTTAATGGTAAATTTGCAGGAACATCCTTTCAAGGAGCGGCATATGTACCGAAGAACTTTCATACAATTGCTGGGGGCACTCAGCGCCAGCGCGGCGCTGCCCTTTGGGATTTTTCAAGCCTGGGCCGCTTCGCGGCCCGTTCTTCCCGTTCCCGGCTTGCTCAAACCCGACGCCGCCGGGCGTATCAAAATCAAGATAACCGAAGGCTCCAGCCTCTGGAAACAGGCGGCAACCCGAACCTGGGGCTACAACGGCCCTCTGCTGGGTCCGGCGGTCTGCGTGCGCAGAGGGCAGAAAGTGGTCATGGATGTGGCAAACGCCTTGCCCGAATCCACAGCCGTGCACTGGCACGGATTGGAGATTCCCGGCACGTCCGACGGAGGGCCGCAACAAATAATAGAGCCGGGGAGCTCATGGCAACCCGAGCTGCATATCGACCAGCCGGCGGCGACCTGCTGGTTCCACCCCCATCCGCATCAAAAAACCGGACGCCATGGGGCCATGGGGCTGGCCGGTCTGTTTCTCATTGAGGATGACGAGAGCGGAGCGCTTGCCGTCCCGCGAAACTGGGGGGTGGATGACATCCCTGTGGTTCTGCAGGACAAGCGCCTCAACAAGGACGGCCAGATCGACTATGCTGTGGATGTGGTCAGCGCGGCGGTGGGCTGGTTCGGCGACTTTTTGCTTACCAACGGCGTCATATATCCCGAACATGCCGCACCGCGCGGCTGGCTGCGCATGCGGCTGCTTAACGGGTGCAATGCCCGCTCCCTGAGGCTGGCTTGCAGCGACGGCAGACCCATGTACGTTATTGCCGGCGACGGCGGTTTTTTGGCGGAACCGGTCAAGTTGAATGAGCTGATTATCTATACGGGAGAGCGTTTTGAGGTTCTGGTTGACGCCGGTGACGGCAAAGCTTTTGACCTCTTGTGCCTCCCCGCCAGGCAAATGGGCATGACCCTTCCGCCGTTCGACAACCCCTTACCCGCTCTGCGCGTCACGCCGACACAGCGGCCCGGGCACAAGCGCCTGCCGGACAAACTGGCGTCGATATCGCCGCTGCCGGATCCGGCGGGTTGGCCGACGCGCACGTTGCGGCTTGCCATGGATCCGCGCCTGGATATGCAGGGCATGCGGGAATTGATGAAGCGGTATGGTGAAAAAGCCATGGCGGGGATGAACATGGATGGCCACGCCATGCCGGGCATGGCCGGAGGCGGAGGCCATGGCGGCATGATGGCGCACGGCGATATGGGAGGCGGACACGCAAGCGGCGGCCATGGCTCCATGGGCCACGGGGATCAGCAACCCTTTGACCTGTGGCGCGGCAACCTGATCAACGGCAGGGCGTTTACCATGGATGCCGCCGCTTTTGACGTCAAACTCGGCCAATACGAGCGCTGGATTATTTCCGGTGTTGGCGACGCGATGCTGCATCCCTTCCACATCCATGGCGCTCAGTTTCGGATTTTGAAAGAAAACGGAGCGGCCCCGGCAGCGCACCGCAGCGGCATGAAAGATACCGTGTTCGTGGAAGGCAAGGAAAGCGAGGTGCTTATCAGGTTCATGCGCCCGGCCCCGGTTGAAAGAATGTTCATGGCCCACTGCCACCTGCTTGAGCATGAAGATACGGGCATGATGCTGTCTTTTACCGTGACGGGCTGATAGGGAAACCTTTGCAAACAAGAACCGGCGCTCGGAAATTCCCCCGAGCGCCGTGGGTTGGTAACAAACCCCGCAAAGCGGGGGCTGTAAAGGCACGCCCATTCCGGCGCTTAACGGCGGCAATGGATGCCGCCTAGAAACAGCCCCTAGAAGAGCTGTGCTCCCGGAAAGTATTCAAAACAGTTTTCCGGCGCAGCAATGACTTTAAAATATGCATATTGCGCATAAAACAATAGATTATACTAAATAAATACGATTATTTCAAAAGTATGTCGATCATATACTAGTTTATTGGTACATATTGACAATTATTTTTTGCTATCCTAACAATATTCCGCATATTGCTAACGGAAAATGCGATCTTGAGTGGGATCCGCCGGGCAACCGTCTCCCTCAAACTCATTGTTCCTCAACCGATGCACCCCAGGAGGCTCGTATGGCGTTCAGTTCCAAGTCCGCGTTTATCAAGTCCGTTTACTTCAATGAGACCGAATACCTCCAGAACAAGGCCGCTCAGCTAAACGTTACGAAATTTGAAGGCCGTACAAACTGGACAGTGGCATCCACAAAGCAGGCCATTCAGAATGCCGGCATCTCTGTTTGGGATCATTTTAATCGCTACGGCGCCTTTGAGCAGGCCGCTGACGGCGGCTGCGGCATTGATCCAAGCAAATACTTCGATCTGGATAAGTATTACACGGAAAAAATTGCGCAATGCGCGCGCGACGAAGGAACAAGCTACACAAAACAAAGCTTGATGAACACTTTAAAAGGTGCTGGCTTAACTCCTCTCGAACATTTTGCCCGTTATGGGTACATGGAAGATCTTGCCCCCAGGCAAAATATGGCGGCGAAGAATTACTACGACTCCGTGAGCGCCGTATCTTCCGATAGCACCATAGCGGCATTGCAGTGGAAGGGAACGATAGATTGGAACAAAGTCGGCGCACAGTATAAAAGCAACACAATGCTCTATACATACGCGCAAAGTCTGCCGCAAGATCTTGTCCCTTATAAATTGAAGGATTTTCAAAAACTGAATGCTAACCAAAAAGCAGGCATTACAACAGCGCTTGAGTACCTTCACGATCTGACCGGCATTGACTTTGTCTATACCTCAGACGCCAATGCCGCTAATATGACATTTTTATCAGCATACCCGACCCCAGGTGCGACTCCTGACGTCCCCGGGGCAGATCCATATCCCAGAGGCATTGCAGGAATAACTTTTAACTTTCCAACAACCAAATCCTACGTAGCAGTGACTCCCTCGATATCAGAGCCACAGTTCAGCGGTTTCAATTCCTGGACAAAAGGCTCTGCGGCATATCCCACATTGATACACGAAATAGGGCACGCGCTAGGTTTAGATCATCCCAACGGAAATCCTTACTCTTCCAACAAAATATACTCCACCATGTCCTATGTCGAGGCAAGCGCTGATCAGTGGTACTACACCACAAACTCTGATGATTATTACTCTCCCCAGGATTTGATGGCGCTGAATTACTTATACGGCTCAGATGGATTAAACGGAAATCAAGGCCTGGTGTATAAAGGTTCCTTCGGCGCGGCTGCCGTAACCAACAAGAGCAGCATCCGCTTTGCCTCCGAAAACGATACGCTTTTTGCAGCCTCCCATGCCTCAGAAAACATTCAAGATCTACTTAACTACGCGCTGTCCCAGTCCGGCCCTGAGCCCGCCGTTCAGGTGGGCCAGGATAAAAACGGCTCGCGTTCGGAAGCTAACCAGAACAAAGGGCTTATAGCGACAAAGGACGCCCCTGAAGACATGCAGGACCTGGTCAACTATGTGCTGTCCCTGTATGGGGCCAATGCCGCCACGCAGGACGGCGCAGGGCACAGTGAGCCTGCCGCGGCTTCTGAGTATGCGGCAAGCGAGATAACGATTCCCGCTCAAGCAGCGGAGACCGCTGAAGTTTTCACCTGGGCTTAAGAAATCCGACCGAGGGCCATAAACGGCCCTGATATACCGCACGGTGGGGGCTATAAGCCCCCACCGGCTATTTAGGGTAGCGAAAGCCCACCGGAGTTGCTCCTTTGAGCATATAGCCCGTAAAACCGCCGTATTCCGCGTCAGGGCAGACTTTTTCGCTCAAGTCCGAACGTTTGCCGCCCGTCTCCGCAAATCCCACAACCTGTTCCTGCGCATTCACGATGATAACCCGGCGCGGGAGCTGCTTAGTAAAGAGATCAAAGGCCCAACCGCCAATCCGGACAAAGCGCGGCTCTTGCGGAAGATCCGTCCGGCTCTCAATATGCCCCAGCGAACGCTCCAGAGGAAGCTCTGTCTGCCATGGGCCATTGCCGGAGGCGGCGAGCTCGTACAACCAGGCATCCCCCTTAAGGCGGTGCGGGTTCACTCCTTTCAGATAAGCTTCATCTCTGATGCCGAAACCTTCGGCAAGCGCGGCCAGGCCGGGCGCGACCATTGTCTGGCGCGATGCGGCGCTTGGGCCGCCAAGCCAGAGCGCGAAGCCGTATTCATCCTTGAACACGGAATCCGGGGCGGGCCAGGGCGCGCGCCCGACAACGCGCTCCTCATCGTGGGCCTGCGGGGGCACGATGGCGATCTCCCCTCCTGCGAAACGCAGCAGTGCCGATACGTGCGCGTTTAGGGTCCTGGTGCCGAAGCATACGAGTTGAGACTGCCCGAACATGGTGGCGAAGTCCGTCGGCCAGGGCTGTTTTGCAGGTGAACGGCACCCGATAACGGATACAGGCAGAGGCCGGGCCGCATCCGTATTTTGAGCGACGCTTTCCAGCCGTTCATTAATGCGTGCGGCAGTGATTATATCGCGTTGGACGGTCAACTCCTGAATATGCCAGGCGTAGTTTATGCGGATGACAAAAAAAACAATGACGATTCCGGCAAGGGCGCTGAGCGGCATGGAAAGGCGTTTGTTCGAAAAAAGATCGAACACAATGAAGGCCAATGCCCATAAAAAGGCGGCTCCCACAATTGAGCGCGGGTAAAGGGCAGAGGGCTGAATCAGAGCAAGGGAAGAAGGAGTAAAAACCGCGATCAGGAGCAAGGGGAGCACCAAAAGCAGCTTCCGGCTTTTTTGAACAGCGCGCAAACAACATAGGAAAACGATTAAAACAAGCAAAACCAGATAGACGGCATTGATTGCAGGCGGAATAAGGAAAGGACTGCCGAACAGCGCTTGCTTGAACATCCAGAACCGCTCAAGGATATTGCCGTCAAAGCGCACGGTATAGCCGCCTGGAGTGAGAACCGCAATACCGGTGTAAATCAGCGCCGCTTTATGCAGTAAAAGATACGCCGCGCTGCCCGCCGCCACGAGGCAAAAGGAGCGAGCTGCACGCACAATCACAGGGGAGAGAGGCCCTCCGGAAAGTGCCGTCCGCGCCAGCATAAGGATACATGTGGAAATACCCAGCGAAGAGGCTGTATTGACCGCCCCCTGATAGTAAGCGACTCCGGCGACAAACAAAAGCAAAGCCAGAAGGCATTTGAGAGGTTTTTGGGAGTGCCAGACCAAGGCAATGGCGGCAAGAGGCAAAAAATTACACAGCGCGTAACCGTAATGGTAGTAAGGGAAATATATTTGGCTCACCCAGTAAGGAAAAACCAGCAAAAGCAGACAAATCGTTTTGTCAAAGCCGCTGAAAAATGCCCTTTCGGCCCACAGGGTCGCCACAGTCAGGACAGTCAGAACCAAAACAAAAATATAGGCAAGGGTGGAGACATAGGGTGAAATGCTCAGAACGGGCAGAAACCGGTTTTGCAGATGAAAAAGCCAGGTCCCCCGGACAATCTCAAAGAGCGGATCACCGTGCCCCTGGGCGAGAAAGTAGGTGTAGTTGTCAAAACCGGTCAGCGGGGTGACGGCAATATACGCATAGCACAAAGCGGCGGCAGCTAGCAAAAAACGCGCCAGGGACGAAAAAGAAGCTGCGTCAATATCTGTTCTGCCAGTGAGAAATACGACAAAACGCCGTAAGATGCTGATGCAGTTCTCAAGCATTGGCTGGTTACTCCTTTGCCGCGCTGACGGTCTTGTTGCTTTACTCAAGCGGAAGGCTGTAATCCGGCCTGTAAAATTGCCGTTGCGCAAGACGCAGCATGGGCAAATCGGAGGGGCTGTCTCCGTACGCGTGGATTTCGTCACTCAAAGAGGGATCGAGCAGCGTTTGTATCCGGCGGACCTTTTCTTCCCGAATGCAGTTGGGAGTTGCGAAGCGCCCGGTAAAGACGCCTTCCCTGTATTCCAGCCGGGTGGCAATGCACTCCGCGCCAAGCGCCTTTGCGCAGGGAGCCACCCACTCCTCCATCGAAGCCGTGACGATGATCACCCTGAAGCCATCGGCAAGGTAAGATGCCACGCGCTGCGCAGCCCCTGGCCGCAACTGCCGGGGAAAGAACTTTGCCGCATATGTCCTCCCGGCTTCCTGTAAGGCTTCCCTGTTCCATCCGGTGAAGAGTTCAGCTAAAAGCCGCTCCTTGGCGCGGCTTTTGTCCGCCATGCCCAGGAGCGCGGCAAGGACACGCGGGGCCTGTTGGGCCATGCCCAAAGCCAGGCGCGGCGCGGGCAGCGCGATGCGCAAAAACGAATGCAGGCTGTCCCCGGCAATGAGGGTACCGTCAAAGTCGAACAGGGCGAGCTTTTTCTTCATACAATGAGCTCGTTACAAGGAGAGCCGCTTAAAAAGCCTTTCAGGCAGAAGCCGAATAATCGCCATGATAACGCGCCAGCAAGGCTTCACATACAGAACATCGCGCTTTTTCTCCACCGCCTTCATGATTGACGCGGCAACCTCCTCCGGCGAAGCCGTCAGCATGGAGGGCAGCGCAAGCCCTTCCGTCATCGCTGTCCGGACAAAACCGGGTTTTACCGTAAGAACGCGCACGCCTTTGGAAGAAAGCCTGTTGCGGAGGCCAGATAAAAAGGCCGTAAATCCCGCCTTGGCGCTGCCGTAAAAGTAATTGGAAGCCCGGCCCCTGTCGCCGGCAACGGAACTGATGCCGATAATGAGCCCGTTGCCGCGCTCCTCAAAGAGATTGGCGGTATGGGAAATGATCGGGACAAGCCCTGTGAAGTTTGTTCTTAAGATGACCTCAGCCTTTGCCGCATCCTTTTGGGCCTCCACCTGGTTGCCAAGCAGGCCCACAGCGCAAAGCAACGCATCCGGGCACTCGGGGAGCGACTCCCACAATCGGATATGCGCGTCCGCCTGCAGGGCGTCAAAGGCAAAGACATTCGCATGCATTCCTGTGCGTATACTCAAATCACTGGCGATAGGTTGTAGCGCTTGCATGTTACGCCCGGCCAATTGGACATTCCAGCCGTTTTTGCCGAATGCGAGAGCCGTGGCCCGGGCTATGTCGGACGTTGCGCCAAGAACAAGGAGTGTGGGCATACTAACTACCTTTTGAAAGTCCAGGGGCTGTAGCTCAATACTTTTTTGTCCGTTGTCATGTGCGAGGCTTTGCCCCGCACCCCGCAAAGGGCCGCTGCCCCTTGACCCGCGATTTTCAGAAATCATCACTTCGCAATATTTTCAGCTAGGTGGGCGCAGGGGGATGATGCTCCTTGCCGATTTTTTCTTATCAGACTCTTATCCTCAACCGCATGGCCTGTGATGAGGTGAACTTGTTTTCCGGATCCCATTTACTTTTTACAGCTAAAAAATCTTCCAGCGTCTTGCCGTAACTTTGCGCGAAAATCTTTGCCGAGAGCCGGGCGTCCTTGCTGAGGTAATGCCTGCCGCCATGATCAAGCACGATTCTGTCCAGCTCGTCCAGCAGCGGGAAAAGATTCCGGCTGATGGGAAAGTCCAGGGCAAGGGTATACCCTTTCACAGGAAATGACATGTTGCCCGGGGCGCTTTCCTGCTTGCCGAAGAGCTTGAGCACGGCGAGAAAGGAACCGAGCCCGGCGTTTGCGATGCGCCGGAGCACTGCGGGCAGCCCTTTTGCCGAAGCCTCCACAGGCAGCACAAACTGGTACTGGATAAAGCCGCGTTTGCCGTAAATTCTGTTCCAGTGAAGCAAAGCGTCAAGCGGATAGAAAAAGCCCGTATACGGAACGAGGGAATGATTCTTCCCCTTGGGAAACCGCGCATAGTAAAACGCATTGAAGGCCTTGACGGACACAGGGGTGAGAGCCAACGAAGGCGCGTTGAAAGGCACGGCAAACAGCCGCCGTTGCTTGAGCAAAAGAGGGTTCTCATTGCCGGGCAACTCGCCTCGCGGGCAAAAATCTCCGAACATAAGGATGGATCGCCCCAAGGCACCGCCTTTTTGCAGGCAGTCGATCCAGGCCACTGAGAACGGGGCGGCGCTGTATTCCTCGAAGCTCTCCATAATTTCTGCAAGATTGGCGGCTTTGACGGTGGTCTGCTTAATCCAAGCGCTCGGGATGCGGCAAAGCCGCAGAGCCACGCGCAGAATAATCCCGGTTAATCCGTGCCCGCCGCAGGTGGCACGGAAAAGCTCCGGCTCGTTTGTTGTTGAGCAGCGCACCACGCCTTTTTCCGCCGTCAGGATGTCGATCCACTCCACATGCCGGGCAAAGCTGCCGGCGGCATGGTGGTTTTTGCCGTGCACATCGGCAGCCACGGCGCCGCCCAAACTGATATGGGCTGTCCCCGGCGTTACCGGCACAAACCAGCCCCGCGGCACGAAAACATTGATGATTTCCCGCAGCGTAAGGCCGGATTCGGCTGTGAGCAACCCCATATCGTCATCGAAAGACAACATGCGATCCAGGCGCTCCGTACCCAGCATGCACGAGGCATGGAGGGAACTGTCGCCATAGCAGCGCCCCTGTCCCCTGGCAATCAGGCTCGGATTGTTTCTGACCAGCCCCGCTGCCTCACTGTCGCTGCCGGGCCTGAGCACATCGGCATCAACCACCGGATAGTTGCCCCAGTTGCTTATACGCATGGCGGCCGTTCCTTGAAGGTGATGTGTTTATGCCCCAGATAACTTGCCGCCGCTGTGGAAACAACCCCGGTAGCGTGCGCGACGTCAAGCCTGTGCCAGTTCCAGCCCAGAGCGGGCAGAATATATTCGGCGAGAGCGAGACTGACCGCAAGAGTCTGTAACAGACCTACCAGATTGACAAAAACAAAAAAAAAGATTTCGTGGCCTGTTTTATGATGCTGCACGGAGGTAAACACCGCTGCCCTGAACAGAACAAAAGCGCTCGCCAGCCCGAAGGCATAGCCGATGACAATGGCGGGCACATACGGCAGCCAGTGGCTGCACAGCCAGCGCGAACCGATGTTGATTACGGCCGCGGTCCCCCCGGCAGCAAGAAAAGCGATAAGCTGCCTCAGTTGTGCCGAAAAAAGGGACCGGGGCATTGGATTCACCGCTTGGAGGAGAGCGCGCGCCCGGCCAGTTCCTTGCCGATGCGGATGCTTTCGTTGACGGAGCGATCTTGAGGGAAGGAATGGCTCGTGTCTGCGACAAAAATGTTGCCCTCGCCGCTGTAAATATCCGGAAGGAGACGGCCGAATCCCGGCGGACAGACCGGCTGCGCCCATTCATAGCGAAAAAGCCTGGCGGCTTCTTCCGTTTTCGCGGCTTCCGGGTTTATGGCCTGAAGGTAAGTGCGCGCCTTGCCCAACAATGCTGCCTCCGAGCTGGTCCAATTTAGATGGCTGTGGGGCATGTAAAAAGGCACATAAACATACGTCGCATCCATGGGCTTGAGGTTGCTGAATTCGATAATGCCCGGCACATCCCATCCCGGCATGCTGGCATTCAGCCAGAAAAAAGGCGTCAGGCGCTGCCGCAGACGGAACAGCGCGCAAGCGCAACCCACGTTGAGGACTGCCCGCGTCCGGCTCAGATAGCCCGCAGGCAGGCCGGGCATGATGTCGGCGACATAGGGTAAAGGGATGGTGCTTATGAGCAGGTCAAAGCTCTCTTCAGTCTCGGCGGCGCGCACCAGCACTGAAGCGCCATCTTGGGGCAGCGCCTCCTGCACAGGGGTGGACAGCCGGATCCGGCCGCCATGTTCCGAGATCACGGCGGCCATTCGATCCAGCAGGCTCTGTGTACCGCCTTCAAGATAACCGAGTTGTTCCGGTTTAAAACCGGAGCGGGATCTGGCGACACGCTGCACGCGGGAAGCGATCCATGCGGCGGAAAGAGGGTCCGCGTATGCAAAGAATTTTTTTTCAAAAAGAAAGCGCCACAGTATATCATAACCTTCCGTTCCTTCCCAGCGGCAGATCCAGTCTTTGGCGCTGACCCGGTCCAGGGAAGCAAGATTGCGGATATACTTGCAAAACATAATATGCAGGCCATAGCGTAATCGTGTTGCCAGAGGCGCGTCAGGAAAACGCAGTAAAGCCAGCGGCCCGTCCCATGGCAGGAGCCTGCCTTGTTCTGCTTTTCGTTTGGCCGGCGGGCAAAACATGCCCATTTTTGTTGTGGTCCAGCAAAGTTTCCGCTCCATGCCCAGCTCACGCAGCAATGAAAAAAGGGATTCGTCCGGCCTGTTGATAAAGTGGTAGTAACGTTCCATGAGAACGCCGTCAAAATCGAAGCTGGCGCTCATGCCGCCAAGAACGCTGTCCGCTTCATACAGAGTTACGCGGATTCCTTTGCGGGCAAGAGCCATTGCCGCTGTCAGCCCCATGGGGCCGCCGCCGATGACAGCCGCTTTCATACTCAGCGCTCCAGAATAACCCGGCTGTATACGGGATGGGTGAAGGTTTCCTCAACGGCTGCCGCAAAGGGGGTCGGCTCAATGCCGAAGCGCGCGTACATGTCCTCGCCGGTGAAGCAATCCCCCGCCATGAGCGCGTCCAACTGGTCTTCCACAAAGGGAGGATTTTTCGAAACAAAGGCATAGGCCCGCATTAACAGACGAAACAGCGGCACCGGCAGATGAATGATAGGCGTTTTCAGTTTTTTGACCCGCTTGATGTGCCGCACGATATCCACATAGGAGACCGCCTCCTGGCCGACAATGTCATACGCCTTTTTGTCCGGGCTGTTTTCGGCGCACCAGATGAGCACCCGGCAAAAATCCCGGACGTAAAGCGGCTGGCGTATGTAGCGGCCATGCCCCGGTATGGGAAAAAAGGGCGCTTTGCCCATGAAGCGGGAGAGCCAGCCCAGATGTTTGGGGTCAAACCAGCCGAACATGAGGGTGGGGCGGACAATGCAGTGCTTGAGGCGGCTTTGCCGCACGAGTGCCTCCTGCGCTATTTTAGAACGGGTGTAGTTGTCGTCTGCCACGGAATGCACAACCGACGAGCCCGTGAATATCGTAAAATCAACGCCGCGCTCTTTGGCCGCGTCGAGTACGTTCCGGGTGGAATCTATGGTGTTTCGTTGAAACACATCGTACTGCCCGCCGGTAATCTGCGCCTGAAGAAGAAAAAGCCGCGCCGCTCCCGCCAGGGAATCCCGCCAGGGGCCGGGGGAGGAAAGATCAGCCCTTACACTCGTAATAAAAGGGTGGCGCTCATGCAAAATATCCAAGTTTTTTTGATGCTTGTCTAGGGCAAGGATATTGGCGTACCCCTGTTCGGAGAGCTCGCTCACTAAGTTTTGCCCTACCAACCCGGCAGCGCCGCTGATGACGATTTTGTCAGTTTTGTTCAGAGGAGGCATCTGAATTTGTCCCAGTAAAGAAGGACGGAAAGGTGGATGGCCCAGCCCGCTATGACCGCATAAATGAAACGGTCGCGCAAGAAGATATTGGTGGGAGAGCCGCTTTTATGCTCAACCAAAGCAAGTTGCAGGTATCGCGTCACTCCGAGGATGACCCAGCCGGAGGTGAGATAGACCATTTCGGAGCGATAATGTTCTTGCGTCTGCGGGGAGAGACTGTAAATTATGTAACAGACGCAACTGATGGTGGCAAACAGGTTCATGGCCGAGGTGATGAAATGTTCGGAGTATCCGGCCAGGTTCGGACGAACGGCTGTCCCCAGCCTGCCGTCCTTGCTCAGTTTGAGGTCGTCCCAGCGCTTGCCCAGGGCAAGGGCCATACAGAGCAAAAATGTCTGCAAAACCAGCCAGGGGCTGGTCGCATGGCTGACGACGATAGAACCTCCGACGACACGCAGCACAAAGCCGGCAGCAATACAAGTGACGTCCACTATACTGATTTTTTTTGCAAAAAAAGAATAGGCGAGATTGATGCAGATGTAGGCGAGGATTACCAGCAGAACAACAAGGCCGGAAAAAAAGTAAGCAATTGTACAGCCTGCCGCCATGCAAGCCATGGCAAAAGCAAGGGCGTTGCCGGGCGAGATTTTTCCGCTGGCCAGCGGCCGGAATTTTTTGACAGGATGGGTTCTGTCCTCCTCCAGATCACGGAGATCGTTGATTATATAGATGGCGCTGGAGGTGAAACAAAAGGCAAAAAAGACGACGGCAGCGGCGAGCACGGCAGGGCCGTCTGTCATTTTCCCGGCAAAAAAAACCGGCAGGAAGCAAAACGTGTTTTTGACATATTGCTGCACTCGCAAAAGTTGGCACGTTATGAGAAGCGATGGACTCTGCATGCAAAATGCCCTTTCAGAACATGATATTCAGCACAAGGAATGTTGGAATGCTGTTTTTGGTAAAAAGCATATCTGTCGGCGCACTCCTTGATTTTCAAATCGTGACATTTTTCCGGAAAACTGTAAATATAAATATCGAATTTTATTCCCATCCTTGAAAATACAAAGAGCTGTCGCCGGCAACGGCCCATGGAACATATTTCATACATCCTTTTTTGCAGAAATGTGTGCAAAATTGCCGCACCGCCCTCCTCAATAGTGAGGCCGCTTCTGGTCAGCGCTTACGATACGCAGTTTCCTGAACGCTGCTATACCCATCCGCCGACATCAGCACCACGGGCCGGGCTTTTTTTACGCGTGCCGGCACAGCGACGTCGCGCTTACAGACGCTGTCCATAAGGGAGGCCAGCTTGTTTCCGGCTTCGGAATAACTGATGACAGCAAACATGATTGCACTTCACTTGTGCTCAAAGCAAAAGTTCCGCGCCGCCGCGCTCAGCCCGCGTCACACGGACAAATGGGTGCCTATTTCCATGACCCGGGACGGGGGAATGGTGAAGAAGGTGGAGGCGTTCCAGGCGTTTTTGCTCAAAAACACGAAAAGCGCCCTGCGCCAGGGACTCATGGCCGAATCTTCCGTCGAGGGCAGGATTGTTTCCCGCCCGAGGTAGAAGGTGCAGTCATAGGGGGGCAGGTGCAGGGGCGTATTTTTCGAGCGTTCGGCAATGTCCATGACGTTCGGCTGCTCCATGTAGCCGTAAGAGGCGGTCATACGGTACACGCCGAGATCCTTGTCGCTGTCGTCCAGATTGATGCGGTTGTCGGGGTCCACGTAGGGAGCGTTGACGGTGAGGATGGTCAGGAGCACGACGGTTTCCGGCACGGCATGGATAAGGGCGGTGGCTCTGACCAAAGGCATGGGAGTGAGGGCCTGGTTCATGGTCATGTATACGCCGATGCCGGGGCTTCTGCTCAGCTTGACCTCCCGCAGGGAGGTCAGAAAGGCCTCCAGCGGCATGCTCATGCTTTCAAAATGTTTCCGCAGGCAGGCGCGTCCTTTTTCCCAGGTGGTCATGACGGTGATGATCAGGATGGAGGCCAGCATGGGCAGCCAGCCGCCGTCCAGAACCTTGATAAGATTGGCGCCGAGAAAGGGCAGATCAAAAGCGAGAAAAAGCAGCAGCAGCGGCAGCGCCTTAAGCAGCGGCCAGTGCCAGATGTAACGGATAACGGCGAAGTAAAGCGTGGAGGTCATGACCATGGCGCCGGTCACGGCCAGGCCGTAAGCCGCCGCCAGCCCGCTTGAATTGCGGAACCCCAGCACCAGAGCCAGGCAGGCGATCATGAGCAGATAATTGATTGTGGGCAGGTAGATCTGGCCCTGGGCCGAAGAAGACGTATGCACCACCCGCATGCGCGGCAAAAAGCCGAGGTTCACGGCCTGTCGGGTCAGGGAATAGACGCCGGTGATCAATGCCTGGGAGGCGATGACTGTGGACACGGTGGCGAGCACCAGCATGGGGTACAAAAGAAATTTGGGGACCGCCTGATAAAAAGGGTTGTGCGCGGCTTCGGGGTTGTTGAGCAGCAAAGCGCCCTGGCCCATATAGTTCAGAAGCAGCGCCGGGCAGACGATATAAAGCCAGCCGTTTTTGATGGGCTCCCTGCCGAAATGGCCGAGATCGGCATAGAGCGCCTCCCCTCCGGTAATACACAGCACGACGGCGCCGAGCACAATGATGCCGTGCAGGTGATTGGCCTTGAAGTAAGCTATGGCGTAGTGCGGGCTTACGGACATGAGCACGCCCGGATTATCGGCGATATTGAAAAGGCCGATGCCCGCCAGGGAAAAGAACCAGAGCAGCATGACCGGGCCGAACACGCCTCCGATGCGGGCGGTTCCGTGCTTTTGCAGCCAGAAAAGGATAATAAGGATAACGCAGGTTATGGGCACGATCAGGCCGTCGGCGGCCGGGGTGACCAGTTGCAGCCCTTCCACCGCGGAGAGCACGGAAATGGCCGGGGTGATGATGCCGTCACTATACAGCAGGGCCGCGCTGCAAAGGGCCAGGTAAGGCAGAGCTCGAAAAAAAAAGCTCCGCGGAGCGCGCCGCTCTATGGTTTTGCGTAGGAGAGCCAGCAGGGCGAAGGTGCCGCCTTCTCCATGGTCGTCCGCTTTGGTGACGAAGCAGACATACTTGATGGTGATGACCACCATAAGGCTCCAGACGATAAGCGAAAGCACGCCCATGACGTTACTGGGGGTCACGGCGATGGCATGCGGGCCGTGAAAGCATTCTTTTAGCGCATAAAGAGGACTTGTGCCGATGTCGCCATACACCACGCCGAGCGCGGTAATGGTGAGGGCGGCCAGAGCCGTTTGCCTGGCATGTTTCGTTTTCTTAGGGGGTATGGTTTTTTGTTCCGCCATAGGCCGACCGCCTTTACCCAACTGAAGGGAGGATAACTCGCCCGTTGTTCCGGGTTTTTTCAATTCTTATCCGAGTTTGCCGGGCTTTTCCAGCACAAAGCGGAGAGGGGAGCGGCACGGGTTGGCGTGATGCTTCGGCCAGCGTCATTGTAACGCGCCTGCCGGCTCAGAAAGGCCGCAAAGCAAAGCGGCCCTTCTTTTTGCCGCTTGACAAAAGAAATTTTGCTCCGTAATAACTTGCGTTATCACTATCAACAATATAACGCATGCTTTTATTGCGCCGGTGTGCTTTGATGGCCCGTGTACCTGTAATTTCCCCCGTAGCGGCAAGGAGTTTCGCATGAGCGATTGGCAGGCCTATCTCGAAAAAGCCGATGCGTACCACGGGCATATCTGCAGCGGCCAAATTCTCGGCATCCGTATGGCCCTGCTCGGCCTGGGGCTGCTTGATCTTCGGCCGGGCGACAATTTGCGCGATCTGGTGCTGTTTTTGGAATCCGACCGTTGCGTGGCCGATGCGCTTTACGTCGTTACCGGAGTCACCCTCGGCAGGCGGCGGGTCAAGATACTGAACTACGGCAAAACCGCCGCGTCCTTTTTGGATTTGAAGACCGGCAAGGCCTTTCGGGTTTGGGTGAAAAGTTCCGAACGCCCGCCGCATGAGGCCGACCAGGTCGCTTTTTGGGACGTACGGGATGACCGGGACATTTTCGCCTGGCAAGAAGTGGCCATCAGCCTGCCCGACTCAGAGCTGCCCGGCCCGCCGGTGAGTGTGGTTCCCTGCGCTGTCTGCGGTGAAGATGTGCTGGACCGCAAAGAAGTGATCCAGCACGGGCGGCCCATGTGTCTGGCCTGCGCGGCAGGAGCGTACTACACGCCTGCCGGGGAGGCGCAAACATGAGCGCAGCGTCCTCCTGCCACGAACAAAACCATCACCCGGCTGCTGCGACGACATATTTCGCAACGGCGGAGCCAAAGTGAATATGATACGGGAGGGGGCATGAACATACGTTTTTTTGACGAAGCCTGGAAAAAACGGGCAAGTGACGCCACAGCCCAGGCCGCTTTCTGGGACCGGCGGGCCGACGCCTTTAATGAACGCAAAACAGACGATTCCTCGCAGGGCATGCGCCAACGGCTGACCCGGCGGATGATTGACAAATGCCGTCTGAGCCCGGAAAGCCGCGTGCTTGACGTGGGCTGCGGCACGGGCAACTACGCCCTGGCCCTGGCACAAAAAGCCGGGTGGGTTTCGGGTTTCGACATTTCTCCCAAGATGATCGGCCACGCCCGGGAAAATGCGGCAGCCGCCGGGGCAAATAACATCGATTTTCAAGTGCTGGACTGGGAAACAGCCGATCTTGCGGCTTTGGGCTGGGAAAAACGCTTCGACCTGGCGCTGGCCTCACGCACGCCGGCTATCTCCGACAAGGCCGGGCTGGAGAAGATGATCGCGGCCTCCAAAGACGCCTGCCTGCTCGTTACCATGGCGGAAAGCAAAAATTCCGTGCGGGAAAAACTTATGCCCCTGGTCGGCTGGGATGAAGAGGAAGCCAGAGCCCGCCGTCCTTTTTATTGCGCCTTCAACTTGCTCTGGCTCATGGGGTATTGCCCGGAAGTCTCCTACGTGGATCACGCCTGGGAGGCCGACTACTCCCTGGAAGACTCCCTGCTCACGCATCAGAACTCTTTTGAAAACATGCGCCCCCTGAGCGCGGAAGAAAAACAGGCCATGGCCGATCTCCTGGCGCAAAAAGCCGTAAACGGCATGGTCCGTGAACGAGTGAGCGCAAAGCTGGCTGTGGTATTTTGGAGAGTGTAGGCAAAGTGCTCTTTGCTGCGAGGGAGGGCTCAGGCTGTGGCCAGAATCACCTGAGTGGCCTTAACCAGAGCGCTCAAACTGTCGCCTATGCGCAGGTCCATGTTCCGGGCGCTTTCGCTGGTGATCACCGCTGTTACTGTTTTGCCGCCTGCCAGTTGAATGCCCACCTCGCCGTTGACCCCGTCCAGTTCAAGCCTGCTGACTTTGCCCACCAGATGATTGCGGGCGCTGCTTTTAAAGCCCGTCTCCTTGGTTACGATGATGCTTGAAGACTTGATCAGCGCATACGCCTCTATGCCCAGCCGCAGCCCCAGGCTCTGCACGCTGTGGTTTGAGACTAGGGCCACAATGCGATCCTGGTCGCCGATGTCGAGAATGACCTCGCTGTTCACCGGGCCGGCCTTCAGCTCCACGATGCGCCCGGCAAACTGGTTGCCGGCGCTGGTGGCGAACTTAATGGCCTGCATATACCGGTTGAGCATCTGCATGCCGTCTTCAGCCGTGCCCATCCCGTCCAGGAAGGCCTGAAAACGATCATCGAAACTTTTCATGTATTTCAAAAAATTCAGGCCGTGCTCTGTAAAAGCCGTGCCGCCGCCGCCTTCGCCCCCGGTTTTCCGCTCCAGGATGGGTTGGGGGGACATGTTGTTGATCTGCTCCACGGCCTCCCAGGCGGCTTTGTAAGAAACGCCCAAGGCCTTGGCAGCCGCCGAGATGGAGCCGTGTTCCTTAACCAGATGCAACAATTCCAAGCGATCTATTTTGGTTTTGCGCTTTCTGATGCCGTCTATTTTCATTAAAAACCCCGCTTCATCTTGCAATGCCCCGCAGCATCGAGTTTGATGTTACAGAGATAGCATGCCCGCAGGCGAAAGAAAACCCGGGAAAATCGGGCGTGCTGGCTCAGTTCGGATATGCCGGTACCGGATGCGGTTTGCCGTCAGGCGCGGGAGGCAAGTTTGTCGCTGGGGGAGTGTGCTCGTATGGTACATGATCCCAACAACAAACGGAGACGGTTATGCAACAGCCTCTATGGGGCACAGTCAAAGCATGTATAACGGTATGCATGCCGCGCATATTGTTCCCTATTCCCACCCCATTTCAGACGTAAAACCGGCGGGCTACCTTTCACGGTAACCCGCCGGTTTCTTTCAAATCTGGCGGAGAGGGAGGGATTTGACTATTGTATTTAATATGATGAAATAATAAATATTATTTTTTAATAAGCAAAATATTACCCTGAAATTTACCCTGGCAAATTTTTTAAATTTTTTGTGACCAAAGTGGATATTCTCGGACTCTACCGGAGGCGCCCATGCACTGAGTTAAAATCCAAAACGAGAAGTTTAAGTTCAACTTCCCCCAGCGAAAGCAGCCTTACTGGTGCTGATGATCCCGCGCCAACGGCGTTACCGCAAGGCGCATACCCATCGCGCCCAGAATGGCCTGGAAGCTCTTCAGTTCAGGGTTTCCGGCGGAAGAGAGCGTGCGGTACAACGTTTTGGGATTAAGGTTCGCGCTTTCCGCCACATCCTTCATGCCGAAGGCGGAAGCGACACGGCGCAGGGCGAGCATGAGCTCTTCCTGGTCGCCATCCTCAAGCACGGCATTCAGATACTCGGCGGCATAGTCCGGGTCTTTCTTGAAGCTCTCGATCGTGGCTTCTTCGTGCGAAACATACGGCTTGTTCATTGTAGTTCCTCCTGGCTCTTCATCCGGCGCAGGAAATCGATTCTATAAGCGACGGCCTTATTGATATCCGCGTCTTGGGTGCGCTTGTCGCCTCCGCAGAGAAGCACAACCAGCGTTTGCCCATGCTGGAAATAGTACACTCGATACCCCGGCCCGACATCGACGCGCATCTCCGAAACGCCGTCCCGGCAAGGCTTGTGATCGCCGAAATTACCCAGAGCCGCCCGGTCAATCCGCCGCAAAACGGCAATTCTGGCGCGGTTGTCCCGCAGGGCGTCCACCCATTCCTGGTATAAATCCGTGCCGCTTTCGGTCGTGTAGTGAGCGATTTCCATAAGGACATAGTAGCTTTTAAGCGAAAAAAGTCAAGAGGGAGTTTCCATCCACGCGCCGATACATTTGTCCAGCACAGAAATCACATCATCCAAGCCGGTTTTTCCAGGAATGCAACCCAATGCCGCGAGTCACCGAGAAAATTCCTTTATGTTGCCGGGATACATGATACCGGCAAAAACGACTGGGCGTGTACACAATACACGGAACAATGTTTTGCGGTAGAAGCGGAAAAACAAACGGAAATAGCAGATTGCAAGACAGAGGAAGATTTGCGCTATGGCTGGCTGAATGGCTGAATGACGGGTGGCCGCCTCGGGAAATAGCCATGTGAAATACGATGCACAAACCATAACCTATGCCGCCTGTAAAGGCATTGCCGAAGATGAGCTGCCGCTCATCATTGACGGCTGCTCGGGCGGCATCTCCTGGATATATGCCATTGGAGGCAAGGCAATATCCTGCCAAGAATACTGCAACCGGCACGACATCGATTACGAGCTTGGGGGTACGGATGATGACCGCCGGGCGGCGGACGATCGGCTACGGGAATGCGCCGGGAAGGCGGGGGGATGGAAGGCGGCACGGGCCTAGGTGATGTGGGCGGCGGTAAGGGTGCTTGGGTGCAGCCATTGGGCGGGAGAGGCGCGTTAATTTTCACGATGACACAGACCCCAGAAAGGGGGCTTTTTTATAAAACCCCACAGGAAGGTCCCACAGATTTTTTATTTTCCGTTCAAAACCAATAAAAAAAGAGCTATTAACGTAGCTCCTTTTTCTTACTCTCTTACGGAGAGGAAGGAATGACAACTAATGCCATAATATGTTGTATTTTATAGTATAAACTAGTAAAAAATCAATCAAATACCCCCGTCAATACCCCCATATTGTGCCGATGTCTCAAGATATTTTCGGGCAGGGTTGGACGATCACTTTTCCTTTTTTCCATCCAGCAGCGATTTGATGCTTTTGTCAAAATCGCTTTCAAACAGGCGATCCTGCACGATGCGGTATTTTTCAAATTCGCTTTCCGCGTGTTGTTTTGCCGCTTCCATGCTGACCTTGCCGCTGCCCTGCAAAACTTCCAGTTCGGTGAAATTCAAAAAGCCGTCCAATCGCGTGGCCCAGTCTTCCATCGTCATGGGAATTTTACGTCTGGCCCGTTCCTCGGCCAAATCCAGCCAGGCGTTGACGATACGCCCCAAGGATTCCAGTTCTTCTTTTGCCAGGTAATTTTTGGCGATGCCCACATCCGTCTTGACAATCTTGCCGTCCGGGGCGCGTTCCCAACTGGTCAGGCCCATGTGGTCTTTGTCGCTGTCGGCCCGATCTATAATCAGTTCGGCGGCGGTATGGCCGTGAATGGCGAAGTGCAGCTTGTTCTGCACAGTGGCGAAAAAGACGCGAGTGGTAGGGGCGTCCTTGTTGTAATCCACACTGGTGGCGTAAATATCGGTGATTTTCTGGTAAAACTTGCGCTCACTGAGCCGGATTTCCCGGATTTCTTCCAGCAGCCGCTCAAAATAGTCTTCACCAAGAAACGCGCCGTTTTCCAAACGCTTTTTGTCCAGCACATAGCCCTTAATGGCGAATTCCCGCAAAACCTGGGTAGCCCACTGCCGGAACTGCGTAGCCCGCACGGAATTGACCCGGTAGCCCACAGAGATGATGGCGTCCAAATTGTAAAAATCCACCTGCCGGGAAACATTGCGCTGGCCTTCAGCCTGAACTATTCGGAAATTCCGAATAGTTCGATCCGGCTGTAATTCCTGACTTTCATAAATGCTCTTCAGATGCTCATTGATGGTAGGCACGCTGACGGCGAAAAGCTCCGCCATGAGCTTTTGCGAAAGCCAGACGGTTTCATCCTCATACCGGGCTTCTATGCTCTGTTCGCCCGCCTGGCCGGTGAATATCAGAAATTCCGCCGTGCTGTTGCGAATCAGGCGTACAGCGTTTTTGTCGTTCTTTTTGCGACTCACAATACCGTTGCCTTGGAAAGTGCGGTTTGTTTTTCATGGAACCTATTTTGCCCTTAACCAAAATAGCAATATACACCCAGTGATCCCATGAGCACTTTCACCCCCACCAGGTTCCGTTTGCCGGTCAACAATAAGGGAAGCGGCAATCGGTTTCAATCACAGAATTTTGTAACGCGTAGGAAATTTTCAGGTCAAGTCCAGGGGAACTGCCGCGCATCGCGCCGCCGCAGTTGAAGCGTGAAGTCAAAAGAATGTGGGAAGCCGCTACGGGGGCAAGCGCTGCCAACAGCGTGGACCTGCGATACTACGATGAACGCCACAAGTCGTACCTGGCAGGCAGGGGAAAGTTCGAAGAAAACCTTCACTGCCTTGATCTTCTGCGGGGCGGAAATATGTGGGGCTATATCAACAAGAAGAACTTCGCCCTTTACAAAAAGGAAATCTTCAAGCTGACCCCGAGACAGTTCGAGCGCTACTCTTCGTATATCACCGCCCATATCAACAAGCGCTCGACTTCTCGCAGCCACATCATTCAATTGAGCAGGCCGCGTGGCCGGGCGAGCTACGCCCCCACGCATGAAGCTATCAAAGCCGCAATAAAGCATGCAAAATCATGGGGGTAGCGCCATAAATCCCTGCTGCATGACCTGCAAAGAACTGGCCGAATTTCTCCAGCTATCGCCGGGAACCGTGCGAAACGACTGGCGAAACTACCCTCACTACTTTGTCGCCGAGGCATCACGCAAAAGCAACAATCTTCGGGGCGCACGCTTTGGCCTGGATCAAGTGCTGCGCTCTCTGCATATATCCACAGAGGAGACCGGCAATGGCTATTCGAATCGCCACCAGGGCCACAGGGACAGTATACAGAGCGTACTTCAAACATCAGGGCCGGCAGTACCAAAAGAGCCTGCGCACCAAGGCGGAGGCAAAGACGTGGGAGGTCGAGGAAAAAAAGCGGCTCAAAGCGCTCCCCAATACGCCTCAAAGTATGCCGTTTTCCCTGGCGTGTGAGATATACCTGGAGGATTGCGAAGCGCGGATGACTCCGGGAACTTTTGCCGAAAAGCGGTGCCATTTGCGGGAGTTAGCCGCCTACATCAAAAAGGACGACGCCATGGAAAACGTAACACTCGCAACAGCCCGGCAGTTTCTCCTCAAAATCAAGGCCACGCACGGCAATAAAGCCGCGAACCGGCGGCTCCGCACGCTGAAAGCCCTGTGGAACTGGCACAAAGACCGCCTGCCGCATAACCCATGGAAAGGCCTCGTGAGCTTTTCCGAAGAGGAGTACGTTAAATATGTCCCTTCCCCGGAAGATATCGGCAAAGTGCTTGAAGTCGCTGAGCCGTGGCAACGGGACATGCTCGAAGTCCTGCTTCATAGCGGCGCTCGAATAAGCGAAGCCCTTAACCTTCGCTGGGAAGACGTCTCCGAACGCACGATGCAGCTCTGGACGCAAAAGCGGAAAAATGGCTCACGGGCAACGCAGGGTCGTCCCGCTCGACGCCACGCTGAAAGCGCTCATGGCGCGGCTTCGGCAAAAAACAGGTTAGCGGGAGCACGTTTTCATCAATCCCCTGACGGACAGCCTCTATTCGGCGCGGCACTCGTCCATTCGGTATATGCTCAAACGCCTGTGCGAGAGCGCGAACGTTCGGGATTTCGGCTTTCACTCCATTCGGCACTACTTCGCGGTTTGCCTCATGAAGTCACAAAAAACAGGGCTGACGGATATTCAACTGCTCTTGGGCCACCAACGCGCCACAACAACGGACACCTACCTGCGGAGTATGGCCCCGCAGCTCGATTACCTCGCGGACATCATCGAAGACGCTGTTCAGGTCCAGCCGCGATAGGACGACAGCGACAAACTCAAAAGCCGGGCACGCGTGAAGCTGCCCGGCTTTTTTTGCCTTGTTTGGGCGGGTACTTCGTGCTTTTCGTAATAGTTAGGCTCGGTTATAATTGCAGAAACCAAGTGCTATTCCTGAATTACGCTGCAAGATGGGGTAGCTCGAACCGTGGGGGAACCTTATGCAGGAACGTACATGTGCTCCTTTGACACGCTTTGACCGGTCTACAATTGATTGCAGCAGCCCGTGGGAAGGTAACCTTGTGCCAGATCGGGAAGATATGGCAAAGACGTTGACTCGGCATTTCTCCGCCAGTGGGGGGCCATATGTTGTTTCCGTGTCTTCCCCGTGGGGCACTGGCAAAAGCGATTTTTTGGAAAGGTGGGAAAAGTGGCTGCATAGCGCCAGTGAAGAGAAAAAGCCCCAACTATGTTTCCGCTTCAACGCCTGGGAGCATGATTACACCCAAGACCCATTTCTGGCTTTTGCCACGGCGTTCAGCGAATTCATTAAAAACAACCCGACAAGTTTTCTGGACTCCCTTAAAGATGATGTGGATGCGGTTCTTCAAGTATTCTTGGCAAGTGTAGGCAAACTTGTATCTTTTGGCACCAGGATAGCGGCAGAAGCCGCATCCTGTTACTTCGCAACGTCTGGCGATTTGCCAAGCGCAGGCATGGCTAAAGAAGCGACCAAATCCATAGGAAAAGAAGCACAAAAACTGCTGGAGTGGGCCTCCGTCACAAAAGAATCGCGAAAAGATTTCATTGAGGGAATAAAAACATTCGGTGAGGTTGTTCTAAAAAACTATGAGACCCCGCTCATCGTCATGGTGGATGAGTTAGATCGTTGTAAGCCGAGCTTTGCTGTGGCGCTTCTGGAGACAATCAAGCACCTTTTTTGCGTACAGGGAGTTGTTTTTGTGCTGGCAATTGAAGCTAAGCAACTAGGCTGTGTCGACATTCAATTTAAACTGAGTTAGGGTCGTGGCAGGAGGGCTGCCATGCAACGCCGACACGCTTTACGAGATGACCAGTGGGAGCGGATAAAAGACGCCTTGCCCGGTAAGGCAGAAGATCCCGGCAG
>JAVBOT010000045.1:0-57366 GCA_031550225.1 Desulfovibrio sp.
TGAATGTTTCTTTGCAAAGCTTAAATCATTCCGCAGAGTTGCAACTCGGTACGATAAGCTTGCCGTAACCTTTAAAGCGTCAGTCATGCTGGCCGCGTGCCTCGTTTGGCTGCAATGAACTATTTAGAAACAGCCCCTAGGGGCTGTCTCTAAATAAAAGATTTTGCGCCAAGAGCAAGGAATCCAGCTCTTTTTGCGAAGGGAGTGTACTCTTACGGTACAGGACCGGAGGAAAAAGAGCTAGGTGACGCAGCTATTTGGACAAAAGATTTATTTAGAAACAGCCCCTAGAGCAATTTACCATTGAAAATGTATACTTGCTCTGCAAGGATTTGCCCGTAAATCTTTGCCTTGAAATTGCCGTAGGCGGGCCTTGCCCGCCGTTAAACGGCAAATCTCAAAGTTAATCTGCTCTAGACGCTGGAGTAATGTGCCATTGAAACTGCATCATCGCTCCGACAGCGCAAGGCGCTGTCGGCTGTGCAGGCGTTGGCGGAACGTGTTTTGCCGTTAAGCGCCGGAGCGAGCGTCTCAACGTAAAGAAATCTGGCCCAGCCGGGGCAAAAGGGCCATTTGGCAGCATAGCCTGGGAAGGAAGCCATGCATATACTCCTTATAGAAGACGACCTCCTCATAGGTGATGGCATTAAAGCGGGCTTAACTCGCCGGGATTTCAAAGTCGACTGGTTTAGCAACGGCACTGAAGGCAAACGGGCACTGACGGCTGACGCCTATGACGCTGTGATACTTGATCTCTCCCTGCCGGGAGAAGATGGTTTGACCATTCTCAAAAACTGGCGGGAGGCGGGCTGTAATGAGCCTGTTCTGGTGCTCAGCGCACGCGATGCCCTGGACCAACGGGTCAGGGGGCTGGAACTCGGAGCGGATGACTATCTGGGCAAACCCTTTGCCCTGGAAGAACTGATCGCCAGACTTACAGCGCTGGTGAGGCGCAGCCTGGGGCAGACAAGCCCCCTGCTTGTGCACGGGAATGTGTCTTTTTGCCAGAAAAGCAAAACCGTAAAAAAGAACGGGGATGAAGTGCCTTTGACTCCCAAGGAACTTGCGCTCATTGAACTTTTTTTGCGCAACCGGCAGAGTGTCCTCTCCAAGGCCGCCATCGAGGATAAAATCTATTTTCTGGGCGAAGAGGTCAGCAGCAACGCTGTTGAAGTGCATATCCATCATCTGCGCCGCAAGCTGGGGCAGCATATCATCAAAAACGTCTACGGCCTCGGTTATCTTCTGGGAGAACCACAATGAGCGATACTCCGGCTTCGGGCGCCCAGCCCGGGGAGGAGTATTGTTCCGGCACGCCCTCCCCTGTCTCCGGCCCGAGGCAGGGAGGGCGTGCCTGGCTGCCGCCGCTGTCGCAATGGAGCCTGCGGCTGCGTTTATGCCTGTTCTTTTTGCTCATTCTGATAACGGCATGGGCCCTTGCCGGGCTCCTGGCCTGGAAAGAATGTAAAGAGTACATCGACGAATTTTACGATTCTCAGCAAATGCTTTTCGCCAAACGCCTCGCTTCCGCCAGCTTCAGCAACCTTACGGATCGTCTCCCCAGCACCCAATCCGCTCTCAAAGGCGATGAGCACGCCGAAAAGGGCGAGCTGGAAGACGATGCGCTGGCCTTTGCCGTGTTCCGTGTTAACGGTGAAGCTGTTCTGACTGATGGAGAAAGGGGCGATAGCATTGTCTTTCAAAATAAAGCCGCCGGGTTTATTGAAACGCATATCCGCGGCACTCAGGAGCCCTGGCGCATAGTCTGGCTGCCTTCCATGGATGGCAAGTTCCTTATTGCCGTGGGCCAAGAGCTTGAGTTTCGCGATGATATGGCGCTCAGCATGCTGGAAGAACTGCTTTTTCCCTGGGCATTGCTTGTTCCGGCGCTCTTTGTGGGGTTTATCTGGATGCTCAGCCGGGAGTTGTCTCCTTTATCCACTTTGAGCCGCCAGCTTGAAAGCAGACAGGCGGACGATACGGCGCCTTTGCAAATGCAAAGAATTCCCTCTGAAATCCGCTTCACCGTAAAGGCGCTGAACAGCCTGTTTGTACGCATAGGCGATTTGCTCGCGCGCGAACGGGCGTTTATATCAGACGCCGCCCATGAGCTGCGCACGCCCTTAACAGCATTGCGCATACAAGCCGAAGTAGCCAGCCTGGCCAAGGATGACCGGGCAGGCCGTGAGCATGCGCTTGAAAAAATGTTGTGCGGTATAGAAAAAAGCACGCAGCTTGTAGAGCAGCTTCTTACGCTTTCCCGTCTTGAAACCATGCAGGACAAAGATCCCACAGAACTCATCCGCCGCAGGGTCGACTGGCTGTCCATGCTGGACGAATTGGTGCTGGAACATCGGTCGCGGGTGGAAAAAAAGGGCATTACTTTACATTGCGCCATAATTGAGGAACCTCAACCTTTCTCCGGGTATCCGGTGCTCATTGCCCTCGTGTTGCGCAATCTTTTTGATAATGCCGCAAAGTATACTCCTGATGCCGGCGACATCGCCATAACGCTGGATCGGAACAGCCTGACCATTGAAAACAGCGGTCCAGGCGTTCCTGATTCCTTCATCCCGTATCTGGGAGAACGATTTGCCCGTCCTCCCGGCCAGGCAAGCCCCGGCAGCGGCCTGGGGCTCTCCATCGCCAAGCGGGCGGCGGCAATAAACGGATTAACCCTGTCTTTGCAAAATCGTCGGCAAGGCTCCGGCCAAGGCTTTATCGCCCGGATTTTTATTCCCTGACAAAAAACTCATCATCTTCTTCACGCTACGCGCAAAGCCTGCCAGGTCTTCCCCGCTGCCTCCACCGCGCAGAATGTACGCATATTGCCTTGCCCTATGCATTTCACCTATACAAACTTGTGATTTTATGAACTCAACACCACATATGTTGTTGCACTTAACGGACATCCGGGCGCATTTGCCCGTCGCTCGCATCGAAAGCAAGCAACAAACGAAAAGCCGCGCGCGTTTTTCGCCTCTCGCCCTCGGGAGGAGCCCTTCCAAATTGCATTGCTTGTTACAAAATTCTCTTTTTCTCCAAAAATGCCGAAAAAGAGACATTTTTTTATTTTCGCCTGAAGTATGCTTTTCGTAAGCTGGAAAGCATATATTCGGCAGATTCTTGATAGAAGCCATTTTCTGATTCATTAGGGAATGCCTTCCACCGCCGGACGGCAGTCCAGCGCGCCGCGATAAGCGGCGTGAGCAAGCCGGGAACCACGTTTTTCGGCGAAGCGATCTTCACAAATCGGCCGACTGCCGATTTGTGGAATCAGTACTAGAAACCATGTTCTTCCATCGACGGACTATTTTTGCCAGCCCCGTGCCCGCGGCACGGTACACAGATTTTCTGGAGGGCCTATGAGCGAGAAAAAAATTGCAAAAAACGCGGTATTCATTATGCTGGATACCTTGCCGTTCAACTATCTGGGCTGCACCGGCAGCGAGGTAGTGAAAACCCCCAACCTGGACCGCCTGGCCCGCAACGCCACGGTTTTCGAAAATGCTTACAGCGAGGGGCTGCCCACAGTACCCGTACGCCGTTGCCTGATGACCGGACGCTTCACTCTTCCCTACGGAGGATGGAAACCGCTGGAACACGACGATACCACCTTGGCGGATATTCTGTGGGGCCGTAAATGGCAGACCGCTCTTATTTACGATACCCCGCCCATGCGTCTGCCCAAGTTCGGATACTCCCGGGGTTTTGACTATGTGCAATTCATGCCCGGGCACGAACTGGATCACACCACTTTTGGCGATGTGCCCCTGGATCCCACCTGGAGCGCGGATCAGTTCACTTCGCCCACCATGGTTTACAACGACAAAGGCGAACTCATTGACGACGACAGCCGCGCCCTGCTGACGGAGCTGGATCTTTTCCTGCGCCAGTTCCAAAAACGCCGCACCGACGCCGACAGCTATGTGGCTAAAGTGACCACAGCCGCCTCGCGCTGGATTAGCGAAGTGCGGGACAAACAGCGCCCCTTTATGCTCTGGCTTGATTCATTTGATCCGCATGAGCCGTGGGATCCGCCCTCAATTTGGGCCGGCGAACCTTGTCCCTATGACCCCGACTACAAAGGCAACCCCATTGTGCTCACCCCTTGGACGCCTCTGGACGGCCGCATTACCGAAAGGGAAGCCCAGCACGTACGCGCGCTGTGCATGGAAAAAGTCACCCTTGCGGACAAGTGGATAGGCAAGCTTCTCGAAACTCTGGAGCGCGAAGGGCTGATGGATGAAACACTGATCGTAGTGACTTCAGACCACGGCCAACCCATGGGTTACGGCGAACACGGCCATGGTATTATGCGCAAGTGCCGCCCCTGGCCGTATGAAGAACTTGTGCATATTCCCTTGATCGTCCATATGCCCGGCGCAAAGCCCGGTCAGCGCATTCCCGCTTTTGTGCAAAACGCCGACATTATGCCCACTATTCTGGACGCTCTGGGGCTTTTGGGCACGACTGAAAAACCCGATTCCGGCCACGGTTTCCCGGTCTATGACTGGTCCGACATCCACGGCGAAAGTTTGCTGCCGCTGATGCGCGGGGAAAAGAAAACCATCCGCGACCATGCCATCGCCGGTTACTTCGGCAAATCGTGGTCTATTATTACTGAAGACTACAGCTTTATCCACTGGATAGCCTCAGACTACAAAACCTCCTTCATCGTGCGCGGCGAAATGAACGACAGCGAAGAAATGTGGAGCTGCACAGCCGGCGCCAAAGTTATTGTGCCGGACTCCGATGAACTTTACGACCGCAAGGCGGATCCCTTCCAACTTAAGAACCTCATCTCGGCAAAGCCGGAAGTGGCCGAAGAACTCTTGCGGAAACTCAAACTGCGCATTGGCGAGTTACGCTCCTCCTAACGTAACCGGCAAAGCAGTATGGAACACAGGCTGGCGGCACAAAGATGCCGCCAGCCCCAAGGTAATGGACATCTCAACGATGCTTTCATTCGTAACAACATACTTCTATGGCCAAACCGTACATCCCCCAAATTCGTGTTCTCAGCGTGGATCATGGCCGCACAACTCTCGCAGAGCAACGTCTGCGCCATGCCCTAGATAAACACAACTTACGGCACTATCCTGTACGCAGCGCCTTTTGCCACCTCGAAACGGGCCGTTGCGGCATTCCCGCGGGAATAGTGGCGATTGAAGTCGACGGCGTCCTTGTTTGGCACGGCAGCGAACTGACCGAGGAACTGGCCGATCAATTCTGCTCCGGCCTACCCGACTACCTGCAACGCCAATTGCGGGAGCTCGGCATCACAAATACTCCGTAGACCGCAAAACCGGGCCGCCCATCTCTGTCCGGACCACACACGGGCACTCTGTACAGAGTGCCCGTGCAACTGTCGCCAGAAAAGGCTTTGTCAACAGCCCCTTGTCTGAAGCGGCATGAGCCGTAACACTTTCCAGGTACACGCCTGTTCTTTTACCGCAAGGTATGAATGCTGAGAGGGCTGCCGCAGGTTGGGCACACAACCGAAGCTCTCTTGCCGTCCGCCTTTTTCCCGCTTATGACCAGAGGCTGCCATTCCCCTTTGCGGCAAAGATACCGGACCAATATCTGCTGGCCGCACACACAAAATCTTTTTTGCATCGCAGTTCTCCATAAAGTGAATATGTTGGGGGGATCATCCCGCCGTCTGTCGGCACCAACCAGGAATCTTTCGTTGTTCCGCACACGGCTTTGTTTATATAAGTTAACACGCCGTACAAAAAAAAAGCAAAGCCCGCTACAATCAATCCGTCTTCCTTGCATGCCATAAGTGGTACAGCCCAGATTTTTTCAGCAATAATCCCGGCACAGCCACACCATTTTGCCGATAATCCGAAAAGCGTCCAACTCGTCTCCATAAAGCTCCACCGGAGGATACCCCGGGTTGTCAGAACGCAATATCACGCCTCCCGGGCGCGCTTCCGCTCTTTTCAGATAAATAGCGTCATCCACCCCCACAGCCAGCACAACTCCAGGGCTCAAACGCTGATGGCTTTTATCCACAAGCACCATATCCCCATCGTAAATGCCCGGCTCCATACTGTCCCCCACAACATCCATAAACACCATGGACGAGGGAACCCCAAACCTCGCGAGCCACTGGCGCGGGAAGGGGAACTCCGCAACACATCGGCCGTCGACCTCAAAGGAGCCGCCGCCAGCGCATAAACGGGCCGCCGCTTTGGGCACGCGGACAATATCTTCTCCAAGATCCGCACGGGCCTGCAGAGGCGCGTTCGGTCCCGGTAAACGGGGAGAACCCTTGCCGAACTCCAGCCAATCCGGAGAAAGGGAATAGCGCCGGGCAAGGGCCAAGACCCATTTTTGCGGCACCGCATCACGCAGCTTCGCCTGAGTTATGGCTGAACGGTTGACCTGCAACGCCGTTGCGAGGTCCATCTGAGTGGCGATATCCGTCGCCTTACACAAACGCTCAAAAAATACCTGGTACGGTATTGTCATTTTTTCCCCATGCCGTAACCCGCCGCATGAGCGATACACGGCTGATTGTAACACTGTCCCCGGCTCCGCGCCGTTCATGTTGCTATTTATAAACAAAGAGCGAACTTAAAGCAAGCAAAAAAAGACCTGTCGGCACGGCAAACAGCACCATTTGGGCAGTGCACGCTTGAGGCTTAACGGCGAGCACAGCCCGCCTATGTCAATCTCGCGGGCCTTATTGCGCTTCGCTTCACAAGATCAGAGCACTTTACCGGTAGGTATACTTTCAAAGCTGCAATGCCGTAGGCATCCCCAAAACAAAAGCGAGGTTTTTTTATAGCGCTTCGGCAGTATCGCTTTTGTGGGAACTCTGCTGCACAATGCGCGCTCCCGGAGGCGTGCTTCTGGTCAGCCAGACATTGCCGCCGATAATGGAACCGGCGCCAATGGTCACGCGGCCGAGGATGGTGGCTCCGGCGTATACTGTTACGTTATCTTCCAGGATAGGATGCCGTGGCTGTCCTTTTACGAGCATGCCGTCCTCCCCTTTGGCAAAAGAGAGGGCGCCCAACGTAACACCTTGATAAATCCGGCAATTCTTACCTATTATACAGGTTTCCCCTATAACCACGCCGGTGCCGTGATCAATAAAAAACTGCTCCCCGATCTCCGCGCCCGGGTGAATATCAATGCCGGTGCGCGAGTGGCCCATTTCACTGATGATGCGTGGAATAAGGGGCACGCCAAGGCGATGGAGAACATTGGCTATGCGATGATTGGTCATGGCTGTAATGGAAGGATAGCAAAAAATGGTTTCTCCCGGCGTTTTCGCGGCAGGGTCTCCGGCATAGGCGGCTTTGACGTCTCCGGCCAACAAATCCCGGATACGCGGAAGCGTTTCCAAAAACTCCATGGCCTTTTCATCGGCGTCCCGCCCGCATTGAGGGCATTGCTGCTGCGTATCCGCGCAAGTGAAGCAGATGCCGCGCCGGATCTGTTCACTAAGCAGGCGGAAAATAGAATCCAGGTTGGCAGACATGTGGTAACGCAAAGAGTTGAGGGAAATGCGCGTCGCCCCAAAATACCCGGGGAAAAGAGCCGCCCGCAAACGGCTCATAATCTCGCCCAAAACCTCCAATGAAGGCATGGGGGAATCGCCCGGCGCTTCATAGGTCATTGTCTGGTAGGGAGCGGGCTTGCACAATGCTTCTGAAAGGCGTTCTATCTGCGGGAAACTGGGGCAAAAAGGCGAAGTGTCCATGGCGGCTCCTGGCAAACCAGGCTATGCTGGCAAATAAGCCCTTTTGCCCTCCGGCCGCGTCAGGTTCCGCCCGCTATTTCGGTCGAATACAGTAAGAGTATACTCCCTCATAGCAGGCGTATCGTCCTTGCCAAAGAACAAAACGGCTTATTTGCCAGCACAGCCTGGGCTCACAAAACAAAGTTTTCGGATAAAGATCGCTGCGCGATCGTTCTTTCAAACGCAGCGTCCGGCTTTTATTGGGTAAACAACAGGGTGGAAAGATAGCGCTCCGCGGTATCCGGCGCAATAAAAACTATGCGGCATCCCTGGTTTTCCCTTTTCCCGGCGAGTTGCAAAGCGGCGTATGCCGCCGCTCCGGTGGAAATGCCGCCAAAAATCCCTTCCTGACGCATCAGAGCGCGGCTTGTCCGCAAAGCTTCTTGCCCGGGCACGGCAAGTATCCCGTCCAAAATGGAGCTATCCAGAATATCCGGCACAAAACCGGCCCCAATGCCCTGAATCAAGTGCGGACCGGGCTTGCCGCCATTGAGTATGGAAGATTCCGCCGGTTCCACGCCGTATACGCGCAGCGCCGGATTGAGGGATTTCAGCCGTCTGGCGATCCCTGTCACCGTACCACCCGTGCCGATGCCCGCCACAACAATATCCAGCTTGCCTTCGCAGTCGTCCCATATCTCCTGAGCAGTGTGCCGACTGTGTACCTCGGGGCCGGCAGGATTAGAAAACTGCCGCAGCATAACGGCATTGCCTTGCCGGGCTGTGATCTTTTCGGCTTCCAGCACTGCCCCGGCCATGCCGTCGGCAGCAGGGGTCAGCACCAATTGCGCGCCGAGACCCCCCAATAAGACTTTGCGTTCTGTGCTCATGCTTTCCGGCATAGTGAGGATAAGAGAATACCCCTTAACCGCCGCCACCAAGGCAAGGCCAATGCCGGTATTTCCGCTGGTGGGCTCCACGATCACATAGGGGGGCGAAGCATCGGGTTTAAGCCGCCCTTCCGCTTCTGCCGCCTCCACCAAGGCCAGAGCCAAACGATCTTTAACTGATGAGCCGGGATTCATATATTCAAGTTTTGCAATCACTTGTGCGTGACAGCCAAGGCTTTGCGGCAAGCGGCACAACTGGACAAGCGGAGTTTTACCTATAACTTCCAGCATGTTACGTGCTATTTTCATGAATGTGCTCCTTTTCCTTCCCGCCGGCAAAAAACGCGAGCCAGCAGTGTGGTATATCGCGCTGGGCCAAAAAAGTCCGCGCACGGATACCGTTATGCCCCACATCTGAACGGGCTTGCGGACAAGCCACGTTTTTACCTTTGGCGTATTGTATGGGAAAATCTATCGTGATCCATCCCGCACGGCAAGACAATATGTCCGGCTTTTGCCATGCTTAGGGGCTGTCTCTAAATAAATCTTTTGTCCAACTAGCTGCGTCATCCAGCTCTTTTCTCTCCGGTCGAGTACCGTAAGAGTACACTCCCTCCGCAAAAAGAGCTGGATTCCTTGCTCTTGGCGTAAAATCTTTTATTTAGAAACAGCCCCTAGGGTAAGCATACGGCCAGCGCAAATTTCAGGCTCCAGGCTCCAAAGCCGTACGTTCGGCAACGCGCAAGCGTTCAAACAGTTTTTTGCTGTGGGTCATTACGATGTGGAAGCACTGATTCTGCGATACATGGATGTAAGGCACATCCTCCGTACGCCGAAATAAAAACAGAGAAAGAATGGTGCGGTTAACGGCCTGATGCCCGATGAGCACTATGCCCGGCTGGCCTCCGGAAAGAAACAGGGCTTTACGAAAGCCGCGCTCCACGCGTGGACGCATGGAGGCATAGCTCTCTCCTTCCGGATAAACATAGTTATACTTATCCCTGGCCCGGGCCGCGAATTCCCCCGGCATATCGGTGCGGATATCTTCATAGCGCATGCTGTCGCATACGCCGGCGTCGATTTCATCCAACTCCGGCAGCGCGATCACAGTGGCTTCAGGATGAGCGGCCACGAGCGGAGCCGCTGTTTCCCGCGCGCGCAGGCGCAAGGACGTAAATATGTAAGGAATATGCCGCGCGTGAAAATACGCCACCAAAGCCATGGCCTGAGCGCGACCACGGGCGGTTAAAAGAGCGTCTCCGCCAATGCGTCCTTGGGTATTGAAAAGGCTTTCCCCATGCCTGGCAAGATACAGTTCGCGCACCCAATCCGTCACTAGTACATCACGGATAGGAATATAAAACGGTACCTTATGTGGAAGGCGTTCTTCCAAAATTTGGTTGCGCAAGGTGTCCACGCGGACAAAGCTGCCTTCATCGGCATAAAGACCGCGGTACATGCGTTCATAATAGCTTATGCGCTCCATGAAGCTTGCCACGGCTTCTTGTTGCGGCAATCCCGCGAATTCCGGCATGCGGCTTTTACGCTGCACGCTCGCTTCCAGGAGGTCTTGATCGTCATTGACGCATTCCACAAATAAAATGGGATGATCCGTCAAAATTTCCCGCAGATAAACACGACGCTGCGGGCTGGCATTGGTGGCGTCTAAGATGGCCACCTGCCCCGGACCGCGCAAATATTCCTTGGCGGCCTCGGCATTGAGCCTGGCGAGTTCCTCGCGCTTGGCGCGCGCTTCCTCATTCTCCGGGTGGTAAAAGACAGGCGAGGAAGATTCCGCTCCAAAGAGTTGCCGCCGCAGTTCACCATTATTGAATATCCGGGTACGGATGCCTTCGTCGGAAAGACATTCAAAAAGCCTAAGGGCAATAGTGGATTTGCCCCGCGCGGGCAAACCCACCATAATGATGTAGAGTTTATCCATAGGCCGCTTTCCAGCGTGGGTTATCTTTTCAAGCGTTTCCCTCGAGCGCTCAAGGTTTGCCCTTCATTTCTTGCCATCAAACCTGGGATTGCCCATCCTTTCCCTGCGTCCAAGTCGCATAATCAGGAGCGAGACAATCAAAAGCGCCGCCCATTCTTTCCTTAAAAACCTCCATCGGCAAAGCTTCCGGCGCTCCCTCACCCGGACAAACGGCTTTCATTCCCTGCATCTGCCTGAGTTCTTCCAGACTGGAGTATTCCATAGTCCCACAGTACTTACAAGTATAGACCGAGGCTCTGCGCGCGCACGCGCAGTCCGCTTTAACGAACTGATGCTTTTTCACCATTTCCCCCATGCTCTGCGTGAACCTACACCGTCGCACGCCAATACTTTTTTGTCCGCAGGCGGCATCCGCGCCTTCAAATTTTGCGCCGTTCCGGCAAAGCCTTTCCCCAAAAGCTTGCACGACGCGCCTTTTATGCCCTTACTCCATCTTTGACCCTTCAGACGGACGCATGGCAAACACCGCGCCCAGGGCCTCTCCTTTAAGATCCCGGTAACACGAAATAATAGTGTCCAGAGGATGGACAATCCCTTCCAGGCACAGACAGCCCCGCTGTTCGCATTTTTCCGGCTTTTCCTTTTTCACAGCCTCGAGAAATCGAGCAAAAAGATCCTCCCCTTCCGTGCAGGCAATAGGAATAAGAGCGCGCTCCTCTTCCACATAGCGGCCGTAATTCTGCTCAAAGGCCCGGTTGGATAGAATAATGTTCCCGGCAAAATCTGTCACCACAATATAGTCGCGAATAGCGTCAATGGTATTCTGCATTAGTCTGTACGTCAGATTTTTCTCTTCCTCGGCCTGTTTTCGGGCCGAGATGTTGATCACAATGCTTTCATAATATGCAAGCTTGCCCTGTTCATCAAAATTCGGGGCCAGATGCTCGGCAATCCAGATCATATCGCCGTCACGGCCATACACCTGAGATTCGGCGTCACGTATATTTTCCCCTTCTTTCAGGCGCGCCAGAAAGCCTGCTCGGCGGTTCGGCTCAACATACATCTGCTCATCCAAAGAACGGGCCACCTGCAGCAGCTCCGCCGGGCCTGAAAACCCGAGCATGCGCGCAAAGGTCTGGTTGCAGGCAAGGATATAGCCTTCCGGATGGCAGACATAAATACCCACTGTCGCATTGTCAAAAAGGCTGCGGTGCAAAAGTTCGCTATCTTTGAGTTTGCGCATTACCGCATGATGGTGCGCCGCGATGCGCAGATTCATCCGTAACTCGTCCACCTCCACGGGCTTTTTCATAAAGCCCAAAGCGCCGCTTTCCGCGATGGCGGCCAGGTCGTCTTTATCCTGGGTGGCCGACACTACGATTATCGGCACATTGACCAGGCGCAGCAATTGGCGCGTTGCCACAATGCCAGACACGCCGTCCGCCAGAGCCACATCCATCAGCACAACGTCCGGGCGCAGCCTCTGCACAGCGCGCACGACTTCCCCGCCGTTAGGAATAGCGCCACACACCCGATGCCCTTCCTGCTCAACCATATATTGGATCAGACTCACCGATACGGCATCGTCTTCCACTATCAGAACTCGCAAATGGCGCATGGCGGAAGCTCCTCATCCATTATAATAACAAACTCTGGTAGTGTCGTTTTCCTCATCACCGTCAGTTGTGGAAACGTTGTCCGCATCGTTACGCCACTGTCTTTCTTCTCCATAAAAAATACCCCTTTCTTCGTCTTTGCCTTGGGGCCGGGCATCATCAATAACGACCGCTCGGGAAAATTCCGCAACAGGCCTGTGCAGATTAAGCTCCATCTGCAGCTCCCACATACGTTTCACCAAAGGTTTAAGGCCTTCCTCGGTCAAGGCTGAAATAAAATATATCTCCCTTTCTTCCGTCTGCGCTGCATCACGTAACGCCGCAAGGGCCTCGTGAGGTAAAAGATCTATTTTATTAATGACTTCTATCTGTTTACGCTTGGCAAGTTCCGGAGAAAATTGCGCAAGCTCCGCGTTAATCAACGCAAACCCGGCAAAAGGCTCTTCCGCGGCAAGATCCTCCGCACTAAGAATGTGAACAAGAAAACGCGTGCGTTCCACGTGCTTCAAAAAGCGGTGCCCCAATCCGTAACCGGTATGCGCCCCTTCCACCAAACCGGGGATGTCGGCAACAACCATGCGCCGGTCGTAATCTCCCTCATCAATCATAACGCCCAGGTTAGGTTCAAGGGTAGTGAACGCATAGTTGGCGATTTTGGGCCTGGCCGCGGACACCTTGGAAATAAAGGTCGATTTTCCCGCATTGGGCAATCCCAGCAACCCGCAATCGGCTAAAATTTTCAATTCAAGCCCCAGGCTCAGTTCCTCTCCCGGTTCTCCGGCCTGACAAAACCGCGGCGCGCGCATAGTGGAAGATTTAAAATGTTCATTCCCTTTACCTCCACGGCCCCCGCGGGCAATGAGCAATTCGTCGCCATCAAGGGCAAGGTCTCCGAGAAGCGCTTCCTGTTTGCCTTCTTTGAGCAAAAACACTTGCGTACCCATGGGCAAATCAAGGACCAGATCCTCCCCCTTGCGTCCGTCGCACTGGGAGCCCTGCCCCTGCTGCCCGTCTTCAGCCTCATACAAACGCTTGAGACGAAAGTCATACAAAGAAAGAAGCCGCGACGAAGCCCGCAGAATAACGTTGCCGCCGTCGCCGCCGTCGCCTCCGTCCGGGCCGCCCCTGGGAACAAATTTTTCCCGTCGAAAAGATACACAGCCTCTGCCGCCCTTGCCGGAACGCACCGTTATGATTGCTTCATCCACAAAACGCATGTCTTATCCTTTATTTCAGTACTAGCATACTCCACAGTGAGAGAAAGTCTATTACTTTACAGGGTATTTCCATTATATTCGCACAAACCGCCGGATAAGGCATTTCAAAATGAGGAATTTCAGTTGAAATGCCTTATGCCGGGCATGCTGCGTATATACGGCCGCTAACGAGGAGTCGGCAGGTTTTCATCTGCCGTAAACGACGAGTGCAGTGTTTCAAAGTTACTCTGCTCTAGGAATTAAAGAATAGAGAGGTTGAGCTTTAAGACACCCGTTCCGACGTGCCGAATCGCGAATGCATACTTCTCCTTTGAGAAAATAATCACGCCATAAAAAAAGGCAAAAGCGCGAAACCGCCTTTGCCCTTTACTCTTCTTCTTTGTGCCCGCTAGTCAAAATCTAGCTCTGTATCCTGATGCACACCGCGCCGACTTCGTATTCCACGTGCGGAACGCGAAATAAACACGGTGTTGAATGCTTTTCCGTTCACGCATGCCGCCTGCAACAGCGCTCAAAGCAACGTTAAAATGCAAAGAGCCCTAGCTTGTGTATGCCGGCACCACGTGCACCCGTGTAAGAACCCGATTCTTGCGCACATATTTTTCAAATTTCACTACGCCGTCGCAGGTCGCATAAATGGTAAAATCCCGCCCAAGCCCAACGCCGTGGCCAGGATGCACCTTTGTGCCCAATTGGCGCACAATGATATTCCCGGCAAGCACGTTCTGGCCGCCGAACCGCTTTACGCCACGGCGCTGTCCCGCGCTGTCGCGTCCGTTACGAGAACTTCCGCCTGCTTTTTTATGTGCCATAGCGCACGCTCCTTAACAAAACCGTAGTTGCTCTTTTGTTCTTCACCGTATAGCTGTGGCCCGCCCACGCTTGCATTCCACAAATAAAGCCACGCCATCCGGCAAATTTTTAGTTACCCCGCTCTCCAAAAAAGACTTTGTCAGCGGCTTACTCATCCCAAAACACGATGGCGCGCCATTACAACGGCATTGCCGCCGCGCCGGCCCCCGGACCCGCTCAAACTCTATACGTTTAAGCCGCCCTTAGACTGTAATAGAGGTAATTTTAATAGCGGTATAATTCTGACGGTGGCCCTGCAGGCAACGAGAATCGTTGCGCCGCCATTTCTTGAACACCTTAATCTTCTCACCGCGTCCGTGCTCCAGCACTTCGGCAAGCACTTTGGCGTGCTCCACATAAGGAGCTCCCACCGCAAGCTCGCCGCCGCCAAGCATCAGCACTTTGTCAAGGACAATTTCGCTGCCTACTTTCGCGTCAATACTGGCGACGCGCAGTTTGGCGCCTTCTTCCACACGGAATTGCTTCCCGCCTGTCTCAATAATCGCGTACATAAGACCTCCGAAAAAGAAAGGAGCATTTAGCCCCGGAGACAGGGAAAGTCAAGCGAAAATCCGCCTGGACTTTTTCCGCAACAAAATTTTTTCGGCACAAAGACGTCTTTGTGCCGGAAGCCGTATTTTGGCCCGCTTCACCGTTTGATGCGGCACGCCGGGGCAAAGGCCGGCCTGACGGGCCGCTCAAAATTGTGAGCGTTTTTTTAATGATGCATGTGGTCGCCCTGGATGATCCGCTTAATAGCCATATTCAGCATCCATACAAAATAAATGCCGATGAGACTCACGCCGACCACAGCATCCGGGGCCAGGGAAACGTGTTGAACAAAAATATTCCACATGGGGCTCTCCTCACAAGGGTCGGCGTTCGTTCAACAGAGCATGTTCGCTCTCACCACAACCTTTCTCGTGAAATGTTGCCTGAAGTGCGGAAAAAGTCAAGGCAATTGTCAGGTGGACGGGGGTTTGACAGAAATTGCCGACCATGGAAAAAGCGCGGCGCTCGGCAAAAAAACCTTCTTTTTTGATGAAAGCGGCCGTTGGCCCCCAGGGAAGGGAGAAAAGAAAAACTCGACGAAATTTCACGGCAAACCAAGTCCTCTCTGGCCGGGATCCTCCTTGACGTCTTATCCCTTCGCGTGATAGATGCTCAACATCTTGTGAATTCAGGCACGAGCGCGGGAGCGTCAAGTTTTTCGGCAGATTCGCGTATGCGCACTTGAGCCCCTTGCTGTTACCGGCATGTTGCAACTATGCTCATGCGCCGCGTGGCTTGTATGTTCTGGCGAAAATTTTTTCATATTACGGATAAGGCCTACCTGAATTCTTTGTCGCAGGCGGGAACAATCGGCCTGCACATGGTAAGCGGAATAGTTGTAGGGACTCTTATCGGGTATTTTCTCGATCAGTGGCTTGCGACATCCCCCTGGCTCACCGGCATATTTTTGCTTTTGGGCATTTGTGCGGGCTTTAAGAACGTATACGTGGACACCAAGCGCCTGATCGCGACGCAAAAAAGAGAGGAAGAAGAAGCGCGCCAGCGGCCTTCTTCCCAGAATACATCAGGCCCGGATAAATCAGGCAAAGACGGTTGATGTTGCGGCTGCGCCGGCGTAAAACGTTTTTGCCCAATAAAACAAATTCGGAATTTTCATGGCCTTGCCTGCGTTTTTTCGTCAAGCCATTGAGCGCCGCCTTTACAGCCGGGGATTTACCTCGCCTGTGGTGCGCCATTTGCTGGGCACCCAAATTATGCTTGCCGGAACCGCTTTGGTCTTTGGCTGTATTTTCGTGTGGCTCACTCTATGGCCGCTGGCCTTTGGAGTAGGGGCCGCCATAGCGGCTTTCAGTTTGTGGCACATAGCGCGATTTGCCCAGGCGAATATACAGCAGAGGTATTCGGCGGCGCTCACCATCCGGCTTTTAGCCGGATTCAGCGCGCGTCTTGTGCTCATAAGCCTTATCCTCTTTGTCCTCATCGTCTGGCTGAAAGCGCCGCTGGCGCCGCTATTAATCGGGCTGGGCTCCACTGTGGCAGGCATTGTGGTGTGGGGCATTTCCAGACTCTCCGGGAACACCGTTAAGGAGGCGTAACCCATGTTGGATCATCCGGTTCTTTTGTCCACGCTTTTGGGCATAGGCGAAGACTACAAGCATGTCTTCTATACTTGGTGCGCCATGGCTATTCTGTTTGCCGCGGGCTTTCTTTTACGCGGCAGAATGAAGCTGGTGCCCCGTGGACTTCAGAATTTTTTTGAGGTTCTTGTTGGGGGCTTGGAAGATTTCACCGTTGCGACCATCGGAGAAAAAGGCCGGCGGGTTTTCCCGCTCTTGTGCGGCATTTTTCTTTTTATCCTGACCCAAAATATTCTTGGTCTTGTTCCCGGCTGCGACGCGCCCACGGCAAACCTCAACACCAACGCCGCTATGGCGCTGTTTGTGTTCTGCTACTATAACTTTGTGGGCTTACGCGCCTGGGGGCCCGGGTACATTAAGCACTTCATGGGTCCCATGCTGCCGCTCGCGCCGCTCATGCTGCCCATAGAGCTCATAAGTCATACGGCGCGCCCGTTATCCCTTACGCTTCGTCTGTTCGGCAATATCCGGGGCGAAGAAATCGTTCTTCTGCTCTTTTTCAGCATGGCTCCTATATTTGCGACTTTTCCCACATATTTCCTCTTCCTGCTGGCAAAGGTGCTGCAAGCCTTTATTTTCTATATGCTTACCATGATCTATCTGCAAGGCGCTATGGAGCACGCCCACTAAAATACAAACATCACGCTGGTCGGGCGCGGTTATGCGGCATATTCGTCCCGCTTTCGCGCCCGAACCTTTGGCGGTTACTTTAGGGGAATGGTCTTTTTGACCACAACATATAACTCAAGGAGTTGTTTCATGCGTAAATTGCTCACCATCGTCCTCAGTCTGCTTTCCCTTTTGGCCATGGCCGGTTTTGCGCTCGCCGCTGACGGCGGACGCTACATGGATCCGGGCACCATCGGTTCCGCTTACATGGCCGCCGCCATCGGCATGGCCATTGCGGCCGCCGGTTGCGGCATTGGTCAGGGCATGGGCTTGAAAGCGGCTTGCGAAGGCACCGCGCGCAACCCCGAAGCCGGCGGCAAACTGATGGTCACGTTGATCCTGGGTCTTGCCTTTGTGGAATCCCTGGCAATTTACTCCCTGGTCGTAAACATGATCGTATTGTTCGTGAACCCTCTTTCCGCCGCTCTGCAGTAAGATCCGGAAAGATTTTCCCGCGCGGGAGGCCGTCGCGCAAAGCCGCGGCCTCCCTTTCCACAACCCCGCATCCACTTCACTTGCAACGCGTTCAAACGATGCGTCAAATTTATAACTGCAGGCCTTTGGAATAGTAAAATCAACATCATGGTCACCAAAAGCGAGCATATCCCCCGCGCCACCATCACGCGCCTTTCCATCTACCTTCAAGTTCTTGAAAATTTGCAGCGGGATGGGGTGGAGGTTATTTCCTCCGGCCCCCTGGCCGAAGCCTGCAATGTGAACGCTTCGCAAATACGTAAAGATCTTACATATTTCGGCGAGTTTGGCGTACGTGGCGTGGGATATACTGTCAAAGAGCTCATCCGCTGCATTACCCATTCCCTCGGCATTGACCATGAATGGAACTGCGTCCTCATCGGCGTAGGCAACCTAGGCAAGGCTCTACTAAGCCACCGGGAGTTCGCCAAACGCGGCTTTACCATTGTGGGGGCTTTTGACTGCGATCCTTTCAAAATCGGGGAAGAAGTCTCAGGTCTTGAGGTGGTCTGTACCCGGCGTTTGCGTGAACGCATAATCGATCGCAATGTACGCATCGGGATTATCACCACTCCTCCTGAGCGCGCCCAGCGCGCCGCCAATCACCTTGTGGAGGCGGGCATCAAGGGCATCGTCAACTATGCGCCCGCGCGTATATCCGTGCCTGACGATGTCATTGTGGAGTATGTGGATTTTTCCCACCATCTCTACTCTCTGGCCTTTCATATTTCCACCCGGCAAGGCTGAGCTTCGGGCCGGTCAAGGAATTTTCCGCTGACCGCCTTGCCCCACAACGCAAGCGTATGTCTTTTTCCCCATCAGCTTCGCCTTTATTTTTGCGCATATCCGCGGCCGCTATGCGGCAAGTTCGCCTTTTAGGGCTTGCGTTGGGTTTTCTCAGCCGTCTTGCCCCTGCCCGCAGCGCCACCCGGGAGGACATGAGCGCCGCCTGCCTCTATTACCCTTTTGTGGGGGCGCTTTTAGGCGTTGTGGCTACCCTGCCCTTTTTCCTAGGTTTGTTTGCGGGACAACCGCTACTGCAAGGCTGGCTTTTTGTTTTATGGCTGACCTGGCTCACCCGGGCGCTGCATTTGGACGGCCTGGCCGATGTGCTGGACGCTCTCGGCAGCGGTAAGAACGCAGAGGGATTTCAGGCCGTGCTCAAAGACAGCCGCGTGGGAACTTTCGGCGTTGTAGGGCTTATTTTCGTTATCGCGGGGCAAAGCGCATGCGTTGCCGCATGTCTGGAGCACGCGCGGCTGCTCCCTCTCATGTATGCGCCTCTTTTCGGGCGGTGCCTGCCCATCTTTCTCTCCTGTCTGGCGCAGCCGCACCCCAAGGCGGGTTTGGGAGGACTGCTGGCCGGCGCTCCCAAACGCTCTTCCGTCACGGTTGCCCTCACGGCGCTTTTTTTGGGGGGACCGGCGAGTTTGGAGCCGGGCGCTTTCCTGCTTTGCCTCCTGCTGGGAGGAGGCCTGCTTCTTTTTCTTGCCCGCGTTGCCCACCGCCAGGGCGGGTATAACGGCGATTTTTTCGGATTTGCCATTGTGGCGGGGGAATGGGGAGTTTTGCTGGCCGCCGTCCCGGGGCTTTCTTGATAAAAAACCCGCCGGGCATCCGCGTGAACGCACAGCCTTTTATGCGCGAACGGTGTAATCCCCGGCGCCGATCCATTTATAGGTTGTAAGCGCCTCCAGCCCCATAGGGCCACGTGCATGCAGCTTTTGCGTGCTGATGGCCACTTCCGCCCCCAGCCCGAACTGGCCGCCATCGGTGAAGCGCGTACTGGCGTTTACGTACACCGCCGCGGAATCCACTTCGCGCACAAAACGTTCCGCCGCCTGCCTGTTTTCGGTGAGGATGGCGTCGGAGTGCCCTGTGCCGTGAGCGCGGATATGGGCAAAGCCGGCATCAAGATTCGGAATGACATGCACATTCATATCTCTGGTGAGCCATTCTTTATCATAATCATCGGGCATAACCGGCGTCACATTGGTTTTGCCGAGTAAAAAAGGCAGGGCTGTTTCGCTGGCGTGCAAGACGGCCTTGTAAGGGGCCATATGATCCGCGAGCCGGGGTAAGAAAACGGGCGCGATATCCGCAAGCACAAGCAGGGTTTCCACAGCGTTGCAGGCGCTCGGCCGCTGTATCTTGGCGTTTTCAATAAGCGTGAGGGATTTTTCCTGATTAGCGCTGCTGTCCACAAGTATATGGCAAACGCCCACTCCCCCGGTAATCACCGGGATGCGGGATTCTTCCCTGCATAGGCGATGCAGAGCCGGCCCGCCCCGGGGAATCAGCATATCCACATAGGCGTCCAGGTGAAGCAAGTCTCTCACCAAAGACCGCTCCGGCGAGGTGATGGTCTGTACGGCAGCGGCGGGCAGGCCAAAGGCTTGCAGGCCGTTTTGAATCACGGCGACCAGGGCGGCGTTGGAGTGGACGGTTTCTTTACCGCCGCGTAAAATAACAGCATTGCCGGTTTTAAGACACAACCCCGTGATGTCCACCGTAACGTTGGGCCTAGCTTCATAAATGGTTGCGACCACTCCCAGGGGAACGCGTTTGCGCATGAGAAACAGCCCACTGTCCAGGTCGCGGCCGTCCAATACCTCTCCAACCGGATCCGGCAAAGCGCAGACGGCGCGCAGATCCCGCGCTATATCCGTCAGGCGCTCCGGATTCAACGCCAGGCGATCCATCAGGCTTTCAGACATGCCCGAGGCCTTTGCCTCGACGAGATCCCGCGCATTGGCATCGAGAAGAGGGCGGGCTTCCTCTTCCAACATAGCCGCCAAACGAAACAGCAGGTCATTTTTCTGCGCGCTGCTTAACCGGGCCAGAGCCAAGGAGGCCTTTTTTGCCGCTCTGCCCATTTCTTCCAGGGGATTGGCAAGTGCAGAGGCGCTATGCTCAGACATCAGAACCTCCCAGCATGATCAGATCGTCGCGGTGTATGGCCACGGTTCCGTATTCGTAGCCCAAAAGGCTCTCTATTTCTCCGGAGTGTCTGCCTTTGATCAATGACAACGCATCGCTGCTGTAACGGCAAACGCCGTGCGCCAGATCTTTTCCCGCCGGATCGAGCACGCGCAGCACTTCACCACGGGAGAAAATGCCCACAACAGAGATGATGCCTTTGGGCAGCAAAGAGCGCTTATCCTCCACCAGCGCCTTGGCGGCGCCCTGATCAATAATCAGCGCGCCCGCGGGAGGAGCGCCGAAAATCCAGCGCTTGCGGCTTTCAAGGGGGGTTTCGCACGGTAAAAAGAGGGTGCCGATATTTTCTCCGCCAATAATCTGGCCTATACAACTCGAATCTTTTCCCGATGCAATAATCACGGCTATGCCGGCCCGGGTGGCGACTTCCGCGGCCTGAATCTTTGTGCACATGCCGCCGGTGCCGAGTCCTGAAAGGCTGGTTCCGGCGAGAGCACGCACAGTATCGTCGATTTGTTCGACCACGGGAATGAATTCGGCGTCGGGATATTTACGCGGATCAGCGCTGTAGAGGCCTTTTTGGTCCGTGAGCAGAACCAATGTGTCCGCTTCGGCTAAGATAGCGACCAGGGCCGAGAGGTTGTCGTTGTCGCCCACTTTGATCTCGGCTGTGGCGACAGCGTCGTTTTCATTGATAATGGGGACAATGCCGTGTTCGAGCAAGGCGCGCAGCATGTCTCTGGCGTTCAGGAAGCGTTCTCTATCTTCAATGTCCGCGCGGGTGAGCAGCATTTGCCCTATTTTCAGATTGTAGATGGCAAAAAGCTGTTCCCAGAGTTGAATTATACGGCACTGCCCCACAGCCGCCAGGAGTTGTTTGGAGGCAATGACCGGCGGCAGAAGCGGATAATTCATGTGTTCCTTACCGGCGGCGATGGCGCCGGAAGAAACGATAATAATTTTGTGCCCCATACCCAGGGCTTTTGAGCATTGGCGTACAATTTCAAGCATATGAGCCCGGTTGAGGGCTTGGGTGCCTTGGGTGAGCACAGCGGTGCCCAGTTTCAGCACCAGAGTTTTTATCCTCTGTCCGGGCGCTTTTTCCTTCATCGGCATGCGCTTGCTCCTATGCCGTTAACGCTGCCCACAACATCTGATTGCATGGCTTTTACGGGGCATATCCGCGTGCACATGCCGCAGGCGGTGCATTCCTCTTCATGAAACAGCACAAGCCGGGTAGCAACATCCACTGTAAGAGCGTTCACCGGGCATAAGGCCAGGCACATGCCGCAGTGCACGCAGCACTCATCCAGACGCGTTACATGTTGCCTGGCCGCGACAACAGTAATGCCCTGGTCACGCAGATATTGAATGGCCTCTTTGCAGTTTTCCTCCTCACCCCATATTTCCACTGTGAGGTAGCCTTCTTTGCCTGGAGTGGTCTGCGCGGCAACGATATTAAAGGTAATATCGTAACGGCGCACCAAATGGCACATTACAGGCGAACGGGAGTTTTGCGGCGAGAAGGTAAGGTGGATAATTTTTCTGTATTGCCTGGCTTGCTGTTCCATACTCACCCCGAAAAAAGGCCGCCTGCCGAGCTTTCGCGTAGCGCCCACATAGTGGAGCGCGCTGCGGTGCTCCGATAGTGGTTGCCGGGACATGCACGGATTCCGGCTGAAAGAAGCGCCCCAAAACAGACGCCGCCGCAACCGGAACAAGCAAGCCAGGCAGGGGACACAAAAATACGGTATTGTTCTGTTTGTAAAATGAAAAAATTACTTGTTCTTGTCAAGAAACTGCTTGGCTCTTGTCGCTTCAGGGCTGTTGGGATACCGTTTGATCAGCTCTTGCAGCCGTTCCTGCGCGGCGGGTTTTTTATTGGCGTTGTGAAGGGCTATTCCTTGCTTAAGCATTGCCGACTGCACTTTGGGGCTGCCGGGATATTTGCTGATCACTTCCTGATAGGCGAGAGCCGCCCTGGGGTAGTCTTTCAATTGAAAGTAGGACTCGCCTTCCCAAAAATGAGCGTTGCCCGCCAAACTATGCTTGGGGAAGGTGCCCACAAAGTCCTTAAACGTGACTACGGCATCCTTATAGCGCTGCTCATCGAATGCTTTGATGCCCTCGTCGTAAACCGTGGTGGCGGTGTCCTTAGGGGCCGTGCTCGATGATGAACTCGGCTGGCGCAAGTCCCCATCCGGAGTGACGGCAAGGGGCCTCGGCATGCCGTTTTCTCCAGCAGCGGCGGGGGATGTGGCCGTGGACGGAAGGGCATAGCTTGGGGCGGAGGAAGAGCCGGACGGCACGGAAGCGTCGGGGGCATTTAAGGCGTCTGTATTAATGGCAAGTTGCGAGCCCATCTGACGCACGATGCCCTCAAGCCGGGCTACTTTCTCCTGCAGGCGAGGGAGTTCGCCTCCGGGACCTGACCCCTGCATAGTATCGATCTTTCCGGTAAGAATATTCAGTTCCTGCCGCATAGTCTGCATTTGCGCCCACAACTCCGCCTGTCCCGGCCTCATTTGTTCCGACTGCCCGGCCTGGGAGAGCAATTGCTGAATTTGCTGATCCTGGCGATCGATCCGCGCCTGGAGGTTGCTGCTCCCCGCGCCCGGGGCGCAGCCGGAAAGGCTGGTTAGAAACAACAGGCACAACACGCTGGCTGCCACTCGTATATTCATTTGGCTGACTCCTTCAAAAAAATGCGCCTCAACGCGCCGGAAAGCGGCATAGCTGCTTATATTCAGGGCCAATGGTATCATCTGATGCGATAAAAATGCAAGAGAACCCTTTCCCATCCGGGCTTTCTCCTCTTTCATACTTAGCGAAGCCCTTGCATAATTCATTAGGGAACGGCTTCTAGTCAAGCTCCCGCTCTTCTTCCCCGGGTTCGCGGCGTCTTGAGCGCCGCACGCCGAAAATAAGATAGCCAAGCCCCCCGAAGACCGGCACAAAAACACAAAGGCCCAGCCAGATAAGCCGTTCCTGCTGCGTGGGAAAGCGGCGGTGAAAGGCATGCCAGATGCCCCAAAGGTTGGGCAGAGCCGGGATGAACAGCAAAATCAGAAGCAGCGGATCCAAATTCCACATAACCCCTCCGTTGCCGGGCGGCATCAGGCCGTGTGGCCGGTTGTTCGCTTTCCCGTGTGCGTTGCGGCATGGCGCAAAATCCGCGCCATGGTTTGTCTTGCCGTCACTCGAGGGAGGAGCGCATAATAATCAGGGCCGCAAGTCCCACGCCGATGCAGATAGCGATATCGGCCACGTTAAAGGCGGGCCAGTGGAATCCCAAAGCGTGAAAGTCCAGAAAGTCCACCACGAAACGCAGCCGCAGACGGTCCGTCAAATTTCCGAGGGCGCCGCCTAAGATGCAGCCAAGGGCGAAAAAAAGAAGCTTGTCTTTTTCGCGCGCCCCTTTGGCCACAAAAAAGATAATCCCTGAGGCAAGCAAGGCGCTCGCCAAAAAAAGCCAGATCTGCCAGGAGCTTGTCGAGTCATTAAAAACGCCGAACGCCGCTCCGTAGTTGCGTACATGCACCAAATTAAAAAAAGAGGTGACTTCTATGCTCCCATGCAGAGGGAGCCAGGCGTCCACAGCGAGTTTGGAAACCTGATCCGCAAAGGCGATGAGGATGGCAAGGCAGATGATAATACGATACCGCATGGCAGCGCCTTATAGAGCTATTCACTTTGCGATTTGTCGCTTACAGCGGGCAAATCCCGCCCGCGACAATCTCGCGGCAAGGATTTGCAGGGCGAATTAGCATTGGAAATGTTAATTCGCTTAGGGCGCCGGCAACCCCCGCAAGGCAAGTTAAAGGCACGCCCAGTCCGGCGCTTAACAGGGCACTGAATGCCGCCTGCGCCTGTATGGCGGGCTGGGGCGCAGAGCGGGAGCATGCGCGCCCCCCCCGCCCCCGCCGCGCCGTTCCGGCTACAACTGGCGTACGACCGCGGCGCACCTGGGGCATAAAGCGGGATGCAGGGGATCTTTTCCGAGTTCAGTGCTGTAAATCCAGCACCGGGAGCATTTTTCCCCCGCCGCCTTGGCCACTGTGATGCGTAGATCTTCCATTTCCTGAGCGCGTAAGGCGTCTTCCGGCGCCTCGGCCAGGGGACGTATCTCAAGCTGGGACACAATGAACAGCGCGCGCAGATCCGTACCGAGGGCTTCAAGGTCACGGACAAGGTCCGATCCCGCATACAGCGAAACGGCGGTATCCAGGCCGTGGCCGATCTCGCCGGCTTTACGCAGCGGTTCAATGGCCCGGGTAATTTCCGCCCGCAGTTCCAGCAAGCGGTTCCAGCGATCGCGCTCCTCATCGCTTAAGGCAAGGAGACGCAGATGTCCCGGCCTGAGAGCGAAGATTGTGGGCACACCCGGCAGCAAAGGCGCCGGCATATGCTCAAGGGCTTCTTCAGCGGTGAAGGAAAGCACGGGGGCCATATCCGCCAGCAAAATAACAAGGATCCGCCACAGCGCCGTCTGCGCGGAGCGACGCTCCGCGCTTTTGGGGGCCGAGGCGTAGAGGCGGTCTTTAAGCACATCCAGATAAAAAGCGGACAGGTCCGTCACGCACAGGTTATGCAGGCTGTGGAAGACTTTATGGAACTCATAAGTGGCATAGGCTTCCTGCACCTCGTCCCGGACGCGGCCGACCACATCCAAGGCATAGCGGTCCAAAGGATCGAGCGCAGAGTCGGCAACGGCGTCTGCAGGAGTAAAATCCCCAAGATTGCCGAGCAGATAGCGGCAAGTGTTCCGAATGCGGCGGTAGGCATCCACCTGGCGGTTCAAAATTTCATCAGACATGCGCACATCTTCACGGTAATCCACAGAGGCCACCCACATACGAAGAATTTCCGCGCCGTATTTTGCCACCACCTCGTCAGGCGAAATAACGTTACCTACGGATTTGGACATTTTTTTGCCTTCGCCATCCACCACATACCCGTGGGTCAGGACAGCCTCATAAGGAGGCCTGCCCCGGGTGCCCATGGCAATCAGCAAGGAACTATGGAACCAGCCCCTGTGCTGATCAGAGCCTTCCAGATACAAATCCGCCGGGAAGCGGCACTCGGGGCGCTGCTCCAGCACAGCGGCAAAGCTGGTGCCGGAGTCAAACCATACGTCCAAAATATCAGTTTCGCGTTTCCAGCGCTCGCCCCCGCAAGAAGGGCAGCACAACCCGGGCGGAACCAGATCCTCCATAGACGCTTCAAACCAGTAGTCGCAGCCTGTGGGATGTTTTGCAAAACGCTCGGCCATCTCTTTGTTCCAGGCCGCCTCAAACCAGGCTTCGTTGCAGGATTCGCACAATAAGGCCACAATAGGCACCCCCCATGTGCGCTGGCGGGAAATGCACCAGTCCGGCCGACTCTCAATCATGGCATAAATGCGCTCTTCGCCCCAGGAGGGAATCCAGCGCACCTGTTCGCGGATGGCCTGCAGAGAACGGGCGCGCAACGCATTGACTTCCATGCCGATGAACCACTGGGTAGTCGCGCGGAAAATAACGGGTTCTTTACAACGCCAGCAGTGCGGATAGGAATGGGAAATTTTCCCCGAGGCCACAAGCGCTCCCCCTTCGCGCAACCGCTCGATCACCAGGGGGTTGGCCTCAAACACGGTCTTTCCCGCAAAGTACGGCACGCTGTCCAAAAAGCGCCCGTCATCGTCCAGAGGCGAAAGTATTTCCAAGTTGTTCATAACGCCCATTTCATAATCTTCCCGCCCGTGCCCCGGAGCGGTATGCACCGCCCCTGTGCCCGCCTCCAGCGTAACGTGCTGCCCGAGCACCACCGGCGATTCGCGATCATAAAAAGGATGCCTGGCGACAAGACCTTTTAACTCCGCTCCCTTGATGAGGCTTAAGGTTTCAAATTTCTCCCAGCCGAAAAGCTTGCCGCACTCTTCCAGCCGCTCTTCGGCAAGAATGAAGTATTCATCCCCCACCTGCACGAGAGCGTAGTCAAAGTCCGGATGCAGGGCAATGGCCATATTGTCCGGCAAAGTCCAGGGCGTTGTGGTCCAGATGACGATAAAGGTGCGCCCGGGCACCGCCCGGGGAAGGTAGTCCCCCAGCTTAGGATCCTGCACGGCAAAGCGCACATAGATGGAGGGGGAGCGGGAATCGTGGTATTCCACCTCAGCTTCGGCCAGAGCGGTATGGCAGGAACAGCACCAGTGGATCGGTTTTTTGCTACGCGCAACCGAACCCGCGGCCATAAAAGCGCCCAGTTCCCGGGCTGTGGCCGCTTCGTATTCGGGAGCCATGGAAACATAGGGATTATCCCATACGCCGAGCACTCCCAGGCGCTTAAATTCCTCACGCTGGATCATAAGCCATTTATTGGCATAGTCGCGGCACACCTTACGCACCACATGGGCAGGCAGGGTTTTCTTTTTCTCGCCCAGTTCATGCTCTACCTTCAGTTCAATGGGCAGGCCGTGGCAGTCCCACCCTGGCACATATTCCGCTTTATATCCCTGCATATTACGGGATTTAACGATAATATCCTTTAAAATCTTATTCAAAGCATGCCCGAGATGGAGATGCCCGTTGGCATAGGGCGGGCCGTCATGAAGCACAAAAAGGCCTTTTTCCGCTTCTCCGCTCACCATATGGGCATACGCGCGCGACGCCTCCCACTTTTTCACCATCTCAGGCTCACGCTGGGCAAGGTTCGCCTTCATGGGAAAAGAAGTCTGCGGCAAATTCAAGGTTTTCTTATAATCCATTGGGGGTGCGTCGCTCATGGCAGCTCCGTCGAAAATTGATAACCTTCGCGGCATGGGCTTTTCAGCAAAGCCGCGCCCGGTTTTTTTGGCGCAAACAAAGAATTTCAGCGAAAAAACGCCTTGTGCCGCCGTATTTCAAAAAAGATTCGGCAGCATGTGCCAAGTATAAAAGGAAGTCAAGGGGAGCAGCCCGCAGATACTGGCGTAGCTTATCGCGGCGCAAAATCCTGGCGGATTTTGTCGTGTTTGTTTTGCAAACAAACTAGAAATCATTATCTTAATGAATTATGCAATGACTTCTAGTGCTTGCCTTTCGTATATAAAATGGTTTAGGGTGTTTGAAGCGGGAAATTTTATCATTCAAAAATAGATAATTTGATATTATACTTATTGCCATATTTTCCAAATACCAAACCCGCCTTGCCCGTCTGCAGGCGGCAATTTCATGCGAAACTCCACATTTCCCCTTCCGGCATTGCTGTTCCGCCTGATCAGGCAAGGAGGTTTTCCCCAATGAAGCCCTACTCTTATCACCTTCGCCGTTTGCACGCCGCAAAGTCCGCTGCTGAAAACCATGCCGCCTTTTCGGCAGAGGAGAAAGCGCGCACATTTTTTCCCTCTCTGCTGTTCCCTCTTTTGGGGTTGGCAGTTCTTTTTTGCGGCATGTGCCCCCCTGATGCCCGAGCCGCCGCTCCGGTCCTGATATGGAACTCAGACGGCACAGAAATTTTCGCCCTGCAGGACAGACCAGCGGAAATGGATGTGGATCTTTTCAGCGGTCCGGCAAGCCCGGAAGAGCGGCAAAAATATTTTTCAGGCGGCAAGACTCCCGCCTCCTTCACCTCTTTTCTTATCCGCTCACAGGGCAGGCTTATCCTGGCGGACACCGGCTTTGGCGCCGCGCGTCCAGGCAACAGCGAGCTTATGGAGCACTTAAGCGCTCTTAGCATCAAACCGGAAAACATCGATTTTGTCTTGCTCAGTCACATGCATACAGATCATGCGGGAGGACTGCTTGCGCAAAAACAACGCGCTTTCCCCACAGCGCGCGTGCTGGTGTCCAAGCCTGAGCTTGAGCACTGGCTTGCCTTGGCGGCGAAAGATCCGGAAAACGCCAATGCTGCCCTGGTAAAAACCATTACCGAGGTTTACGGCGAAAATATAGCGCCTCCGTTTACCCCCGGTGCCGCTATTCTGCCGGGCATCACAACCATTGACGCCGCGGGACATACTCCCGGCCACGTAGTTTTCCGCTTGGAGGCCGGTGGAAAAAGCTTTCTTATTTTGGGCGATTTGCTGCATGCCGCGTCCTTGCAATTCCCCCTGCCCGAAGAATGTGCCATCTACGACATGAACCCGGAGAATGCGACGCGGTCGCGTATAAAAGTTCTCAGTCTCGCGGCTAAGGAAAATATCCCTGTGGCCGGCATGCATCTCCCCTTTCCAGGAACGGGCAGTGTCCGCGCAGCCGGCAAGGGCTTTCAATTTATCCCCTCAAAATAAATTTCTACATTTTTTCGGGTAAAAAAAATTTGACAAAAAACTTGCTAAACTTTTTGCTTCCTGGTAGGGTTTGTTCACATTACTGTTTCATACTGCAAAATTAGGAGGAAAGCATGAAACGTATCGCAACTCTGCTGTTAATTGCGGTTTTCGCACTTGGCAGCGTCAGTGCCGCTAAAGCAGACGGCATTGATCTCAAAGTCCATGGCCAGTGGGACTTTGCCTTTGGCTGGGCTGATAACATCGTGTTTTCGGACAACGTTGCGGGCAGAGGCGATCGTGACAACGATCCTTTCATCGCCCGTCATCGTATCCGCACCCAAATCAACTTCATCACGTCCGAGTATCTTCAGGGCGTGTTGATGTTTGAAATCGGCAACCTGGATTGGGGACGTCAAGCCCAGGGCGCAGCTCTTGACGCCGACGGCGTCAACGTGGAAACCAAACGCGCCTATCTTGATTGGATGATCCCGAACACCCCCGTGTCCGTTCGCATGGGTATCCAGGGCCTGAAGCTCCCCAGCACGCCTATGGGCAGCCCTGTGTTTGATGCCGACGTGGCCGGTGTTGTGGTCAGCTCCCCCATCACTGATTGGGTGTCTGTGACCGGCTTCTGGATTCGTCCTTTCGACGCCTACGCCAACGACGGTTCCGGCCATCATTATGACGACGAAGTTGACGCTTTCGGCCTGGTCGTTCCCTTTAAGGGCAAGGGCTGGGAATTCAACCCCTGGGGCATCTACGGCTTCGTGGGCGCCAATTCCCAAATCTTCAACTACCTGTTCAGCGACAAGCAAGGCCACTACACCATGGGCGTCGGCCCGAGCACAGGCGCGGACAATGCCCATACCAAAGTTTGGTGGGCTGGCGCGCACGGCAAGCTGGATTTGTTTGATCCCCTGGTGCTGAACGTCGAGGGCATTTACGGCGAACTGCGTCCGGCCCCGTATTTCGCCACCGGTCCTGACTGGGGCACAAAGGGCTGGTACGCCGCCGCCACCTTGGATTACAAGTTGGATTGGGGTATTCCCGGTCTCTTAGGCTGGTACGCTTCCGGCGACGACAAAGACGCCGCCAACGACGGCAAACTTGGCCGCCTGCCTGTCCTCGGCAACGATACCGGCAGCTTCAAGCCCACCTCCTTTGGTACCTCCGGCAAGTGGGCCATTGACACGGATACCGTTGTCACCGGCACCGCCACCGGCACCTGGGGCGTTGGCCTCAAGCTCGCCGACATGAGCTTTATTGAAGATCTGAAGCACACCATCCGCGTCGTTTACTACGAAGGCACCAACAGTGCCAAGCTGGTGAGAAAAACGGGCGGCGCTATTCCTCCTTTCAAGTATGCTGTTGACGGCCTGTACCTGACCACCAAGGACTCCGTAATCGAAGTCAACTTTGACCACACCTATCAGGTGTATGAAAATTTGACCGCGGTACTGGAACTCGGCTGGCTGCATCTGAGCGCTGATGACCGCACCTGGCACGCCAAAAGCAATAAGGATGAAAACTCCGACGCCTGGAAGGCTCAGCTTATCTTCCAGTACAAGTTCTAAAACACGCGTTTTCACAGTTTCACTTGCCAACGGGGATCCTTCAGGATCCCCGTTTTTTGTTGCCTTTCTCGCTGCTTCTCACTAAAACGAATAGAAGCCATTTCATAATTCATGAAGGAATGACTGCCGCCGACAGCGGCGTAAGCGAGCCGAAAACCACGTTTTCCGGCGAAGGCTCTTCATAAATCGGCCAATGGCCGGTTTATGAGCTCAGCATGCATATGATCCGTTCGTCAGGATAATCTGCCAAAACCGCTATCGCCAAAGGTACAGTTTCAGCTTGGTTCGGCGGCTTTACCGCCTGCGGCAGAGCCTTCAGGCAATATCCAAAGAGCCTTGGCGGCATTGCGCTGCCTGGGTCGGCTTTTTTCCTGCAATTCTCAGCCCGGTCGTTCATTGAGGAAGCGCTATGGCAGAAAGAGATATGCACGGCATCTTGTTCGATCATGCCCGCAAAGCCCGCATCGGCTTGCCGGAAGCGGTCTTTTGCGAACACAAAAGCAAGGAATCTTTACTGGCGCTGCTGAGTGGGCCGGGCCTTTGCAAAGAGCGCCCGCTCCTCTTTACCCGCCTTGATCCGGGCTTATTTTTTTCATTGCCGCAAAATTTGCAAGCAGCGTATCACTATCATGAATTGTCGCACACCGCTTTTGCCGCCCCCTTGCCGGAGCGAAAACAAGGTCGGGTGGCGGTTGTGTCCGCCGGCACGGCTGACGGCCGCGTTACCTGGGAGGCGGCAAAGACATTAGAATATCTGGGTCTGCGCCATGACGTATATGAAGATAACGGCGTTGCCGGTTTATGGAGAATAACCTCCAACTTGAACGAGATCAGCCGTTATGACGTTCTTATTGTTGTAGCGGGGCTGGATGCCGCTCTCATCTCCGTTCTGGGCGGCCTTACGGGCAAACCTGTGTTCGGCGTCCCCACCTCTGTGGGCTATGGCATGGCTAAGGGAGGGGAAGCCGCCCTTGCCAGCATGTTGGTGAGTTGCGCACCCGGCATTGGCGTCTTAAATATTGATAACGGTTACGGAGCGGCCTGCGCCGCCGCGCGGGTACTGGCGCTCCTGGAAAACAAAGGATAGGCAATGCATTGTGAGGCGAACGTTTCCATGGCGCAAGGCGGCATCCTCACGGTACGCGCCGGCGCCGGGCTTTCCGGCGATATGATGCTGAGCGGCCTGGCAGCCCTTGCAAAACTCAGTCAGGAACAGATCCGGGCCTTTGTCGCGGAACTGGGCCTTCCGGCCTTAGAAGGCGCTTTGAGCATTGAAAAACGCCGCGTTAACGGAATTTCCGGCTGGGGATGCGCCATCCGCCTCCCTGAGGAGCATGAGCATAGAAGTTTGGCTGATATTGAAAAACTCATTCTGGCGTCAGGCCTGCCGGTCACGGCCCAAAGCTTTGCGCTCCGGGCTTTTTCCATACTGGCAGAGGCCGAAGCCGAGGTACACGGCGTCGCGCCCAGCGAAGTGCATTTTCATGAGGTGGGTGCTCTGGACAGTATTCTGGATACCTGCCTGGTCTGCCGTATTTTCATCCACCTTAATCCGGACCGCTTTGTCTGCGGCCCTCTGCCCCTGGCGGACGGGCTTATCCATTGCGCGCACGGGCAGTTGCTTTCCCCTGCCCCAGCCGTTCTTCGCCTTTTAACGGGCATCCCGGTATGCAATTTTGCCGGACAGGGGGAAACCGTCACGCCAACAGCCCTTGCTCTGCTCAAAGCCCTGGATGCGGAATTCGGCCCCTGGCCGTGCATGACTGTGGAACGAACCGCCATCAGTTATGGCGGCAAAGTTTTTCCTAATGCTCCCAATGGCGCTATATGGGCTTTGGGCAAAGCATGACGCCACGAATTTTTTACCGACGGAAGGTGTACAATGGCCGGAGGATGGGCCACAGATAACGCCGTCAATGATCAAATTGCCGGCTCTTTGGAAGATGAGGTAGCAAGAGCGCGCGGCTGCCTGCCGCATGGGGAAAGTCTCACGGAATGTGAAGCCTGCGGGGAAGCCATCTCCGAAGCAAGGCGCAAAGCCTTGCCGGGTGTACGCTTGTGCCTCGGCTGCCAGGAAGAGGAAGACAAAAAACAAACCCGTTTTTCTCTCTACAACAGAAAAGGGAGCAAAGACAGCCAACTGCGCTGAAGATTTGCCAGGTAACGCCGTTGGGGCGCTGCCCCAAACCTCGCAAGGGGATTGCATCCCCTTGCCTCCATAGCCTCAAAGCGGCAAAGCTGAAATAACAATCCCCCGGCATATCAATGATGTGATATGCCGGGGGATTGTTATTTTACTGTTATTGTGATTCCGGCAAAGGCCATCCTTCAAGCGGACAGCCTCTGCCGTGCGCTGCCGGGTTCTTTTATGATCAAGCCCGCCCTCGGCTTAACCTGGCCCCGTCGGCGCTATGCCTGCAGTTTGCTCAGCAAGCTTTTGAGTTGTTGCGACATGCCGGTGACCTCCTGAACAGCGGCGGAAGACTCCGCCATGCCCACAGCCGTTTCATCGGCAATGCGATTAATTTCCTCAATGGCTTTGGCTATTTCTTCCGAAGTGGCGGATTGCTGTTCGGCAGCGGTGGCGATTCCGGCGATAAGCGCGGAGTTTCTACCGGCCAAGCTCAGAATTTCATGCAGCGCCTCTCCGGAAGTGGCCGCCAAGTCCGTGGCGTGGCTCACGCCTTTCGCCGCTTCGCTCACCCGCGCGATATTCAATGCGGTGGCGCTCTGAATGCCCTTAATGCTGCCGCCCACCTCGGAAGTCGCGCTCATGGTTTTTTCCGCCAATTTGCGCACTTCGTCAGCTACCACGGCAAATCCGCGCCCGGCCTCTCCGGCCCGAGCCGCCTCAATGGCGGCATTCAAAGCCAGCAGGTTGGTCTGGTCCGCGATGTCTGAAATAACGTTCATTACGCCGCCTATGGATTCCGCCTGGTCGCCAAGGCTCTTCATGTTGGTGTGCAGTTCCTGCGCCACCTGGTTAACTTCCTTAATACTGTTAATGACCTTATCCACCAGTTCCACGCCGTGCTGGGCTTTTTCGCGCGTGCCTTCAGCCTGTTCGCTCGCTTCGCCGGCGTTTTTAGCCACTTCAAGCACGGTGGCGTTCATTTCTTCCATGGAGGTGGCGGTGCCGGCAACGCGATCCCGCTGAACGTCCGCGCCCCGGGTCACCTGTTCCACCTGGGAGGAAAGGTGTTCTGATGCTGAGGCCACTCTGTCGGAAATGCCCAAGGCCTGATTCGCCACTTCAATAATGGTGTTCTGCGTTTTTTTGATCTCGGTCAAATCTGTGATAAGCTGCAGCACCGCGGCAAGTTTGCCCTCTCTATCCATCATGGGAATGCTGGTATAACTGATCTCCAGAGTTTTGCCGCGCGGATGCGCCCGGGTTTCCCCACTGGCGGGCCTGAGGCTTTCGATGCTGCGGCGTAAGGCGCAGCGCTCCGAGTTAAAATCTTCACGTCCGAACAAGGCTTCGCAAGTTTTACCGGCATAATCCGTCCCGGCAATGTTCGTAGCCGTACTGTTCAGATAAGAAGCATGCAAGTCTCTATCAAGAATCACCACAGGCGACGGTATGCTGTTGAGCACCATGTCGAAGCGATCCATGATGGAGTTGGTCCCTTTAACCAGGGTGGCGAATTCTCCGGAAAAAGCCGCGGCATCTCCCCGGCTCAGCAAATAGCCCGCCTCTATTTTTGTTTCAAGTTCTCCATAGGCGTTCACAATACGTTTGAGCACCAAGGGAATTTCACGCAGGGCGTCCGCCAGCTTACCTGTTTCATCCCTATTCTTTACCTTAAGCTCCCCGTCCAGACGGCCCGCCGCGATGTCCTGAGCAAAAGCCAAGCCTCGTTGCAGAGCGACCAGCACGGGACGCAGGAGGAACACCACGGCAACTCCGCCCACGAGGATGGAACCCGCGACGAACCCCAATATTATGTTGCGAATCCCCGACAGCGAGTTCAGAATTTCATCCGAAAGCGCACGCACGCATAGAATCATTTTAGTCACAGGGTCTGAACGATAGGTTACGACACTCTCTCTGCCGTCGAGACCTTTGCCTTTAAGGAAGCCATTGCCTTCACGCACCATGATGCGGTAGTCGTCGGTAACATTCGTTCTTTCGTTAAAGAGCATGCTTTGCTCTTTGTGCATAACGGCCACGCCAGGAGCGGTTATCGCGAAACCATATCCTGTTTCCCCCACCCGTATAGGCTTTATAACATCCTCATACAATGCTTGCAGAGAAACAGTGGCAAAGATCACGCCTCTGGTCTGCCCATCAAAAATAATCGGCTGGGCAACGGTGATCACCCCATGCCCGAGTTCCGGGCTTTTATAAGCTTCTGTAATGACGGTCTCACCATTCACGGCCTTGCGAAAATAGTCCCGCTGGGCAGGGTAAGTTTCTCCGGGATGACCCGTGGGAGCAGTGGCCATCACCACACCTTTGAGGTCGGTTACCACTAAGCGCTCGATGAGGTGGTTAGCACGCACGGACATATTCAAAGTTTCCGTGGCTCCGCGGACTTTTTCCGCATCGGGAGAAGCGGTCTGGAAAAAACTTTTCAAAAAATTACCGCGCGCCTCTCGCGCCAAAGCGTCCTGTACCCCTTTAATGGAAAGCCCCATAGCGCGGACAGCGCTTGCGGTCTCGCCTTCCATATCGGCAACCACGGCTTTTTCAAGATTCTCCGCGGATTTTTGATAAGCGACCACCCCCGTGGCCCCCACCAGCAATGTGATAAGCAACAACAGCGGAACCATCAACTTAATCTGTAAACTCATGCTGCTCTCCTCCCTCTCCCTCAAAACAGTTGAATGAAATGTGCCATGGTTGGTAAAATCTCCCACAATTGTCTTTAAGTATGGGTTTTGTTCCTAAGAAAAAACGTTTTACGCATTCAGGTTTTCTAGCACTGATTTCATAAATCAGCCGGCTGCCGATTTATGAAATCAGTGCTATTCACATACATGAATAATTTAGTGCATATATAAATACTATCGTCGCCACATTTTCTTTTCAATTAGAACACCATTATTTATATTCATAATAGCAAAATTTTATTTTTTTTATCTATAAATAGCAGTTTTTTCATACGCATAATACATAGCTTCCACATTTTTCCTTTTCAATTAGAACCTTATTATTTATTGCACTATTCCCTGCATCATAAAAAATATATATTCCTTCTTTATCGGTCGAAATAAAACACTCTGTCCGGAAAAGACGCAGCTTTACGCCATTCGCGCATCTCCACCTCGACAAGCACGCGCGCATCTGCCATACTTTCTTTTTTCATTCACCATGTGCATAGGGTTAACCTCATGAGTAACGAACCGGATAAAGTTATCTATTCAATGATCCGTGTTTCCAAAAAACACGGACAAAAAGAAGTCTTAAAAGACATTTCTCTTTCCTATTTCTATGGCGCGAAAATCGGCGTGCTCGGCCTGAACGGATCGGGAAAAAGCTCACTTCTGAAAATTTTGGCCGGAGTTGACGGCAATTTTGACGGCAAAACCGTGCTCGCCCCCGGCTATACCATAGGCTATCTGGAGCAGGAGCCGCTTTTGGATGAAAAGCGCAGCGTGCGCCAAGTAGTGGAGGAAGGGCTTGCGAACCTGGTGGCCATCCGCAATGAATATGAGGCCATAAACGCCAAATTCGCCGAACCTATGGACCCGGATGCCATGGACGCGCTCATCGCCCGGCAGGGAGAAGTGCAGGAGGAGATGGACAATAAGAACATATGGGATCTGGACTCGCGCCTGGAGATGGCCATGGACGCTCTGCGCTGCCCTCCCGGAGAAACTCCGGTTGAGGTTATCTCTGGCGGAGAACGGCGCCGCGTGGCTTTGTGCCGTTTATTGCTGCAAAACCCGGATATCCTGCTTTTGGATGAACCCACCAACCACTTGGACGCGGAATCCGTAGCCTGGCTTGAGCGTTACCTGCAGAGCTTCCCCGGCACAGTCATCGCCGTGACGCATGACCGTTACTTTCTGGATAATGTTGCCGGCTGGATCCTGGAATTGGATCGCGGCCGGGGGATTCCCTGGAAGGGCAATTATTCCTCCTGGCTGGAGCAGAAACAAAAACGCCTTGCCGGTGAAGAAAAAGCCGAAGCCGAGCGTCAAAAGACCCTGCAACGGGAGCTTGAGTGGATCCGCATGGCGCCCAAAGGCCGCCATGCCAAAAGCAAAGCCCGCATCAATGCCTATGAAGCCATGCTTTCGCATGAATCCGAACGCCGCGCTTCAGATCTTGAAATTTACATCCCCCCCGGGCCGAGGTTGGGCAAAACTGTGATCGAGGCTGACAAGGTTGCAAAATCCATGGGGGATAAACTCCTGGTGGAGAATATGAGTTTTCTTGTCCCGCCTGGAGCTATTGTGGGCATAATCGGCCCTAACGGCGCGGGAAAAAGCACGCTGTTCAAAATGATTGCCGGCAAAGAACAGCCTGACGCGGGCACGCTGCGCGTGGGGGATACCGTCAAAATCGCCTGGGTGGATCAAAGCCGGGAAGCTCTGACGCCGGGCAAAAGCGTGTACGATATTATTAGTGAAGGCTATGAGACGGTAAAACTCGGCAACCGAGAAATGAACGCCCGTGCTTACTGCTCACGCTTTAATCTGCAAGGAGCGGATCAGCAGAAGAAAGTGGAAACGCTTTCGGGCGGAGAACGCAACCGCGTGCATCTGGCCCTGATGCTCAAATCCGGCGCCAATCTCCTGCTTCTTGACGAACCCACCAACGATCTGGACGTCAACACTATGCGCGCCCTGGAAGACGCGCTGGAAAACTTTGCCGGTTCCGTGCTGGTCATCAGCCATGATCGTTGGTTTTTGGATCGTATTGCCAGCCATATCCTGGCCTTTGAGGGCGACTCCGGCGTTTGCTTTTTTGACGGCAACTACACGGGATACGAGGCGGACCGAAAAAAGCGCCTGGGCAAGGAGGCGGACCAGCCGCACAGGGTAAAATTCCGAAAATTGACAAGGTAGCCGCGGCGTGAAAGAGCGATGCAAGCGTGATGGCTTGCCCCGCCGCGGGTTATCCCCGGGCGCAGGCCCGTTTTTTGAAGGAAAACGCCCTTGCCGGTTGCATCGGCGCCTTCCGCCATCTTTATTATGAGCCCCCATACAACCGTGCCGGGCGCGACAGCGCGCGTGCTGTTGCTAAGCCCTCCTTTCAGCACCCTGGACTATTCCCTGCCGGAGCATCTGCCCGCACGGGCGTTGTTCATCGGGCAGCGAGTGGCCATCCCTCTGGGCAAAAGCCTGCGTGTCGGGATCATCCAAAGTTTTTTCCCCGGAAACGAACATGCCGAAGCGCAAAATTTTACGCTCAAACCCCTGCTTTGGCCTTTGGAAAAAGAACCTCTGCTGTCCGCCGGCTACCTTGATCTGATCACGCAACTTAGCCAACGCCAAACGGAAAGCCCAGGCCGCATTCTTGGAACCTTGCTGCCGGCGGGGCTGCGCAGCGCCAAGATCCGGATCCGTTTTTTCGAAGACCCCGTCCCTCTCGATCTGTATCCCAAAGAGATGGCGGCCCTATCCGCTGAAAAACTGCGCTCCTTGGGAGAACTTTGGACTCAAGGCCTGGCCGAAACGCGTCAGCCCGGCCTTGACCCTCTGGATGCCGAATTTTGCTCTTTGGCCTCGGATCCGCCCTGGCCGGTACGGCCGGCGGCCAAAGCGCAAACGGCTTTACTGGAGCATCTTCTTGAACACGGCAGCCTTTCCCGGCGCAGGGTCCTGGCTGATCTCGGCAAAAACGCGGCCGCCACGCTGGCTCTCCTGGCCGGACGCGGCCTGGTGCATATTCGCCCTGAGGACGCGCCGGAAGCCGGAGCACAGAAAACAAAGGTCTTTTGCCCCTCCGACCTGGAAACCCCGCCCTGTTTTTCCCTAACCGCCCAGCAGCAAGCGGCCTTTGACGCGCTGCTTGCGGCAACTCAAAAACAGCACGCTGAAACGCATCTGCTTTTCGGCGTGACAGGGAGCGGGAAAACAGCCATCTATCTGGAACTGGCAAAAAAGGTGCTTGCCACGGGCAAATCCGTATTGCTGCTTGCGCCGGAAGTGGCTCTGGCATTGAAACTGAAGGAAGAAACAGCCCGCCTGCCCCTTTCTTGCCTGCCTGAGCGTCAGCGGATCCTCTTTCACGGCTACCAGAGCCCTGTGCTCCGGGAGGCCACTTTCCGCCGCGTCAGCCGCGCGGCGGACTCTCCTTTTCTGATTACGGGAACCCGTTCCGCCTTGCTCCTGCCTGTGGAAAACATCGGCCTTATTGTGCTTGACGAGGAACATGACAGCTCTTTTAAGCAAGAGGAAGGCCTGCACTATCAGGCTAAAGAAGTGGCCTGGTACAGAGCCCGGCAACAGCGGGCACTTTTGCTTCTGGCCTCGGCCACACCCGACGTTAAAAGCTTTTACGCCGCAAAAGAAGGCCTTTTGCCTCTGCACAGACTCACGGAGCGTCTGGGATCAGGCGGCCTGCCCCGTGTGCGGCTGGTTCCCATGGACGCAAAGCCGTCGGCCGACGCCTCCCTCCTCGCTCCGGAAAGCTTAAAGGCCCTGCGTGAGGTTGTGAGCAAAAACGAACAGGCTGTCATTTTGCTCAACCGCCGTGGCTATGCGCCTCTCATGTACTGCCAAACTTGCTCCAGCATAGCCAAATGCCCGCATTGCGACATCAGCCTCTCCTACCATAAGGGGCGGGAACGCCTTATCTGCCATTACTGCGGGCATTGCCAGCCCTATCCTTCTCCGTGTTCCCTGTGCCGGGGCATGCGCTTTCTTCCCATGGGCGAAGGCACGGAAAAGCTGGAAGAAAGCCTCGCCGCGCAAGTTCCGCCCGAAGCGCGCATTCTGCGTCTTGACCGGGACAACACACGCCGCCCTGGGCGCATGGAAGAAATCCTGGCCGCTTTTGGCCGTAAAGAGGCTTCCATCCTTGTCGGCACGCAAATGCTTTCCAAGGGGCACCATTTTCCGGACGTGACCCTGGCCATCGTGGCCGATGCCGATCTCGGGCTGAATCTGCCGGATTATCGCGCCGCGGAGCGCGCCTTTCAACTGCTGCTGCAATCCGCCGGACGGTCGGGCCGGGGGGAAAAGGCCGGAGAAGTGCTCATACAAACGCGTAATCCGACCCATTACTGCTGGGAATATGTGCGCAATGCGGACTATGAGGGTTTTTATGAACGAGAACTTGCGTTGCGCCAGCGCTACCAATACCCCCCCTTTATCCGGCTCGCGCTTATCCGCATCAGCCACCCCGTCCAGGAGGAAAACGCGGCGCAGGCTCTGGCGGCTCTTGGCGTTTTTTTAAAAGAAAACGCGGCAAAAATGGGCCTGACCCTGCTCGGCCCGGCTCCCGCTCCACTGCACTTGCTCAAAGGGCAACGCCGTTTCCACTGTCTCGTCAAGGGCGGAGACTGGCCCCCATTGCGCGCTTTATATCGGGCCGCCCTTGAGACCTCCCGAAAGACCCCACTTAAGCTTACCCTGGATCTGGATCCGCTGCACATCCTTTAGAGTCTGTTAGAGCAGATTAACTTTGAGATTTGTCGTTTAACGGCGGGCAAAGCCCGCCTACGGCAATCTCAAGGCAAGGATTTACGGGCAAATCCTTGCAGAGCAAGTATACATTTTCAATGGTAAATTGCTCTAGGCTACGCGCTTTTGCCCTTTGGCCGCGTCAAAGGTGAAGGGGTCGGTCTTTTTCTCCCAGGGGCTGCTTTACGCTTGAAGATTGTCGCCTAACGGCAAACACAGCTCGCCTACGTCGATCTCGCGGGCCTTGTTGCGCTCCGCTTCGCAAAGTCGGAACATTTTATCGGCATGTATAATTTCAAAGGTACAATGCCCTAACAACGAAAAAAAGAGCTATGCTTTCTATCCCCTTTCTCCAAAATCTTGCCGTGCGCGCTACTATGGCGAGCACAAGTGCGTCGTATATCATAGTGTAATTATTAGAAAATATGCATTTTTCATTCTCCCGGATAAAATCCTACCAGTCTCATATACATTGCTTTCAATAGGAAAATACTCTACTGTCCTGTGCCCCACAGAAAATATGAGTTTCCTGATCAGGTTATCTTTGGGCCCCTTCACTCCGGCACTCACCGGCGGCGAAGATTTACCTGCTGTTGGCGCAGCGGCATACGCCGCCGGAACAAACCAAGAACCACGCTTTTCGGCACGGCGCTTTTTCATAACTCTCTCTTTATAAAGGGAGTTAATGAAGCACGTTCCATATAGCTTCAACGATAAAAAGCCTGAAAAAGACTTTTTTCCTGCGCATGTTCGCACAAAGCACGGGGCGCAATCCGGCGACCGTCTTCTACCGCCGTGTGCGGAAGACATAAAAGAAAGGCACTGCAACATCTAAATCCAATGGAGGGGAATTATGAGGAACTGCGTACGCCTGGCCGCATTGCTGTGGGGGCTTTTGCTGGCGGGGAACGCTTTTGCAGAAGGTTTCGCGCTCTATGAATACAGCGCGCGCGGCATAGCGCTTGGCGGAGCCGCTATGGCCCGCAAACCTGACGCATCGGCCGTGGCATATAACGCCGCCTTGCTGACGAAGCTGCCCGGCATCCACCTGATGGGCGGCGTCAGCCTGATTGAGCCCAGCGGCAAAATGAAATGGAAAAACGGCAATGATTATGAGAGCACCGGCCTGCGCGATTCTCTCTGGGCCATCCCCCATGCTTACTACACGCAACAGCTCAGCGATAACTGGTTTTTCGGCATCGGTGAATTTTCCCGGTACGGGCTGGGTTTTGAATATCCGCACAACTGGCCGGGGCGCTTTAATATCTACGAAGTATCACTGATTTCCGCCTCCCTTAACCCCAATATTGCCTGGAAAGCCACGGACAAGCTGTCCCTCGCCGCCGGCGTTGAACTGCTGTATGTTTCCCTGGATTTAAAGAAGCGTTCTCAAATCCCCGTTGCTCTTATTCCCGGAGCGTCCTTTGAAGTGGACTCCAACATTCAGAATGCCGAAGATCTGGGGGTGGGCTTTAACCTTGCGGCGCACTATCAGTTCACGGATCAATGGGCGGTAGGCCTGCAATACCGCAGCCAGGTGCGCGTCCACGCCCACGGCGATGCCCAGTTTACCTATATGGGCTCCACAGGCGTGCCCGCCCCTTATGAGCCGCTGGTTCAAAGGGGCTATGACAGCGCATTTCAGGACGGCGGGGCGCATGCCACAGTGCTTTTACCCGACTCCATCGCGGCGGGCATCGCCTGGACTCCGATTCCGGCGCTTTCTTTTGAAGCCGGAGCCGTCTGGACGCGCTGGAGCACCTTTCGCTCGCTCAACATCCATATGCCCCATAATCTGCCCACCTCCAACAACCCCAAGCACTGGAAGGACGTATGGCGTCTGACCTTCGGCGTGGAATACGATGCGCTTGACTGGCTCACCCTTCGCGCCGGGTATGTGTTTGATCAGTCTCCCATGACAGAAGGCTACGCGGATTACCTCGTCCCCACGGATGATCGCCATATTTACAGCCTGGGTGTGGGCTTTAAATGGGATGCCTGGACCTTGGATCTGGCCTATGCTTATATTGACGCTGTGGGGCGCTCCTATAAAGCCAACCCGGCTACCCATGTCCTAAACTCCAAGGCTGACGCCAGTTCCACCAATATTTTTTCCTTGTCTCTGGGCTACACATTTTAACCTGAGCACATTGCGACAGCGGCCATGCATATTCACAGCGAGCATTTTTCCATCCGCTACCACGAAACGGGCTTGGATCAACTCGTGCGCGTGCCCTGCATCTGTAATTATATTGAAGAAGCCGCCGGCAACCATGCCGTTGCCCTTGGCGTCGGCATGCAACGCCTGGCGGAAGAAAACCTGGCCTGGGTTTTAGCCAAAATGCGGCTTTGCCTGTTCCGCCGCCCCGGTCCCGGAGAGCATCTGCGGGTCGACACCTGGCCCGTGCATATTGAAGGCCTGCGCTTTCGCCGTGACGTGCTGATGTATGACGAGGCGGGCATGATCCTGGCGAGCGCTGTCACCGAGTGGCTGGTTATGAACCGCGCCTCGCGCCGGATTGAACGGTTTCCCGCATATGTGGCGGCCCTTCCGCCGGACAACCCGCCCCACGCGCGGAAAAACGCCGATATCCGCATCCCCGCTCTTGAATTGAGCACAGCCACGGGCCCCCGCTTCACAGTGCGCCTTGCCGATATTGATCAAAATCTGCACGTTAATAATGGCCGTTACGTGGATTTTTCCCTTGAGGCGGCCTATGCGGCGGGCATGCGCGGAGATTTGCGGCAAATAGATCTCATATTTCGTTCCGAAAGCCGCTACGGCCAAACCATAGCCTCCCGCACACGGGAAGAAAACGAAGGCGCCGCTCCGGGCCTCCATAGCTTTCTTCACAGCCTTGTCCGGGAAGAAGACGGGCAAGAACTGGTCCGCGCCCGCACCGTGTGGGCGGATTGAGGCCATACTCTTGCTTGAGGATAAAAATTCGCCTATGCTGGCGGCTCATGCAGCTTTTCGGTACCGGCTCAGTTTGAAGATGCTGGTACCGGACGCAGTTTGCCGTCAGGCGAGGACGGCGCGCTTTTTTAAGGGAAAGTACTTTTATGGCGCGCATGCCCCCAAGAAAAAGCGCCGCCTGACGATACAGCACGGCAAACTGAGCCAGTACCAACTTTTCCGGATACAAGGACAACTTCCATGCGTTATGCTTTGCTTTACGTGTTCACCGTGGTTTTGGTGAACTACGCTTTTACCGTTGTGCCGCTCCTGCCTCTCCCCGGAGGGGATCTCTGGTCTCCTGTGGCGCTTATCGTGGGCTTTATTTTTGTTATTCGCGACTATGCCCAGCGGGAAATAGGGCACCTGGTGCTCCCGGCCATGCTGCTGGGAGGGCTCATCAGCTGGCTTATGGCCTCACCCGCTGTCGCCCTGGCGAGCGTATGCGCTTTTCTCACCGGCGAGTTGCTTGACTGGGCTGTGTACAGTTTCACACAGCGCCCCTTTTCCCAGCGCATCCTGTTATCCAGCGCTATAAGCACGCCTGTGGACAGTGCCGTGTTTCTCGGCATGGTCGGCCTGTTCTCCTTTTCTTCCGTGCTGATGATGACCTTAAGCAAAATGCTCGGCGCGTTGATTGTCTTTCAGCTTGCCCGCCGCCGGGAAATGCTCCGCGCATGACCCTTTTCTGTAAATAAGGATGCATATGAACGAAAAGCAACCGCACGGGCATACTGCCGGGCTAACCAAACTCGGCAGCCAAACGCCTTTTCGCTACGATACACCGGAGCTTTCCATTCTTGAGGCCTTCCCCAATCGCTATCCCGGGCGCGATTACGTCATCACTTTTGAGTACCCGGAGTTCACGAGCCTCTGCCCCATGACCGGGCAGCCGGATTTCGGGCTCATCCGCGTGTGTTACGTGCCGGATCTTGTGTGCGTGGAATCCAAATCCTTTAAGCTGTATATGGGGGCGTTCCGCAATCACGGCTCCTTCATGGAGAGCTTGACCAACAAAATCGCCGATGACCTCATTGCCCTGCTCTCACCCCGCCGCATGACCGTGGAAGGGCTTTTCAACGCACGCGGCGGAACGCGCATTTGTGTGCGTGTTGAACACATGGCTCCAGATCTGCCCGCGGTCAGGCGCCGCCTGCTGCGCGGGCTCTGGTAAACCGTCCGCACGGGTTTGCCGCTTGCGGTGGGCAAAGCCCGCCTGCAACAGCCGTAACAAAAATTTGCCACTAATTCCTCACTAAACAATCCAATTTCTCCAAAATCAAACTTTTTCAAACGTTGCGCACCCGTGCGCCGCAAACGATCGCCAGTTCAATCAGACAAAAACAGTAATATTTTCAGCTAACTATCGAAATTCTCCTTCCTTTGTTCAAAATAGAACTTGACTTTCATTCTCATCTTTTTTATATCTACAAAAAAAAGATTTCAGTTTTTTCATACAAGTCCCTTCCTGTCAGCCGGAAGGAGAGGAAGGTTCTTCGCGCTATGCCCGAATCACCGAACATCCCCGCCTCCGCATGTCTGCTGCAAATGCCTTGCGGGCATAAATTGCGTGTGGACGATCTTCGCGGCAGCCCCTCGCTCCTGGCGCGCTTGTATGCCTTGGGAATTTTACCCGGGACCGAGCTTGAGCTGTGCAAACCCGCTGAAGAATGCGGTTCCGTATGTATTCGCGTGCGGCAATCCTCTCTCGTTCTGGACGCAAGCGTGGCCGAGGGCATTTATTGCCATAAGAGCTCATTGCGAGGGGATGAATGTTGCCCTTGCGCCTGCGGGCTGAGGCAGCTTGATAATTAGAAATTATTTCATAATTCATGACAAAATGACTTCCAATTTATGAAATAAGTGCCAGCATTAAAAAAAAAATCTTCCCATATGCCAGGGGCCTTTACAAAACCGGCGGAAAAACCGCGAATCACATCAGGGGCCGGGGCGGCAAAAAAACGCCGCGCCGGAACGCAACAGGGGTGAGAGTATGGAAACGTTTATTGTCGGCGCTATTATTGTTGCGGCGGGGGGGTACGCTGCATATCGGCTCTTTGTCCGCCCGTCCTGCGGCTGCGGCAGCGCCCGCGGCTGCGCTTCTTCCCAAAGCAAGCACGGGCCGGGCTCTTCTTCCGGTTGCGGCTGCACAAGCTCTTCCTGTGGGAAGTAATTTTTTTTGCCTCTTTATGATAACAATCTTCAATTTCAAATTGAAACGGCGCGCGGGCGCTGCCAAGGCCGAAACCGCACGCGAAAAGCTTTGGAGGCGCCATGTCTGAGTCCATATCACTTCGCAGCATGAAAGAAGGCCAATCAGGCACCATTGCCACCATCAAGGCGGAAGGAGAAATGGGCCGCCGCATCCGGGATATGGGGCTCATCCCCGGAGTGGAGATTCAGATTATAGGCCGTGCTCCTTTGCGTGATCCCGTTGCGTTGCGTCTTATGGGTTTCACTTTGACCCTACGTAACCGGGAAGCGGATTACATAACGGTTATCCCCACTACAAAGCAGAATGCGTAAGACAGACCCGCCACCCAAAAGGTAAAAAGCGCCGTTCCGTCCACATTCCTGCAAGCAGTTTTCCGACATCCGCCTGAAATAACGGGCTGTTGTCAAAGCATATTTTGCCGACAGCCCGCCGCTTCAAGCCGCTTTGTCGCGGCCGGAATTCACGCGTGCCGCCGCCCCGAGGTGCGGTTCGGGAATATTCACAGTAACCTTCCGGCATCCCCGGCATAAAGGAGAATGCATGTCTGAGGCGTACAAGTTTATAGCCATAGCCGGCAACCCCAACTCGGGAAAGACCACCGCTTTTAACTGGTACACAGGCGCGCGCCAGCACGTCGGCAACTATCCCGGCATTACTGTGGAAAAAAAGGAAGGAAACACCATTGTTGATGGTAAAAGCGTTACCCTGGTGGACTTGCCGGGCGCTTATTCCTTAACCGCGTATTCTCTGGAAGAACTCGTCGCCCGGCGGGTGCTTGCGGAAGAAAGACCCGGCGCCGTGCTTAATGTGCTTAACTCCGCGGTGCTGGAGCGTAACCTTTACCTTACGGTGCAGATGCTGGAAATGGGCGTGCCTGTGGTGCTGGCGCTGAACATGATGGATGAAGCCAAGGCTCAGGGAATCAGCATCAACTGCACCCGCCTGGAAGAGCTTACCGGGCTGCGGGCAGTGCCCACGGTGGCCCGAACCGGCGAGGGGCTCGAAAAAGCGCTGAAACAAACTGTGACGCTGGCCGAAGAATGCGGCGGCAAGCGTCCGCCCCTTGAAATTTCTTACGGCCCGGATGTGGATGAAGCGTTGAAGAATATGGCCCCGCTAATAACGCAAGCGGAATTTTTAACGCAACTCTACCCGGCCCGGTGGATAGGCGTAAAATATCTTGAGCGGGATGAGGAGATCATGCGGCAAGGCCAAGCGGCAAATCCCGAGTTGAACGACAAGCTCATCGCCATGGCCGAAAAGGTGTCGGTCCATACCAAAAACACCTTCAACTCCTATCCGGAAGCCATCATTGCCGACTACCGCTACGGCTATATTTCTTCACTCCTGCGGCAGGGCATTCTCACCGGAGCCGATGAACTGAACCAACGCATCGCGTATTCCGATAAAATGGATTCCGTCCTCACCCATCGCCTGTTGGGGCCGTTGATTCTTTTGACCGTGCTCTATGCGGTTTACTACCTGACCATCAAACTTGGAGACTACCCCTTGGGCTGGGTGGAGAGCGCCTTTGAGTGGCTCGATGCCACTGTGGGAAACATGCTTAACGACGGCATGCTTAAATCGCTCATTACTTCCGGCATTATCGGCGGCGTAGGCGGGGTGCTGGGTTTTGTGCCCTTGATCATGATTATGTTCTTGCTTATCGCGTTTCTTGAAGACTCAGGCTATATGGCCCGGGTCGCCTACATGATGGACAGAATCTTCCGTTTCTTCGGCCTCCACGGGGCCTCAGTCATGCCTTTCATCGTTTCCGGCGGCATAGCCGGCGGCTGCGCCGTACCCGGGGTAATGGCCACGCGCACTTTACGCAGCCCGCGTGAACGCCTTGCCACCATGCTCACGGCTCCCTTCATGGCCTGCGGCGCCAAAGTGCCGGTGTTTTTACTCCTGGTGACCATTTTCTTTAAAGAACACCAGGCGCTGGTCATGTTCCTCCTCACCCTTGCCGGATGGGCCGCCGCCCTTATTGTAGCGCGCCTTCTCCGCTCTACGGTGATCAAGGGAGAATCCACTCCCTTTGTCATGGAGCTGCCGCCCTATCGCCTTCCCACCCTCTCCGGCGTGCTTATCCACACCTGGGAGCGTACCTGGCAATATATCAAAAAGGCCGGCACAATTATTCTGGCCATTTCCGTATTGATCTGGGCCGCCATGACCTTTCCCGCCCTGCCGGAAGAAACGGCGCAAAGCTTTGCAAAGAGAAAAGCCCCTCTGGAAGAGCAACTGGCCGCGTATCCCTATAAACAACTTTCCGATGAAGCCGCCGCCCTTGAAGAAGAACTGGCGGCTATGGCTCCCAACGCCCCTGAGCGGGGAGCCCTACAGGCCAAACACCAACAGATCGCGGAAGCGCTGGCTGATCTTCCTGTCAGCAAAGCGCAGACGGAGCTCGACGAACTCAATGAACAATTGGCAAAACTGCCGGAAGATACGGCGCTGGAACAATTGCGCGAACAAGCTGAGATCTCCGCTAAAGCTCTCGAACGTCTCGATCCGCAAAGCGCCGGAGCTAAAGCTGTTGCGCAACAATTAGCCGCCGCCAAGGAACAAATTGCCAAAACGCCTGCCGGGGCCATTCAATTTGCCATAGACGCAAAGCAGGAAGAGCTGGACAACTTCCCGGAAAAAAAGCTGGAAACCCAGATTGCCGAAATTGATAACGAAGAAGCCGGTGAAACATTGCGCCGATCGTATGCTGGGCGGCTTGGCGTCGCTCTGGAAGGCGTCACCCAACCGGCAGGCTTTGACTGGCGCACCAATATTGCCCTTATCGGCGGCATAGCGGCCAAGGAGGTGGTCATCTCCACCCTGGGCACAGCCTACTCCCTCGGCGAAATTGACGAAGAAAACGAATCCACCCTGGCCGAGCGCATCCAGTCGGACAACCATTGGAATAAAGCCAACGCCGTCGCTTTGCTGCTTTTCACCTTGCTCTACTCCCCTTGCTTCGTCACCCTCGCGGTGATCAAAAAGGAATCCGGCGAGTGGAAATGGCTCTTTTTCAGCCTTTTTTTCAACCTGGCTCTTGCTTACGGCGTGGCTGTGGCGGCTAACCAGATCTTGCTGCGGATGAACGTGTAACACCCCCGCACATGGCATTGCGAAACCTTTTTTGAAGGCCGGGCCCCCTCAAACTCCCCCGGCAAGGCAATGCCCCTGCACCCGCCTCTCCCGCTCATTCACGCGACATGTGAATGAGCGGGGCAGCCCCTGGATGCAGCGCATTTTACCGGCAGGCATAATTTCAAAGTTACAATGCTCAAGCGCAAAAGCGTTTTCTTCGCTTGCGGTCGATCCTTGCAAGCAAACCCCAATCCGCGTATTCTGTTTCTGCGTCCGTGTTAGCGGGCGTAGAAGCAACTGTTTTATCCGTTGCAAGACAGGATAAAAACCTCTTTCAGCGCGGCGCGCCGTTTTTTGTTTGCGCCAAGAGCCGCACGGGGTGTTGCCTGTATTCATACGAAGTTATCGGGAGATTACATGAAACGATCAAAAGCCTTATCCCTTGTGCTTATGGGCTCCATAGTTTTGGGCAGCGGCTGCGGCAGCGAAAAAGCGGATGAAAAAATGTATACCTTCACCTCGCTTGACGAATGTGTCACGAGCGCCCTGTTCACGGAGGCCGAATGCCGGGAGCTGGCTCAAAGCGCTCTGGCCCAAAGTCCGCGTTTTGCCAATAAAGAGGAATGCGAAGCCCAGTTCGGCGTAGGAGCTTGTGAAGGCGCACCGGTTCAAGGCACGGAAAACGCCGCCCGGCAGGGTAACGGCACTACAGTGCGGCAGGGTTCCGGCTCATACTGGATGCCCATGATGATGGGTTTTATGGCCGGCCGCTTTCTGGGCGGCGGAGGCATGATGCAGGGTTCGCAAGGTCTGTACCGCGATCCGAACCAGGACCAGCAACAGAGCACACGCAGTTTCCGCACCGCCGGCGGCGAACGGGTGCAAACTGACGCTGCTGGAAGAGTGGCCAATCCCACGCCGCGCATGACTCAAAGCATGCAGCACAACGCAAAGCCCGCTATGAGCCGTACCGGTACGGGCTCACGCGGAGGTTTTTCCGGTGGTTCTTCCTTTGGCGGGGGAGCTTCGTGAGGAGGGTATCCTTTACGCCTCGCCCCGACTGGCGGCAGATCGCCGAACAGCACGGCTTCTTTTTTCATCATGTCAACGGCGAAATTTACTGGGATGAATCCGCCTGCTACGCTTTTTCCCTTAAAGAAATAGAGCAGGGCCTGGAGGATCCCGCTCAAGAACTGGCGGACATGTGCATTGATCTTGCGGCGGACATCGTTAACAGCGAGGAACTGCTCGAGGCGCTGGCCATTCCGCCCGCTTTCTGGGACATGATGCGTGACAGTTGGCGGCGTAATGAGCCTTCTCTTTACGGCCGCTTTGATTTTGCCTACGACGGGCACGGCCCGGCCAAACTGTACGAGTATAACGCCGATACGCCCACAGCCTTGTACGAAGCGGCCTTTTTCCAATGGCTCTGGCTTGAAGATGCCCTCAAGGCGGGGGTTTTGCCCGAAGGCTCTGACCAGTTCAACAGTATTCAGGAACGGCTCGTCGCCGCCCTTGCCTCTTTTCGGGTTCCGGAGGCTATGCATTTCGCCAGTATGAAAGGGTCGGAAGAAGACCGCGCCACTGTCGAATATCTTTGCGACTGTGCGCGGCAGGCGGGCCTTGCCACGCGGCAAATTTTTATGGAAGACATCGGCGTCGACAGCCAGGGCCTTTTTGTGGACCCGGACGGCGCGCCTGTCCACTGGCTTTTTAAGCTCTACCCATGGGAGTTTCTGTGGCGGGACGAATACGCCCCGCTGCTGCCGAAATGCGACACCACCTTTGTGGAGCCGGCCTGGAAAATGGCGCTCTCCAACAAAGGCATGTTGCCCCTGCTCTGGGAGCGCCACAAAGGGCACCCCAATCTCTTGCCCGCCTGGTTTCATGACCTGACCAAAGCCCCGCCGGTGCGCGATTATGTGCTCAAACCCCTGCTGTCGCGCGAGGGGGCTAACATCCATGTCTTTAAGAATCACAGCCAAGTTTTTGCCACAGGTGGAGACTACGGTTCCGAGGGGTACGTCGGCCAAGCCCTTTGCCCTCCCCCTTTTGTGGATGGGCAAGGACCCATCTGCGGGGTATGGATCGTGGGCAATAAAAGCTGCGGCCTTGGCATACGCGAAGACGCAAGCCCTGTGACGAGCAATCTTTCGCGTTTCGTCCCCCATTACATCCTGCCTGAATAACACCGCGCTGTGTTGCCGGACCACCGCCCCGCCCGCGAAGCGGCGGGGCATACCTTATGAACCGTTATGGCGCAGCCTCTGCTTCCCTTTTCTCCCCATTGCGTTCTTGGTCTTCTGAAACGCCGGATCAAACGCTTTATTGTCGAGTTTTATCCTTTCGGAGAGAGCCTTTCTCCGCAAGGATATTTTCAGGATGCCCCGTTTGCCGCGCCGGATAAAACGCTCTTTGCCCATACCAATAATTCCGGAAGCATGCTTGGCCTGACGCGCCCGGGCAGCCTCCTGCTGCTGAGCCGCGCACTGAATCCGGAGCGCAAACTCCCCTATACGCTGGAACTCATCCGGCTGCCTTCTTTCCACAGCGCTGTTCCCTCCCGGCACGACCCCCTTTTTGAGCCCGGGCAGGGTTTGTGGGCAGGGGTCAATACCCTGACTCCCAACCGCTTGCTGCGCGCGGCCTTTACAGCGGGGAAGCTGCCCTGGGCCCGGGGGTATACACAGTTCCGAGCGGAGGCCGCGCGCGGCCAAAGCCGTCTGGACGCTTTGCTCACAGGTCCGGGCCTGCCTCCATTATGGGTGGAGTGCAAAAACGTCACCCTAGTGGAAGATGGCGTGGCCGCCTTTCCCGATGCCGTGACGCTTCGCGGGCAAAAACATCTGCGGGAAATGACGGCCATTGCCAAAGCGGGCGAGCGCGCGGTCTTTTTTTTCTGCGTGCAAAGGACCGATGCGCGTTGCTTTGGCCCCGCGGATTATATTGACGCATCCTATGCGGAGCTTTTTTATAAGAGTCTGGAAGCCGGTGTGGAAATGCACCCCCACACGGCCGTTTTTACGCAAAAAGGCATAGATCTCGGCCCTGCTTTGCCCCTTGCCCCGCTTCCCGGAAACACGTAAGAATGGAGCGCGCGCCGCGCGCCTTGGCTGTTTTTGCGATGCTCGCTTAACGGCCGGCAACGCCACCTCTACGAGAAAACGAATGACGACAACTCCCTTCCGTTGCGGCTGGGTCGCCCTCATGGGGCCTCCCAATGCCGGCAAATCCACACTGCTCAATACCTGCCTCGGGCAAAAAGTGGCCATTGTATCCCCGCGTCCTCAAACGACCCGCAACCAGATTACCGGCATTTTATCCGAAAAAGACGCCCAAATTATTTTCATGGACACTCCGGGCATCCACCAAATGCGCGGCAAAATGAACCGCGTGCTCGTGCAGACCGCCTGGCAAGCCATGGATGACGCCGATATGCTGGGCATCATTCTGGATGCGGACATGTACGCCCGCAAGCCGGAATACATGGAAAAAGATCTCACTCCCTTGCGTGCTCCCGTGGCCGCGGAAACCCGCCCGGTTTTCGTCATTGCCAACAAGGTGGACCTTCTGGGCGACAAGTCACGCCTACTGCCCCTGCTGGAGAGCTTGAACGCTATTTGGCCCAAGGCGGAAATTTTTCCTGTTTCGGCCTTAAAAGGGGAAGGCATCCCGGCGCTCCTTGCCGCAATTAAAAAGCGCCTGCCCGAAGGAGAGGCCCAATTTCCTCCAGACCAGCTCTCCACTTTGCCCATGCGCTTTATGGCGGCGGAAATCATCCGGGAAAAGCTCTTTCTCGGCCTGCGCCAGGAGCTGCCGTACTCCACAGCCGTGGATATTGAAGATTGGCGTGAAGAGCCGGACTCCAAGCTCGTGACCATACACGCCGTTATTTACGTGGGACGCGCCAGCCACAAATCCATGGTCATCGGCCATGCGGGGCAGAACATCAAACAAGTGGGCCAAACGGCGCGCAAAGAAATTATGGAGCTTTTGGACAGAAAAGTTCACCTCGAACTCTGGGTCAAGGTTAAGGAAAACTGGGTGGAGGACGCCTCTTTCCTGCACTCCCTGGGCCTTGGCCTGCGCTGATAAAGGATATCGCGCATGAGTGCCCTGACCATTCGCTTTGACAGCATATGTGAACGCCTGGAGGCCGCGGCTTTTCGTTCAGGCAGAGAACCTTCCCAGGTGCAATTGGTGGCTGTGTCCAAACTGCATCCGGCTACGGCAGTGGCCGAGCTTGCCGAGCACTGGGCCGCAAGCGCGCGTCCTGCCGTAGCGAGTGAAGCTCTTGCTCTTCCTTCTGTCCCGATATTTGGCGAAAGCTATCTGCAAGAAGCCAGGGAAAAAATGCCCGCCGTGGCGGCGCTGCTCGCGGCGCGGCAACCGGCCCCTTCTGTGGCCTGGCATTTTGTCGGGCATATCCAGAGCAAAAAAGCCAAAGACATTGCCGGAAATTTTGAACTCCTGCACTCCGTGGATTCCTTAAAGCTCGCCCAAGCGCTGCAAAAAGCCTGGAACGAACGCGCCGCTTTTCGCCCTGTGGGACTCCGCCAGACGTCCGCCAGCACCCAGGCTGTGCTTGTTCAAGTGAACATCGGGCAGGAAGCGCAAAAATCCGGTGTGGCGCCGGAAGATCTGGAAGAGTTGCTCAACAACATAGCCGGCATGCCGGAGTTGCATCTGCAAGGGCTCATGTGCCTGCCGCCCCTCAGCAGCCTCGGCAAAGGCTCTCGCCCCTGGTTTATCAAGCTGCGCGCGCTGCGCGACGCCATGGAGCGGCGCTGCGGCCTACGTTTGCCGCAGCTTTCCATGGGCATGTCTGACGATTTTGAAGCCGCCATTGAGGAGGGCGCAACCCTCATACGTATTGGAACGGATATTTTCGGCCCAAGAGAGACCGCTCCCTAGGCACATCGCTTCACTCCCGCCAAAAAAACTCCCTCTTTTTACATAAAAGCCGTCCACCGGACAGGCCCATCTTATTTGGCGCATAAATTGCATATGGCAAAAGCATCACCTTTACCATATACCCTGCCTTTATCGGCGCCGGAGCTTCTGGAAATGGATCTCGCAACAATTCTCGGCATGGTTGTGTCTTTCGGCTTGATTATAGCCGCTCTTTGGGTAGGGGGAGATCCTCTCACTTTTATAGACGCCCCCTCTTTGCTCATTGTGATGGGGGGCACCATCGGTGCGACACTTACCCACTACCCTCTTAATACTGTGGTCAAGATAGGCGCGGTGATCCGTAAAACCCTGATCAGCAAAACGCCGGCATCTAACCTCATCATTGACCAATTCATGGATTTTGCTAACCGGGCACGGCGTGAAGGCATCCTTGCCCTTGAGACCATTGTCAAAAGCGTTGACAACGCTTACCTGCGCAAAGGCTTGCAACTCACCGTGGACGGGCTTGAGCCCGACGCCATCAAAAATATTATGGAAACGGAAATAGGCAATACGGAAAATCGCCATGAAACCGGCATCGAGCTTTTGGCGGCGCTGGCTGCCTATGCTCCGGCACTCGGCATGATAGGCACGGTCATTGGCCTTGTGCAAATGCTCAAAACTATGGATGATCCAAGTTCCATCGGCCCGGCCATGGCTGTTGCGCTCATTACCACTTTTTATGGAGCGGTGCTTGCCAACCTTGTATTCCTCCCTCTGGTGGGAAAGTTAAAACACCGTTCCAAAGAAGAGATCATGATCATGGAAATGCAGATGGAAGGCGTGCTCGGCATTTCGCGCGGGGAAAATCCCCGGATTATTATGGAAAAATTGAGCAGCTTTCAGCCTCCCCGGGATAGAAAAGGCGAGGCGTAACCATGGCGCGCCGCAAAAAACCAAAAGGGGGCGATGGCGGAGATCCGGCCTGGCTCATCACCTTTTCCGATCTGATGACGCTGCTGCTGACTTTTTTTGTGCTTCTCCTGAGTATGGCCGTTATTGACGAACGCGCCAAGCGAGAGGTGCTCGGCTCGGTGTCACGCGCTTTTGCTTCGGGCGCGCGCGTTTTTAATCCTTTGACAAACTCACAGGAAAATACCGCCCGTGAGCCTGGGGTTATGCAGGAAAAAGATATGGCCCCCATGCGGGATATGCTTTTTGACGATGTTGAAAAGGATCTCAACTTTCAAGAAAATAAATATGTGCAGATATTTTCCATTAATGATCAGGTGCTCTTCAAGCAGGGCAGCACTATTTTGAGCGAAAAAGGCATAGAGCTTTTAGACCGCATTTTGCCCTATATGCAACGTATGGAGTATCCTTTGCTTGTAGCCGGGCACACGGCCGCCCGCCGCGATGAAGAAAACGCTGAACAATACCGCGTGGAAACAAAGCAGGAACCGGACAGCACCTGGGCTTTATCCTTTCACCGGGCGCTTGCGGTATACCGCCATTTTATAGAACGAGGACTCAACCCGGCTAAGTTGTCTTTGGAAGCTTTCGGGCAGTATCACCCCCGCTATACAAACAATACGCCGGAAGGACGGCAAAAAAACCGGCGTGTGGATCTGGTGCTGGATAAACGCAACCAGGAATGGGCGCAAAAAGTGGAAGAACTGCGAGAAAAAGATCCCCCCGCCGCGCAAATGTACTATCGAGGTTTTAAATTCGACCTGACCTTGCCGGACACGGCTCCGGCGCAGAGGCTTCCCTAATGGCGCGGCGAAATAAAAAGGCCGAAGGCAGCAGTGCGGCATGGCTGGTCACTTTTTCCGACCTCATGACGCTTCTGCTCACTTTTTTCGTGTTGCTGCTCAGCATGGCAAGTATGGATACCACTGTCATCTCACGCATCAGTGCGCTTAACCATAGCGCTTCTCCCATTCCGCAAAGCGGGCCCGGGCGCATCCCGGAGAAAGTTTCCTTAATTGTGCGCATGCTAAAAGATCCGGCCAATATCCTTAACAAGCAAAAAAGGATTAAAGATTTGTTATTTCCAGTGACTACGCTGCCGCCGGATATCTCATACAGCGAACTGGACAAAAACCTGACGCTCCTGGCGCATCCGGAAGGAGTCGTCATAGTTTTGACAGACAGCCTGCTTTTCGATCGTGATTCCGCCCGGCTTGCCCCACGGGGGAAAAAGTTGCTTGAAGAGCTTACTCCTGTTATGCTTGCGGTAGCAGCGGATATTAATATCAGCGGCTATGCCGGTGAGGAGGAACGCCTCTCCGCAGGAGCGCCCGCGGGATTATCCCCGACTCCGCGTCAGGATGCCTACGAACTGTCCTATACGCGGAGCGCTTCTGTGCTGGAATATTTTCTGCAGGCAAAAGTGCCGCCGGTTCGTTTTTCTGTCAGCGGTTACGGGCCGGATAAGCCCGCTTTTTCCACAGTCACGGAAGAGGGGCGCAAGAAAAACCGGCGCGTGGAAATCCTGGTAAAAACCACACCCCGCATCGCCGGTTACTAACTGGCCCGGGTGCGGCATCATAAATGAGGCGGATACATGGCAGATGAAGCTTCTCCCAAAAAGAAAAGCAAGCGCAAATGGTTTATCCTTATTTTTCTTCTCCTTTTGTTAGGCGGCGCGGCCGCAGGGGCCTGGTTTTTCTTTTTTCAGAATAAACTTATGGCGCCGAGCGCGGAGGCTCCCGCCAAAGCGGAAAAGGCAAAAGGAGAAGCCGCCTCTGCCCAGGGGAGCACCACTATTGCTTTGCCCGCGTTTACCACCAACCTTGCCGACCCTCTCGGACAGCGGTTCATCAGGATTAATATTGAAGTGGAAGCGGCAAACCCCAAGGTGGCGGACGACATGGCCAAAAACAACGCCCGTATCCGCGACAGCATCATCATCCTGCTTTCAAGCAAGACCTATTCCGACATTGCGGGCACGGAAAGCAAGCTGATGCTTAAAAGTGAAATTTCAGAACGCCTTAGCGCCATACTCGGGCAGGGCAAGATCCATCAGGTATTCATCACGGATATGGTTATTCAATAAAAGGATAGTCTATGGCTGCCAAAGATGAAATAAATCAGGATGATTTGGCTGCGCAATGGGCGCAGGCCTTGGAAACGGATGAGGAAGGCGCGGCCAAGACCGAGAACAGCGCCATGGATGATGACGCGCTCGCCGCCGAATGGGCCGCCGCTTTAGCCGCCGATGAACAGCAAAGCGTCAAAAAAGAAAAAGAGCAAGCCGCCTTTGCCGCTCAGGCCAAGACGGCTAACTTCAAAGATCTGACCGAAGAAGCCAAAACGGTGCGCCCTGATTCTTCCAGGCGCGAGTTGGATTTTATTCTGGATATTCCCCTGGACGTTTCCGCGGAACTCGGACGCACCCGTCTGCTGATCAACGAATTGCTCCAGCTTGGCCAGGGTTCGGTAGTGGAGTTGAACAAACTGGCCGGCGAACCGCTGGAGGTTTACGTCAACGGAAAAATTGTGGCCCGGGGCGAAGCTGTGGTGATCAACGAAAAGTTCGGCATCCGGCTTACCGACATCATCAGTCCAATGGAACGCGTCAAACAACTGGGATAATCCACCATGAACCTGTCCGCCGCTGTCCGTCTTGCCGCATCTTCTTGCACCGCGTTCGTGTTGTTTTTCGCTCCTTGCGCTTTTGCGGCGGCCCCACCGGGGCAGGAGTCCGCCGCCGCTGCCTCAGCCGCGCCCGCCATACCCGGGCTCTCTTTTTCCTGGGCTGGCTATTTCCAGGCCCTGGCCATTCTCTGTTTTGGACTGGCGCTGCTCTGGGCCATACTGTGGTTCATAAAAAAACAAGGCGGGACCGGCCTTTTTTCCACAGTCCCGTCGCCAGCCATGCGCGTTGAAAACCGCCTGAGCCTCGGCCCCAAAAAATGGCTGTTTATTGTCCGTTGCCTGGACAAACGGCTGGTGCTCGGCGTTACCGACGCCCAAATTTCGCTGATCACGGAAGTATATCTGACTGACGAGGAGCTCCAACCTCCGGTAAAAAAGAAACGTTTCGGATTTCGCAAGCGTACAGCCAATACGGAAGTTTCCGCCGAAGCGCTGCAAGACATCTCCCCACAGACGCAAACGCCCCAGGCGGGCGGCGCGGGTGAGGAAGAAAGCTCCGGCATGGCCTCATTTGCCCGCCACCTGCGTAAAAGAATGGGCTCGGAAGACTAGCGCTCTTCATACATCGGTCAATGGCCGATGTATGAAGAGCGCTTCGCCGAAAACCACGTTTTTCGGCTCGCTCGCGCCGCGATAAGCGGCGCGGGCGGCCACCCGAACCCGGGGGGGGGGGAATACCACCAAAAGAATGAACACGGGTAATAAAAAATATGAATA